>JADJVI010000051.1 GCA_016710645.1 Actinomycetales bacterium | reverse complement strand
CGTCATTCGCTACTCATGCCTGCATTCTCACTCGTGTAACCTCCACGGCTGGACTACTCCGCCGCTTCCCTGGCCACACGACGCTCCCTACCTATCAACATGCTTGGACCGTGAGTCCTCAGAGTTCTACGGCCGGGGCTATAGTGTCAATGCCACAGCTTCGGTGGTGTGCCTGACCCCGCTACATTGTCGGCGCGGAATCACTTGACCAGTGAGCTATTACGCACTCTTTAAAGGGTGGTTGTTTCCTAAGCCAACTCCTGGTTCTGTCAATGCAACCCCATCCTTTCCCACTTAGCACACGCTTAGGACCTTAGCTGGTGATCTGGTCTGTTTCCCTCTCGCTGACTACGGAGCTTATCCCCCGCAGTCTCGCTGCCACGCTCTCACTTACCGGTATCTGGAGTTTGGCTAACGTCAGTAACCCGGTGGGGCCCATCGGCTATCCAGCAGTTTCCTCCGGTAAGAAACACGTGACGCTGCACCTAAATGCATTTCGGGGAGAACCAGCCATCACGGAGTTTGATTGGCCTTTCACCCTACCCACAGCTCATCCCCCTCAGTTTTCAACCTTGTGGGTTCGGTCCTCCACGCAGTCTTACCTGCGCTTCAACCTGGGCCAGAGTAGATCACTCTACTTCGGGTCTAGGACCCGGTGACTAAGACGCCCTATTCGGGACTCGCTTTCGCTACGGCTTCCCATCTCGGGTTAACTCCGCCACCGAGCACTAACTCGCAGGCTCATTCTTCAAAAAGGCACGCTGTCACCCCGCAAGGAGGCTCCAACGGATTGTAGGCACACGGTTTCAGGATCTATTTCTTCACCTCCCGGGTACTTTCACTTTCCCTCGACGGGTAATTTGTCCGCTATCAGTCACCAGGAATATTTAGGCTTAGCGGGTGGTCCCGCCAGATTCACACGGGGATTTCCCGGCCCCTGCGCTACTTGGGATGACTCCTCTGGAGTGCTATTTCGTCTACGTGGGGTAGCCCTCTGTGCCGGGCCTTCCAATGCCCTTCGACTATAACTCGCTTTTGACTCCATGCCGGCCTGTCAGAGCCGACCAAGAGGTCCCACTACCCCAACTATGCAACGCCTGACAGCTATCACACATGGCTGGTTTAGCCCCTTCCGCTTTCGCTCGCCACTACTCACGGAATCGCGGTTGCTTTCTCTTCCTGTGGGTACTGAGATGTTTTACTTCCCCACGTTCCCTCCACCTGTCCTATGTGTTCAGACAGGGGTGACTGGACTTGCCTCCAGCCGGGTTTCCCATTCGGAAATCCTCGGATCACAGTCTGGTTACCGACTCCCGGAGGCTTATCGCAGATTCCTACGTCCTTCTTCGGTTCTGGTGCCAAGGCATCCACTGTGTGCCCTTAAAAACTTGGCCACAAAGATGCTCGCGTCCACTGTGGGTTCTCAAGTGCCGGCGCGGTGCCCTCACCGGATCCGACACGCCTGGCCGCAATGGCGGGGTTCGTGTCGTGGCAGGTCCTGGTAATCTCCCGGCCCGAAGGTGAGCTTCTTCCTCAGCCTTCAGGACCCGACAACAGGCCAGGGCGCCGGCGCTACTGCCAGGCCCGTTTCCACCGCCTTACGGCTTGTACTCGGGAGACGCTTCGCGTCGACGCCAACTTAATCGATGTTCCACCCTTGAGCACCCGCTGCCAGACGTTCGCTGACAGACCGGGCTCTGGATCGCTTGCGCGACCAGTGCTCCTTAGAAAGGAGGTGATCCAGCCGCACCTTCCGGTACGGTTGCCTTGTTACGACTTAGTCCCAATCGCCAGTCCCACCTTCGACGGCTCCCCCGTAAGGGTTGGGCCACCGGCTTCGGGTGTTACCGACTTTCGTGACTTGACGGGCGGTGTGTACAAGGCCCGGGAACGTATTCACCGCAGCGTTGCTGATCTGCGATTACTAGCGACTCCGACTTCATGGGGTCGAGTTGCAGACCCCAATCCGAACTGAGACCGGTTTTTGGGATTCGCTCCACCTCGCGGTATCGCAGCCCTTTGTACCGGCCATTGGCATGCGTGAAGCCCAAGACATAAGGGCATGATGATTTGACGTCATCCCCACCTTCCTCCGAGTTGACCCCGGCAGTCTTCTATGAGTCCCCGCCATAACGCGCTGGCAACATAGAACGAGGTTGCGCTCGTTGCGGGACTTAACCCAACATCTCACGACACGAGCTGACGACAACCATGCACCACCTGTATACCGACCTTGCGGGGGCACCCATCTCTGGATGTTTCCGGTGTATGTCAAGCCTTGGTAAGGTTCTTCGCGTTGCCTCGAATTAATCCGCATGCTCCGCCGCTTGTGCGGGCCCCCGTCAATTCCTTTTGAGTTTTAGCCTTGCGGCCGTACTCCCCAGGCGGGGCGCTTAATGCGTTAGCTGCGGCACGGAACTCGTGGAATGAGCCCCACACCTAGCGCCCAACGTTTACGGCATGGACTACCAGGGTATCTAATCCTGTTCGCTCCCTATGCTTTCGCTTCTCAGCGTCAGTTGTGGCCCAGAGACCTGCCTTCGCCATCGGTGTTCCTCCTGATATCTGCGCATTCCACCGCTACACCAGGAATTCCGGTCTCCCCTACCACACTCTAGTCTGCCTGTACCCACAGCAAGTCCGGGGTTGAGCCCCGGATTTTCACTTCGCAGACGCGACAAACCGCCTACAAGCTCTTTACGCCCAATAATTCCGAACAACGCTTGCCCCATACGTATTACCGCGGCTGCTGGCACGTAATTAGCCGGGGCTTCTTCTGCAGGTACCGTCACTTTCGCTTCTTCCTGCTGAAAGAGGTTTACAACCCGAAGGCCGTCATCCCTCACGCGGCGTCGCTGCATCAGGCTTTCGCCCATTGTGCAATATTCCCCACTGCTGCCTCCCGTAGGAGTCTGGGCCGTGTCTCAGTCCCAGTGTGGCCGGTCGCCCTCTCAGGCCGGCTACCGTCGTCGCCTTGGTGAGCCATTACCTCACCAACAAGCTGATAGGCCGCGAGTCCATCCCAGACCGAAAAACTTTCCAGACGGTAGAGATGCCTCTCCGTCTCGTATCCGGTATTAGCAGCTGTTTCCAACTGTTATCCCAGAGTCTGGGGCAGGTTACTCACGTGTTACTCACCCGTTCGCCACTGATCGGAGGAGCAAGCTCCTCGTCACCGTTCGACTTGCATGTGTTAAGCACGCCGCCAGCGTTCGTCCTGAGCCAGGATCAAACTCTCCGTTGATGTTTTGCTCCACGGCGAACCGTGGAAACTTCTACCCACGAAGGGTTGTTTCACTGACTGATCAAGAACAACTAGCCGAGCGGACGAACCGCTCGTGTTTATTCATTGTCAACCAAAGGATTTTCGTTCGCGATCGGAGAAGTATGACGTCGTCACACTTCGTGCCGACCCCGAGACGAGGTTATTGGCATCGATTTTTGGCACGCTGTTGAGTTCTCAAGGTTCGGACGCGCACCGCAGTTGCGCCGCTTCCGCGGCCTGGCTTCGGGGCAACCCTTCAATCTTACCCGCGTCCATCTTGGGCGTCAAATCCGTGTCGCGGCGTCCTTCTGGACTTCATGCGACCGACTCAAGCGCGCTTGGCTCTCTGCGGGGTTCACCACTCTACCAGAGTCTCCGGTGAGTCTGTGCCGACCTGTTCAGGCGGCGCAACCACGCCGGCGGACCGGTGGAGGTGGTGGGAGTCAGTCCTCGGGACCGGCCATCTCGCGTTACCGCGGGTGTCCGTTCCTCCCTGTCGGGCTGACGGATGAGAACCATAGCCCGGGGCTGTCGGTATCTCCAAATCGGGTGATTTTCGTGCTCAACTGCCCTCGGGGATGGCTCCCAGGCGGGCTGCAGCCTGGGCCTTGCGACCGCGGCGCAGCAGGACGGCATACCCGTGTAGGAAGTCTTCCGCCGCGAGGACGGCCTCTGGATCGGAGACCTTGATGTTGTTGATCGACACGCCGCCCTCCCCCAACAGCCGACGGGCGCCGTTGCGCGACTCGGCGAGGCCGGTGGCCACGAGCGCATCGACGACCGACGCTCCCACCGCCACCTCACCATGTGGCAACTCCGCAGACGCGTCGCGCCAGGTGCCGGCATCGAGAGCTCCGAGGTCACCCTTGCCGAAGATCGCCTCCGAGGCGGCCTGCACGCTCGCCGTCGCATCCGCCCCGTGGGCCAGCGTCGTGACGAACGCCGCCAAGGTCTTCTGGGCAGTGCGCCGGAACGGCTCCTGCTCGACCTGGCGCTCGAGCTCGGCGATCTCGTCCCTATCCAGGTCGGTGAAGACCTTGAGCAGGGCCACGACCGAGGCGTCCTCGACGTTGAGGAAGTACTGGTAGAGCGCGTACGGACTGGTCATGTCCGCCGAGAGCCAGATCGCGTTGCCCTCCGACTTGCCGAACTTCGCCCCCGAGGCATCGGTGAGCAAGGGTGTCGCGAGGGCGTGCGCCCCGACCCCTCGACCCGGTGGATGAGGTCGACACCGGCCGTGAGGTTGCCCCACTGATCGGAGCCGCCGGTCTGCAGGGTGCAGCCGTGGGCGCGGTAGAGCTCCAGGAAGTCCAGCGCCTGCAGCAGTTGGTAGCTGAACTCGGTGTAGGAGATGCCCTCCTGGCTCTCCAGCCGACGCGCGACCGCCTCCTTGCGG
This sequence comes from Actinomycetales bacterium, assembly GCA_016710645.1. Lineage (GTDB taxonomy): Bacteria > Actinomycetota > Actinomycetes > Actinomycetales > Dermatophilaceae > Phosphoribacter. The sequence goes on along the minus strand of JADJVI010000051.1, from coordinate 28,001 downwards.
ATCATCTGGTTGACCCGGAAGTGCTTGCCGATGTCGCGCAGGAAGTCCAGCGCCGACATCGGCTCGGTCCAGTCGAGGTTGTTGACGAGGATCGCGGGGTGCTCGCACGCGGGGTCGGTGCCTTCGAAGTCGAGGAACGGCCGCACCAATTCCTTGATCCGCGCGACGTTGGCCGCGGCCTCGTCCTTGGTCTTGAGGACCCGCTCCGAGGTGGGCTTCGGGTCGCCAATGAGACCGGTGGAGCCACCGACCAGGCAGATGACCTGGTGGCCGGCCCGTTGCAGCCGCCGCAGCACGATCAACTGCACGAGGTTGCCGAAGTGCAGTGACGGCGCGGTCGGGTCGAACCCGCAATAGGCCGTGATCGGTCCGCTCGCGAGTGCCTCGCGCAGCGCGGTCTCGTCGGTGGTCAGCGCCACCGATCCGCGCCACTGCAGCTCGTCGAGGATGTCGTTCACGGTATGCCGTCCCTTTCGCCTGCGATGCCGCCCCCGCCGCGCGGGGCCGGGGCCAAGCCTGCCGCACGGCATACCAGCAATGCCAACGGGTATGCCGTTCGCGCACCACCCCGCTACGTGGCCGAGGCCGGGCGCACCTTCCCGGGGCGATAGAGCGAGACCGTCGGGTCTGCGTCGACCCAGTAGCGCCAGGGGTATGCCGTCCCGTCGCCTCCCGGCCCGCTCACCCCGACCCTGGGTCCCTGCCGGATCAGACCTGGGTCGAGCGGGTCGGCCAGTTCGACGACGAACGGGGTATCGGGAGCCAGAGTGTCGATGCCGTTCTGGTCGCCGGTCAACGCCAAACAGCGAGCCAGGCGGGCCGGTCCGCGTGCCCAGTCGCGGAATCTCACCCCCGCGCGCCGATCGGCCGCAACGTCCACGCCGTCGACGACCTCCCCCGCGCGCAGCAACACCGCCCCGCCGCCACCCTCGGGACCGGTGACGAGGTTGGCGCACCAGTGCATGCCGTAGGTGAAGTACACATAGAGGCCTCCGGGTGGGCCGAAGAGCACGCGGGTGCGCGGCGTCGGACCCCGGAACCCGTGCGACCCCGGGTCTCCCATGCCGGCATACGCCTCGACCTCGGTGAGGCGCACGGTGACACCGGCGTGAGCGACCCGAGCCCCCAGCAGGCGACGGGCGACGTCGTGGACGTCGCGCTCGTAGAAGGCGGCAGTGGCACGCGGCATACCGGCCAGTGTCCCCGATCGGCGCGGTCCTACGCTGACGGTATGCCGTCCACCGCCGTCACCGGACAGATCACCCTGCGCTTCCTGGCCGCTCCGACCGACGCCGGACAGGGCGGCACGGTGAGCGGCGGGCGGATCCTCGAGTGGATCGACAAGGCCGGTTTCGCATGCGCCGCCGGCTGGTCCGGGCGGTACTGCGTCACGGCCTACGTCGGCAATATCGACTTCCACCGGCCGGTGCAGATCGGCGATCTGGTCGAGGTCTCCGCCCAGGTCGTGCTCACCGGCCGCAGCAGCATGACGATCGTCGTCGACGTGGCCTCGGGCAACCCGCGGCAGGGCACCGTCGCGCATGCCTTCGAGTGTCGGATGGTTTTCGTCGCGGTCGGCGACGACGGACGGACCGTCGAGGTCCCGCAGTGGGAGCCGCCGGGGGCAGTGTTGCGGGCCGCCAAGGCCGAGGCCGAACGACGGATCGAGCTGCGCGAAAGGGTCAAGGCTCTCGTCGCAGCGCAGGACTGGGAGGCGCCGACGCAGGCGCACGGAGCGACGCTGCGGTTCCTCGCCGCACCGACTGACGTCAACTGGGGCGGCAAGGTCCACGGCGGCATCCTCATGCGGTGGATCGACGAAACGGGCTACGTGTGCGCGTCCGGGTGGAGCGGCGCCCACGTGGTCTCGCGGTTCTCCGGTGGGATGTCGTTTATCCGACCGATCCGAATCGGTGACCTCATCGAGATCCAGTCCCGGCTAGTCCACACTGGGCGCTCCTCGATGCATATCGCGCTGCGCGTGCTTTCGGGCAGCCCGCGCACCGGCGAGCTGGCGCTGGCCACCCAGTGCACCAGCGTCTATGTCGCGGTCGGCGACGACGGTCGGCCGATGCCGGTGCCGACCTGGGCGCCGACGAGCGCGGTGGACATCGCCTCCCAAGAGCGGGCGCTGGAGTTCATGGCGCTGCGGGCCGACCCTGCCTTCCGGGTCATCCGCGCCTGACGTTGCGCGCAGCCGCCAGGGCGGTCCGCACCTCGGCGAGTTGCTCGCTGACGCGCGCGGGTGCGGTGCCGCCGCGGCCGTTGCGCGAGCCGAGTGAGCCGGCCACGGTGAGGACCTCGCGCACGTGCGGACGTGAGCGCCGGGTTGATCGCGGCCAGGTCGGCATCGGACAGGTCCCACAACTCGATGTCGCGGGACTCGCAGACCCGAACGCACTCCCCGGCGACCTCATGGGCGACCCGGAACGGCACGCCCTGGCGGACCAGCCACTCGGCGACATCGGTGGCGAGCGCAAACCCTTGGGGCGCAAGGCTTTCCAGGCGCTCGGTGTGGAAAGTGAGGGTCGCGACCATCCCCGCGAACGCGGGCAGCAGCACGGTCATCGTGTCGATCGCGTCGAAGACCGGCTCCTTGTCCTCCTGCAGGTCGCGGTTGTAGGCCAACGGCAACGCCTTGAGGGTCGTGAGCAGCCCGGCCAGGTCACCGATGACCCGGCCAGCCTTGCCTCGGGTGAGTTCAGCGACGTCGGGGTTCTTCTTCTGCGGCATGATGCTCGACCCCGTCGAGTAGGCATCATCGAGGGTGATGTAGGAGAACTCCTTGGTCGCCCAGAGGACGACCTCCTCGGCCAGCCGCGAAAGGTCGACTCCGGTCATCGCCAGGACGAAGGCGAACTCCGCAGCGATGTCGCGGCTTGCGGTGCCGTCGATCGAGTTGGCGACCGAGTCGGAGAAGCCCAACTCGGTGGCCACGGCCCGTGGGTCGAGCCCGAGAGAGCTGCCGGCAAGGGCGCCCGATCCGTAGGGCGAGACGTCGGCCCGTCGGTCCCAGTCGCGCAACCGGTCGACGTCGCGCAGCAGGGCCCAGGCGTGGGCGAGCAGATGGTGGGACAGCAACACCGGCTGGGCGTGCTGCAAATGGGTGCGCCCTGGCATCGCAACGCCGAGGTGCTGGTCGGCCTGGGCCACGATGGCCTCGACCACGTCGAGCAGCAGCCCGGCGATCTCCCGGGCCGCGTCGCGCAGGTACATCCGCAGCAGGGTCGCGATCTGGTCGTTGCGACTGCGGCCGGCGCGCAACCGCCCACCGACCTCGGGTCCGACCCGTTCGATGAGTCCCCGCTCCAGGGCGGTGTGTACATCCTCGTCCTCGGGCAGCGGGACGAAACCGCCAGACTGCACGTCGGCGAGCAGCGCGCGCAGTCCGGACTCCATCGTGGCGATCGCGCCATCATCGAGCAGACCGGCGGCATGCAGCACATGGGCGTGCGCGATCGACCCGGCGATGTCGTAGGGAGCCAACCGCCAGTCGAAGTGGGTGCTGCGGGACAACTCGGCCAGGGCATCGGCCGGCCCACCGGCGAACCGTCCGCCCCAGAGGCTCACGCGGTCGGAGGACTGGTCGTGCGGCATACGGTCGGGCTCCTTCGGTGCGCCCTCGACGAGGGCGTGGGTCGGTGGGTCGTGCGTCTGGGTCAGTCGGGGGTGCCGGCAAGGTCGAGCAGCTTGCGGGCGACCGACGGCCCAGCCTTGGCCGAGCGGGTGACCACGAGGATGGTGTCGTCGCCGGCGATGGTGCCAAGCACATCGGCCAACTCGCTCTGGTCGAGCATCGAGGCGAGGAAGTTCGCCGCGCCGGGCGGGGTGCGCAGCACGACGAGATTGCCCGACGCTTCGGCGGTGACCAGCAATTCCTCCAGCGCACGCCGGACTCGGGCTGGTACGTCGGCTCCGGACCTCGGGGTGGGGGCGCCGGGGACGGCATACACGAGGGCGCGGCCGCGGCGGACCTTGGTGGCGCCGAGTTCGACCAGGTCGCGCGAGAGGGTTGCCTGGGTGATCTCGATGCCCTCGTCGTGCAGGAGAGCGAGCAACTCCCCTTGGGAGCGCACCTCCTGCGACCCGATGAGGGCAGCGACCCGGGCGCGGCGGGCGGTCGGGGTGGTGGGGATCACGCCGAGTCCTCTGCGGGGTCGCCGAGCCCTTCCAAAAGACCTGGCAGTGCGGCCACGAAGGTGTCGAGCTCGTGGGCCTCGATGACCAGCGGCGGAGCCAGCCGAATTGCTTGCGGCGCAACGGCATTCACCAGGAAGCCAGCCTCCAGGGCTCGCGCGGCAACGGTCGCCGACGCCTCCTTGCGCAGCACGATCGCGCGCAGCAGGCCGCGACCGCGCACCTGCTCGATGAGCGGATGGTTCAGCGCCAGCACCGCCGACGCGAGGTGCTCCCCCATCTCCCGGGCGTGCGCGAGGAGGCCATCGGACTCCACCGTGCGCAGCGTCGCCAGGCCCGCCGCGCAGGCCAGCGGGTTGCCACCGAAGGTGCTGCCGTGCTGGCCGGGGGTCAGCATCGCCGTAACCGCAGGGCCAACCGTGACCAGGGCGCCGATCGGCACCCCACCGGCCAGCCCCTTGGCCAGGGTGAAGGCATCCGGCACGATGCCAGCGTCCTGGAAGGCGAACCAGTCGCCGGTGCGTCCGATGCCTGACTGGATCTCGTCGAAGACCAGCAACGCGCCAGCAGCAGTGGTGAGTTCACGAGCCAAGCGCAGGTATGCCGTGCTCGCCGGGATGACTCCGCCCTCGCCCTGGATGGGCTCAAGAATGACTGCGGCCAGATTGTCAGCGGCGTCGGTGACGGCGGCCTGGAGGGCTTCCTCGTCGTCGTAGGGCACGTGGACGACATCCGGGATGAGCGGTTCGAAAGGCTCGCGATAGGCGGGTTTCCAGGTAAGCGCCAGGGCACCAGTGGACCGGCCGTGAAACGACCCCTGAGCAGCGATAATCCGTGAGCGTCCGGTGCGCCGGGTGAGCTTGATCGCCGCCTCGATCGCTTCGGTGCCGGAGTTGGCGAAGAACACCGCGGACCCGACCGGCGCCTGCGCCAGCCGCAAGATCGTCTCGGCGAGTTCGATTTGCGGCTCGCTGGTGAAGAAGTTCGACACATGCAGCAGCGCCGATGCCTGCTTGGTCACCGCCTCGACGAGCGCCGGGTGACCGTGACCGAGAGTGTTGACGGCGATGCCGCCGAGCAGATCGAGATAGCGCTTGCCGTCGACGTCGACGACATAGCAGCCCTGCCCGTGCGAGAGCACCGTCTGCGGGACTCCGAACACCGGCAGCAGCGACCCGGCATACCGGCCGAGCCACTCGGGAACGTCACCGCTCACGGGGCCACCGCCGCCGTGGGCAAGGTCGTATCCGGCAGCACCATCGTGCCGATTCCGGCATCGGTGAAGACTTCGAGCAAGATCGAGTGCGGGGTGCGCCCGTCAACGACATGGGCTTGCGGGACTCCGCCTTCGACGGCCCGGATGCAGGCCTCCAGCTTGGGCACCATGCCCGAGTCGACCTTACCGAGCAGCACCTGCGCCTCGCTGACCGACAACTGCGACAGCAACGAGGAGCGGTCCGGCCAATCGGCGTAGACCCCCTCCACGTCGGTGAGGACGACGAGTTTGCGAGCACCGAGGGCGACAGCCAGCGCGGCAGCCGCGGTGTCAGCGTTGACATTGAGCACCTGGCCGGGGGTGTCGAGGTCGGGCGCGACCGTCGAGACGACGGGAATGCGGCCCGCGTCGAGGATGTCCTGCACCGCGGCGGGATTGACCCGTTCGACGTCCCCGACCAGTCCGAGGTCGACATCTTCGCCGTCGACGACGGTGCCGCGCCGACGAGCACCGAAGAGTTCGGCATCCTCGCCGGACAGGCCGACCGCGAGGGGTCCGTGATGGTTGAGCAGACCGACGAGTTCGCGGCCGACCTGACCGGTCAGCACCATTCGCACGACGTCCATGACCTCGGGCGTCGTGACCCGCAGCCCGCCCTTGAACTCACTGGTCAGCCCCAGCCGCTTCAGCATCGACCCGATCTGCGGGCCGCCGCCATGGACGACGACCGGCCGCAGCCCGGCATACCGCAAGAACGCGATGTCCTGGGCGAAGGCCGCCTTGAGGGTCTGGTCGATCATGGCGTTGCCGCCGTACTTGACGACGACGAGCGCCCCGCGGAAGCGCTCCAGCCAGGGCAGCGCCTCGACGAGGGTGCCGGCCTTGCTGGCCGCAGTGGCCAGCGCGTCGGCGGGTTCGCCGCGCAGGGATCTCATCGTGGTTCCTCCTCGGGCCGCGAGCGCGGCTGCTCAGGTGCTGTAGGCCGAGTTCTCATGGACGTAGTCGTGGGTGAGGTCGTTGGTCCACACCGTGGCGGTGGCGTCGCCCGCATCGAGGTCGACGACCAGGTGCAGGTGGCGTGTGGTGAGGTCGACCAGGGAGCGGTCCTCGCCGACCCCGCCGGCACGGCATACCTGTATGCCGTTCATCCAGACTCCCAGCCGCGCCGGGTCGAAGGCTGCCCGCGTCGTGCCGACGGCGGCGAGCACCCTCCCCCAGTTGGGGTCATTGCCGAAGACCGCGCATTTGAACAGGTTGTTGCGCGCGATCGAGCGAGCGACCTCAAGGGCGTCGGCAACGCTCGCCGCCGAGCGGACCTCGATCTCCACGTCGTGATGGGCGCCCTCGGCGTCGGCGATCAACCCCCGGGCGAGGTCGGCGCAGACCGAGGTCACCGCGGCGGTGAGCTCATCCTGAGAGGGCGTCACCCCCGAGGCACCCGAGGACATCAGCAACACCGTGTCATTGGTCGACATGCAGCCATCGGAGTCGATCCGGTCAAAACTCACCTCGGTCGCCGCCCGCAGCGCGGCATCCAGTTGCGCCGGGGTGGCGACGGCGTCGGTGGTGAGGACGACGAGCATGGTCGCCAGCGCCGGGGCCAACATGCCAGCCCCCTTGGCCATCCCGCTCACCGACCAGCCGGCACCACCGGCGGTGGCCTGCTTGGAGACCGTGTCGGTGGTCATGATTGCTGTGGCCGCCGCGTCATGACCGCCCGGTGCGAGCGCCGCGACGGCAAGGTCGACGCCCGACAGCAACCGGTCCATGGGGAGCCGCTCGCCAATGAGGCCGGTGGAGCACACCGCGACGTCGCCGGCCGAGATGCCCAGGGCCTCGGCGACCTTCTCGGCGGTGCGGTGGGTGTCGAGGAATCCGGGCGAGCCGGTGCACGCGTTGGCGCCGCCGGAGTTGAGCACGACGGCGTCCACCCGTCCGTCGTTGACGACCTGGCGCGACCAGGTGACCGGGGCCGCCTCGACCCGGTTGCTCGTGAAAACAGCCGTGGCGTGGTGATCCGGGCCGTCGTTGACGACCAGGGCCAGGTCGGGACGTCCGCTGGCCTTGAGTCCGGCGGTCACCCCGGCAGCGCGGAACCCCCGCGGCAACTCGACCACGGCAGCGTTGGTGGGCGTCGAGGTGCTCATGGTGCGACTCCTACGACAGGAAGCCCGGTGGTCTCGGGCAGTCCGAGAGCGAGGTTGGCGCACTGGATGGCCCCGCCCGCGGTGCCCTTGGTGAGGTTGTCGATCGCGCTCGTGACGACCACGCGACCGGCGCGCTCGTCGACGGCGAGCTGAAGGTGGACGCTGTTGGACCCGACCACATCAGCGGTGCGGGGCCAGCTGCCGGGGGGAAGGAGGTGGACGAACGGTTCGTCCGCGTATGCCGTCTCCCAGGCCGCGCGAACCGTCGCCGGGTCAACGCCCTCAGCCAGCTTGGCCGTGCAGGTGGCGAGGATGCCCCGGGACATCGGGGCCAGCGTCGGGGTGAAGGACACGCTGACCTCGGCGCCTGCCGCTGCGCTGAGGTTCTGCTCGATCTCGGGGGTATGCCGGTGCACTCCCCCGACGCCGTAGGGCGACATCGACCCCATGACCTCGGCTCCGAGCAGGTGCGGTTTGAGCGACTTGCCCGCACCTGAGGTGCCCGACGCGGCGACGATGACGATGTCCTGCGGCAGGAGAACGCCGGCCGCCAGCCCGGGTGCCAGCGCCAGTGACACTGCGGTGGGATAGCAGCCCGGCACCGCGATCCGCGTCTGGCCGACCAAGGAACCACGCTGTTTGCGACCCCCAGCGCCGACGAGTTCGGGCAGACCGTAGGGCCACCGACCGGCATACGGGGTGTCGTAGAAGTGGGTCCACGCGTCGGCCTCGCTGAGGCGGAAGTCCGCCCCGCAGTCCAGGACGACCACCTCGGGTGGGAGCTGTGCAACGAGCGCGGCGGACGCCCCGTGCGGCAGCGCGAGGAAGACCAGGTCGTGGCCTGCGAGTGCCTCTGGCGAGGTCGCGGCGATGACCCGGTCGGCCAGCGGCGTGAGGTGGCTGTGGACGTCACCGAGGCGCTTGCCCGCCGAGGAGTCGGCCGCGAGGGCACCGATCTGGATCTGCGGATGGGCGAGCAGGAGCCGGAGGATCTCCCCGCCGGCATACCCGCTGGCGCCGACGACGGCTGCGGTGGTCACGATGCATGACTATACATGCACAAGACTAAGTATGCGGTCGGGTCCGGTGGTCGAGGACCAAGGAGAGGGCTGCCCCCGCCGCTGCGCAGGCCAGGCAGGCCACCCAGGTGAGGTGGAACCCGCCCACGGCGCTGGCCAACGCCGCGACGACCGGTGGACCGATGACCTGCCCGGTCGAGGACAACTGTTGCACCAGCCCGATGGTCGTGGAGATAGTGCCCTCGTCGGGAGCGAAGAGCGGTGCAGCGGCGAAGAGCGCTCCAGGCACCAAACCACCGACCATCGAGAAGACGACCGCGCCGGCGAACCTCGCCACAGGAGCACTCTCGGTGACCGACGCGAACGCCAACAGGGCCCCGATGGCCTGCCCGGCGAAGCCCATACCGAGCACACTGACCAACCGCCACCCGTGGTGCAGCAACACGCCAGCCAGGACGTTGCCGATGACGTTGACCCAGGGCACGACGCTGGTGAGCACGGCACCGGCGGCGCCCGTCCAGCCGGCCTGCATATAGAGGGTGGGAAGGAACCCGATGACCGCCATCCACTGGGCGGCGTAGACACCGAAGGCCAAGGCGGCCATCCACGGGCCGACACTGCCGACGGTGCGCCGCACTCGGTCCCCGGCGCCGTGACCAGCCCTCGCTGCAGCGACTGCGCCTGTCGCACGTGGCGGGTTGGGCGGAACGACGAACCACACCGCCACGAGGGCCGCGGCCGTGAGGCCCGCCAGCAGCCACCACCACAACGCCCACGTGCCGTGCTGGATGATCCACGGCCCGACGAGGAAGGCCAGCCCGGTGCCGAACGGGATGTAGGCCCCCCACACGCCGAGCACCCGGGTCACCTGGTGGCCTGGGACCACTCGGCGCAAGAGCCCCGGTGCGGGCACCGCTGCCATGAGCAGGCCCACGCCTTCCAGGGCGCGCAACGCAAGGAGCACGGCATACGAGGTCGCGAAACCACCCAACACACTGGCCGTGGTGAGGATGGCCAGTCCGGTGAGCATCGACCGACGCAGGCCGATGCCGTCAGCGCTCACCCCAATCGCCAGTCCGGCGACCATCCCGGCGAACTGCACCAGCGAGAGCAGAAACCCCGCCTGCACCAGCGTGAGGCCCCACTCTTGGGTGAGCGCCGGCACCGCAGGCGGGAGTTTCCCGACATGCAGAGCGAGCCCGACACCGGTCGCGAGGACGACGACGGCCGGTGCCGGCACCCCACCGGGGCGGCTCAGCGTTGCACCGCCCCGAACCGCGCAGCAGCCGCCGCCACGGCCAGGTCGCGATAACCGCTCACTTCGTCGGTGCGCAAGGTGCGATCGGGCGCCCGGAAGGCCATCCGGAAGGCCAGCGACTTCTGGTCGACCCCGACCTGTTCACCGCGGTAAACGTCGAAGAGGGTCACCCATTCCAGGTGCTCACCGGCGGCCGCGCGCAGGGTGCGTTCGACCTCGCCGGCAGCGACGCTCTCGGCCACGGTCAGCGCCACGTCGGTGAGGGCCACCGGGCGGGTGGAGAACGCCCCCTGCTTGGCCGGGTTCTCGCTGGCCGCCGCGAGCGCGTCGACGCTCACCTCGGCCGCGCAGGTGCGCTGGGGCAATCCGAGCCGCTTGAGCACCGCGGGGTGCAGCTCACCGGCATACCCGAGTAGGGTCCCGTCGGCAAGGCTGAGCCGGGCGCAGCGGCCTGGGTGCCAGGGAGCATGCTGATCAGGCTCGACCGACACGGTCAGCGACAGTGACGCCGCAACCGCACGCACGAGGTCGACAGCATCGGCCCAGTCGGCCGGCCGACCCTTGCCCCACCAGCCCGAGCGCTCGCTCTCGCCGGCCAGGACGATGCCGAGGTGCCGCGGCTGGGGCGGGACCGCGGCATCGATCGAGGCGATGGTCTCCGCATCGGGGCGTTCGTGCACCCCGGGCACGGGGGCGGTGTGGGCGGACCCCGGTAGCGGGCGGGTCACGGACCCCAACTCGAATAGTGCGAGGTCACGTTGCCCACGAGAAACGTTGCGCCGCAGCGCATCGACCAGCGAGTCAATGACCGAGGTGCGCAGCAAGGGCGCCTCGTCGGACAGCGGGTTGGCCAGTCGGATCGCGCTGCGCCGGGGGTCGTCGGCAGGCAGCCCGAGGGTGTCACCGAAGTCGGCAGCGACGAAGGGATAGGTCAGTACCTCGGTGCAGCCCCGGCCGACCAGAGTGTTGGCGACGATCCGCCGCACGAGTTGGCTGTGGGTCAACCCACGCCCGGCGGTCGGTGTCGGCAGCACCGACGGGATGCGCTCGTAGCCGTCGATGCGCGCGACCTCCTCGGCGTAGTCCGGGCCGTCGACGAGGTCCGGCCGCCACGAGGGCGGGGTGACCGACAGCGTGTCTCCGCGATCGTCCACGCCGCAGCCCAGGTCGCGCAGGATCGTGGCCACCCGCTCACGTGAGTAAGGCACGCCGACCAGGCGCGCGGGCAGGTCGGGATCGAGTTGGTATGCCGTGCGCCCCTGGGTGAGGTCGACGTCGGTGCCGCCGTCGTCAGCCACTCCCCCGCCGTGGGCGACCAGCAGGTCGACGGCAAGCTGAGCCGCCGCGGCGGTGACCTTGGGGTCGACCCCCCGCTCGAACCGCTTGGACGCCTCAGTCGTCAGGCGGTGCCGACGTGAACTGCGGGCGACGGTCACCGGGTCGAAGTGCGCGGCCTCGATGAGGATGTCGGTCGTCGCTGCAGTGACCTCCGAGGTCGCGCCGCCCATGACGCCGGCGATCGCCAGCGGCTCCTGCCCGCCATCGGTGATGAGCAGGTCCTCGACGCTCAACGCCCGCTCGACATCGTCCAGGGTGGTGAGCCGCTCACCGTCCTTGGCGCGGCGCACGACGATCGACCCGGACAGGGTCTGCAGGTCGAAAGCGTGCAGCGGCTGCCCGACCAGGAGCATGACGTAATTGGTGACGTCGACGGCCAGCGAGATCGGACGCATCCCGGCCTGGGTCAGCCGCGCAGCCATCCAGTCCGGTGACGGTGCGCTCGGGTCGACCCCGCGGACGATCCGTGCGACATAGCGGTCACAGCCGTCGGCCCCCTCGATGGGCGCGCCGTCGGTGAGGTGCACGGCATACCCGGTCGTGGTGTCGTGTGGCACCTGCGACACCAGGGCGGGGTCGCGGAAGGTGCCCGCTGGGCTGCCCTGCGAGTGCCAGTACTCGCGGGCGATGCCGCGCATCGAGAAGCAATAGCCCCGGTCGGGGGTGACGTTGACCTCGAGGACCTCGTCATCCAGGCCGAGCAGCGCAATGGCATCCTCGCCGGGCTGCAGCGCGGCGGCCCGCTCGGCCCCGAGGTAGTCGGTGAGCACGATGATCCCGGAGTGGTCCTCACCCAGGCCGAGTTCGTCCTCGGCGCAGATCATTCCGTTGGACACCCGGCCATAGGTCTTGCGAGCCGAGATGGCGAACCCACCGGGCAACACCGCCCCCGGCAACACGACGACGACAAGGTCACCAACCACGAAATTCGTTGCACCACAGACAATTTCCTGCGGTATGCCGTCGGTGACCCGCTGCCCGTGCTCGCCAACGTCGACGGTGCAGTAGCGGATCGTCTTGCCGTTCTTCTGGACGGCCTCCTCGATGGTGAGGACGCGGCCGACGACCAGCGGCCCGGTGAGATCGCTGCCGTGCAGCGCCTCCTCCTCCAGACCGACGCCGACCAGTGACGCGGCGACGTCGACGCCGCGGGCGCCGGGGGCGAGGTCGACCAGCTCCGCGAGCCAGGACAGGGGGACTCTCATCTCACACCGCCATTCCGAACTGACCTGAGAAGCGCACATCGCCCTCGACGATGTCGCGCATGTCGCCGACGCCATTGCGTAGCTGCAGCGCGCGCTCGATCCCGAAGCCGAACGCGAACCCGGTGTAGACGTCGGGGTCGATGCCGCACGCGGTGAACACCTTGCGGTTGACCATGCCCGACCCGCCCAGCTCGATCCAGCCCGAGCCACCACAGGTGCGGCACTCGCCGCGCACCGCCGCCTCAGCCCCCAAGCATGCGAAGCACTCGAAGTCGGTCTCCATGGACGGCTCCGTGAACGGGAAGTAGGAGGCCCGCACCCTGGTGCGCACGTCCCCGAACATGGCCCGCACGAAATGGTCGATCGACCCGCGCAGGTGGGCCATGGTCAGACCCTTGTCGACGGCAAGCAACTCGATCTGGTGGAAGACCGGCGTGTGGGTGGCGTCAAGGTCGTCGGTGCGGAAGACCTTGCCCGGGGCGACGACGTAGATCGGCGGCGTGCGGGTGAGCATGGTGCGGATCTGAATGGGCGAGGTCTGGGTGCGCAACACCAGTCCACCGTCGGGCGGGTCGACGAAGAAGGTGTCCTGCATCTGCCGCGCGGGATGGTCCTTGCCGAGGTTGAGCGCGTCGAAGTTCATCCACTCGGACTCGACCTCGGGCCCCTCGGCGACCTCCCAGCCCTGCGCCACGAAGATGTCCATGAGGCGCTCCTGGGTGAGCTCCACCGGGTGCCGCGCCCCCACGGGCCGGCGGCCGGTCGGCACGGTGACGTCGACCCGCTCCTCGACGAGGATGCGCTCGGCCGCCTGCTGCTGTAGCTGCCCCTCCCGCGCCTCGTATGCCGTCCGCACGGCATCCATGGCGGCGCCCACCCGCTTGCCGGCTTCGGCCTTAGCGCTCGGCGGCAGCGCGCCGATTTCGCGTCGAGCGGTGGCGACCGCCCCCCGGTCGAGGTGGGTCAGCCGGGCGGCCTTGAGCGCGTCGAGGTCGGCGGCCGCAGCGAAGGCTGCCTGTGCTGCGTCTACCGCAGCGGCCAATGCCTCGGGCTGAAGAGCGGCGACTTCGACAGGGTCGTAGGAGCTGTTCGGTGCAGACATGGTGGCCATATCGGTCGGTGGTCTCGGGCATTCGGTGAGGCAAAGTCGTTGACGATCCAGCGCCCGAGTCTACGGCGCGCGGCAGGTGCCCTGGAGGTCTCCCACGCGCCAGCCGATTCAGGCGGGCCTTACCGGTGACGTGAGGATTCGTATAGGCAGACCGTGGCAGCCATCGCCAGATTGAGCGACTCGGCCAGACCGTGGATCGGCACTCGCACGACCTCGTCGCACTCCTCGCGCACTGGCTCGGGAAGTCCCCACGCCTCGTTGCCCATGACCCACGCATGCGGGCCGGCGAGGTCGACCTCGGTCAACGTCGTCGTGCCGGCGCCGTCGGCCGCGAGCGTGCGAATCCTCGCTTCGCGCAGATGGCGCAGCACGTCCTCGATGGCCATCCCGGTCACGACCGGAACGTGGAACATCGAGCCCGCGGTCGAGCGCACCACCTTGGGGGCGTGGATGTCGACGCTGCTCGCGGTGACGATGACCGCATCGGCGCCGAATGCGTCCGCCCCCCGCAAGACGGTGCCGGCATTACCGGGGTCACGCACCTGGCTGAGCACGATGAGCAACCGCGGCCGTCCCGCCAGGACCTGCGCGAGGCTGGTGGCGACCACCCGGCAAACCGCGAGCAGTCCCTGCGGAGCGTCGGTGTCGCACATGCTCGCGAGCACCTCGTCGGAGCAGCGGTGCACCGTGAGCGCAGCTTCCCGCGCGGCAGCGAGGATCTCGGTATGCCGTGTGGCAGCTTCCTGAGTGACGTAGAGGTCGCGGACCGTCCCGGGTCGGTGGGTGACCGCTTCGCGCACCGACTGCGGCCCCTCGGCAAGGAAGAGGCCGGTGCGCTCACGCATCGAGCGCCGGGACAGGGCCCGCACCGTCTTCACCCGGTCAGAACGGATGTTGGTCAAGACGGCCACGGACGCCCTTTCCCGGCGCTCGGTCGTGAACTGTGTGCTGTCAGGGACGCGATCAGGCCGCGTCGCCGGCCGGCACCTGGGCCGGGACGTTGGCGCGAGCCAGCTCGACAAGAGCGGCGAACGCCGTCGCGTCGTTGACGGCGAGGTCGGCGAGGATCTTGCGGTCGACCTCGACACCGGCGGCCTTGAGGCCCTGCATGAACCGGTTGTAGGTCATGCCGTTGGCGCGGGCCGCGGCGTTGATCCGCTGGATCCAGAGCCGGCGGAAGTCACCCTTCTTGGCGCGACGGTCCCGGTAGGCATACCCGAGCGAGTGGACGACCTGCTCCTTAGCCTTGCGGTAGAGCCGCGAACGCTGTCCGCGGTAGCCGCTGGCGCGCTCAAGGACGACCCGGCGCTTCTTCTGGGCGTTCAACGCCCGCTTCACGCGTGCCACGTGAGTTCTCCTTCGTCGTTGGGGCGGGCGGCGTCAGATGCCGAGCAGCCGCTTGACCTTCTTGGTGTCGGGGGCGGACAGCTGGACGTCGCCGGAGATCGAGCGCATTTCCTTGCTCGACTTCACCTCGAGGCGGTGACGGCCACCGGCCTGCTCGCGCATGATCTTGCCGGTGCCGGTGACGCGGAAGCGCTTCTTGGCCCCGCTGTGGGTCTTGTTCTTCGGCATGGTGCGCCGATCTCCTTCTGCGTATGGTCCCGAGCGGTGATGACCGTCGGGGTCGTACTGGTTCGCGGTGCCCGGCGAGTGCCGAGCGGATGGTGCATCAGGCCTTGGGGGCCCGCGGGGTTGGACGGGGTGACGGAGGCGCCGGACGCGCGGCCGCGGGTCGCGGCCGGGGAGTCGGGGCGCTGGGCGTCGGGCTGGCGGTGGTGCGAGCCCGCGGAGCTGGAGCGGGTTTGACCGCAGGGGCGGCAACCGTGGCAGCAGCTGACGCTGGCTCGGCCGGTTCGGTGGCGACGTCGGCCGCCGGGCTGGTCCGGACAGCCGGCTCAGCTGCGGGAGCAGCCGCGCGCGGTGCAGGGGCCGGGGCAGCCTCCGCTGCCGGTGCTGCCGGAACGGCGACCTCGGGTGCCTCCGGGGCGGCGGCAGCCACCACAACAGGTGCCTCGGCGGCCGGCTGGGCGTCCGAATCGTCGCCGGCGCCAGGGCCCGCAGCTCGAGTCGGAAGCGTCTCGCGCGCGCGTCGGGCTTCGGCCTTGGCCTCGGCCTTCCGCTTGGTCGGCCCAATGACCATGATCATGTTGCGGCCGTCCTGCTTGGGAGCCGACTCGACGAAGCCGAGCTCGACGACATCCTCAGCCAACCGCTGCAGGAGTCGGAAGCCCAGCTCGGGCCGGGACTGCTCGCGTCCGCGGAACATGATGGTCACCTTGACCTTGTCGCCAGCCTTGAGGAAGCGCTCGACGTGGCCCTTCTTGGTGCCGTAGTCGTGCGGGTCGATCTTGGGGCGGAGCTTGATCTCCTTGATGACCGTGTTGACCTGGTTCTTGCGGGCTTCCCGGGCCTTGAGCGCGGCTTCGTACTTGAACTTGCCGAAGTCCATGAGCTTGGCGACCGGGGGACGCGCCATCGGCGCGACCTCCACGAGGTCGAGGTCGGCGTCGGCAGCCAGCCGGAGCGCCTCCTCGACGCGGACGATCCCGACCTGCTCCCCGTTGGGGCCGACCAGGCGCACCTCGGGGACCCGGATGCGCTCGTTGATACGAGGCTCGCTGATGTGGTGCTCCTTAAGAGTCTTCGTGCGGGTGACCCCAGAAACGAAAGAAGGCCTCTTTCGCATCATCGATGCGCAAGAAGCCGTCCCACCTCCACGTCGGAGCACACCGCCACGGGGGCGTCGCACTCGGCCCAACGACGCGGCATACCGATGCCGAGTCTCCCCGGTGAGCCGGGGCGGACCTGGACCGACCCCTCGACCTGGCGGCCGAGTGGGTGGAAGCGGGGGGCTTCTCTTTGCACACCGAGCTAAAACTTTGCCGCGCGAGAGGCGCGCAGGGATAGTCCAACCCGGTTGGTCAAGAGCTAAGGCTACCAGTTCGATCAGGGCGCCGTCGCGACCAGCCCGTCGAAGGACAGCGTGATCGGAGCGTTGGTGGCCGACGCCGACAGATGCGGGACCACACCGATGGCTCCGGGCGCTTGCAGCCCCGTGGTCGAGTCGGTCGCGCTGGTGGCCCAGGCCAGCGGCTCGGGACTGCCCACCGCCCACGCCTTAGCGCGGATCGTGGTCGGCGCGGACCCGATCACTTGGATACGCAGGTTGACCGGCACACCCGCAGAGACGCTGGCTCCGGTCAACACCTCGGGCGCGATCGTCGTCTCGATCCCGGCGGCGTCCGACCGCGTCAAAGCAATGCCGAGCGCGCCGGTGGGCTGAATTCGGGCCTCAGCCCGGTACTGTCCCGCTGCCGTCGACCGTCCAACGAGACCGGCATACACGCCCTTACCCGTGGGACTCTTGTCGGTGGCTACGGTGACCTTGACGTCCATCGAGGGCGCGGACACCTGGTTGAGCAGCGCGGCCCCGCCCTTGCCTGCGTTGAGAGTGATGCGCCCGACTCCGCCGTTGACCGTGAAAGTCCCGACCGCCGCCTTGCTCGTCCACGCTCCGCCCTGAGTGGCCGTCCCCCAGCCCTCGGTGACCGTCCGGCTGAAGTCGTCGGCCGCGACGATGGGCGCGGCAGGAGTCACCTGGCGGGTGGTCGAGGCGGTCAGCCCTCCGGCGTCGGTGACCGTCAGTGTGACGGGATACGTGCCCGCCTGCCCGTAGCCATGTGTCGCCGTGGCCCCGGAGCCGGTCGTACCGTCGCCAAATGACCACTGGTATGCCGTGATGGCACCGTCGGGGTCGCTGGACGCCGAGGCGTCGACCGAGCAGGTCAACCCGGCGCAGGTAGCGGTGAAGGACGGTGTCGGCGGCGTGTTAGCCGGCGCGGCAGCAATGGTGAAGGCATCAGTGAAGGTGCCCGAGGTCGGCACGAACGACGCCTTGAGTTCTGACGCGGTCATCGTGAGGTCGAGGAAGCCCCACGTCGGGTTGACATTGGCGCCTGACGACGCCAGGAAGTAGGGGGCCTCGGGATCGGTCGCACTGATCTGATGCAGCGAACGACCGCCGGTGGCCACGGTCGCGAAGACTGTGCCGGCGCCCTTGTGCATCGAGCTGTCCGGGTCGGCGATACAGGCGGGGCTGGCTGCTGCTCCGGGAGCGATCGCCGGGCAGGACGCGGCGTGGGCGAGTTGGACGGTGCGCTGGTAGATGTGGTCGTGCCCGGTCAGCACGAGATCGACCTTCTTGGACACCAGCAGGTTGAGGACGTCTGCCCCCGGCTCACAGCCATATTCACCGACGGACAGGCACGGTTTGTGCATCCCCACGACGACCCACGGAACTCCCTTGGCACGGGCACCGTCGATCGCGGCGGCCGTCCAGGCATACCGAGCGGTCCCAGCTGCATACGACCACGTGCTGTCGGTGAACGGGATATTCGGAGAAATCATCACGAACCGGACAAGCGGCGCTTCTCTCGGGACGTCAACGTAATACTGGCGGCCATAGGTGCCGACCAAGCCAGGCAACTGATTGGGTAGGCACGCCGAGAAGTCGTTGATATTGCCGTTCTGACCGTTGCTTTCGTGATTGCCGGCGAGCAGTTCGACGGGAAACCCCGCACCCATGCGGGCCGTGACCATGTCACACCAGGCCTGCTCGGTGCCGGTGACGCCGTAGGAGAGGTCCCCCAAGACCAGGGCCAGGTCCGGGTTCCGCGTCTTCATCGCCGCGAAAACGCCTTGGGTGAGCGCGGCTTCCCCGAAATCCCCGGCAGCCGTCACTCGCACCTGGGGCGGCGTCGTCGCCGCGTTGACCTGCGCTCCCCACGATGTCACTACGGCCCCCACGGCCAACATCGCGACGACGAGGACTGTCCCTACCCGTCGACTCATGAGCCGCACATTAGCGCGACTGATACCCCGCACGAAGCCTGCGTTGTGCCGCGCCTGTTATGTCCAATAAAAACACTGAATGTGACGTATCGGCAGTCTTGTGGCTTTCTCCACCCAGCGCAGCAGTTCAGGTCAGAGCAGCACCTCAGGACAGGGCGGCAGGGCGGCCGGCCACCCACTGGCGGCGGGCGCGGATCGCGCCGGCCCCGAGGATCGCGACAACCAGGCCGACGATCGACACTCCGATGAATCCCCACCCCCAGCCGAAGTGGTCGATTGCGTACCCGGCCATCGGTGCCCCCAGAGCCTGACCGCCGGTCATGGCCGACCCGTGCCAGCCCATCGCCTCACCCCGGAAGCGCTCCGGGACGATTCGGGACAGGTGGTCGACGGTCGCGGTGACCGTCGGAGCACACAACACCCCGCACAGGGTCACCAGGGTGACGAAGACCGGCATGCCGGTCGCCAGACCGACCGGTAGGGTCGTGGCGGCCAGGCCCCCGAGCAGCCAGAAGACCGAGATCGACCGGTGCATCGCGCCGTAGATCAATCCCCCGACCAGAGAGCCCAGGCCCCACAGCGAGAGCACCCAGCCGATCGCGGTGGCCTGGCCCATCTGGCGCAGGGCGGCCACGATGGCGACGTCGGTGCCCGCGAGGACGATCGTCGAAGCCGCCGCCGCGGCATACACGGCTAGAGCACCGGGGGTCACCCAGGCGCGTACGCCTCCGGAGGTTGCGGGTGATTCCGGTATGCCGTCCGCCGGCGCGGTGGGCGCCGTCGGCGCGGTGGGCGCGGTCGCGACGGGTTCGTCGCGGGCCGCCGCGGCGCCCGCGACGGTGATCGGGGGGTTGACGACGTAGAGCAGGACCGCCGCGATGGTGTTGAGGATCGCGAGGATGAGCAGGACCCATCGCGTGTCGTAGGTTGCCGCCGCCCAGACCGCGACGGCCGGGCCGATCATGAAGGACAGCTCGGTGAACACCGAGTCCAGAGACAACGCGCTGCGGCGACGTTCCTCCGGCACGACGGCGATGAGTGCCTGACGCAAGATCGAGAACGACGGCACCGCGAAGGCCCCCGCCACGATGCTGCCGGGCAGCAGCACGGCATACGGGAGGAAGGGCATTGCGGTCCAGAGCAGTCCGGTGACGAAGATCGACGGGGCGACGGTGCGGCGCAATCCGTAGCGGTCCAGGAGCCGCCCGCGCCAGGGCGCCGACAGCGCCAGGGCGATGGTGAACGCCGCGCTGACCAGGCCGGCCTCGCCGTAGCTGTGGCCGAGGGTGCTCACGACATGCAAGGTGAGGACGATGCCGATGGCGAACATCGGCAGACGGATCGCGAAGGCCAAGACGAAGACCCTCCGGACCTCACCCAGGGCGAGGAGGTCGCGATAGGGCTGCATACGCATCCGCTCAGGATCGCAGACCGAGCCAGTGCAGGGCGAACCGGTTAAGCCTCGACTGCGGTGGTAGGACCACCGTGCAGCAGCGAGGATGGGTGGCAGGCCGTCGCCCGATCGGCCGCCGACCAAGGGAGTTCTCATGGCAGACCCGAAGCAACCCATCGGCTCCACGACAGCCGGGGGTGCACCGGCGGAGAGTGATCGCAACAGCCTCAGCCTGGGGTCCAACGGCCCGCTGCTGTTGCACGACACCCACCTCATCGACACCCTCGCCCACTTCAACCGCGAGAACGTGCCCGAGCGCAAGCCGCATGCCAAGGGGTCCGGCGCCTTCGGCGAGTTCGTCGTCACCGGCGACGTCACGGCATACACGAAGGCGGCGGTCTTCGCGCCCGGGACGACGACCCGCACGCTGGCCCGATTCTCCACGGTCGCAGGCGAGTTGGGCTCTCCTGACACCTGGCGGGACGTACGTGGCTTCGCGCTGAGGTTTTACACCACCGAAGGCAACCTCGACCTGGTCGGCAACAACACGCCGGTCTTCTTCCTGCGTGACCCGATGAAGTTCCCGCATTTCATCCGCAGCCAGAAGCGGCTGCCCGACTCGGGCTTGCGTGACGCGACCATGCAATGGGATTTCTGGACGCTCACGCCCGAGTCGGCCCATCAGGTGACCTACCTCATGGGCGATCGGGGGCTGCCGAGAAGCTGGCGGTTCATGAACGGGTACGGCTCGCACACCTATCTGTGGGCCAACGCGGCGGGCGAGAAGCACTGGGTGAAGTACCACTTCCACTCGCAGCAAGGCGTGGAGAATCTCAGCGGCGCTGAGGCGGAACAGATCGCCGGGGCCGACGCGGACTTCCACCGCCGCGACCTGTTCGAGGCGATCGGGCGGGGCGAGCACCCGTCCTGGATCCTGTCGGTGCAGCTGATGCCCTACGAGGACGCCAAGACCTACCGCTATAACCCGTTCGACCTCACCAAAATCTGGCCGCATGCCGACTATCCGCTGGTCGAGGTCGGTCGGCTCACCCTCAACGAGAACCCCGCCAACCACTTCGCCCAGATCGAGCAGGCCGGGTTCGCGCCGAGCAACACCGTGCCGGGGATCGGGTTCTCCCCCGACAAGATGCTGCTGGCCCGAGTCTTCGCGTATGCCGATGCCCACCGGGCTCGGATCGGGGCCAACTTCGACCAGCTGCCGGTCAACCAGCCGCTCACGACGCTCAACCGCTACGTCGCCGACGGCCCGATGAACTACCACCACACCGGCACGCAACCCACCTACGCGCCCAACTCGATGGGGCGCGCCTGGTCGGACGAGCAGGGTCCCGTGGCCGAGGGCTGGGAGGCCGACGGCGAGATGGTGCGCCAGGCTTATGCCCTGCACGCCGAAGACGACGACTTCGGCCAGGCCGGGCTGCTGGTGCGCGAAGTCTTCGACGACGCCGCGCGCGACCGCTTCGTCACGACCGTCGCCGGCGCGCTCAAGGGGGTGCGGGCCGATGTGCTGGAGCGGGCCTTCGCCTACTGGCGCAGCGTCGACCAGTCCATCGGGAACCGAATCCAGGCCCAGCACACCAAGGATGCCGGCGGCCCCAACCCGGGAGCGGAGCAGGACGAGGCCAAAGCCGTCGGGTCGAATTCGATCCGGGAGACGAAGACCTTCGCGGCGAAGTAGCTCCGACCATCCCGCATGAGACCGGTATGCCGGGTGGGCACCTGCCCACCCGGCATACCCCTGCGTACGGCTGGTCTCAGTGGCCGATGAGCAGGCTCACCGCGTGGATGGTGACGCCGACGAGACCGCCGACGATGGTCCCGTTGATCCGGATGAACTGCAGGTCGCGGCCCACGTGGAGTTCGACCTTGTCGGCTGTCTCGCGGCCGTCCCAGCGCTCGATGGTGTGGCTGATAACCGTCGTGAGCTCCTCGCCGTACCTGCCCACGACGAAGGAGGCGAGATCCGCGACCTGGGTGTCCAACCGTCGGCGCAGCGCCTCGTCGGTCGTCACCGCCTCCGCGATGGCGCACAGTTGGGCGGCGATGCGGCCTCGCAGCGGCGACTCGGGGTCGGAGAGCGAGCGCACGAAGGCCGTCCGGAAGGCCGCCCAGAGCGAGGTCGTCGTCGCCAGCAGCTGCGGGTGATCGAGCAGGCGCAGCTTGAGCCGCTCGGCCCGCTCCATGGTGTCCGGGTCTTGCACAAGGTCGGTCGCGAGTTGGGCGAGTAGGTCGTCCAGGGCCACCCGGGCATGGTGGCTCGGGTTGTCCCGGATGTCCTCGACCCAGGCGATGGCTTCGGTGTGCAGTCGTTTGATGACGACCTCGTTGACCCGTTGCGGCGCCCACCACGGCGCCCGTTCCTCCAAGACGGCGCTGAAGACGTCCTCGTTGAGCAGCAGCCACCGATGCGCCTCGGTGACAGCCAGATCGACCAGGCCGTGATGGGCCTGATCGCGGACGACTTCGGCGAGGAAGGTGCCGGCAATCGGGGCGATCGGTTCCTCACGCAGCCGGGGCAGCACCGCCTCGTCGAGCAGGGCGGCGACGGTGTCGTCGCGCAACCGCTCCAACGCGCGGATCGACAGGGTGACCACCTCGGAGGTGGCACGCTCGGTGTTGGCCGGCACGAGCAGCCAATCGGCCGCCCGCTGCGGGATCCGCGCGGCCATCACCCGGTCGCGGATGATCTCCTCGCGCAGGAAGTTGGCCCCCATGAAGTCCTGCAGACTGACCGCGAGCATGTCCTTCTTGCGCGGAATGATCGCCGTATGCGGGATCGGCAGCCCCAGCGGGTGGCGGAACAGCGCGGTGACCGCGAACCAGTCGGCGATCGCCCCGACCATCGATGCCTCGGCACCGGCGTTGACGAACCCCCACACCCCGGTGCGTCCGAGCGTCGCGAGATAGACCGCAGCAGCGAGGATGAGCAGGGACAGTGCCACCAGCCGCATCCGCCGCAGTGCGACGCGCCGCTGCCCGTCGAGTGCGGAGTCCACGATGACGCTGATCGGCGAGGTCGCTGTCGACACGTGCCTGTCCCTTCTGCCCACCCCGGGCGGTCGCAGACCACCCGCGGGAGGCAACGCGCGACCGGTATGCCGCGTTCCAGCCGGGTGCCGACGGCTCCCGTCGGCACTCGGGTGCCTGCACGTCACACGGTATGCCGTCGGGCAGGGTCGGTCTCACCAGGCCCGAAAACGGGGTAGTGAGACTCAGCCGAGCAGGTCCTGCATCTTCTTGGCGACCAGGTCGGTGGCGCGTTGCGGCATGAGTCGGGTCAGCAGGTCGAGCATTCGGGCGTCCTTGCCGATGACGACCCGGTAGCTGCCCTTTTCCAGCCCCACGACGATCTGCTCCGCGGCGGACTGCGGAGTGGTCATGGCGGTCGAGCCCTTGCCCTTGGCCTCCTGCGCCGCGGCGGCGCGCGCAGCACCTCCGGGCATCTCGACCCCGGAGTTCTCCGTGATGTGGGTGGAGACCCCGCCCGGATACACGATCGTCACGGCGACGCCGGTGCCGCGCAACTCGGCATACAGGCCCTCGGTGAGGAGTTTGACGGCCGCCTTGCTTGCCCCGTATGCCGTCTGGCCGGGCACCGGCACGAAGCCGCCCATGCTCGAGACGTTGACGATGGCCCCTTCGGGCCGCTGCCGGATGAGCGGCAGGAAGGCCCGGCAGGTCCAGACCACGCCCCAGAAGTTGACGTTCATCACCTTCTCGATCTGCTCCGGCGTGAGGTCGGCGAAGCGGACGAAGGGCTGGATGATCCCGGCGACGTTGACGAGAGCGTCGACCCGGCCATGGGCGGTGACGACGGCGTCGGGCAGCGCGAAGACCGCGTCTCGGTCGGTGACGTCGACCGCATGGGTGCTCAGCCGGGCGCCAGCAGCGGCGAGGGCGGCGGTCTCGGTGAGGCCGTCCGGCCGCAGATCCAGAGCCGCAACCCGGGCCCCTCGGGCGAGCAGAGTGAGGACGACCTCACGCCCGATCCCGTTGCCGCCACCGGTGACGACGACGACCTTGTCGGTGAGTTTCATGACCGATCTCCTTCCCGTGCCTGCGCACGACAATGCCGCCGAGAGTCAGGCGGACGGCTTCAGATCCGCCCCCGCGGGGCGGGGGTGCTGGACCTGCGGGCCGTGCCTGCGCCTCATCGGCGGCATGTCTTCAGACTACTCGCCTCGGGTGAACGCGACGGGCTGGGATCAGTCGTCGGCGGCTTCGATCGTGAAGCTCACGGCGTCGACTCGGGCGCGGAATTCCCCGTCGGTGGCCAGTCGCTCACCGATCCGGGTGGCCAACGCCGCGACATCGTCGTGGGTGAGCCCGGCCACCAGGCCGAGGGTGATCTGCAGACCTCCAGACCCGACCGGGCGAGCCGGCCCCAGTCGGTGTTGGTGCACGATTTCCTCGTCCGCGATGGCCCGCGCCACGCTCGTCCCGACGAAGTCGTCCAGGTGACTGGGCACCCAGGGCCGTGCCGACGCGAGGGCCCACACCATGCTGGGGCGCAAGGCCACGGCATACGGGGATCCAAGGTCCAGCAGCATCGTCGCGCAGCCCTCCGAGACCGCCGCCTGGGCCGCGCGGTCGGCGGTCATCGGCACCGGTCGGGCCTGCGGATCCCACACCGCGAGGGCGTCGACGCCGCTGAAGACTGGCAGAGCGCTGTCACCGTGCGGACTGGTCAGGGTCACCGCGGCCATCTCGGCATGTCCCTCGACCCGCATCCCCTCATGGATCTCGGTGTCGACCGGCACGGCGACGATCGGCACCAGCCACCGGGCGGCGGTCACCCTTTCCATGAGTGCTTGTTCGTGCTCGGGAGTGGGGTCGTTGGCGACAGCCCGCGCGGCGGCGCGGAGCTGCTCGTCGCCTTGTCCGGTGTCGGTCTCGAAGCCGCTGGCGCTCAATTCCCTTCCGTGCCAAGAGAATCCGTGGCTATCACCTTCCCAGGGCAGACTGCGACTCGCCGCTGGGCCATGGTCATGATCGGGTGCGTTGCTCACGATGCTGCCTCCACCTCGAGTTCGACCCGCATGCGGGGGTCGATGAGCCCGGCGACGACGACCATGGTGGCCGCCGGCGGATGTCCCCCGAAGACGCGCTGGTGCGCCGCTCCCACTGCGTCGGCGTCGGCGCGGTCGACGAGGTACATCCGGGTGCGGACCACATCCGTCACGCCCGCGCCGAGGTCGGCCAGTGCCGCTAGGGCGGTCGCCGCCGCGACCTCGAACTGGGCCGCTGCATCGCCGGTGTCGAGCGCGCTGGGGTCAGCTGCCGCGGTGCACCCCGACACGATGACCCGATCCCCCGACCGCAGCGCCCGGCAGTAGCCATAGCGCTGCTCCCACGGTCCCCCGGACCAGGCGCGCTCGACCTGAGCGGTCACGGTCGGCCAGCGATGTCGAGCGCCTCGGGAAGAGTGAACGCGCCCTTGTAGAGCGCCGATCCGATGATCGCTCCTTCGACGCCGAGGTCGACCATCGCCGTGATGGCGCGGATGTCATCCAGTGTGGACACGCCTCCGGAGGCGATGACCGGGCGGTCGGTGCGCTCGCATACCTCAGCCAGCAGGGTGAGGTTGGGGCCGGCGAGCATGCCGTCTTTGGCGACGTCGGTGACGACGTAGCGAGCGCAGCCCTCGCGGTCCAGGCGCTCGAGGGTCTCCCACAGCTCACCCCCTTCGGAGGTCCAGCCGCGGGCGGCCAGGCGGGTGCCGCGCACATCGAGGCCGATGGCGACGCGGTCGCCGTGTTCGGCGATGGCGCGTGCCGTCCACTCCGGGTCTTCCAGAGCGGCCGTGCCGATGTTGACCCGGCGGCAGCCGGTGGCCAGGGCGATCTCCAACGTCTCGGCGTTGCGGATGCCGCCCGAGAGCTCGACCTGAAGGTCGAGGCGGCCGACGATGTCGGCGATGATCTCGCGGTTGTGGCCGCGGCCGAAGGCTGCGTCGAGGTCGACCAGGTGGATCCATTCGGCGCCCTCGTCCTGCCAGCGTTTGGCGGCCAGCCAGGGGTCACCGAACTTCCAGCCCGAGCCGGCTACGCCCTGCTGGAGTTGAACGGCCCCGCCCTCGGAGATGTCGACGGCGGGGAGCAATTCGAGGCGGGTCACGGACGATCTCCATCGGTGGGGGCGTTGGGGGCGGTGGGGGGAGCGGCGTCGGTTGCACCATCGTCGCCGTCGGCCGTGGCCGCCGCGTCCTGACCGGCCGCCGCGATCTCGGCCCGATGCCTCCAGAGCACATAGGCGATACCGATGACGAGGACCAGGGCCAGCAGTCCCATCCGCACCGGCCACGACATGTCCATCAACGCTCCGACCATGACCGTGCCAAGGGCCGCACCGATCGTCGAGGAGACCCCGGGCCGACGTCGACGCCGGGTGGGATAGCCCCTCGGGCTGCGCGAGGGCGTGGAGCGGGCCCGGGTCGAGGAGGAGCGCCGGGTCGACGACGTGCTACGGGTGGGGCGGCGGGAGGTGGCACTCATAGGGACTTCACCCAGTTCTCCAGGAGGACGGCACCGGCATCGCCCGACTTCTCGGGGTGGAACTGCGTCGCGCTCAACGGTCCGTTCTCGACCGCGGCGACAAAGCGGGACCCGTGCTCAGCCCACGTGACGACGGGAGCGACCCGCTCGAACGGCCCGTCCGGCACGAGCAGCCACTGCTGCGCGGCATACGAGTGCACGAAGTAGAACCGCTCGGCTTCCACTCCGGCGAACAGCCGCGAACCGGCCCCCACGTCGACGGTCGACCAGCCCATGTGCGGAACGACCGGCGCCTGCAATCGGCTGACCAGACCGGGCCACTCCCCCAGCCCGGCGTAGGTGGTCTCGGCCGGCTCGGTGGAACCGTCGAAGAGCACCTGCATCCCAACGCACACCCCGAAGACCGGTCGACCGCCGGCGAGCCGTACGTCGATGATGCGTGGCCCGTCGGCCTCCCGCAGCCCGGCCAGGCAGGCGTGGAAGTTGCCGACTCCGGGCACGAAGAGCCCGTCGCAGGCCAGTGCCGCCACGGGATCGGCGGTCAGGGTCACCGCCGCCCCGACCCGCTCCAGGGCTCGCACGGCTGAGCGCACATTGCCGCTGCCGTAGTCGAAGACGACGACGTCAGGCTGGCTCATCGTTGTGACTCCTCGTGCCATCGGTGGTCTTCCCGGGTCCGACGCTCGAACCGGGAGACATCCTGCCGTTCCGGGATGACCGCCACCGCGTGGGGTTGGGTCCCCGCGTGCCGATCACCGGTGACGAACTCGGCCCCGGGCACCTCCAGGGCACGCAGCAGATCGGTGAGCACCTGGTCGGCGGCACCACGGCCGTCGCGCAATACCCGTGCGGCGAGGTCGGTCGCCATCGGCTTGCCTACGGCCGCAGCGAGGGTGGCCACGGTCGTGATGGGCAGCGACCCCGGGCGCACCAGCCCGACCCCAGGCTCCCAGGCGAGCCAGAGGCGCCGAGGACGGATCGCGGGGACCACGACATTGAGCACCAGCCGCTCCCCCACGACGGCGACACCGAGCGCGGGACAGAGCCGCCGCGGCACCGGCCGCGCCAACAGCGCAGTCAGGGCACCGTCATAGGGCGCGGAGGCTTCGGAACGCTCGCCCAACGGGCAGACGGCGACCCAGCCGCTCTCCTGCGGCACGACGTGGACAGCCACCAGCCCCCGGCGCGCCCACGCGACAGCGCGGTCCGCGTCGGCGCGCAGCAGCAGCACGCCGCGGTCGGTCACTGGGACAGCGTCCCCTTCTCACTCGGTATGCCGGTCACCCGCGGGTCGGGGGCGACCGCGGCCCGCAGCGCGCGAGCCACCGCCTTGAACTGGGCCTCGACGATGTGGTGAGGGTCGCGGCCAGACAACACCCGCACGTGCAGGGCGATCCCCGCGTGGTGCGCCAGCGTCTCGAACACGTGGCGAGTCAGCGAGCCGACATACGAGCCGCCGATGATGACGTACTCCTGGCCCTGCGGCTCCCCGACCTGCACGCAGTAGGGGCGACCGGCCACGTCGACGACCGCCTGGACGAGAGCTTCATCCAGCGGCACGGTGGCATCACCGAAGCGGGCAATGCCCCGCTTGTCGCCGAGCGCCTCACGCAGGGCATCCCCGAGGACGATCGCGACATCCTCGACGGTGTGGTGCGCGTCGACGTCGACATCTCCGGTGGCCTGCACGGTGAGGTCAATGAGGGAGTGCCGAGCCAGCGAGGCGAGCATGTGATCGTAGAAGCGGACCCCGGTCGAGATCTGCGACTGGCCCGAGCCGTCGAGATCCAGTTCCAGCGTGACGGAGG
>JADJVI010000050.1 GCA_016710645.1 Actinomycetales bacterium | reverse complement strand
GGTGCCGTGAGGTCGGTGCGTGGCACGCCGACGCCAGCTAGACGAAGAACCAGAGCAGACGACCAGGCGATCCGGAAGACGGTGAGGTAGAGTTCGCTCATCCGGTCACCGCTTGCCGGCGTGGGGAAGACGACCGCCGTGCGGCCCACGGTGAGCCGCGTCGCCGTCCTGGAGCCGGACGCTGGTGATGCGCTCGCCGTTGACGAAGTGCAGTGGTCGAGAGCCCAGGTCGCGGATCGACGTGACCAGGTGCGGTCCGTCGTTGGTGACGCGAACTTCGCTGTGCCGACGCGAGATTCCGGGGTCGTCGAGGACGATGTCGGCGAGGGCGTCGCGGCCGATGACGGTGAGCGCGCCGACCAGCGGGTAGCGCTCCTGGTCGATCTCCAGCCACGGTCGGCGAGCGGCGGTGGTGACGCACCGACAGACTCGCCGGCGCACGATGGCCGACGGCTGGGCTGGGCTTGGGGTCAGCCTGGGGCGGGGGCTGGCGCGGCCGGTGCGGGAGCTGCTGAGCTCCCGGCAGCTGCTCCAGCTGCTCCAGCTGCGCCTGCTGACGCGGCTGCTGCGGCTCCTGCGCCATGCCCATGAGCTGAGCCGGGGACCGGGTAGGCCGGAAAAGCCTCGGGGATCCCAGGGCGGCTGGAGGCGCCTGCGGCCTGCCCACCCACTGCTTCGGCGGCGTCGTCTGCTGCGTCGGAGTCGGGTTCAGCCAGGGCGTCGGGGTAATCCACTGCGGGCCGGGCGAATTCGGAGTCTGATGACTGAGACGACTTCTGGCTGTGCGCCGCTGAGGCAGGGCTTGGGCTCGCTGCCGGTTCCGCGGGGACTGGCGCCGCAGACGACTGTGCGGGCGCTGGGACTTGGGCGGACGGCATACCGGAGCGGGGTGCAGAGCCGGCCGGAGCGGAGGGTGCGGGCCCTGGGGCTGAGGCGGACGGCATACCCACCTGTGGTTTTGCTGCCGAACCGTCGCGGGAGGTCTCGGGATTGACCCGGAGACGCCGGTGGCGGGTCGGTGGCTTCCTCGAGTGGACCTCGATCGGGCCGCCGAAGGTGTGCTGGACCTCGGCATGTTCCTGGGCGGCGGCGATGAGGTCGTCACCGATGGTGTCAGCGAAGTCGTCGAGGCGGTCAAAATCGTTGGGAGAGAGTTCGATTGTGAAAACGTTGGGGACCATCGTGCGGCCGTGCGCGATGACGGTGGCGCGGTCGTCCATGGCTCGGCGGATGGCGCTGGCGATTTCGACGGGCTGCACTTCGGAGCGGAACGCCTTGGCGAAGGGGCTCTTGACCGCCTTCTCGACCCCGCGCTCGAACTTGTCGAGTAGTCCCATGTGCGCCTCCTTCCGCTGGCGGCACGCGCCGGTGCGCGTGTGGTGCGTGTCGTGCTCTGCTGGGTCTTGCGTGTCGTTGCTGCGTGCCTGGCGAGGGCCGGCGCGGTGGCGTACCGGTGGTCGACGTCAGGCAACGCCGAATGACGACAGAGGTGCTGCCGCCTCGTTCATCGTAACCGTGATGACTGGGCGAGGGGCCCTGACGCACCTGAGACAGATGAGGCTGTTGTTGCTGGTGAGGGTTTGGTGTGCGTGCCTGTGGGCGGCTGGGCGTGGTGCGGTGGCTGGTACTGCGAGAACCGGCAGATGAACCTGCGTTTGGTACTGGGATCGCAGTACCGGATGCAGGTTCATCCGCCTGTTCTTGAGGCAGCTCATGCGGCCTGAACGCCTTCGATGGTTGCGGGTTTGCCCAAGCGGGGGTCGGCGCGGCAGACTAGGCGCTCGCACACGCGCAAGTGGCGGAACGGCAGACGCGCTGGCTTCAGGTGCCAGTGTCCGCAAGGACGTGGGGGTTCAAATCCCCCCTTGCGCACCAATGGGTAGTTCCCTGAACTATCCGTTTCGGTTTCCCGAAACTCCCGACCGGAGTCGATCTGGTCGGGAGTTTCGTCGTTCCGGGGGGTCGTGGGCGGCGGCAGGACCGGTCGCGGCGGTCAATTCGTATGCCGTGGGGCCGATTTCGTTGGCGCCGGGCCGTTTCCGGGCAGGCTGCCGCCCGCTTCTTGCTGATGGTGCGGCTCGGAGGGACCGTCAGTCGGTCGGGCGCCTGCGTCGACCGCGGGTTCGGGTGGCCTTGTCGAGTGGTCGGTCGTCGACAGCTTCGCCGAGATGGACCTGCCACGGCTCGGGTCGACCGCGTGTGGTGTGCCAGGCGTGGAGGCTGACGAGGTTGTGCCCGATCAGGGTGACGGCCAGTAGCAGGGCAGTCGCGACGAGTCCGGTCTGTCGGAAGAAGCCGCGGTTGACGCTGAGCCGCTGGTAGCGGTTGGCGCCGATGAGTCCTTCGACGAGGGTGCGCCGGTTGAACGACAGGGCCCAGCGGGTGGACTGCCAGGGGTGGTGCTGCCGGTCGCGTTCGAGCAGGCTGTCGTGAATGGTGATGGTCTTGCCGCATCCGCAGGGCTCGCCGGGGGCGCAGGTCGTGGTGGGGATGGTGTGCGGCATCCGCATGGAGGCGGGTGTGTTGGGGCAGCGGACCTTGAAGGGGTGCCCGTCGACGGCTGGGCCGCGGAAGCGCTGCGTCCCGCGTGTCGTGTCGCGCTTGGCGTGTGGGACGAACCGGTAGGGCTCGCGGGCGTCGAACGCTTCGCGGCGTCGTGCCTTCTCGGCGGCGCTCATTCCAGCGGTGGGTGCTTCGAGCGTGCGGTGGGTCTCGGGTAACGCGCTGGTGTAGAGGGTTCCGTCGACCCAGACCGTGCCGGCCTCGGGCCCGGGCCGGACGACCCGTTGGGTCTTGTGCAGGTCCATCGTCATCGTGATGTGGCGGTCTCGGAGCGGGCCGGCGAGCTGGCTGCCTTTGGCCGTGGTGTAGCCACGGTCGACGAGGAGGTCATCGAACGGTGGCAGGGCGTCGACGATGTTCAGGCAGGCTCGGGCGCGATCACGGATTCCTGGTCGCAGCGCGAGGCCCGCCACCACCTGAGGGATGGGCTCGGACCCGACGTGCGGAGCGTAGGTGGCGAGGTGGGCTTCGTAGCCGAGGAAGTGCTCCGTGGGGCGGCGGTCGGTCGCGGTGCGGTGGCCCCAGCGGGCGTCGGGATCAGCTGACCAGAAGCTACGTCCGTCGGCATCGACGCGCTTCTTGTGGGGCCGGGTGTGGCTCTCGATGTCGGTGCCGTCGATGGCCACCGCCGGCGGTCGCTCGAACTCCGGCGGCAGGCTGGCCTGGATGAGCAGAGTCGTGAGCTCGTCCAGGCCGACCTGCTCGAACGGGCAACCTTCCGGGCAGGGCAGGACTTCGCCGGTGTCCGGATCGACGTCGAGGTCGTGGTCGTGCTCGACCAGCACTCCGTGCTCGACGACGCCCTTGATGGCCCGCCATCCGGAGTGCATCCGCTTGTACCTGATCTGCATGTGCTTCGGGATCCCGAGCGCCGCTCGTTGCTTCGGTTTGAGCTTCTTGACTGATCGGCACACGCCGGAGGTGGTCATCGTGTGCGGCTCGCCGGTGGCGTGGAAGATATACGCCGCGAGGACCCCGGGCAGCGGGATGAGTCGGGGCCGTCCGGTCCGCCGTTCTGCAGCGGCGCAGACCTTCTTGGCGATCTCGCTGGTGGCGACCGCGACGGCCCGCGTGATGCGCTGTTCGTCCGTCATCGGGTTGGCCGGCGTTGCGTCCGAGCTCACCCGCGAACCAACGGCTCTCGGAGGCCGTCGCGATCGGCTCACCGGCGGACCGCCTGGGCGAACAGTGTGGGCTCGTCCGGTTGCGGAATGTACTGCTGCAGGGGCTGGTAGGACCGCCACGAGGTGAAGCCGGCCAGCGTGGTGAGGCCGCCCATTGACATGCCGTGGGTGAGGTGGTCGACCATCCAGGTTGCCCGCAGCCTGGCTGGGGTGATCGTCGGACAGCCGGGCGGGACGTCGGCCTTGCGCAGCATCTCGTGGAACGGTGAACGGTCCCACTTCCGTGGTCGGTAGGCCAGGATCGGCGCGCCCGGTGGTTCGGTGAGGAAGCCGGCGAGGATCTCGTCGTTGGGCGCGGTGATCGGCACGACCCGGGGGTGCCGGCTCTCAGTCACTCGGACGCAGAGGAAACCGTGGACCGTCTCGAGGTCACCGACGTTGGCCTTCCACATCTCGTGCGGGTGCAACCCCGCGCCGAGACCCAGAGCGAGGTAGCCGGTGAAGCGGCGACGGCGGATCTTCGTGCTCTGGTCGTTCGCGATCTCCCACAGGCGCGTGATCTGGTCCTGGGTGAACGGCACGAGCGTCCTGCGCTGCTTCAACTGTGGCGGATCCGGTGCCCACGGCGCTTTCGTCGTGATCTGGCGGGAGAACCGCCGGAGGTCCGAGCGACGGGTCGCACGCGAAGACACTGCCAAGTGCGAGGCAGCGACCGCGATGTAGCGCTCGACCGCGTCGGGGACGAACATTCTGTCCCGATCCAGCGGGTAGCCCTCACGGTGTGCCCAGACGACGAACTGTGAGACGGTCCGCATCGCCTCGATGGCCTGTCGTTCACTCCCGGGGTGGACAAGAAGGACGGACTCGCGGGTGAAGTCCGCGACAGGCGCCCACTCGTCGTCCGGGATCGCGTGCGGCACGTACCGGAAGACCGCGGCCCGTGGCTCCTCATCCTCGGCGTGGCGGTTGACGTTCTCAGTTCCAGAAGAGCACTCTGGACGTGTTGAAGACATAGAAGTACCCCCTCAGGGTGCTTGCGCAAGTGAATGAAGGCAGCGAGCTCGCTACTCGCTGAAGCGATTCGCGACGAGGTCCGGAGTTGGCGCTCTGGGCCTTTCGCATGTCGGCGCCCTGCGCCGAGCGCTCAGTCCATCGCGGCTCCGCGATACTCGAGGGCGGCGGCCAGGAGGTCGGCATGGACGGCCGTCACGGATCGGCCGTCGGTCAGGGCGACGTCATAGAGCTGCTTCGCGAGCCGGGCAGGGATCCGCGCGTCGAAGCGCACGAGCTCATCCGGGGCGTAGTGGCGAGGGCGCGAAGCTGGCCGGCCAGTGCGGGCAGGCGGCAACTCGACCCTGTTGCTGTTGTCCTTCACCCGCTTCTCCAACCGACGTCGACTCACGTCGAACGGTTGGTCAGTCCGTCCATCTCGGAGGGCGGGTGAATCTCCGGCGCCACCGGGCGGCTGCCCTGACGAGTGGCTGACCCCCACGGTGAACCGTGTGGCTGAATCCAGAGTAGGGACTTCGGTCGCGCGACGCCACGAAGCCACGCCAGCCCGTCGCTGCGGTCCCGATTCGGCAACGACCTGTTGCCGAATCGGGCAGCAACTTGCTGCCCCATTTGGGCCGCAGCTTGTGGCCCAATCGCTTGCAGTGGTTTGAGAGGCTCGCCGGACAGTTCTGGAACTCGTCTCGTATGGTCAACTCGTGGACGTGGAGACCGAGGAGCCTGCCGGCAGCACGATGTGGGACGTGCTTCGCGTCGGTGCTGTCGTCGAGGGTCTTGCCACGGGCCAGAGCGTGACGGTGCTGGCGGTGGATCGCTTCACGGACGAGTCTGCGAACGTCGCCTACCGCACCGAGGCAGGGATCGCCGAGAAGATCGTCTTCGCGGACGGGCTGTCCAGGCTGCGTGAGGTCAAGCCAGGGGTCGCGTTCTCGTTCGACGCCGACCCCACCGCGTTCCTGCTTGCCGCCGAGGCGCGACGAATGGGATTGGCCCATCTCTTCGATCCCCAGGCCGCTCTAGGGGTCAGCGACGTCCAGCCGCTGCCGCACCAGTTGCGTGCCGTTTACGAGACGATGCTCCACAAGCAGCCCCTTCGTTACGTCCTCGCCGACGACCCGGGCGCCGGCAAGACAGTCATGGCAGGGCTGCTTATCAAGGAGCTCCTGCTTCGTGGTGACGCTGCAAATGTGATGGTCGTTTCGCCGGGCGTCCTCGTCGACCAGTGGGACGAGGAGATGCGGGAGAAGTTCGGGTTGGAGTTCGAGACCCTGACGCGCGACAAGGTGCTTCACGAGGGGAACCCATTCGCCCGAGGCGGGCTGTGGCTGGCGAGGCTCGACGTCCTGGCCCGAAACAGCGAAGGCATCTTGGACAAGGCGTGCGAGGTCGACTGGGACCTGATCATTTTCGACGAGGCGCACAAGATGTCCGCAACGGTCTGGGGCAATGAGGTCAAGAAGACCAAGCGCTACCAGATGGCCGAGGAGATCGGGAAGCACACCCGCAACCTCCTCATGATGACCGCGACACCGCACTCGGGGAAGGAGGAGCAGTTCCAGCTCTTCATGGCGCTGCTCGACTCGGACCGCTTCGAGGGCGTCGCCCGCGAGGGCAGCCGCAGGGTCGACGTGAGCGACCTGATGCGTCGGCTAGTGAAGGAGGAACTGCGCACCTTCGAGGGCACGCGGCTGTTCCCCGAGCGATTCGCCTTCACCATCAAGTACGAGCTCTCTCAGCCGGAGAAGGAGCTCTACGTCGCCGTCACCGACTATGTGCGCGAAGAGATGAATCGCGCCGATCAGATCGATGGGGACAACCGCCGGCGGACCGCAGTTGGGTTCGCCCTGGCGACCCTTCAGCGACGTCTGGCCTCCTCCCCGGCTGCTATCCATCGGTCCTTGGAACGACGGAAAGCCAAGCTCGAAGCCGAACTGCGGGAAGCCCGAATGTATGCCGCGGTAAAGAGCGAAGACATCCTCCCTCCGGAGGACTTGGAAGACGTGGACGAACTCACCGATGAGGAACGGGAAGCGCTGGAAGACAAGGCGATCGCGGGGGCTACGAGTGCACGCACCTCCGCCGAGCTCGAAACTGAGATCGCAGTGCTCGAGCGACTCCTCGTCAAGTCCACAGCCGTGAAGTCCTCTCCGAGCTACGCCAAGTGGGATGCACTGCGGGACATCCTGGACGATAACGACGAGATGCGCGATGACACCGGCGCGCGCCGCAAGGTCATCATTTTCACCGAACACAAAGACACCCTTAATGACCTGGTGGCGCGCCTGACCCAGCACCTCGGGCGAGACGATGCGGTGATCACCATCCACGGCGGTACCAAACGTGAGGATCGCAAGAAGGCCAAGGAAACCTTCGAGCAGGACGAACGCTGTGTGTTCCTGATCGCCACCGACGCCGCGGGCGAGGGTGTCAACCTCCACAAGAACGCCCACCTGCTCATCAACTACGACCTGCCCTGGAACCCGAACCGGATCGAACAACGCTTCGGCCGGATCCACCGCATCGGCCAGCCGAACACGTGTTTCATGTGGTCTCTCGTCGCAGAAGATACCCGCGAAGGTGACGTCTACACGAGACTGTTGGAGAAACTTGAGGAGCAGCGTGCCACTCTCGGAGGCCGTGTCTACGACGTGCTCGGGCAACTCTTCCAGGGGAATGCCCTCCGCGATCTGATGATCGCTGCCATCCGTGAAGCAAACAAGCCGGAGCGCCAGCGTTACCTGACCGAGGTCGTCGACCCGAAGATCTCGGACGGCATCCCCGAGTTGTTGCGGGCGAACCAACTGGTGCCATCGGCAATGGACACCACGGAGATCGATGAGATGCGCCGCGACATGGAGCGCGCCGAAGCCGCTCGACTGCAACCCCACCACGTCGAAGCCTTCTTCCACCGCGCCTTCTCAGACGTCGGCGGCTCGCTCCGCATGCGCGAGAACCACCGATTCGAGATCAGACGCGTGCCGTCGGAGATCAAGGAACGCGACCGGGTCACTGGCTACGGGCAACCCGTGGTCGACTCCTACCATCGCGTCACATTCGACCCCAAGTACGCGCGCGTCGAGGGCAACAACCACGTCGCCACCCTCCTGCATCCGGGCCATCCGCTGGTGGCAGCGACCATGAGCGTGGTCTCGGACCGGCATCACGACGCACTACGGCGAGGCGCGATCCTCGTCAACAGATCCGACCTGTCCATCGACCCATACGTCGTGAGCCTGTTGGAGCACGATGTCACCGATGGCCGGACCGGCCGAGATGGACAGCCATGGGTGATCTCACGACGCGCCCAGTACGTCCGGATACACACGGACGAGACCATCACTCCCTTGACGGGATCCCCAATCCCCAATCTCGAGCAGCCAACCGACGAAGAACTGGGGCTTGCCCGCCAGATTCTCACCGAGCCTTGGGCACAGGCATCCGACCTCGACCAGCGCGTCATCCGCCAGGCATCGATCACCATTGCCCGCAGCCACGCGGATGAGGTGACAAAGCGGACGATTGCGCAGGTCGACAAGACCGAACGACTTGTGCGCGACCGACTCTCGCGCGAGATCAACTACTGGGATCAACGCGCCTTCGAGCTCGGCGAGCAGGAGCGTGCAGGTAGGAAGACCCGACTCCCTGCCTCCCAGATGCGTGAGCGCGCGGAAGCACTCGTGCGCCGCCTCGACCGACGTCTCAAGGACCTGGAACAAGAGCGTGACATCTCCGTCCGCCCGCCCCGCGTCACCGGGGCCTGCCTCGTGGTCACCCAAGGTTGGCTGGATGCACAAGAGGACCCGGATGGTGCCGACGCAAGAGCCCGAGAAACCACTCGAGTGGAGCGTCTTGCTGTCGACGCTGTCCTGCGAGCCGAACGTGCTCTTGGCCATCGACCAACCGAAATGCACCACAACAACCCCGGCTACGACGTCGAATCCGACACCGGCGAGGCCCTCGACTTCATCGAGGTCAAGGGCCGGGTCATCGGGGGCAAGACCTTCGTCCTCACCCGCCAAGAAGCCGTGACCGCGCTCAACAAGGGGCAGCATTCCGTGCTCGCTTTGGTCCAAGTCGGCGAGGATGACAGCACCACCGTGCGATACCTGCGCCAACCCATTGCCCGACCAATCGATCCACGCGCCGCCCGCGTCGAATTCGATTGGAAACCCTTCTGGAACGACGCAACCGAGATGAGCCAAGAGTGAACAACTTGACCCGCAAGAAGAAGCTGATCGAGGTCGCCCTCCCATTGCCTGAGATCAACGCAGCATGCAAGGCGGATAAGGATCGGAACACCGGGACGATCCGCAACCTGCACAAATGGTTCGCGCCAATGCCCCTACCGGCCTGGCGAGCCCTCCTCTTTGCCGCACTGGTCGACGATCCAGTCGAGGATAACCAAAGGGTCTACTTGCTCGATTTGGTCAAGAGGCTCGTGAAGAACGGGGCTGACCAACCCGATCACGCTGATCTGGCAGAGGCAAGGAAGCTTCTTTCAAATCAATTCCCAGGCGGTGTTCCGACGGTCATGGATCCCTTCTGTGGGGGTGGGTCGACGCTTGTGGAAGCACAGCGCCTTGGACTTCCGAGCGTGGGGTCTGATCTCAACCCTGTCCCGGCGCTCATCTCTCGCACCTTGACTCAGGTGCTCCCTCTCGTACACGGGCGAGAGCCACTCCATGAGCCTGCGTCCGACGGGCTCTTCACGCATCGATCGGACAAGGCGATTGGGTACCAGGGGCTTGCGACAGACGTTCTCCACTACGCCCATGAGGTTGAACGCCGAGCGTGGGAGAAACTGGCACCGAACTTTCCCCATCCGAATGGTCGCGAGCCGATCGCCTGGGTTTGGTCCAGGACCGCGAAGTGCCCGAACCCTGCGTGTGCGGCTGAAACGCTCCTAATGGCCACATGGTGGCTATCCAAGAAGAAGGGCGACCTCGCGTGGTTTGAGCCTGACGTTAGCGGGACGAATGTCCAGCTTCGCGTTGTTCAAGGAAAGGTGGCAGGTTCGCCACCGCCCTCGGCAAAGGTAGGAGACGGTGAGTTCGCCTGCTTGGCCTGCTCTGCGACTCTCAACGGCAAATACTTGCGGGCCGAGGGGAAGGCCGGGCGTCTAGGGCTGCGAATGGTGTGCGTGGTCACCCGAGATGGGAAGAGGCGCGACTTCGCGATCCCAACCCCAGGTGACGTTGGCGCAGCTCGTCTCGATGTCGATCGAAGTGTTGCGGAAGTCCCCCTGAACCCCGCTGGCCAAGGCATACGTGTCGGCCTCTATGGCATGAACACTTGGGACAAGCTGTTTACAGATCGCCAAATCGCGCTGCTGACTGTGTTCTCTGACATGGTGGCATCGATGTACGACGAGGTGCTCAAGGATGGTGGCGATGAACCGTGGGCCGTGGCGGTCACCACGATGTTGGGCTTGGCGGTGGGAAGGCTAGCCCTTAGCAATTCCAGCCAAGCGCGCGTCACGACACCAGCCGACGGAACGACAACTCGGTTCAACGCTGCTTTCGCCCGAAATGACCTGGCCATGACATGGGACTTCCCGGAGATGTACGCGTTCGGGGGAAATGGCACCTGGCTGGGTTCGATGCCTACGGTCCTCAGGGCGATGGAGCTTGCTCCCAGTGGGAGCGGGGTCGTGGCACGAGCTGATGCACGGGCCGCATACGTGTCCGACGCGCTTGTGGCCACCGATCCGCCGTACTTCGACGCCATCGGGTATGCCGATCTGTCCGACTACTTCTACGTCTGGCACCGTCGTGCACTGCGTTCGGTGCATCCAGACCTCTACATCACGGTGTCGGCGCCCAAAACGGGGGAGTTGACAGCGATTCCCTCGCATCATGGTGGCAAGGATGCCGCGCGTGAGTACTTCATTTCGGGATTCACCGAGGCCTTCGCCAACCTGAAAATGTCTCTGGGTGATGGGCTACCCATGGTCGTCGTGTACGCGTCCAAGGAGCAGAAGTCAGGCGGGGGTGAAGAGGGTCGCTGGTCATCCATCTTGACGGCCATGATCGATGCTGACCTTGAGATCACGGGCACATGGCCAATTCACGGGACTGGCACACGGCGGATGGTTGGAATTGGCACGAACGCGATCGCAACATACATCGCATTGGTCTGTAGGCCGCGCCCGGAGGGCTCCATCACCACTTCGTTGTCGGAGTTCACTCGTTCCCTCCGTCGCGAGCTGGCTCCGGCAATCCGCGACCTGCAGGCGGCATCGATCCTTCCTGTCGACCTTGCACAGGCCGCGATGGGTCCAGGTATGCAGATCTTCTCGCGGTATCGAGCTGTCCTCGATCAGAGTGGGCACGAAGTCTCTGTGGGACAAGCGCTAGGCCTTATCAATGCTGCTTTGGCAGAGGTCCTGGAGGAGCAGGAGGGCGAGTTGGAACCAGAGTCGCGATTCGCCGTTCGGTGGTGGGAGGCGCATGGATGGGGTCTCGCAGGCTTTGGCGAGGCCGACAAGACAGCGCGACCCTTGGGGATCAGCGTGGATCACGTGAAGCGTGCACAGGTTGCGGCTTCAGTTGGAAACAAGTTGCAGCTCCTCGGCTGCGCCGACCTGGATCGCTCGTGGCTCCCATCTACCGACATACAGCCAACGGCTTGGGAGGCGGTTCATCACTTGGCGGATCGACTGATTAATGGTGGAGGGGAGCTCGAAGCTGCGCGCCTAATGGCAACACTTGGGTCGTTGCAGGATCCTGCCATGGCACTCACCTACCGGCTCCATGACATTGCCGCGCGCACGGGTCGCACCAGCGACCAAGAGCGCTACAACGCACTCATCAACTCGTGGGCCGAACTCGTTCGGCTAGCTGGGGATGGACGAGTCACCGCCGAGGGGCTGTTCTGACATGGCAGCACTGACGAATAAGGAACGCGTCGGACGTGCGCTCGATCTCGTTGCCGAGGGATTGGGACCGTGGATGATCACGGCGCTCCATGGAAAGTACGGGGAAACGTGGGCTTCAGAGGTCGGCCGCACCGCTGGGCTGACGGGTCGGGACGCGACCCCAAACCAGTCCGACCCGGCTTACCTCTTCTGGGTTTTCGACAAGCAGTGGCACGGGCTCTTCAAGGAGCAACTTTCGTTCGAGGATAAGCGTGCCGTCTCTGCTCTTTGGGATGCGCGCAAGGAGTGGGCACACGGGGAGCGCATTTCCTCCGAGCGCACCGAGCGGGTCCTCATGGACAGCGAGCACATTCTTCGCTCCATAGGCGCGGTTCCGCAGGCTGACAAGGCCGACGAGGCACGCCGCGAGTTCCGCCGCCTCATGTTCGAAGAGGACCAGAAGCGACTTCAGCGCGCTCAGGAGAAGGCACTTTCTGTCCAGGTCGACTCTACGGGCTTGCCCGCCTGGCGCGATGTGGTTGAACCACATGACGACGTCGCGCGGGGCACTTTCGAACTCGCTCAGTTTGCTGCCGACCTCCGTCAGGTCCACCAAGGCGTGGCCGGCCCTGAGTACGGCGACCCTGCTGAGTTCTTCGGCCGCACATACCTCACTCGTGGGCTTCGCTTCTTGTTGGAGCAGGCGATCAAGCGCCTGAGTGGACTTGGTGGCGAGCCCGTGGTCGATCTCATGACCACGTTCGGTGGAGGTAAGACGCACTCCTTGCTCGCGGTCTATCACGCAGCATCAGGTGTCCCTGCCGAGCGGCTCCCTGGTGTGCGTGAGCTTCTCG
Organism: Actinomycetales bacterium; assembly: GCA_016710645.1. Taxonomy (GTDB): domain Bacteria; phylum Actinomycetota; class Actinomycetes; order Actinomycetales; family Dermatophilaceae; genus Phosphoribacter. The sequence continues at coordinate 220,333 of JADJVI010000050.1, read as the reverse complement.
AGGGCATCGGTGTCGATGAGTTGCCGGCGAAGGTGAACCGAGCCGTGCTGGTGGGCAATGACCTCTCGATCCTCGGGATGCCCAAGCCTGAGGGCTTCACTGTCAACACGCTGTGGGGTGAGCTCGCCTACCAGCTCGGCGGCACGGTCGGTTACGACCTCTCGCTCGGTATGACGCAGAGTCCGCGCCGCCCACCACGTCTGATCTGGTGAAGTTGCTGACCACGTTCGGTCCGTCCGTGATCCTTATCGATGAGTGGGTCGCGTACCTGCGACAGCTCTGGTCCGCGAAGCAGGCTCCCGCAGGCACTTCGACACCCACATGACGTTCGTACAGGGCCCTTACCGAGGCAGTCAAGGCAGTCCCCACGGCGCTGCTCGTTGTTTCCCTCCCTGCCTCCGACGTCGTGCGGGACATGCCGACCGGAGATGTCGCCCTTGAAAACGTCCACGAACTCGGCGGTACTGCGGGCTTGGAGTCACTGCGCCATCTCCACTCGGTCATTCATCGAGTGGAGTCGCCTTGGCAAGCAGCGACGATCGAGGAGTCCTTCGAAATCGTCCGGCGACGGATCTTCAAACCCTTCGCGAGCGAGCAGCACGCTGCGCGCGACCTCGTGGTCCAAAAGTTCATGGATCACTACCGACGACACGGCTCCGAAATTCCCAGCGAAGTGATGCAGCCGGGGTACCGCCTGTGATGCGTACGGCACCCTTTTTTTCCCATCACCCTGAGCTCTTCGACCGTCTCTACAAGGATTGGTCGACCTTGGAGCGGTTCCAACGCACCCGAGGCGTGCTGCGATTGATGGCCACGGTCGTGTATGCGTTGTGGAGTAGCGGGGATCGCTCGCCGATGATCCTGCCGGCCTCGATCCCGTTGGACTCGAACAAAGTCTTCGACGAGTTGGCCAACCACCTCGACGACGCGTGGAAGCCCATCGTCGACGCCGATATCGCCGGGGACACATCGACCGCGAACGTCGTGGACAGCGACATCAAGATCCTGGGCAAGTCAATGGCGACCAAGCGGGCAGCGCGGTGCGTGTTCCTCGGAACGGCCCCGCTCGCCAATCTTCGACAGCGCGACGGCTCATCCGCTCCAATGCGCGGCATCGAGCAGAAGCGCGTCATCCTCGGGTCGACCTACCCGGGCGACAACCCTGCCCACATTGCTGACGGTTTGCGCAGGCTAGGCGACCTGGGCAAGTACATGAACCGCGATCAAGACCGCTATTGGTTGTCCTTGCAGCAGACAGTCGCCCAGATCGTCCAAGAGCGCGCCGATGCCTACCACGACGACCAAGTCCTCGATGAGCTCGCCGGGGTGGTCCGCCAGGAGACAGACAAAGGGCTCTTCGAGCGTGTCCACCGTTTCCCACACGGATCCATCGACGTGGACGACGACCCAGGAATCGGACTGGTCATCTTCGGGCCCGACCGCGCATTCTCCAAGCGGGCAAAATCGGTGGCAGAGAGCGCGGCTCTTGAGTTCCTGACCAAACGGGGCACCAACGCCCGCATCCACAAGAACAGTCTCGTCTTCCTGGCACCCGAGGTGGATCGGGTGGATGTTCTGCTCAACGCGGTCCGCCAACGCATGGCGTGGAGTACATCCTCGACAACCGTGACTCGCTCAACCTGGACCAACACAACGTCAAGGTGGCTGAGGCGCGTGTTGCCCAGTCGAAGCAAACAGTCGCTGATGCGATTCGCGAGGCGTACCGGTGGATCCTGGTACCGACGCAAGAGCCAGGCTCGTCGACGATCGAACTGGAACCCATCCTCATGAATGGCGATGGGTCCCGCTGCGCGAGTCACGAAGAAGGCCGACAGTGGCGAGTTCGTCGTCCGCACGTTCTCCCCGTCGCTGCTGCGGATGCAGATCAACCGGCTGAACCTGTGGAAGGACACCTACGTCGCCATCGACACTGTTGTCGGCTACTTCAGCCAATACGTCTACATGCCCAAGGTCGTCCAGCCGAAGGTTGATGGACGTCGTCTGGCACCTTGACGACGTCATCACTTTCGAGCTCGACAGCTTTGCGTATGCGGATGCCCACGAGGACGGTCGATTCGTCGGTCTGACCATGAGCAAGCCGTCTGCAGTCCGTCAGGGCGGTCTGCTCGTTGACCCGAAGGTCGCACTCAAGCAGATCGAAGCTGGCTCAAGGAGTGGCCACGAGGACGCAGGTGGTGGCGATGAGGACGGGAACAGTAAGTCAAACGGCGGCGACGAGTCAACAGGTGAGACGTCCAACGACGGAGGAGAGACGCAGGTCCCTACCCGGTTCCACGCTACGAAGGAGTTGACTACGAACCGAGTCGTTCGGGATGCGGGCCAGATCTACGAGGAGATCGTGTCCCACTTCGTCACCAACGGAGCGTCGGTGCGAGTCACCCTTGATATCGAGTCAGAACACCTCGATCGCCTCACGGAGGATCAGCGGGCCGCCATCCGCGAGAACCTAAAAACCCTCGGCTTCGCCGACGACGACTGGGGCATGAGTTGACAGGCCTGTTAGCTGGCTTCCGCCGGTGGCTGTCATATGCCATCTTCCAAGCCACGTCCGGGAAGTCAGCATGAACTTATCAAGGAAGGATGTTCAATGAGTTATCGGAACAAGACTTACGTCGCATTCGCAAGCGAAAACATCGCTTCGTACAGGCTGATGGAAGCGTGGCGAGAGAACAAGCACATCGATTTCAATTTCTACGACGCCCACGACCTCTACAGATCCCGCGACACCAGTCAGCACGAGACCATCAAACGTAACCTCCGTGAGAGGCTCAAGAACGCGAAGCAAGTCGTTCTGCTGGGAAGCATGGACGCACAGGAAGGGATCGGACGGGTCTTCGTTCTTGGCGCATGGGTGAAAGTCATCCTGAATTCAACCTTCCCGTGGTGATCGCCAACCTGGATGGCGATCGCTATGTTGACCAGAACTTCATTCCCGCCCCCTTTCTCACTGCGGACTACTACACCATGTCCGTTTCTTTCCAACCGAACATAATCAAGTACGCACTCGACAACTATGCACCGGCATTCGCGTCCTCAGACAACACTGGGCCTCATCAGTACAAGCCGTTCGTCTACGAGAACCTGGGGCTGTAGATGTGAGCGAGTTGGCTACAGACCTCCGGACGCTTCGCTTCTGGAGATGGTTCGCGACCAGCGTCTTCCTCTTCATCGGCGTGGTGGCCTCCTTGGCGCAGTTAGCACAACTGGCGGCGCCGAAGCTTCTTGAGCGGTACGGCGGATGGATTATCGTGGCCAGCGCGATCGGATCCCTCGCCTTCGGTCTCTGGCGCGCTTGGCCCCGGCCAATGGAATGCACGTACTCCAAGCCCGCGACCAAGATCAGCGTCGTCAAGGGCGACCTGTTCGAACAAGGTGACGCCCACATCGTGGTAGGTGTCACGACAACCTTTGACACCTCGGTACCAAACGTCATTAGTAAAGCAAGTGTCCTGGGACAATACATCGACCGTGTCTACGGGGGTGATGTTGAGCGTCTGGACCAAGATATCGCAGCCGCGCTCAGTAACGACTCCCCGACGAGTCAGGTAGTGAAGCCTGGCAAGACGAGCGCATACGCTCGGATCCGTAGCGACCATTACTCAAGGGAACCACAAGAACTATCTCTTGGCCTACGCCGAGATGAGTACTGCTAACGAGGCTCGAGCTACGATTGACGGGGTTTGGGCCAGCTTGGGATCGCTTTGGAAAGAGGTTTCGCGAACGTCAAACGGCGGAACCGTATGCGTGGGTTGCTGGGTGGCGCCTTTGCGCGAATATCCCACGTACTCCCAGCCCAGGATTCCCTCCGGCTCATTGTCCTTTCGTACATTTTCGCCTCGCGAATCGGCCGAATCACCGACGAACTTCGCCTTGTCGTCAAAGAGAGTGACTTCCAGAAGCTGGATCGGTTGGAACTGCAGGCTTTCCTTTCATCTCTCAAGGGGTCTTGATATGTCTACGCTCGACGTTCCAACTGATGCTCATTGCGCTTTCTGCGATTATCTTGCTGGGTTTAGACCGTATACTTTCATTGCGCGTGGAAACGCTGCCGCGATTCTGGTGACTCGTGAGCAAAGAGGTAAGCCTCACCTCTTAGCCCTGCCAACCGCTCATACGCCCTCGATCCTTACGCTGAACGAGAACGCTGCTGGACCCCTCATGCGAGCCGTGCAACTGTCCGCTGCTTTGATTGAAATGGCATACTCGATACCTGGAATATACGTTTGGCAAAAGAATGGAAGGACGGCGAATCAGACTATCGGGCACCTTCATTTTCATGTGGCAGGAGTTCGAGGCGACGGTAGAACGGAATGGGGCGACGTTCCTGAACTCTCTTTGGAGGCAACGGACAGAATCGCTGCTCGACTGAAGGAGGGGAGCGGCGGGGTCCTCGCCCGCTTCCCGGAGTTTTCCTTGACGAGCGAACGAGGCGACTCACCCGACGGGTGAGCCCTGGCACGGCCTGAGACTCCTGATCGACAGGTGGTGGCGTGGGCTTGGTCCCGAGCTGGCTCCTCTAACAGCTCATTGTCCCTGGCCAGTGCCCCGGCAGTTGCTCCAGAGCCGATGACTTAGATGTGCCTGGGTAGGACCGTTGGTTGTGCCCGATGGGGGCTGGGCAGTGACGTTGCGGCAGGTCAGCGGGTTTCGGGAACTACCCACCAATGTCCTGAGTCGCGACATCGTTGACATGGTGTCGCGGCTCAGGACTTTTCGTGGGTCAGGGTTGAGGGGCTGGTAGGTGGCCTGGGTTCATAGCGAGATCACGGAGGAGTTCCGCCCGGCGGTCCAGTTTGCTGGTCCCAGTTGCTCAACATCAGCGGGCGTGAGTATGGGGCTCTAGCTCCCCACCGTCCTCCGGGACTGGTGGGGCTTTTTTCTTCAGGAGACTTGATGTCCGGAGACCTGCGCGCCGTCGTCATCGTCGATTACCAGAACGTCCACCCTCACTGGGCACGGGCTGTACGAGTCCACGAGATTGCTCCCGCGCCATCAGGCTCTTGTCGACCCGTTGATGTTCGCCAGGCGACTACTGCAGGTCCGCAATGCTCGACAGAAGGAGGGCATGGCAGCGGCGACTCTGCGCAGAGTCGAGGTATTTCGCGGACAGCCTTCGCCAGATCATGACCCGGATGGCTACGCCAGAGTCTTGCTCAGAAGTCCACTGGGAACGAGACCGGCGAGTCTCGGTCACTCTCCGCCCACTCAAGTACGAGTACGAGCGTGATGCGACGGGGCGTTTCGCAACCGATGTCCATGGACACCGTTTGGTGGTGGGTCCCCCTCGTGAGAAGGGTGTCGACGTCCTCTGTGCGCTGGCTGCAGTCCGAGCGGCCCAAGACCCCGCAACTGACCTGGTTGTTCTGGCCTCCTCGGACTCCTGACCTCGCTCCCGTGCTGGACGAGATCAGGAACATGGCAGCGCTGCGAAGGTCGAGACCTTCTGTTGGTACGACGTCACCCGGCGTCTGGGCTTCCAGTTGCACCCCATCGATCGCTCCCGACCGGTCTGGAACACGCGCCTGGACGAGACCGATTTCCGAGCCTGCTGGGATCCGCAGTCATACGTCTGACGACTTCACGTCGCAAGCGGCGGCCCTGTTTGGGACGTGGGGCGATCATCCGGAAGTCTTGTCGAGGTGGCTGTCCGTCAGATCGACCACGCGGGCGGATCGAGCTCACCGTGTCCTACCGGCCAGATCCGGCAGTCGTGGATTCCGAGGGTGTGTCCAGCTATCCGCTGCCTCGCCTCCTGCAGTGCAAAGTAGGGCACGGATCCGACGCCTGGTGGTTCGCTTCCGTGGTTAAGAGCGGCGCGGCTAAGCGCTCGTGTAGTGAGACTCGTGCCCGGCTATCCATTCGGACATGGACGTATGTGATGAGACGCGATCGGTGAAGCCAGGCCGCAGCGGATGGGGGCGCTGGTCGCTGGAGTCGCTGCGGCGTCAGCGCCGTGAGACGTAAGCCGTCGAGTTGGCGAGCGGTGTCGTTGCAGAACGCGAACAACTCCGCGATCGGCACGGTCCGCCTGGACACGAGCGCCAGGTCACGGCCCTCGACCGAGAACGGCGGCGGCTGGCAAGCGAACCCCTCACCCAGCCCAAAGGCATCACAGTCGGCTTCCCGGCCCGGCCAGCGCATCCCGGCATAGAACTGCGTGACCGCGCCGCCGATCATGGCGTGCACGAACTCGCCGTGCCCGATGTCGAGCGACTCCCAGCGCAGCGCGTCCGGCGCGAAGTAGCAGACCTGGACGATGTTCCGGCCTCTCACCGCGGTGGACCTGACAAGGCGCACCATCCCCATCAGCCCGACTCCGGACCCTCATCCGGGATCCAGGCCAAGCAGCGGGTGGCTTCGTCGAGGACGAACCGGGCGTCTTTATGGCTGTTCTAATCTGAACTAGACAGGCAAACAAAGATTTTGTTAGAGTTGCGACTATAAGGAAAGACAGAAACGAAGACAAGGGAGAGAGTGTCATAGGACGTTACGAGAAGATGGAGAAACGAGGCAGTGGGGCGCAAGGTGGCGTGCGTCACGTGACTCTCGGGGACCTCCCGCTCAGCCATCAGTGTGGCAAGGCTTAGCCCTATGTGTTGGAAGACATCGCAAATCAGTTGCGCCAAGGGTCTTGAATACTTCCCGCGGCTGACACTGGACGACAATCCTGCGCCCCGCAGTGGCACCCTGTTCGCTTGATCCTCGCCAACCCTGCCAGTCCCATCTACAAGGCAATGAAGGCGATCGAAGATCCCACTGAAGACGGGGATGCCTTTCTAGCGGACCTTGGCACGAGCGCGCCCGTAGCCACTGCCGCGCGAAGCCAGAACAGAAGCTACAACGGGTGCGAGGTGCTCTGCAGGACGCCTTGGCGGTGCTGGATGAGCCGGACGACGCCGAGCCCGCGTGAGAAATGAGCGGAAGCGACTCTGGGTTCGAGCCTGGGTCGGCTTTAGACTTCCAGGCTGCGACACTGGACGCCAGCGGCCGATAGAAGCTCGCCGACGGCGAAGTTCGCGCCGGCTCATGGGAACCACGGAATGCTTTGAGGCGCCGTTTGGGTCCCAGATGCTTGCGGCCGCCCGTCTGAATTTGGTGGCTGGGCGGCACGCGAAACAGACGTCTATAGTCCAGGGCACTGAATGAGCAGACGAGGGGACGCACACGGATGGCAGAGACGACCGAGTCGTCGCTGACCAACCCGGTGCTCAGCGGCCTCTGACCCGCCCCAGCGTCACTTCGAGATCGGTCCCAAGGGACCTACCGGCGTGATCCGCGACGGTCGACGTCGAAGCGAGTCCTTCATCCCCGTCGCCCCATCAGGAAGGGACGGGATAGGCCTAAACCCGGCCGCCGCGCCCTTGAGGCGGCCCCGAGCAGATTGACCCTCGCCCTCCTCGAAGAGCGTCGTCAGGAAAACACCCTGATCAACGAGCTCCGCCAGGACGTGGCGAACTGGCGCGAATCAGGCTACCCGGCACCACAGCGACGAGCGCCAAACTGCTCAGACACTGGGCCGACACCCACCGCGAAAATCGCATCCTGTTCGCCCAACGAGAGGCCGTTGAGACCGCCATCTTCCTCAGCGAGGTCGCCGGCCGCACGGGCAGGTTCCGCGACCGCCGGAAGGTCATCCGTGAGGTCAACGACGAGCACAACGAGGGCATCCCCCGCATCGCGCTCAAGATGGCGACCGGGTCAGGCAAGACCGTCGTCATGGCGATGCTCATCGCCTGGCAGACCCTCAACAAGGTGGCCAGCCCGAGCAACCCGCGCTACGCCAAACGCTTTCTCGTCATCACGCCGGGCATCACCATCCGGGATCGCCTGAGAGTGCTCCAGCCCAACGATCCGCAGAACTACTACCGCCTTCGCGGCCTCGTCCCACCAGGCCTGTGAGGGCCTCCTCGGCAAGGCCCAGATCCTCATCACCAACTACCACGCGTTCCTGCTCAAGGACGCCAAGGAGATCAAAGGCGTCGCCCGCACGACCCGCCAGATCCTCCTCGCCGGGAAGAAGGACGACCCGTTCAAAGAGACCGAGGCCGCGATGGTTTCTCGCGTGCTCCGGGGTTTCGGGGGCGGCAAACAGTCCGGCGAGATCGTCGTCTTCAACGATGAGGCTCACCACTGCTACATGGACAAGCCCACTAACGGCTGAGGCAACCGCAGCTGGCATCGAGGCAGGCGACGCCGAAAAGACACGCCAAACGCAATGAGGACGCCCGGGTGTGGTTCAAGGGCATCCGCGCGATCCAAGAACAAGTCGGCGTCAAGGCCGTCACGACCTGTCCGCGACCCCTTCTACCTCGGCGGCAGCGGCTACAAAGAGGGCTACATCTTTCCCTGGACCGTGAGTGACTTCTCGCTCATGGACGCCATCGAGTCCGGCATCGTCAAGGCCCCCGCATCCCCGTGGACGACGACACCACGGTCGACACAGTGACCTTCCGCAGTCTCTGGGAGCTGGTCGGCAAGGACCTGCCCAAGCGCGCACGCGCTCAAACCAATGTCACCAGGTGGGTCATGCCGGCCGAGCTTGAGTCAGCCCTGCACAGCCTCTACCGCTCCTACGAAAAGGCCTATGAGCACTGGCACCAGGCGCTCGCCCCACTGGATGACCCCCGCCAGTGTTCATCGTGGTCTGCCCCAACACCGCCGTGTCAAGCTTGTCCACGATTGGATCGCGGGCACCGACATCACCAGGGATGACGGCTCGTCCATTCACTCTCCAGGTCATCTGCCGCTCTTCGTCAACACCGACCCCGAGTCGGCGACAAACCCATCCTAAGCCACGCACGATCCTCGTCGACTCTGCCCAGCTGGAGTCCGGGGAGACGATGAAGGACGACTTCAAGCAGGCCGCTGCGGCGGAGATCGCCGCCTTCAAGCAGGAGTACCGCCTCCGCAACCCCGGCGCCGACGCCGACACGTTGACCGATGAAGACCTCCTTCGCGAGGTGATGAACACGGTCGGCAAGCGCGGGATGCTCGGCGCAGACGTCCGCTGTGTCGTCTCGGTCGCGATGCTCACCGAGGCCTGGGACGCCAACACGGTGACCCACATCCTCGGCATCCGCGCCTTCAAGTCCCCAGCTGCTGTGCGAGCAGGTCGTCGGTCAGGGTCTCAGACGCCGCTCGTATGCCGTGAACGACGAGGGCCGCTTCGAGGCGGAGTACGCCAATGTTTACGGCGTGCCCTTCATGTTCATCGGTGGCACGCCACCACCGAACCCCACCGCCGGTCCCCGCGGTCGAGGTCATCAGCGTGCCTGGGCGAGAGGCGCAGCGGATCACCTTCCCCAAACTCGATGGCTATCGCCTAGAAGTGCCGGACGAAGAGCTCTGGCTGCCCGATGAGGTGCAGCCCTTTGTCATCGGCCCCGGCACCGTGCCGTCGTGGACGCAGTCCGCGCCCATCGTCGGCACACCTGAGCTCATCGAAGACGAGATCGCGCAGGATCCGCCCCGAGCAGTGGCCTTCCAGCTCGCCAAACGATTGGTCAACCATCACTTCGCGCTGGGCGAGACCATCGTCGACGGCGAGGTCAAGGCCGAGCCGCGACCCTGGCTTTTCCCGCCTGGTCGACCTCTGCACGACCTGGATCGACCGGGCGGTCCGCGTCGAGGAGGGCTGGCACCTCGGCCACCTCGCGAAGTACGCCCAGTGGCAGGCACGAGCCTGTGACGCCGTGTATGCCGCGATCACCCGTGCCGAGGGCAACCGCCGGCCCTCGCTTCGGCCGATCCTGCGCAGACACGACCCGCACGGCTCGACGGGCAGCGTGCGCTTCTCCACCCGTAAGGCGGTGCTTCCGACGAGCGCCGATCGCAGCGAGATCAGCCACGTCGTGCTCGACGGAGTGGGCGGCAACACCTGGGAGCAACTGCTCGCGCAGGAGTGCGAGCACCATCCCCAGGTCGCGGCCTACGCCAAGAATGACCACCTCAGCTTCTCGATCCCTACATCCACGAGGGCACATCCCACGATTACGTCCCCGACTTCCTGCTCCGCCTCAAGCGGCGCGATGGAGAGACGTTGACCGGATGCCTCATCGTCGAGGTCTCCGGTGGCCAGAAGTCAGGCACTCCCAGGCTCGGTCCGCGTCAAGGCGACCACCGCTCGACAGTCGTGGTGCACCGCCGTCAACAACCACGGCGGCTTCGGCCGCTGGGGCTACGTCGAGATCACCAACCCGCTCGACATCAAGCCTGCGCTCGCCGAGGCCATCGCCGCCCTCTACGGCGACGGCCCGATCATCGGTGACCCCGACTGGCTCGACCTGAGAAGGAACTGATCGCGTATGCCGCCCCGCGCCAAGAAGCCGTCCGGTCCGGTCCCGATCGAGTCGGTCCAACATAAGGACAAGCGCACCAACCTGCCGACCGCGGACCAGCAGGACCTCGTCACCCCCGAGGTCGAGCAGGCCCGACAGGTCATCGTGGCGCGGGATGCGACGCTCGACCCGCAACTGGTGTGGCGCGGCAAGTTTCCCGGTGATGACCCGGCGAATGCGGAGGATCTCGTCGCCGACGCGCCGCCGATCTATGTGCAGGAGAAGATCGACCCGCGGGTGCTCATCGAGAACCTGCGCCGGACCACCGAGCGGCCCGAGGACGAGCCGGAATACACCCTCTTTGACTCCTTCGACGGGCTCGAAGAACTCGACCTCATCGACTTTTACCAACATCACGCCAACTGGTCCAACCGGATGATCCTCGGCGACTCGCTGCAGGTCATGGGCTCACTCGCCGAGCGCGAGGATCTGCGCGGCCAGGTGCAGATGGTCTACATCGACCCGCCCTATGGCATCAAGTTCGGCTCCAACTGGCAGGCGTCAGCGCGCAAGCGCGACGTCAAGGACGGGAAGGTGGAGGACGCCGCGCGAGAGGCCGAGCAGATCAAGGCCTTCCGCGACACCTGGGAACTCGGCATCCACTCGTACCTGTCCTACCTGCGCGACCGGCTCCTCGTCGCCCGCGAACTCCTCACGGAGTCGGGTAGTTGCTTCGTCCAGATCGGCGACACAAACCTTCACCTGGTCCGGAGCCTCATGGATGAGGTCTTTGGCTCCGAGAACTTCATCTCCCAGGTCAGTTTCAAGACGACCAGTGGGGCAACGAGCGAATTCCTCGGGGGCACGGTCGACTTCGTTCTCTGGTTTGCCAAGGATCGGGCAACCGCGAAGTTCAGACCGGCGTACCGACTCCGCGCCGTCGGCTCTGGCGGAGACTCGACCTACACCAACGTGCAGGCATCAGACGGAACACGTAGGCGCCTTTCCAGGAATGAACTCGACAAGTACGACGGCTCGCAGGGTGCTCTCTACCGTCTCCAGATCTTGACCTCGCAAGCTGCCGGGAGAGCGAAGGGCGAAGGAGCGGCCTCATGGTTTCCAGTTGAAATGGGCGACCGTACCTTTCGTCCCACCATGCAAGCTCGATGGAAGACGAACGAAGCTGGCATGGCTCGGCTTGTGGCTGCCGGGCGGGTCGAGGCGTCGGGTTCGTCACTCAACTACGTGCGGTTCCATGACGACTTCCCCGCGATTCCAATCAACAACCTCTGGGACGACACACAGTCTGGCAGCGGGATGGACAAGGTATACGTCGTCCAGACCAATACCAAGGTCATCGAGCGGTGCATGTTGATGTGCACCGACCCGGGTGACCTCGTGCTGGACCCGACGTGCGGGTCGGGCACCACGGCATACGTGGCGGAGCAGTGGGGGCGGCGCTGGATCACCATCGACACCTCCCGAGTTGCACTCGCCCTGGCGCGGCAGCGAATCATGGGCGCGAAGTACCCGATGTATCTGCTCGCCGACTCCGACAAGGGCAAGCTCAAGGAGGCCGAGGTCAGCGGTCAGCCTCGCGCAGGAGGCGTGTCCAGCAACGACATTCGGCATGGCTTCGTCTACGAGCGGGTCCAGCACATCACCCTCAAGTCGATCGCCAACAACCCTGACATCGTCGAAGGCATGACCCGCGACCAGATCGATGCGGCGATCAAGAAGCACGCCGACTTCGAGACGCTCTACGACCGGCCCTATGAGGACAAGTCGGCCGTCCGCGTCGCCGGGCCGTTCACCGTTGAGTCGCTGAGCCCGCACCGGAGCCTCGCCTTCGCCGGCGGACCGGAGCACACGGCATACCAGAGCGACAGCGAGCGCTCGGGTGAGGAGCAGCCAGACGCACCCCAATTCGAGGCCTCGATCCTCGAAAACCTCGGCAAGGCTGGCATCCAGAACGGACTCAAGGGCGAGCGGATCGAGTTCGAGTCGATCGAGCCCTACGCGGGCACCTACTTGCAGGCCGTCGGCACCCAGAAGGTGCGCAGGAGTGACACCGGCGGCGAGGGGGACGGCATACCGCTGCGGATCGGGATTGCGCTGGGGCCGCAGTACGGCACGGTGAGTCAGTCGTTCGCGGCGCACGCGGTCAAGGAAGCCGTGGCCGCCAAGGACATCGACCTGCTGTGTGTCCTCGGCTTCGCCTTCGACGCGCTCGCGGCCGAGGTGACCGAGGCTGATGGGGTGACCGTCGAGACGTCGCGGGCTGGCTTTGCGGAGGTCGCGCAGGAGCGCAAGTTCGGGCGGATCAAGATGCTGCTGGTGCGGATGAACGTCGACCTGCTCATGGGCGATGAGCTGAAGAAGACGGGGGCGGGCAACCTTTTCACGGTGTTCGGTGAGCCTGACCTCGAGATCAGGCGGACCGACTCGGGTGAGGTCGTCGTCGAACTGCGGGGAGTCGACGTCTACGACCCGACGACGGGCGAGGTGCGCTCGCGCGACACGGACCGGATTGCCCTGTGGATGATTGACACCGACTACAACGGGGACTCGTTCTTCGTGCGGCACTGCTACTTCACCGGCGGCGGCGACCCCTACAAGCGACTCAAGACCGCGCTGAAGGCGGAGATCGACGCGGACGCGTGGGCGTCGCTGTACGGGACGATTTCGCGGCCGTTCCCCGCACCGTCAACGGGGAAGATCGCGGTCAAGGTCATCAACGACTACGGCGACGAAGTCATGAAGATCTTCGAACTGGAGTGACGTGGCCACCGTCCTTCGGGGACCGGAAATGGTCGCTATGGGCACGACTCTTCAAGTTTCACTGAGTAGAGCGTAACCATTTGGGTCGGGTCAACGGTTACCCCGGCCAGAGGATCCTGTTTGCACACCTTCCAGTTTCGGTCATTGATCTGCAACCTCCCGGTTCCCAGCGCATCCTCTTGATCCATGAGGTATGACCCCTTGCTTTGAAGCAAATCCTGGGCCCGTTGGAGCTGCATACCCACCAAATTGGGCATGGTGAATGGGGCCAAAGTAGGTCGAATGGAAGGCGTGGACGCTGGAGATGACTTCGTCGCCGTGTTGGCGCTTGGTGCTGGCGCGACAGTTGGGGTCAAAGACGGAGCTTGGGCGGCTGATGTGGTGGGCGCGGAGCTTGAGGGCAAGGAGGCAGCGGCCGGGGCGTTTTCCCGCGTCTGGGCACCATCGCGGGGTCCGGTCATCGAGTTCAGCGCACCGATCACGATCAAGCCTGCCGTGATGCCTCCAATCCAAAGCCACTTACGACTAGGTTTGGGCCCCTCGGGCGCGGCAGCGCGCGTAGAGAGATGGTCGGTAATGCGCGGCTGAGCGGCGTGATACTCACGGTCGGTCGGACCCCACGCCTGACCATCCCAATAGCGTTTGGAACCGTCTTCTTGGTCGTACCAACCAGGAGCTGCTGAACTCATCTCCCGCCTTTCGGCTGCTGTCGACACCGAGCAGTGCCGATCACGTTCCTAGCGACTCATCCTATCCTGACCCGAAATGGGCCGCTGCGGCGCAAGGGCTTGCGTCTTTGGCCGTCGGATTACGCCGTGGAAGCGGGACCGAAACGGCGGATGGGGGTCCAGTGCCGGCGAAAGGTTCAGCGGCGGCGTGGGCCGGGGCGCCACCGAGAGCCAAAGCGGCGGTCAGGACCACCGTCAGCGTGGTGAGCTTCATCGAGGTGGGTCCCCCGGGGTCGTCGGGCGGTGTTTGTAATGGCAAACGTAGAGTTTGTAATGGCAAACGTAGAGTTTGCGAATGCAAACGTCAGCGGAGTTCGTGGCCGTTGCGTGGAGGTGAGGGGCACGGCATACCGGGGCTCCTGTCACCACGATTATCACCGCACGCTCAACGGGGCCTCTCCACGCGTGACGGGGCCGCGCTGGGTGTGGTACCCATCGATGGTGACCCCAGCTCAGCCCGATCGCGCGCAGGACGCGAAGGCGCCGCTCGTGCTCGTCGTCGACGACGACGAGGCGATCCGCACGGTCGTGCGCTGGCAGCTGGACGACGCGGGCTTCCGGGTCATCGAGGCGCATGACGGGCCGTCGGCGCTGCGGCGGCTGCGGCAGGACGCGCCCGCACTCGTCGTGCTCGATCTGTCAATGCCGGGGATGAGCGGGCTCGACATCCTGCGCCACGTGCGGGCCGGCCAGACCGGGCGCACCGATCTGCCGGTCATCGTGCTGTCCGGTCGCAGCGGTGAGTCCGACCGGATCGTGGGGCTCGATCTCGGCGCGGATGACTACCTGATCAAGCCGTTCTCACCAGGCGAGCTCGCCGCCCGGGTGCGGTCCGTCCTCAGGCGCTCGACCCCGGAGCTGTCCGGTGAAGTGATCGAAATCGGTTCGCTGCGAATCGAATTGGCCAGTCGCCTGGTCCAGCTGGACGGCGTCGACATCGACCTCACGCCCAAGGAATTCGACCTCATCGCCTTCCTTGCGACGCACCCGCGCCAGGTCTTCAGTCGCCCCCAACTGCTCGACCGGGTCTGGAACTCCTCCGCCGAATGGCTCGGCGAGGCCACCGTCACCGAGCACATCCACCGGCTGCGGCTCAAGCTCGAAAGGGATTCGGTCCGCCCCCGCCTGCTGCTCACCGTGCGCGGCGCGGGCTATCAACTGAGCGACCGCGGATGACCCCCGCGCAGCCCGCCCAGCGCGCCCAGCACGCCCAGCGCGCCCACGCCGACTTGCCGCACGGCATACCGGCGGACTTGCCGCACGGCATACCGGTCGAGGACACCCGCGAGATGCTCGACCAGCAGGTCGAAGTCCTCGAACTCATCGCCCGCGCCACCCCGCTGCCCGACGTGCTCACCCGGCTGCTGGCCGCCCTCGAACGCCTCATGCCCGGCGCCCGCTGCTCTGTCCTTCTGCTCGACCGCGCGCACGGCACTCTCCACCACGGCGCCGCGCCGACCCTGCCGGCGACCTACATTGCCGGGATCGAAGGCATGCGCATCGGCGACGGCGCAGGCTCGTGCGGCACCGCTGCCGCGCTCAACACCCCGGTCGTCGCGGTCGACGTGCGCACCGACCCGCGCTGGGTCGCCTTCCGCCACCTCGCGCAGGCGGCCGGGCTGCTCAGCTGCTGGTCCTCCCCGATCCACGGCCGCGACGGTATGCCGGTCGGCACCTTCGCGGTCTACCACCCGACCCCGCACCACCCGACCGCGCGGGAGGAGTTTCTCGTCGGGCGGTTCACCCACCTGGCCGCGGTCGCGATCGATCACGCCGGCCTGGTCGGGGCGCTGGTCGACAGCGAGGAACGGTTCCGCCGGTCCTTCGACGGCAACTCACTGGGCATGGCGATCCTCGCCGCCGACCGCACGATCAGCACGTGCAACCCAGCGCTGGAGCGGCTGGCCGGCCGACGTGGGGCGCTGCGGGGCGGCTCGCTGGTCGGGCTGGATCTCGCCGACCTCGTCACACCGACGACGAGCACCTTGGACGAGCACCTTCACCCGCTGAGCACCGATGAGGACGCTGTCGTCGTCTTCGAGGGCCGCTTGCACCGCACGCCGCCAGCTCGGGCAACTCGCGCGGCTCAGGCAACTCGCGCGGCTCAGGCAACTCGCACAACTCAGGCAACTCAGCCGACTCGGCCAGGCACCGCACCACTGACCGGAGTCGAGGTCGAGGTGACCGTGTCGCGACTGCGGACGCGGCACGGCATACCGGCGCAGCTTCTCGTCAACGTCCTCGACCTCACCGAGCGACGCGCTGCCGAACGCCACCGCCGCGCCCGGCTGCAAGCCGAAACCCGGCGCCGCACAGCCGAATGCACTCGCGAGCCAAGTCCGACCTGCTCGCGACGTTGAGCCACGAAGTGCGCACGCCCATCCAAGCGATCGTCGGGTTCGCCGAGCTGCTCGGCACCATGGAGCTCGACCCGTCGCGCCGCGCGCAGGCGCTCGGCCACATCGACGCCGCGGCCGGCCACGTCATGGCGCTGCTCACCGACGTGCTCGACCTCAGCCGCCTGGAAGCCGGCGCGCTGCCCCTCTCGCTCGCGCCGCTCACCCTGACCGACCTCGTCGCCGAGGTCCTCGGCATTCTCTCGACCACCGCGCATCGCCGTGCCGTCGACCTCGTCGACGACGCCCACCCTGAGGTCGTCCTGGCCGACCGTCGTCGGCTGCGCCAAGTGCTGATCAACCTGGTAGGCAACGCGATTCGGCACGGTGGCGGCCGGGTCGTCGTGCGCTCGCACCCCAGCGACGACCCCGGGTATGCCGTGCTCTCGGTCGACGACGAAGGCCCGGGCATCCCGCCCGAAGTGCTGCCGGTCATCTTCACGGCCTACGCGCGGCACACGCCGTCCGAGCGAGCATCCGAGCAAGCGCCTGAGCAAGCGCCCGATCGAGCTCCCGAGTCCAGCCGAGACGGTCGGGCCGATGCACACGCCGACGACAACGTCGGCCTCGGCCTCAGCCTCGCGCATGGGCTCACGGCGGCCATGGGCGGCGAACTCACCGTCGGCGCGACCTCGCCGGCCGGCACCTCGATGGTGCTGCGCCTGCCTCGCCCGACCCTCGGAGGTCTCGCGTGAGCACCCCAGGCGCGACCCCACCGCCGGACACGACCCGCGCGACGGCACCGCGGCCTCCCACAACCTCCTCGCCCACCGCGCCGACGCCCCTGCCCACCAGCGGGAATGCCGTCCCCGCCGCCCCGCCGCAGGTCACCGCCGTCGTGCCGGTGAAAGCCCTCGACCTGGCCAAATCCCGCCTCGCCCTCCCGCAACCCGATCGCCGCGAACTCGCCCTCGCCTTCGCCACCGACACCCTTGCCGCGCTCCTCGACTGCCCCCAGGTCTCGGCCGTCGTCGTCATCACCGCCGACCCCGACATCGCCACGCTCGCGACCAGCCTGGGCGCGCACGTCGTGCCCGACCACACCGAGACCCTCGACGCCGCCATTGCCGAAGCCGTCGCTCGCGTCGCCCGCCACCACCCCACCGCGGGCGTCCTGGTCACCCCCGCCGACCTGCCCTGCCTGCGCCCCGCCGACGTCAGCGAGGTGCTGCGCCAGGCCGCCGGTCACCGAGCCGCCTTCGTCCCCGACCGATCGGGCACCGGCACCACGATCGCGATCTTTGCGCCGGGCGAGCCGGTCGTCACCGGCTACGGCGCGGGGTCGGCCGCACGGCATACCGGCTTGGGCCTGTATGCCGTCCCGTCGCCTCCCGTCCGCGCACGCCACGACGTCGACACCGTCGCCGACCTGCGGGACGCCGCCGCGCTGGGACTCGGCCCGGCGACCGCGGCGGTGCTGCGCAACGGCGTGCTGTCCGCCGCCGGCTGACGGGCTGCGGGCAGGTCGCCGGTTTGCTCAAGGTCCGCTCAACGCTGGCGCCGAGTGCTTGACGCGGGTGGGGGCTGGCCCGGACGTTAGGCGTCATGAACATCGCGACCTGGGTCGAGCGCAACGCCAAGCGACTGCCGGACCGCCCCGCCCACGCCGTCGGCGACACCGTGACCGCGACGTGGGGGGAGTTCGCCGGTCGGGTGTCGCGACTCGCGGCGGGACTGCGCTCACAGTGGGGGCTGGCGCCGGGAGACCGGGTGGCCATCGTCATGAGCAACTGCCCGGAGTACCTCGAGGCGCAATTCGCCATTTGGTATGCCGGCCTGGTCGCCGTCCCGGTCAACGCCCGGCTGCATCGCGAGGAGATCGCCTACATCCTCGACCACAGCGGCACGTCGCTCGTCATCACCGACGCGGAGCACGCCGAGACGGTGGCGCCGCTGGTCGATGTCGTGGCCGGCGTGCAGGAAGTGGTCGTCGCTCCGGGCGCTGACTGGGATGAGCTCTGCGCTGTCGAACCGACTCCGGACGTGCTGACGGCGACTCCGCGGGACTCCGCCGACCCGGCATGGCTGTTCTACACCAGCGGCACGACCGGCCGGCCCAAGGGCGCGACGCTCACCCACGGCAACCTGCTGATGGCATCGCTGAGCTACTTCGCCGATATCGGGCCGGTCACGGCATACGACTCGGTCTTGCATGCCGCGCCGCTCTCGCATGGGTCCGGGCTCTACGGGCTGCCGCACGTCGCGAAGGGGGCCGTGAGTGTCTTCCCGCGCTCCGGGGCGCTCGACGGTGCCGAGTTGCTTGATCTGCTGGCGCGGTGGCCGGGGATGTCGTTCTTCGCCGCGCCGATCATGGTGCGCCGGCTCTCGCTCGATCCCGCTCTCGCCGGGGCCGGGGTTGATGGGATGGCGGGGCTCAAGACGATCATCTACGGCGGGGCGCCGATGTATCTGCCCGACCTCGAACACGCCCTGGGCGTCTTCGGCCCTCGGCTCGCGCAGATCTATGGGCAGGGCGAGACCCCGATGACGATCACTGCGCTCTCGCTGGCCGATCACGCCGACCGCGAGCATCCCGACTGGCGAGTGCGCCTGCAGAGTGTCGGCACGCCGCGGACCGATGTCGAGGTGCGGGTCGTCGGCGCTGATGGCGGTGACCTGCCGGCGGGCGAACCGGGCGAGATCCTCGTGCGCGGGCCGGTCGTCATGGCCGGCTATTGGCGCCAACCGGAGGCGACCGAGGAGACGCTGCGCGGCGGCTGGCTGCACACCGGCGACGTCGGGAGCTTCGATGCCGCCGGCTATCTCACGCTGCACGACCGCTCCAAGGACCTCATCATCAGCGGCGGGATGAACATCTATCCGCGCGAGGTCGAGGAAGCGCTGATGACCCACCCCGGAGTGCAGGCCGTCGCGGTCGTCGGGCGGCCGGACCCCGAGTGGGGCGAGTCGGTGGTGGCGTTCGTCGTGCCGCGGGATGAGGCGCCGTCAGAGGCTGATCTCGACGCCACGTGCCTGGCCCGGATCGCGCGGTTCAAGCGGCCCAAGGAGTACCGCTTCGTGCCTTCCTTGCCGACCAACAACTACGGCAAGGTGCTCAAACGGGAACTCCGCCAACAGTTCTCGGACTCTCCTGACCGCCCTTAGCCTCGCTGCGGGTGACGAGGTATGCCGTGCCGGCTGGACTGCGCCGCTAGGCACACCGTGCGTAAGCGCGCACGATCTGCCTAGCCGAAAGCTCGCCACTGGAAGTGGACGGTCTTCGTCCCGCGCGCGTTCCCGTGTGAGTGCGCCTCTCGGGTGATCTGGTGCCGGTATGCCGGGTCGTGCATCTTCCGGTGGTGGTAGCCGCACAGCGGCACAGCTCGGTCGAGGTCGGTCAATCCGCCTTTGGACCAGGGGTCTTCGTGATGCAGCTCGGACCACGCGTACGGTCGGTCGCAGTCTGCCGCGGCACACGTCTCGTAGATGGTCGCGAGCGCGGTGCGTTGGTGCTCGGTGAAGAACCGTTCTTGTCTGCCGACATCGAGGACATGTCCGGGTCCACCCCAACACCACCGGCAAGATCCCCGCGTTACAGGCGATCCGCCTCGCGGCACTCGCGGAGATCAACTGTCCGGTGTCGGTGGTCGCTGCCCCGGCGCTCGGGGCCATGTCGATCAGCGCGCCGGTCGCGTCCAGGATGGTCTGCTGGAGTTGGGCGGCTTTCGCGGCGCCCATCACTTGCTCGGCGGTCATCGTGATGATGACGGTGGAGGCGACCTTCCCGGTCAGCTTCTCGGTGTCCAGGTGTTCGATCAACTCGGTCAACGCCCGGCCACGACGGTGCGCCCAATCAATGTCGGCCCAGTCAGCATTCCGACCCTCGACCGGACGACCGTGGGCGCCGCTGGCCGCCATCGCGCCGGTGCCGTATGGCGCCCGGCCGCCGGTCGCCATGCGCCCCTTCGCGCCGTTCGTCGCACCAGCGCCGGCGCCGAAGGACGAGTGTTCGTGGGTGCCGGTGGCGCTCAACAAGTCAGCGGCCACGGAGCCGTCATCCAGACACCCGGCCGGGGTTTGCCCGTCCGCCAACGCGGCTTCGGCAGCTTTGCGGAGGTGGTCACGTCGGGGTGCGGTCATCGTCTGCAGCACCTTGCCCAACGCCTTCGCTGCTGGGGTCGGCAAGGTCGCCGCCAACTTTGTCGTGCCATCACCCAGGTCGTGCATGGTGACCGTCGCCAACCGATAGGCCCGACGCTCCTCATCCAACAGTTGAGCCTCAAGATGATCAGCGACTTCGGCCGCGGTCTTCTCCGCAGCTGCCAGGGCGACCTTCGCGGCCCGATCCAGCAAGCCCGGGTTCATGTGCGCGGCGTCACGCACCAGCGCCGACTCGACCCGCTCCCGGTCGGCCAGCGTCACACCCTCGGGCAGCTTGTCCATCGCCTTGACAATGATCCCCGCGTTCCGCTTCGACACCCGGCCAGACTCGAACGCCTCCCGCGTGCGGTCCAACCCACCCGCCAAAGCGGTCGCCAGGACCACCTCCTGCTGAGCCGCGGCACCACCCGAGCGGGTCGCCGCTGCCATCCACGCCGACGTCGACGAATGACCCCACTGCCGATGCACCTGCTGCCGATCGGCGGCAGCAACCAGAGCCAACCGCACCGCCTCAGCCCGCCGCGCCACCCGGTCGGCCTCCTGAACATCCGCCGACGAGATCAGCACGCCAGCCTCAAGAGCAGACACCTGGGCCAGGATCCGGTCGAACGCCGCATGCACCAGCGAGGTCGCCACCCCCACCACCGCAGGCTGCACCCCCGCCCCAACAGGCAGCCCACCGGACGGCATACCGCCGGCAGGCGCTGGGTCGAGGTGAGTGATCGTCACCCCTTCATGTTACTCGAACACAGATACGAACACAAGCCAAAAGAGTCCTAAGTGGCAACAGATTTTCCAAGCCGACAAGTCGAGCGAAAACACATCAAACTCGGCGGCTGCACGGCATACCGGAGCCGTTTGCTGACTCGAGCGGCGCAGCGTTGAGGAAACCATGAGGACCCGACCCATTGTCCGCACGCGACCGGGCACTGACCCTGGGAGTGACCGCCACAGCAGACCGATCCACACCCCAAAGCCGGACCTCGCGAAGGAGACGCCCGCATGAAACTCGCCCTTTACCTGCCGAACTTCCGCAACCACGTCACCGTGCAAGAGCTCGCCGACCTCACCGACCTGGCCGAGGAACTCGACTTCGACTCGGTGTGGACCCTCGACCGCGTCGTCGTGCCCGAGGCCTCCGACCGCGGCGAGCTGCAGTACTCCTTCGGGATGATGAAGGAGTTCCCCAAGCAGCTCCCGGTGGCCGCTCGCGGCGAGTGGTTCCAGGGCTGGCCGCTGCTGCCGTGGCTCGCCGCGCGCACCAAGAAGCTGCGCATCGGCATGAGCATCACCGACACCCCCTACCGCTCGCCGGGCGTCTTCGCCGCCGAGTGCGCGACCATCGACCAGCTTTCCGGCGGGCGCCTCAACGTCGGCATCGGTGCCGGCTGGATGCCCGAGGAGTTCGCCGCCGCGAGCGCCACGCACCTCTTCCCGCGCCGGCACGCCCACGTCCGCGAGACGATCGAGATCTGCAAGGGCATCTGGACCAACGAGACGTTTGAATACCACGGCGAGTTCGCCGACTTCGAGGCCAGCGGCTTCGGCCACCGCCCGGTGCAGAAGCCGCACCCGCCGATCTACTTCAGCGGCCTGCGCGACCCCAAGCGCTCGGCCAATCGGATCGCGAAATACGACCTCGCCGGCTGGATCGGCATCCAGGACACCCCGCGCGAGCTCACCGAATGGCGCACCGCGATCGCCGGGGAGCTCGAGGCCCTCGGCCGCTCGGTCGACGACCTCGACATGTGCAGCATGATTTGGTTCACCATCACCGACACCGAGGTCGACCAGAGCGACAACGGCAAGGTGTCCAACATCCTGGTCGGCACGGCTGGCCAGATCACCGACATGCTCAAGCGCTACAAGGAGGCCGGTCTGACCATGCCGCTGCTGTGGCCGCCCTTCGCCGACGTGCCGGTCTCCAAGACGATGGACGACCTCAAGCGCCTGAAGGAAGAGATCATGCCCAAGGTCGAGGCCTCCTGATCCATGACCGCTCCCCTCTCGCAAGGTTCCGGCTCCGCGTCGCACGAGGTATGCCGTGCGGCGCGGAGCGCTGCCCCCGCTGCCTCCGCGGCCGGCTCGGCTCCCGGCGCCCCCGGCCCGGCTGCCGGTTCGGCCGGTCTAGGTCGGCCCTCCCGAGGCGGCGACCGCACCTGGCTGGTCGCGCTCGCCGCCTCGTTCTGGGGCATCTCCTCGATCTGGCGCGGCCCGCTCTCCCGCCAATACCCCTCGCTCACAGTGGTGTTCTGGGAGCACCTGGTCCTCACGCTGCTCACGCTCTGGTGGCTCATCCCGGCCGTGCGCCGACTCCGCGCCGCAAGCCTGCGCACCCAGCTCAGCGTCCTCGTCATCGGCGCCGGCTCGTCAGCCCTGGCCACGGTCCTGTTCACCGCGGCCTTCCGCGCCGGTGACCCGATCACCCCGCAGGTCCTGCAGAAGCTGCAACCCCTCATCGCCGTCGCCCTCGCTGCCGTCATCCTGCGCGAGCGAGTCCGAGCCACCTATGCCTGGTTTGCCATCCCCGCCCTCGTCGGCGCGTGGCTGATGGCCTTCGCTTCACCCCTGTCAGTGAGCGTCAGCAGCGCTCAGGCGGCTCTGCTCGCCCTCGGCGCGGCGTCACTCTGGGCGGCGGGCACCGTGCTTGGCCGCGCCGCCCGGGCGGAGCTGACCTTCGCCGACCTCACCTCGCTGCGCTTCTCGATCGGCTTCGTCACCCTCGCGATCACCGCCACGGTCACCCAGACTCCACTCGCCATCGGCTGGGATGCCGCCGGCAACATCGTCCTGCTCGCCCTCATCCCCGGGCTGCTCGCGCTCGTTCTCTACTACCGCGCCCTCGGCCACACCCCGGCCTCCCGCGCCACCCTCGCCGAACTCGCCTTCCCGCTCTCGGCGGTCGTCGTCGGCGTCGCCTTCCTCGGCGCCAAGCCGACCGGATCGCAGTGGTTGGGGTTCGCGATCCTGCTCGCCGCCGTGGTCGGCCTGGCCTGGCACGAACAGCGCAGTAGTGCACCAGCCGTCGTCGTACCGGATGATGCGAGGGAGGCCCTCGCCACGGCGGGGGCGACCCACTCCGCCGGCGACACGGCATACGCGCTGGAAAGGTCCCCGTGACTCACTCGAAGACGACACAGACGCCCCCGCTCCGGATCGGCTACAAGGCGTCCGCGGAACAGTTCGCGCCGCTGGAACTCGGCCGGTATGCCGTGCGCGCCGAGGAGCTTGGCCTCGACTCGGTCACCGTCTCCGACCACTTCCAGCCGTGGCGGCTGCAAGGCGGCCACGCGCCGAACGCGCTCGCGTGGATGCCGTGGGTGCTCGCGCGCACCGAGCGGGTCATGGTGGGCACCTCGGTGCTGACGCCGACCTTCCGCTACAACCCGGCGGTCATGGCGCAGACCTTCGCGACGATGGCCTGCCTTGCGCCCGGCCGGATCATGCTCGGGGTCGGCACCGGTGAGGCGCTCAACGAGGTCGCCGTCGGGTCGGTGACCGAGGGCCAGTGGCCCGAGTTCAAGGAGCGATTTGCCCGGCTGCGCGAGTCGATCACGCTCATGCGCCGGCTGTGGACCGAGGACCGGGTGACCTTCGCGGGTGACTACTACCGCACCGAGGACGCCGCGATCTACGACCGCCCCGACCAGCCGGTGCCGATCTACGTCGCGGCCGGCGGACCGGTCATGGCGCGCTATGTCGGGCGGGTCGCCGACGGCTTCATCTGCACCTCGGGCAAGGGCCGGGAGTTGTATGCCGACCAGCTCGTGCCTGCGGTCGACGAGGGGCTCGCCAAGGCCGGGCGTGATGCCGGTGCGATCGACCGGATGATCGAGATCAAACTGTCCTGGGATCCCGAACCCGATCGGGCGTTGGAGAACTGTCGCTTCTGGGCCCCGCTCTCGCTCAGCGCCGAGCAGAAGCACTCAATCCACTCACCCGCCGAAATGGAGCGGGCCGCCGACGAGTTGCCGATCGAGCAGGTCGCCAAGCGCTGGATCGTCGCGTCCCGGCCCGAGGACGTCGTCGAGGCGCTGCGGTTCTACACCGACCTCGGCTTCAACCACCTCGTGGTGCACGGCCCCGGCCACGACCAGGAGCGGTTCCTGAGCACCTTCGCCGAGCAGGTCCTGCCGGGCGTGCGCGAACTCGTGCCGGCTCGTCGTTCCTGAGCAGGATTGGCAGGGGCCGACCATGCGGCTGACCGACGCCGAGGCGCTGCGGCGGTTCACGGCATACGACCATGGCGTGCTCGCGACCGTGCACGCTCGCCGCGGGGTCGATGCCGTCCCGGTCGTGTATGCCGTGCACCCGGACGGTTTCGTCGGGGTGCCGATCGACCGGGTCAAACCCAAGGCGAACGGGCCCTTGCAGCGCGAGCGCAACCTGCTGGCCGACCCGCGGGCGACCTTGCTCGTCGACCACTGGGACCCCGGCGACTGGACCCGCCTGTGGTGGGTGCGCGCCCAACTCCATGGGGAGACAGGCCCATCGACGGCACACGTGGAGGTCTTGTCGCGGTTGTTGGCCCACCGTTATCCGCAGTACCGAGACCAGCCCTTCGACCGAGTCCTCGTCTTTCGCATCACCGACCTCACCGGCTGGTCGGCCGCTGCCCAGGACGACGCGGACTGAACGGTTCTCTAGACGATCCGCTGGTCGCCGCGCTGTCGGACGTCACGGCGACAATGCCGTCATGAGCGTGCGTGTCGAGCCGTCTGATCCGATCGGCGACTACCTCAGCGAGCTGTCTCGTGCAGATCTGGTCGAGCTGCTGCTCGAGCTCGCCGACGCCTACCCCGCCATCCAGCGCGAACTCGAGGTGCGCACCGCCGTCGCCAGTGGTGAACCCAGCGGCGCGATCGCCGACCTCGTCGCCGCGGCGGAGCACGCCTTCACCCCCGAGTGGGAGGAAGCGCCGTGGGGTCGACATTGGGAGCCCGACGTCCTCGTCTTCGGCCCCGAGGCGAGTGCCCTCCTCGACGAATTCGAACGCCACCTCGGTATGCCGTCCGCCGCACCGGCGTTGGTGCCGGCTCTCCAGCGAGTGGTCGAGATCATCGCCCCGCACCTTGCCGACCAAGAGAACGACACGAGTGAGTTGCAGGAGATCGCTCCCCGGGTGACTGAGCTCTTGGTGACGGCCTGCAGGGCCGCGATGCCCGAGCCGATCGCGTTGGCAGAGTGGGTGATTGGGCTGCGCCTCCGCCATGAACGACATCTCGATCTGCCGCTGGCCGATGTCGCCGAGGCGCTTGGCCCGATCGGCCTCGCGCGGGTGCGTGAGCTCCTGCAGGGGGTGGCTCTGCCGCCATCCTCCGCCGCAAAGCCGGACCCGACGGCCACCGAATGGTGGCTCCTGCGGCTGGAGTTGGCTGACTGTGAGGGCCGTGTCGACGAAGCCGTCGACCTATTGGCCATGGGTTCTCGGCCGCGGTTTGGCGGGATCGTGGCGCGGCTGGTCGCGGCCGGACGGCATACCGAGGCTCTGGGGTGGCTGGACCGCGCGGTCGCTGCCGACGCCGTCGGGTCCCCCTTTGGCTGGCCGGTGTGGGAGGACCTCGCGGCCCTGGCCGGCTCCCGGTGGCCGACAGCCCACGGTATGCCGGTCGGCGCTGCGGTCGATCTCTACGAACAGGCCGGGCGGGTCGACGAGGCGATCGCGGTGCTGCGCAAGGATTTTGCCGGTCACCCGGGTCCGGAGAGGTTCGGCCACCTCGACGAGTTCGCCACCCGACACGGGCGCGGTGCCACCGAGCGCGAGTGGGCGTGGGCCGAGGCCGAACGGCGCGCTGCGCGGCCCCACCACGATGGCCAAGCCCTGGTCGATATCGCGCTCTCCCAGGGAGATCTGCAGCGGGCCTGGGCTGCGCACGATCGGTTCGGATCCGGGGAGTCGTGGCGCAAGCTCGCGACGGCGAGCGCCCAGAGCGAGCCGCTCCGGGCCGCAGAGCTGTTCCGCACGCACGTGGCCAGCCTCCTGGAACCGACCAACTCTCGGGTCTACGACGTCATCGCAAGCGAGGTCGCCACGATCGGGAAGCTGCTCACAGCGGCTGGTCAAGTTGACGAATACGACTCCTACGTCAGCCAATTGCGCACGGCATGCCGTCGCCGGCCCTCGCTGATGGCAGCCCTGGACCGGGCCGGTATCCCGCGCGGCTCAGCCCACCGTTCGTCTCTCGATCATATCTAACGTCATGATTTGTGTGACACTAGACGTTATGCAGAGACGATTGCCATGACGGACCTGGTGGCAGCCCCGCACGCGGCCGCTTGGGCGCTATCCCGCGGGATCAGCGCCATGAGCACCGAGGAACTGGCTGAGGTCATCGGGGTTCCCCCGCAGCAGGTACGCCAGCGGCTCCAGGCGCCGTCCAGGCGTGGTGAGTGGGTGGCGCCTGGGCGGGGTTTGTGGCTGCCGGTCCCGCCCGAATACCGCACTTGGGGAGCCCCGCCTGGGATCGAGGTGATTCAGCATCTGGCCGCTCACCTTGAGGTCGACTACTACGTTGGATGGTTGTCAGCCGCCGAACTGCTTGGAGCGGCTCACCAAGCCCCCCAGGTCTTCCAGGTCGCTGTCGCCCGTCAGATCCCGGACCGGCAAGTGGGTCGGACGCTGTTCCAATTCCATCATCGAACGCGGGTGGGTCTCGTGCCGACAGTCGACCACGTGACACGGTCAGGGGCTGCTCTCGTGTCGACGGTGGCGGTGACGACCTTGGACGTTGCCACAGATGTTGCCGTTGTCGGGGGGATCGACAACGCCGCGACCGTTCTCGTCGAACTCTCCGAACAGCCCGCCTTCGATCTCGGTGCCGTGATTGCACTCGCCCACCACTACCCAGCGGCGACGCTACGTCGGCTGGGGTGGGTGCTTGAGCATCTCGGTGAAACTCGCGACCTCAGCGTTCTTGCTCAGAGCGCGCGTTCGGGCGCGCCCACCCCGGCAAGGCTCGATCCCACTTCTCGTCTTATGGGCACGCTCGACCGCCGGTGGAATGTGCGAGTGAACCGCATGGTGGAACCTGACCTGTGATCCCTTACGACGCCATCACCGCGTGGGGTGTCGCCCACCCCTGGCCGACCCGCGAGCAGGTTGAACAGGACCTGCTCCTCTCGCGGGCCATATGCGCCATCGCCACCGATCCCTACCTTGGGCAAGAACTCGTCTTCCGTGGTGGGACTGCGTTCCACAAGCTCTTCCTCCCCGAACCACACCGATACAGCGAGGACCTCGACTACGTGCGAACCTCGGCATCTGGCATCGGGCCACTCACGTCCGCCCTGACCCAGCTGGGTCAATTGCTCGGCTTTGAGGCCCGGACCCGACTGAGTCAGCACCCCAAGATCCTGTGGCGGACGACGGCTACCACCGGTGTGTCGTTGCGCCTGAAGATCGAGGTGAACACCCATGAGCGGTCGCCGGCACTCCCCCTGGTGAGACACCCCCATAGCGTCGTCTCCAGCTGGTGGTCTGGTGAGGCCGATGTGCTCATCTTCCAGCCCGCCGAGCTCGTGGCGACTAAGATCCGGGCGCTCTATCAACGTTCCAAGGGCCGGGATCTTTATGACCTCTGGCTGGCACTCACTCAGCTCGATCTGGAGCCGACAGACATCCTCGCAGCGTTCGCGTCATACCGTCCTTCGGGGCTGACAGCGGATGTAGCCCAGGCCAATCTCGCCGCCAAACTCGCCGACTCCACGTTCCGGCATGACCTCGATCCCCTCGTGCGACGACTCCCCGAGGGATATGACGTCGACGCTGCCGGAGCCTACGTCTCGGCACAACTCCTCAGCCGGTTGGCCGATCTGAGCTGACCGAGCGGCGCCGCCATCGGGTCGCGTCAAAACCAGGCGACGGAGGCGAGCGGCACGGCATACCGTGCTGGGGTGACTGTCTGGCTGACCTCCGACCTGCACCTGGGACACGTGCTCGTATCCGGGCTGCGGGGGTTCCCGAGCGTGGCCGCACACGACGCCGCGCTCGCGACCCGATGGTGCGAACGCGTCGCACCCGACGACACCGTCTGGCTGCTCGGCGATGTCGTCATGGGCGACTGGCGGGCCGGCCTCACCCTGCTGAGCAGCCTGCCCGGCACCAAGCACCTCATCCTCGGCAACCACGACCGCCCGCACCCCGCCTACCGCTCCAAGGGCGGCGAATGGGACTTGTATGCCGCGGTGTTCACGACCATGGCGCTCGCCGGTGAACTGAAGGTCGGGTCCGAGCGGTACCTGCTCAGCCACTTCCCCTACGACGGTGAGGGGCGCGCGGAGGTGACCGAACGGCATACCCAATGGCGGTTGCGCGACCTCGGCACCACGCTGCGTTTCGCCCATGCCACCGTGACGACTGCAGCGGCGACGGATGAGATTGCCGACTTGCTCTGAGAGAAGATCGGCGAGTCCGATCCCGGCAGTGTCGTACCAGGTCGGCAGGATAGAAGCGTGCATAATCGACGCGCTCGCCCGACGCTCCGAGTCATGGCGGAGGACCTCACGACCGGGTGGGATTCGGCGCATCCGCGGCGTCTGCTGAGCCAGGGTGACTACCGCGGACTGCACCCGCTGCACCGCTCAGCGAACAACCCCACCCGATCATCGCCAAGGCTCTCGCCTGCTTCGGCCACGATCCCGCACATGATCTGGCGGTAGGCCCGATCAAGAGCGCGACCAGCGTCCGCCTTATGGAGGTCAAGCAGTCTCAGTGGCGCGGCGGGTGTGGCAGGACCAAGAGTCGGGGGTGTGGTGGCTTGTCGTTGCCGGCCTGGCGAAAGGCGGTCACCAGGATCATGAAGACTTCTACGAACGCGTTGCTCGTGAACAAAAATCCGGAGACGTGACGCGCTGGCTCCCTACTCTCGACGACATCAGGCTGCTCAAACAGGAGACAGCCGCGCGAATTCGGACTGAGTGGGAGTTGGACATTCAGCGCCAGATCTGCAAAGAACTCACCAGGATCGCCGCGGGCGGTTCGGCGCATTTCGTCGTCAGGCATCCCGTGATGAGTCAGCAGCCGCTGGCGGGCGTGAGCATCGAGGTCAGTCCAGTGCGAGAGGCGGGCTACGAGTCGGACGAGGTAGTCGTGGAGATCCGACCCGAACCCCGGGGCGTCAGTGCCGCCCTCTTGTGGCAACTGACGCTCCGAGTGCTCATTTCGATCGAACCACCGGAGCAGAGTTGGGACCGCTACGCGGACACCTACTCCACTATCGGGATTCCCGGCGCATGGGTTGGTCGGGTCGAGGCGCTTCGCCCGTTGGTCACGCAGAACGTCTTGGCCACAAGCCAGCCCGGGGACACCAGTCACCTTGCGCATCGCAACACCTGGCTGGGCACACCATCAACGGCGACGCCGTCAGAGCCCTGTGTGGCACCTTCTTCGTCCCGCGGCAAGATCATCGCGCGCTGCCGACTTGTCCGACCTGTCAAGACCGGTGGGACGAGTTGCCGGATTCCTAGTTTCCCGCCTGCTGGGTAAGGCGGTAACTGCCACCTCGGCAGGCGACGACCCGGTATGCCGTGTGGTCGCCACTGCGATAATCCCAGGGTGAGCTGGGACGACCGGGATGGTGGGGACGGCGGGCAGACCGACCCCCTCTTCCAGCGCGATCCCCTCCTGGACGGGTCGTGGGCGCAGGCCGATCTCGACGGGCCGGCCGAACCGCCGCTCACGCCGATCCCACAGGTGCCCTACGAGACTCCGGCCGACGCCCCGCCGAAGCCTCGCCCCGGCTCGCGGCGTCCGGTGGGCCCCGGGTTTCCCTGGTGGAAAGACATCCAGGACGCCGTCCACCCGACGCCGCAGGACCGTCCCGCCAACCCGGATCCATCTGCGCGACTGAGACTCGGCGCGGTCAACAAGCTGATCGCGATCGTCTTTGTCGCCGCGTGCGCGGTGTCGGCCCTCGTGACCATCGCGATCTTCGGGATGTGGCTCACCCACGCCCTCCCGCTGTCGCGCGCACTGCCGGCGGGGGTCGTCAGCGGCGTCGCGCTCTGGCAGTCCGGCCGCGTCGTCCGCACCGAGGTCGCCCCTCCGCGCACCATCAGCCTGCCGCTGCACCTGCTGGGGACGGCGGTCCTGCTCGCGGTGTCCTTCGCCATCATCGGCTGGAAGTAGCGCCCCACTCCCCGGTCGGTATGCCGGGTGGTGACCCCGGCCGGCAAGCCGCGTGGTCCCTCCTCGGCCACCCGACGGTTGCGATAATCCCGGAGTGAGCTGGGACAACCGTGACCCGCTGAGTGGGCAGGACCCGCTGGCCGAGGGCCCGTGGAGCCACCTCCCGCCGGCGGATTCGCCCCCTGCACCAGCCCCGGCCGAGGCACCGCTGCCCCCGTCGCACCCATCGCCGACCTCCACACCCGCTCCCCGCGACGCACGGGTGCGGCCACACGAGACGAAGTCTGCGCCGCAGGACCAGACCCTCGGGCCGCAAGACTCGCCCCCCACGCGACCACCGCGTCAGTCCAAGAAGAGCCACCGCAAGCGCGGATCGCGCGCGGCCCGCGATGTGGCGTGGAATGCCGCGAACGCCGCGAAGGTCACGCGGGGCACGCCACCGGTGACGCGGCGGGATGAGCCGAGCCAGGTCGCGAGATCCAGCCCAGGTCAGACCATGCCCCGGATCACGCGCGAGCCTGGGAGCCCCGGGTGCATGCTCCTGGTGTTCGCCATCGGCGTCGAGTGTCTCGCGGTGCTTCTCGTGATCGCCTATGCCGGGATGTTCCTCACCGGAGACCTCGAGTTCATCCGGGCGGTCCGCGGACTAGCCTGCGTGGGAGCGGCGTCCTGGCTCGGCTTTCAGGCGATCAGCGATCGGCCCGCCCGATCGACCGCGGCTCGGGGTCTTCGATCGGTCGCAGCTCTCGTGCTCGTGCTGGGGTCTTTCGTCGCAGCCGCCCTCTGACTTCGTCGGCTCGCCTCGCGACGGCGCCGCACCTTCGGGATACACACAACCACTGCCCGGTATGCCGTCCGGCCGGGGATGATGGGCCGGTGACCACCCAGCCGCAGCCCCATCTCAGCGTGGCCGATGTCCTGGCCACCGCCCCGACCACCGCCCGCCGGGATGACGCCGCTCGCGCCGTCGAGATCATCCGCGAGGTCACTGGCGCAGAACCGGTCGCCTGGGGCACCTCGATGCTCGGCTTCGGCAGGCAGCCCTATCGCACGGCCGACGGCAAGGCGCATGAATGGTTCGTCGTCGGCCTGGCGCCTCGCAAGGCCGCGCTCACCCTCTATGGATTGACCTTCTACGGCAGTAACACCGACCTGCTCGACCGGCTCGGACCGCACACGACCGGCAAGGGCTGCCTCTACCTCAGGAGCCTCGCTGCCGTCGACGAGTCAGTGCTGCGCGAGTTGGTCGCCCGGGCCTGGGCGACCAACCACACGCCCGCCTGAAGCCAGCTCAGCGGCGACCCCGCAGCGGGTCGACCGCGGCGAGCTCGGACGGCATACGCCCGGTCGTGATCTGTTGCGCGAGAAGGCGACCCGTGATCGGACCGAGCAACACGCCCCACATCCCATGCCCACCGCCGACATAGACGCGGGGGTCAGCGGTGCGGCCGATGACCGGCAGTCCGTCGGCCGTGACCGGGCGGGCACCGACCCACTCGTCTTGCCGGTCATTGAGGTCTGCGCCCTCCAGCAGGGCGTTGCCCGCGGAGACGAGGGCCTGGATGCGGCGCGGGTCCAGCGGTGCATCAGCCGGGCGGAACTCCATCATCCCGGCCACTCGCAGCCGACCGTTCTGCAGCGGCGTGCAGGCCAGGCGCTGGGTCGGGAAGTAGATCGGCCCGACCGGCAGGTGCTCGCACTCGACGCTGAAGCTGTAGCCGCGCCCGGCCTGCACGATCGTCTTGACGCCGAAGTCCCGCGCCAGACCATTGAGCAGAGCGCCCGTCGCGATGACCACCGCGTCAAAGCGTTGACCGTTGATCTGCGCGCCGTCGGGGCCGGACGTCACGCTCGTCACTGGCTGGATGTGCAAGATCGCACCTTGCGAGATGACCAGATCGCCCAGCGCTGCAACGTAATTCGCCGGGTCGATGAACCGCTGACCATGGATGAGGATCGCCGCGCGCACCTCTTCGGATAGCGCCGGCTCGATCTCGCGGGCCTGGTCGCCACTGATGAGGTCGTAGTCGATGCGCTGACCGGCTGCGTGAATGTGCTGGTACTCCTCGACCAGTGCCTCGCGGTCACTTGCCGTCCGGTATGCCGCGATGAACGGCTCCGCGTCGCGCACCGGCGAGTCGACGCCTCCGTCGGCGAGGGCGTCGAAGCCCTCCAGCGCGCGGTTGTTGAGCGGGATGAGCCCCTGCATCGCCTTGCGCCAGCGCGAGGCCGTGCAGTTGCGCGCGAACTGGGCGAGGAAGCTCAACGTTGTCGGGTTGCTCGTCGGCGGCACATAGACCGGGGAACTCGGGCTCAGCAGCGCCCGCATGCCATAACGCAACACCGCGGGCTCAGGCAGCGGCACCGCCATGCCCGGGGTCAGCCACCCGGCGTTGCCCCAACTCGCGCCGGCGGCAACGCCTTTGCGGTCGAAGATGGTGACCTGGACTCCCGCGGACTGCAGGAAGTATGCCGTCGACAGCCCGACGATTCCCGCTCCGACAATGCCGACCGACCTAACCTCGCCACCGGTCATGGTGTGATCCAGCCGCTCCTGTTCTGTTGTGTGTGGCGGCTGGCGGGGTATGCCAAAGCCACCGGAAAGTGGGTATCGGAGTAGCTTACCGGGCCGCACGGCATACCCGTCTTGTCGGCGAAAGCGCAGCCGCGCGAGCGCAGGTAACGGCAGGGGGACGCGCGGGTGACCCGCCGCGGACGGTTCGCCGTCCAGATCCCGCGGTATGCCGTGAACGCCCGGGTCAGCGCGGGCCGAGGGGTAGCGTCGAAGAAGAGAACGGATCGGAAGGCATCCTCATGGCCGCAGCCCAGCCCCTCGTGACCTATGTCAACGGCCTCGACACCCCCAAGCGGCTGCGCCGCACCTGGATGCTGGAAGACGTGTTCGGGCCACTCGGGATCCGACCCGGGTCGGCATTGGAGGATGCCTGCGAGAACGTCGTCGTCGACGTGGTCTCGGACGAGAAGTCCTTCCGGATCCGACCCAAGGGCTGGCGCGTCGACCTCGACGACGCTGCGCTACGCCCGCTGCTGGTGGGCGCCATCGTCGGTGGGGCGCTGCAGCAGGTCGTGGGCGATGATGTGCCCGCCGAGCTCTATCCGGCCGTCGTGCCGCTGGTCATCGACGTCGACGGGGTCACGCTGGAGCAGCATGAGCGGGTCGTGACCATTCCGCTCACCCTCGCCCTGAGCCCGACCGATTCACGCCCCAGTTCCACAGACCTGCAGGTGCGGTTCAACCGTCTTTCACCGCGGGCTCGGGCCGAGCTCGGGTTCGACGACTTCGAGCACTTCTGCGAGCGCCTGGTCAAGGCCGCGAGGATCGGTGATGCCGACTTCGGCGAGGTGCGGGTGATCGCCAATCTCGACCCGACGTCGATCCGCCTCACCTGGCACTAGCCGGGCCTCTCACTGTCACCTACTGAATAGATGTTGCAGTACGTGACAGCACCTAGCGCGCGGATCGAGGGGTGCAGAGGGCGGCGCGGGCGAGAGCGGGACCGAGCGGGCACGGCATACCGGGCTCTCCGTAGCGACCACAGGTAAATCCGCCCATCCGGGTGAGAGCCGCGAGGGTGGGGTACGCGCCGCGCCCGACCACCCAGTCGGGCACCGGGTCCCAGCCCTGCCGCCACCCGAACGCCCCGAACAGCTCTAAGGCATCGTGGAGTCGGCTCGGCCAGAACGCCTCGGCGATGTGGGGAGGGTAGTCGGCGAGCGACGCCAAGGCCGCCAGCGCGAGCAGCCCCGCATCGCGCTCATAATCCTGGGAGCCGAACGGCATCCG
This sequence comes from Actinomycetales bacterium, assembly GCA_016710645.1. Taxonomy (GTDB): domain Bacteria; phylum Actinomycetota; class Actinomycetes; order Actinomycetales; family Dermatophilaceae; genus Phosphoribacter. The sequence continues at coordinate 186,098 of JADJVI010000050.1, read as the reverse complement.
GCTGACCACTCGCGCGACGAGGCGACGCGGATCGGCCTGCCCGGCACGTCCTTCGGCCGTCACATGCAAGTACCCCCGGGCCTTGCGGAGTAGACCGATGGCCACAGCGGCCTCGCGCAAATCGCGCACCGTGGGCACGTTGTCCTCGCGGTTGGCCTTGCCCCAGACGGCGTCCGGTGCGAAGCCAAAATCGGCGTAGACCCGCGCGACGACAGCCGGCGGCAGATATCCCGCAGCGGTCAATTTGAGCCCAGTGGAAGGGATTTCGCCGAGAAGCCGGAGCCACGGTCGGGCCGCGCGCGCGACATCGGCATCGCTCAATGTGTCGACGACGTGCCGCTCACCGTGCCGTGGCAGCTCCGCCCCGACGAGCAGGCTCGCCAACTCGCCACGCGCCGATCCGAGCCGCACGAGGGCCTCGGCGACTCGATCGGACAGGGCCACAAGATCGAGTCGCCCGCCAGCCCGGGTCGCCGCCAGCCGATTCTGGGCAGCATTGATGTCGAAGACGTCCGGGTCGAAACCCTCTGGCAGCCACGCCCGCAGCTGCTCGGGTTCGTCGATCGTCGCGCCAGGCTCCCCGCGCAGCCAGGCCGCGACCTGGTTGTAGTAGTGGATCCCGCCGACATCCTCGGGTGGGCAGGCGCCGTGGCCGTCGATGAGCCGCACCCGTGCCTCGGGGTCGGCGTCGCGGTCCGCGACCGCCCACACGGGGTCGCCTGGCGGGATGGCGTCGGCGTCGTCACCACAGGCGATGAGCCGCACGACGTGGCGCCACCCGTCGCCGAAGTCGTATTCGTGGCCGACCTCGTCACCGTTGGCGCGCAACACTTCGAAGAGCCGGACCTCCGACTCCAGCAGTCCCTCCTCGCCCTCGGCGATATCGGCCTCGGTGAGCAGCCGCGGCGCCAATGGGTCGTCGACTCCGCCTTGGATGAAGGCATGCAGGTGGTAGTCCTGCCACCCCATGGCCGCGACGATGACCTCGTGGACCAGGTCCATGGTGATCCCGCTGGGAACCATGACTTCGCGGGAGATCCGGGGCGCGGCGTCGACGAGATCGATGTAGAGCCGCATCCAGTCGTCGGGCCCTTGCACCACTCGACTCGAGTCCCAGTAGCGGTCGTCGTCGGGGTCGACGGGCGCGTCGTCAGCCGGTAACACCCACTTCGGGCGGGTCGGCCAGGCGTAATCGGGATCGGGGCCGGGGTCCGCGCCGGAATCCGCGAGGGAATCCGCGAGGGGATCCGGACCGGGGTACGACCCCGGAAACGGGATGACCTTGCCCACGTGGAGTCAGCCCCGATTCCGTCAGCCGACCGTGCGGTCGAGGAAGGCGATGATGTCGGCGGTGACCTCGCCGCGGTTGGTCTCGTTGAGCAGCTCGTGCCGCGCACCGGCATACAGCTGCACCGTCACGTCACTCAGCCCGGCGTCGCGGTAACGCTGCCCGACCACCTCGACCGCCGCGCCGCCGCCGGCGAGCGGATCGGCGTCACCGGAGACCAGCAGGATCGGCAGGTCGGACCGGATCGCCGCGAGCCGCTGCGGGTCGACAGCCGCCAACAGCGACGGTATGCCGCGGAACGGCTCGGACTCGAACCCACACCCGGGGTCCTCGACATAGGCGTCGACCTCCTCCGGGTCGCGGCTGAGCCACTCGAACCCCGTGCGGTGCTCGAAGCCGGCATTGAACGAGCTGAGGTCGGCCGGCACCGGGCTGTCGAGCAACGGCACCAAGCCCGCCACATCGGTCGTGCCGGACAGCACCACGGCCTGCACCGCGTCGACGTCATCGGCGTGGTCGACCAGGAACTGTTGCGTCGCAAAGGAACCCATCGAGTGGCCGAACAGCGCGCGACGCAGGTCCGGGTGGTCGGCCCGGATCCGCGCGTTGAGCTGGGCCACGTCATCGACCCAGCCGGGCCACGAGTCGGGGCCCCAGTTGCCGTAATCGCCCGCCGCAGTGCGCCCGGAACCGCGACCGTCGGCGGCATACACGAGGTAGCCCGACGCGGTGAGCGCCTCCCCGAACCGCCGATATCGCCCAGCGTGCTCGCCCAAGCCGTGCTGCACCTGGACGACCGCGAGCGGCTCACCCTTGGGCGCCCACCGATACACCTGCAGCTGTATGCCGTCCCGGCTGGGGACGACGATCGTCGACTCGTCCATGCCCCCAGCCTGGCACCCTTCACCCGGCCGGGCCAGTGTCGTCCACAGGCTCGACCGCACGCCGCCCGCCCACCTCACCAGGCTGGCGGTGGACGGACGACATACCGGTCAGCTTGCGCGCTGGTGCTGCTCGGTGGTGCGCGGCGCGGTCACGGTGTGCAGCTCGCTCGGCTTGCTAGGCGTGGGCGGAGCGATCCGGGCAATCCGGGGCATCGGGACGTCAGCCGCGGCCACCCCCGCAGCGGGCTCGAACCCGGTGCCCGCAGCGCCCGCGGTGTCCCCGCTGACGGTCGACTCGCGCGCGTCGGCGAAGCTGGGCAGCAGGGGGAGGGCCTGCCGCTCACCGACCTGCGGCATCGGGAGCGCCGCTGTGCCGTCGGTCGCCTGAGGGTGCTCGTAGGACTCGGCAGTGCCTGCGAGCACGGCGTCCCAGGCGTGGCGGGCGGCGTCCAGTTGGGCGTATTCCGCGCGGGCGGCGAGCAGATGCGGTCGCAGCTCGGTCTCGGCTTGGTCCAGGTCCCGCAGGTATGCCGTGATCCGCCGGGTGATGACCCGGCTCTCCTCGGTGATGCGGTGAACCCGCTCGCGGTGCCGTTCGACGAGCTTGCCGTCGAGGACATCAGGCGTGCCCTCGTCGAACATCCCGGGGGCGGCGAGCAGGGTCTGCTCGACCCAGGCCATCTCCGCCTCGGCGTCGACAACCGTGAAGCCGAGGTCGGGCGCAGTGAGTCCGAAGGCGGGCTGTCCGACGAGGGTCGGCACGATCGTGGACGCCGTCGGAGCGGGGGCGGCCGGACGACGGAAGAAGGTCTTGACGGTGTGCTTGAGGCTGGTTGCCATGGTGCGTGCAGTCCTTCCGGATGAGGATGGGCCGGCTGGAGCCGGTCGAACGGTGCGGGGGGATTTCCCCCATATCCAGGCGAGGGAGGTGCGGTCGGGTGTGTGCCATCCCCGGGGTCGGTGGCACCCCGCGGTTGGGTCCGGGAGCGAGCGGCCCCCGGACCCGAGCAGTGTCACGCCGCGCTGGGGTTGCGCCGGGGCTGCGAGGTGAGGTGGTAGCCGCCGCAGTGGGTGCAGCGGTAGGCGCGCGTGACGAGGTTGACGCACGTGCCGCCAAGGGCCGCTGCGGAAGACCGCTGAAAGGCGGCCGACTTGAGGGCCAGCTTGGCGTCCTTGCGCTCGCCGTAGCGGCGCTTCCCGGTGGCCAGGCAGATGGGCCATTGGTGGTTGCGGTGGGTTCTCACGGCAGTGCTCCTTCTCGACGGTTTCTCCTCGGTGTTTCCGGGGAGCCGAGCCGGCGTTTTCCGGCTCTGCTCAGGTGCGTTTCCCCCAATCCAGGTGACGTGCGAGCGACGCCGGCCGGGACCCCACCCGCGCCTGCACCGCCCGCACCGCCCGCAGCCTCGTCATCGGCTCACAGCCGCCAGTCGCTGCCCGGTGAGGTCGGCGAGGAGGCCGCCGTACGCGAGGGCGGTCTGGTCGGGGCTGCGCCCGTCGAAGGTGATGGGAGTCGAATACGGGTAGGTGGTCTCCCAGGCCGGGTCCACGGTGATATCCGCTGACGGGACAAGGAGCGGAATTCGGTGGATGTCGGCGGCAGCCAACGTCTCCCGGGCAGCGTCGACACTCGGCGCATAGTCCGGATACTGGGCGTCGGAGAGCAACCACAGGCTCGTCGCACAACGGGAGGCAGGCAGTGCGGCCACGGCCGCGATGACCGGTTCCAGACTCGTCCCACCACCGAGGGACCTGGGGTCGACCGGGGTCCCGGTTGCGGCGTTGGTGACACTCGCAGGCGTACGCACCCATGCGGCCGACCCGGCGAAATCCAGCACGCCGATCTCGTCGGTGGGCCGCAGATTCGAGGGGGACCAGGTCAACAGCTGGGTCAGGGCATTGCTTCGGGGCTCCGCGAACTCGCTCATCGAGCCGGACACATCGTTGGCGACGACGATGCGCTGGCAGGTGGGACCGCGGTCGCCGCTCAGCGCGTATCCGGACAGGGTCGTCGGCGGGGCCAGCCGATGCCAGATGACCAGTCCCAGCAGGGCGAGGGCGCCGAGGACGGCGACGATGCGCCCCCACCGCACGGACCGGGTGTCGGGGGTGTCATGGGAGGGGATGCGGTCTCCGCGGAGATATCCGAGTCGGGACATGCTCGTGCCTTTGATCGATGGGTCAGGTTGGGAGCGTGGGTGCGGTGTCTAAGCCGGCAGGTATGCCGTGCCGGCACGGCATACCTGCCGGCACGGCATACCCCTGGACTGCCGCTCGTGAGAGCGGTTACGGGAGCGGAGATGCCGAGAAGGTGACCGACCGGTTGAGGGCCGCGGTCGCCGCGTCGACCTGAGGCGGGTTCGCCTGGTAGCCCAGGCCTTTCGTGGTCAGCCGAGTAGCGGAGACCCCCCGGACCACCAGATCGGCCTTGACCTGCTCGGCGCGAGCCTTGGCCAGCGCCTCGAGCGACGGCCAACGGGTGGAGTAGTTGGCGGTCTGCCCCGAGATGAGCACGGCCGTCCGAGGGTGGCTGGTGAGGTATCGGGCGTAGGTGTCCAGGAACGCGCTGGCCTGGTCGGGATGCAGGTATGCCGTCGCGTCCGCTTGGAAGGCCAGCGCGGAGTCTCCGACGAGCGAGAACGACCCAGCCTCCTGGAAGGGCGGGTACCCACTGGGCACCACGGGCGTGACCGGGTGAGCTGTCGTCGGCGCAGCGCCCGAGATCTTTCCGGGGATGAGCGTCGCCTGCCCCTGGCATTGCGCCACCACCAGACTCCAGAGTCGGGAGACCCGATCGCGGTCGGCGATGGTCAGCTCCGGTTGAGGTGCGAGGGGATAGCCCAGCCCGATGAAGGCCACCGAGGTGTTGCTGAGCTTGGGGCATTGCCCCGCGTTCTTGACATGGGCGGCCACGTCCTCCGGCTCGGCCACGAAGGCCCCCTTGGCGGTGAGGTCGACGGCACCGCGGTCGGACAACCCCGGATCGGTGACGATGAGCTGGATCGTGGCATTGGCCCCCGCAGCCGAGCGGGCCGAGTCGACGGCCAGCGCCAGGGCAGCGGTGAGGTCGTTGCCGTCGCTCGACGGGACCGCACCCTGCGCGGCGCGGGCCAGCTCGGTGACGATCCGCACCTTGTCGGCCTTGCGGGACATGTCGTTGTTGCCTTGGGGCTTGCGGCTCACGACCGGCATGAGCACCCGCGGTGTCCCCTCCACGGAGATGACCCCGACCGGTTTGCCGGACTCGACAGCCTGGTCGGCTGCGCACAGGGGGCCCACTGGGATCCCCGCGACAGCATTGAGGTGGACGGCCGTGAGGTAGACGACCGCGTCCCCGGTGAGACAGATCTTGCCGCCACCGGTCGCGATCACCGTGGACGGAGCCTCCGAACCGGTCGTCAACGCGCTGGGAGCGGTCGGGCTGGAGGAACATGCGGACACGACGAACGTGACCGCGGCCGCCGCGGCCGTGATCCGTGCGCCGACTGACATGGCACTCATCTGGTCGAGCCTCTTTCTCGGGGGGGCCGCTGACCGGCCCGGTATCCAGGAGCGCTTCCCCCAAAGGAAGCGAGGGGGACGGGGGCTGGGGACGTGCCGGGCTGGGGACGGGACGAGCCGGTATGCCGTCCAGGTATCCGGTGGGGTATGCCGTGCAGGTATGCCGTGCTCGCCACGGCCGACCGGATCGGCGGGCCGTGGCGAGCGGGAAGCCGGCGCAACGGCATACCGGCGCTGTGTGCTAGGCCGCGGAGGCCTCGTCCGACTCGCCTGCCACCGTGACCGGATCGCTGGACGGCACCCGCACCAGGGTGTCGGCGCCTACCGGGATCCACGGGCACGGCGCACCCGTCCAGGCCGGGGTGCGCAATTCGTGGCGCAGCCCAGAGTGGTCCTTGCGGCCACGGGCGAGCCGACGGGTATAGGTGCGCAGCCGACGCTGATAGAAGCTGCGGTGTCGCTCCTCGATGCGTAGCAGCACAGCGAACTCCTCTTCGAGCTGGGCACGCAGGTCCAGGGCCCTGGTCACCACCTCGTGCCGCTCCTCGACGAGGGCGCGAAGGCGTTGCCGCACCGGCTCTTGGGCGCGGCGGTGTTCAGCCTGGCGGCGCTGCGCGACGATGCGCGCGTCGACATGGCCCTCGGCAGCGCCGGTGCCAGTGCGTGGCTCAGGGACGGTCTCGAGTTCGGTGGTCACGTCGGAGATCTCGGCATCGAGCTGGGTCTTGCGCGCGATGAGCGCTTGCAGGTCGGCGACGTGGGCGTAGTTGACGTCGGCGGTCGCAGCGAAAAGTCGATGGGCGTTCTCGTCATGCAGATCTTGCAGTCGCTGGGTCCACTCCAGTTCAGCCACCGGGCGATCGGCGGCGTGCTGGCCGTCGCGCCAGCCGTCCCAGGTGTCGGCCACTCGAAGCCAGAAGCCGTAGCTCATCGGCTGGTCGACCCCGCGGTGAGCCCGATCGGTGGGATGACCGCTGCGGGCCGGGATGCCGGACCGGTGGTAGATCACGCGATCTGACGGGGAGTCGGTCGAGATCATGGTGCGGCGGCGGGCTGTGCCGACCACCACCTGGTCGGGTTTGCGGGTGAAGATGCTCATCTGCGGTGCAGCCTTTCCGGGTGTCGGGCGAGGCGGGGCGCCTCGCCCGCTGAGCGCTTCCCCCAAACTTCGTCGGGGGCGGCCTGCGGGAGGTCATGCGGTCTGCGGCCGGATTGGGGGAAGCGGTCATCGCTGGACGTCCGTCCACCTCCTGCGACCGAAGGAATCGCTCAGCATGGACCAGACCACGACCCTCATCCCTCGGGCCGAGCCGCCTCACGCCGACCCCGTCAACACCAGCCCCGTCAACACCACCCCCGTCAACACCACGCCCGTCAACACCACGCCGGTCCAGAGCGCTGGATCGACGCCGCAACCGACCTCGCGACCGACCCTTCGCGGCTTCGTCGACCCGCCGTTGGTCGCGTCCCGTGGCCGGTCGCACCTCTCGCGTGCTGCCACCTACCTGGTCATCGTCGTGCTGGGCCTGCTGGATGCCTTCCTCATGCGCCCCGTCCTTATGCTCGTGCTCGACGAGGCGGAACTCGGGTCCTACATCGCCGCCTTCGGCCTCGCGACCGCGGCCTGCGTGATGATGTTCTACGCGGGTCGCCTCAATGCCGGCGCCCAGGGGCGCGGTCGCAGACTGAGTCTGGTCGGGTCGCTGTTGGTGTTGACCTGGCTGTCCGGTGGACTGTTCATCGCGGCGTTGCGCGCGGTCGGCACGTCCACGGCGACCGAGGTCACGTCCAGCGCCATGACCGCAAGCACCTCCCCCGTGACCCTGCAGAGTGGCCTGCAGGCGGTCCTGTTCTTCGTCATCTACCTGGCCATCGGCCTGCTCACCATGACCGATGCCAAGGAAGACCGGTCGGACGTCTTCGACGCCCGGCTCATCACGGTCGGGGCGCTCCAGTCCACGCGCACCCGTCTTGCCCAGCTCGACGGTCTGCTGACCCACCTGCACGACGAGCGGGCGCGGGCCCGCATGTGGCTCGACGAGCTCGAGGCGCGGAAGGCGACTCAGTTCGCTGCTTCAGCCGACCTCGCCGACCACGGAGCCCAGCACGCCCGTCTGGTCATCGCGAGCTACGACCAGAACCCGTCCACGACGGGGGTGACCTCCATCAAGCACCCGGAGAACCCGTTGCACGCCGATCGCGACTGACCGGTTGCCTGCCGCCGGCCCGTCCCCAGCCAGGGGGACGGGCCGGTCACGTTTGCCGGGAAGGTGAGCGGACGGCATACGGGAACAAGCCTTTGGTATGCCGTGGTTGCCGCTGGCATCCCCAGTCACCTTCGCAGGAGCGCCCGATGAGCAGCCTTCACGACTTCACCGCCACCACCCTCGCCGGCGAGGAGAAGGCGCTGGCCGACTATGCGGGCCAGGTGGTGCTCGTCGTCAACACCGCCTCCAAGTGCGGGTTCACGCCGCAGTTCACCGAGTTGGAGGAGCTCAACCAGCGCTTCGGCGAGCAGGGGCTGGTGGTGCTCGGCTTCCCGTGCAACCAGTTCGCCGGGCAGGAGCCGGGCGATGCCGACGCGATCAGCGAGGTGTGCCACGTCAACTACGGCGTGACCTTCCCGATGTTTGCCAAGGTCGAGGTCAACGGCGACGGCGCCCACCCGCTGTGGCAATGGTTGCGCTCGCAGAAGGGTGGCCTGCTCGGCAGCGCGATCAAGTGGAACTTCACCAAGTTCCTCATCGGCCGCGACGGTCAGGTCATCAAGCGTTATGCCCCCACCGTGTCGCCGAGCAGCATCGCGCCCGACATCGAAGCGGCGCTGGTCTGACTGACCGGCCCCCGGCAGCCGTTGACGGCGTCAGCGCTCGTTCAGTGATTCGTGGTTGATACGGGCAGATTGACCCGAATCACTTCCCGGCGAAGCGATCAATACGCCAGCATGTACCCTGAACACATTGAGGGGTTCGACCAGGGGCACAGGCGTAGGTGCGTTCGCTCGATCGGCAACAGGGACTGCCATCGGGTCGCCAAACGCTGCTGGCGGACGGAAAAGTAGGGGGAATATGAATGTCTACACCCTGATGCGCGTCCTGAGGGGTGCGTGGGTGCTGCTGCTGGTGGGTGCGCTGCTCGGGGCTGCCGCGGGATTGGGCTACGCCATGCGTGGGGGGTCGCAATACGTCGCGCGCGCGCAGGTCTTCGCCGCGGTCACGGCGACCGGCTCTGCTGGTGAGCTGGCAGCCGGTTCCAGCTATATGAAGCTGCAGGTCCGGTCCTATCCAGCCCTCGTCACCTCTGAGCGCGTGCTGGGCGAAGTGGCCAAGGCCAAGGGCATCGATCCGGCCGCCCTGGCCGCTCGGGTCACCGTCGATGTCCCGAGTGACTCGATGTGGCTCGTCATCAACGTCACCGACTCCACCCCCGAGGGTGCTCGGAGTCTTGCCGATGCGCTGGCCACCAAGACCAAGACCGAGGTCGAGGCGCTTGAGACGCGGGGCAAGAGCACGGCTCCCGTGACGCTCACCGTCGTCACCCCCTCCGATGCGCCGGTCCAGGCGGTGGCGCGTGGCCTGGTGACGGCCGTCGCGGGTGGCCTCCTCGCCGGCCTCGTGCTCGCCTTCCTGGTGGGGCTGCTGCGCTGGGTGGTGCGAGAGGGGTCCCACTCCGCACCGCAGCGATGACCATGGCCGCCACGGCCGCCACGGTGGGTGCGGCGCCCCGGCGCGCTCGCGACCTCGGCACCGACATCCTGCTGTCCAAGCTCCTGTTGTTGTCGGCTGCCGCAGGACCCTTCCTCGCGGTGGTCGCCAGCCGCGTGATCAACCGGGCGTATCAGACCTACGACGCCAATGGTGTGTCCGTGTCGGTCGGCGGTGGCAGTGCGTCGCAGTTGACCATCGTCACCTTCAGCGTGATCACCGTGTCGCTGGCGATCGCGGTCATCGCGAGAGGCTTGTATGCCGGGCGCGGCAGCCTTACCTGGGCGGCGGCGCTCGGGGTCGTGGGCTTCCTCGCGGCGCTCGGTCGCGACCAGGATCGGCTCGTCCTCGATGCCCTGGTCGGCGCGGTCGTGCTGATCGGCGCAGGGTTCATCCCGTGGTCCCGTGAGGTCTTGCGAATCTACGGACAATTCACCATCGCCGTGGCCACCGTCATACTGGCCTACTCCTTCATCACGCCGCTGCCCGACACCTGGTTGCCGTGCCGAGCCGACAAGTGCACGATCGCCGGCGGTCTGCTGACCGGGGTCTTCTGGGCCGAGAACGGCCTGGCCATGTATGTCGTGGCCTTGACCCCCACTGTGGCGTTCTTGCGTTCGGGAGCCGCGCGGATCTACGGGCTGCTGTCCCTCACCACGCTGCTCTACCTCACCGGAAGTCGGGCGGGCTACCTCGCCTTCCTCGGGGCCCTGCTTGCCTACGTCCTGTTGCGTCGCATGCTCGTGCTCTCGTCGGACGAGCGCTCGCAGATCGCGTGGAGCACTCCTGGCGGAGTCTTCGCCACGCTGCGCCCCATCGTGCGGCTCACGGCCCTCGCTCCTATCGTCGGATCGTTGGCCTCGCTGTTCGTGCTCGTCGCGCTTCCGCCGACAGGGCTCACCGAACGCGGCAGCGTGTATGCCGGGCTGCGCGAGATCTTCATGGACACCCCTTTGCTGGGGCCGGGGTTGCAAGCCCTCCAGCAGCTGTTCTACCAAGGCCACGCACCCTTCCTCATGGGCACCGAACACGGCCAGATCCCCTATGTGCTGACCCGGACCGGTCTGATCGGGTTGTTCCTCTACGCCTTGGCCGTGGGGATGTTGTGGTACCGCACGGTGTCCTGGGCCGGCGCCGTCATCGCTCTGGTCTTCGTCGGCTCGTCCTTCTTCTTCGCGACGGAAGCCGTGCTCACCTTCGGCTACGGCTACGGCTGGCCGTTGGTCCCCTTGCTGGCCGTGGCCGGGGCGCTTCCTGCCACGGAACGCGGCACCTGGACCGGCACCCTGCCGGAGCCCACCGATCTCGACACCCGCACCCGCCGGCAACGACAGGCTGCCCAGGAGCTCACGGCAGCCACCGGTCGAGCGTTGCGTCGGAGTGGAGTTCTGGCGGCCGGCCTCGTGGCGTTGGGGGTCACGGCGGGACTGCTGGCGGGGGTGCCTGCGGCCCGGCTCGTGACCGCCTCGGCCAACATTGTCGTCGTGCCCCAGGCTCTCGGCGGCGCCGCTGACTATGCCGAACGGGTGGCTCTGGACGCGGCGGTTTCCGCCAAGTCCCTGCTCGACGAGGAGGTCGGGCAGTCTCGCGACACGGTTGTTCCACCCTCGGTGCGCAGTGTGGTGACCCGGCGCGACGACGTCACCGTATCGGTCACGGTGACAGCGGCCGAGCCTGGGGTGGCAGCGGCCACAGCGACTCAGCTCGCCACCACGGCGGCCACCGCCGCGCGGATCTCCGGCAGCGGCGTCGAGTATGCCGTGGTGCCGGGGATCGAGACGCACACCCCCGCCCTGCCCGCCGTGGTCCGTGCAGTGGCGGGTGCGGCAGCCGGACTGGCCGGATGGGTGCTCATTGCTCACCGTCGAGCCCGGCATGACGTGCGTCGGCGCCGTCAAGAAGCGAGCCGGTCATGACCCGTCGGGTATTGGTCGTCGGACCACCTCCGCACATCAGCGGGGGCATGGCCACGGTCACGCGGGTGCTGCAGGAGGCGGCTGCTGCCGGGGCATGCGGTGACTGGGAGGTCACCGTTCTCGACAGCGGTGGCGGCCAGGGACCCCTGGGCTACCGAGCCTTCCCTCCCGCTGTCACGACGGTGCTGCGGACCGACGCGGACGTCCTGCACGTGCACATGGCGTCCGGGGGAAGCGTGTTGCGCAAGATCGTGCTGTGCGAGACCGCGCGGTGGCGTGGCCTGCCGTATGTCATCCACCTGCATGGAGCCACCTTCGACGCCTTCGTCGACTCGTTGACTCCGATCTTGCGGGCGAGGCTGGCCCGTGCCTATCGCGGCGCGAGCGGCATCATCGTGCTCGGCGACTACTGGCGGGACGTGGTGTCGCAGAAGCTCGCGGTTCCCGCGGAGTCGGTGACCGTGGTCGCCAACGGCGTGCCCGATGTCGGTTACGACGACGTCGCGCGCGAGGCATCAAGGCCACTGACCATCCTGTTCGTGGGTGAGGTGACCCGCCGCAAGGGCGTTGACGTGCTCCTGGAAGCCCTGGCCGACGTGCTGCCAGGCCGTCCCGACTGGCAGGCCTTGTTGTGTGGCCCCACGCCGGAGGGTGACCTGGTCAAGGACATCGCCCGGCTGGGCGCAGAACTCGGCGGCCGAGTCCAGGCCCCTGGCAATCTGACGCCGGCCGACCGTGACGAGGCATACCGTTCGTCGCACATTCTGTGCCTGCCCAGCCGGGCCGAGGGCTTGCCCATGGTCCTGCTGGAGGCCATGTCGGCCGGACTCCCCTGCGTCTCGACCGCGGTCGGATCAATCGCCGACGCCGTCGACGACAGCGTCGGATCACTCCTACCCCCCGGCGACCCAGCGCCCGTCGCCCGGGCTTTGGCGGAGCTCATGGACGACCCGGTGCTGCGGACCCGAAAAGGAATGGCCGCCCGCGACCGCTGGGCCCAGGGCTACAGCAACACGGTCATGGCCGAGCGGTTGGCCCAGGTGTGGGACCGGGCCGCCGGGGTGGCGACCACCCGGCATACCGGATCTGCAGCGCAGGTCAGCGTCATCATCCCGACCCTAGGCCGGGCCTCGTTGCCTGCCGCCGTCGCGTCTGCGCAGGCCCAAGGCGTACCCGTCGAGGTGATCGTCGTCGATGACTCCGGCGAGATGATCACCGCTGAGTCGATGCCCGCGGGCGTCGTCCTCGTCCACACCGGAGGACGGGAAGGTGCGGCTGCTGCCCGAAACCTCGGCATGCAGACGGCCACCGGCGAGGTCATCGCCTTCTTGGACGACGACGACACCTGGCGGCCGGGGCACCTGCTGGACGCCCTGGCCGTCTTCGAGCAGCGGCCCGATGTCTCGATCTATGCGAGCCGGGGCCTGGTGCACTATCCCGACGGTCGATCCCGGGTGGAGCCGGTCGAGCTGCTGTCCGGTCGCACCGTCGCCGAGTATTTCTACGGACCGAGCGTGTGGGCCAGCCGGTGCCGTCGGATCATGACCCCGACCCTGGTGTTCCGGCGGAAGGTCGCGCAGGTGCCGATGGACACCGAGCTGATGGCCAGCGAGGACACCTGGTGGCTGCTCACCGCGGAGCGACAGGGTGCGGTGGTGCACCAGAGTTCGCACGTGGGGGTCGATGTCGTTGCCGCCCCAGGCCGGGACCGCGCCCGGGCCGAGTACAAGACCCAGACGTGGGTCCACCGGGTCGACCGGCTGGACCCGAAGCTCGGCAGCGGCTACCTCGTGGGGTCGGTAGCCCGCGAGCTCACCCGTGCCGGGCGCCCCGCTGCGGTGCTGCGCACCGCGGTCCAGGTGATGCGTCGCCCGCACGGTGTTCGGTGGGCCCCGGTGCTGGGAGCCCAGACGGTGGTCGCGGCCGCCCTGGCCGCCCGACGCTGGCCAGCGCACAGGCGCCGACCGTGAAATCTCAGGACAGCTCTCCCCCACACTCCCCCCGGGACGGCCTCAGCAAACGGTTGCGGCCGGCATACCTGCGTCTCATGCGGATCCTGCCGCCGCGGACCCGACGCGTGGTGGTCTACGCGCTGCGCCACCGCCGCTTGCCGCACCTCACCGACCCGGCGACCTTCACCGAGAAGCTGAATTGGCGCATCCTCAATGACCGCCGCCCCGAGATCGTCGAGGTGTGCGACAAATTGCGAATGCGCGAGATCGCCCGGGAGCGGGTGCCCGACGAACACGAGCTGCACATCGTCCCGCTGCTGTGGTCGGGCAACGACCTCCGCGAGTGTCCTCACCTCGAGGGACCCTCGCCGTGGGCGCTCAAACCGAGCAACAGCACGGGCAAGGTCATCCTCGGCCCGGACGGTCGGTCGGTCGCTGAGTTGGTGGCCGCGACCAGAGGCTGGGCCACCAGCGAACCCGGCTATTACCTGGGCGAGTGGGGCTACACGCAGGTGCCCCTGCGGTTCGTCCTCGAGCAAAGGTTGCCCGGAGACCAGCCGCCCCCGGAGTTCAAGGTCTTCTGTTTCGACGGCATACCGCGTTTCATCCAGGTGCACCGAGACCGCTTCACTCGCGACTACTCGATCGCGACCTATGACCCTCAGTGGCAGCCGGTCGCCGGGCATTACGTGCTCGGCTCCCCGGCCCCGCACGCGCGCCCGGCGAATCTCGATCGCGTCCTGAGCCTGGCGCGGCGGCTGTCCGCCGGGTGGGATTTCATTCGGGTCGATCTCTACGACATCGACGGCGAGCTGTGGTTCGGGGAGTTCACGCCCTACCCCTCCGGCGGGTCTCCGTTCGCGAGCCAAGCCGTCGATCGTGCGGTGGGGCAGCTGTGGCGACTTCCGTCGTCAGCGACGCAGCGGCCATCGAGGTCGTCGCCGTCGTCGCCGTCGTCGCCGTCGAACGGGTGAGCGGCCCGCCGGCGGTGCTGTTGTGGGGAGATTGTGTGTCGGAGTCGAAGAGGGGGACGTACGTGAGGGTCGATTGGTGCGCGGTGCTGGGCTGGGGGCGGCGATGACGATCGTGGCGAAGGCGCGCAAGACGTTTCGTCCGCTCTACTGGCGGGTGGCCTCGTTGCTCCCGGTGCCTGCCCGGAGGAGGTTTCTCTTCCTGGCCAGGCATCGCCGGTGGCCGGATCTGCGTGACCCGCACGGGTTCAGCGAGAAGATCAACTGGCGGATCCTGCATGATCGCCGCCAGATGCTCGTCGACTTCTCCGACAAGCTCGAGATGCGACGGCTGGCCAGAGAGCGCGTGCCCGACCCTGCGATGATGCGGCTTCCCGAGCTGTTGTGGCAGGGCGACAGCCTCGAGGATCTGCCCGACCTTCAGGCCGTGGGACCGTGGGTGCTCAAACCCAACAACGGCACCGGCACCGTCGTCTTCGGCCCGGACGGACGCTCCCGGGAAGAGATCATCCGCCGGGCTCAGGCCTGGCGATCGAGCGCTCCCGGTGAGCTGTTGGGCGAATGGGCCTACACCCAGATCCCGACGCGATATCTGCTGGAGGGGCGTCTGCCCGGTGGTGGCACGCCGGCCGACTACAAACTCCTGTGCTTCGACGGTGAACCGCGGGTCATCCAGGTGCACACCGAACGGTTCAGTGACGCGCACAGCCTCTGCCACTACACCCCCGAGTGGGAGCTGCTGCCCGGCCGCAGCGCCAAGTGGCGCAATGACCCGGTGCCTCGACCGGAGCGGCTCGACCTGATGCTGGAGATTGCCCGACGTCTATCCGCCGGGTGGGATTTCATCCGGATCGACCTCTACGACGTCGATGGCGCAGTGTGGTTCGGTGAGTTCAGCCCTTATCCGGGCGCCGGCACCTCACGGTTCGTTCCGTATGCGTTCGACGAGTACCTCGGGTCGCTCTGGACGCTGCCCGAGCACCTCAGGTGAGTCGGCAGCTGCGTCTGGTCGGGCAACTGCTCGGCTCCACGGTTCTCGCCCAGGTCGCCGTGCTGGGGGCCATCGCAGCAGCCGCCCGGGCCACCACGGCCAGGGACTTCGCCGACTACGGCGTCGTCACGAGCGTCACGGCCGTGGTCGCCACGTTCAACACGTGGGCCGCCGAGTCACGGACCACGGTGGTCGAGGAAGACCGAGCCCACGAGATCTCCCGGGCCGGCCTGGCCGTCCTCTGGATGGTGCTGGCGCTGATCACCCTCGCTGCAGCCCTCGCTGCCGTGATGGGCCAGCACCGTTTGGGTCTGCTGCTGGGGTTGGGAGGGGTCGGCGCGGCGGTGACCGGCGGCCTGCAACTCGTCCAGGGCGTGGTCTTGCGTCGTCAGCAACAGCACTTGTTAGCCCACAGCCG
This sequence comes from Actinomycetales bacterium, assembly GCA_016710645.1. Lineage (GTDB taxonomy): Bacteria > Actinomycetota > Actinomycetes > Actinomycetales > Dermatophilaceae > Phosphoribacter. The sequence goes on along the minus strand of JADJVI010000050.1, from coordinate 170,476 downwards.
AGCAACTCAGGGACTGTCGAACGCCGCCCTCATCCTGCTCTTCCTGGCCATCGGGTTGCCGGGCTTCGTCATCATCACGATCCCCTGGCTCATCTCGCTCGTGCTGGGACTGGTGGTCCTTCTGCGCGCGACCGGCGACCGCTCGCTGTGGTGGGGACGAAGTTCGTGGGCCGAGTGGCGGGTTCTGCGGTCCGAGACCCGCTGGCAGCCGGGCAGCAACGTGCTGGTCTCGCTGGCTGGTGCCCTGCCCATGCTGGTCCTCCCCGCCGTTGGCGCTGTCGAGGTGGCAGGTGCCTGGGCGTTGGTCGCCCGCTTCCTCATGCCCGTGGTGTCCACGCTCAACAGCACGTTCGGCCCGATCTACCTCGGACATGCCGCCGGGATGATCCGCCGCCGCGAGCTGCCGCAATTGCGTCGCTACCACGCCCGGTGGACTCTGCTGCTCGCAGCCGGGATGGTGTTGCTCTTGGGAGGGGCCACGTATGCCGTGCTCGTCCTGGTCCCGCTGTTGGGTCCCCAGTGGTCGGCCGCTGGGTCGGTCCTCGTGGCCGCGCTGCTGTACTTCGGCTCGATGTTCTGGTGTGTCCCGGTCTCGCAGACGCTGGTGCTCCTCGGCCGGGTCGACACCCAGGCGTGGTGGAGCGTGGCTCGGGCGGTCCTGTGTGCCATCCCGATGCTGTGGGCAGCGAGCGAGCCGCGAGGGGCTCTGACGGGCTGGGCCGCGATGGCGGCGCTGACCTTCGTGGCCCAGTTGGGGCTGCACCGAATAGCGCTGAAATCGTCCAATATGGGACATAAAGGATAGAGCGGTCAATTCAGTGTAATGCGCTGCAATAGGTGAGATTCATATTCCTTCGCCTAGCAGTGCGAGGGATATGACCGCTATCATCCGTCTTAACGTGTGTGCCTGGCACATACGCATCACTGGTCAGGAATTGGGACCTGGCCAGCGCGCTGACGCCTTAGGGCGGTGTCGGCGTATGGGGAACCCGGTGATCTGGCAGTCGCTGGGGTGAAGAGGGGATGCATTAGTGACGACTCTGCTCGTGGCGAACGAGGGTGGACACATCACCCAGTTGCACCGGTTGGTGCCGCGCCTGGACATCGACGACGACGTGGTCTGGGTGACCACTCGCAGCCCGCAGACCGCCTCGCTGTTGGCGGGTGAGACGGTCCATTGGACCGGCCCTGCCGACCCACGCGACGTTGGTCATGTCATGAGCAATGCCCGCTCGGTGAGCGCCATCTTCCGGCGTTACGACGTCAGTCGGGTGGTTTCCACGGGTGCGTCATTGGCGTTGTCCGCCCTGCCGCAGGCGGCGATGCGGGGGATCCCGACCTACTACATCGAGAGCGCGACCCGCGCGGTGGGTCCGAGCCGGACCGGCGCGTTGCTCGCCCTGGTGCCGGCGGTGAATCTGTTCACCCAACATGAGTCCTGGGCCGGCGGCCGCTGGAGGTTCGCAGGGTCGCCGTTCGACATCTACTCGACTGATGCGACGTCGCCCAAGCCGCTGCGCCGGGCCGTGGTCACCCTAGGCACCCAGGGTCGCTATGGCTTCCGCCGCGCCGTCGAGCGGATCAGGCAGATCCTGCCCGCGGATGTCGAGGTGCTGTGGCAAACCGGCAGCACCGATGTGTCCGGGCTCGGGATCGACGCTCGCGAGGCGGTTCCGTATGCCGAGTTGAACCGCGCGGTGCACGAAGCCGACGTCGTCGTCACGCACGCCGGGACCGGCGCGGTGCTGGGCGCCTTGGATGCCGGTCAGTTCCCGGTCGTGCTGCCGCGGCGTTTCTGCTACGGCGAACACGTCGACGACCACCAGGTTCAGACGGCGTTCGAGGTCACTCAGCGGGGGCTGGCCCTCGTGCGCGATCCGGCCCACCTGACTCTCGAAGACCTGTACGGCGCGGCATCCCATCGGGTGACCCAGCGCGCTCGGCCGCCGCTGCTCGACCTCGACGTGCTCGACCGGCGGGTGCCGGCCATGGCCGTCTGAGCCGCTTCGTGGCTCTGCGCTGACCGAGACTGGCCGGGTTTGCTTGCGCGTCTCCCGGTTACGGGTCAGCGACCCCACCCGTCCGCGACGAACTGAATGCGCGACCACGGGAAACCGTCGAGGACCGTGCCGCCCGTCTCGTAGCGCGACGCATCGTAGATGCTCAGCCATGGGTCGCGGCGCCCCGCCTGGATGTCCAGTTGCCCGGACTCACCGTCCAACACGACGCCCTCAGAGACGTCGGCGACAAGGAGTCCAAATTTCTGTGCGGCGCGCGCCAGGGCTTTCCCGAGGCGCGACATCGGCAGGGTGTCGACGTTGACCGTGGGGTCCAGACGCATTCGTGCACCTTCGGGGATGGCATCTGGATGAGTATCGCGCCCGTCGGTGCGCTGCGCAGGCCACACGGCGACCTGGAGCTTGGTCTGCGGCAGCGCAATGGACAACGCATGCGGGATCACCCCCGCACGGGCCTCGGCGATGGTGACCATCCCCGCCGCATTGACCAGACTCGACGCCGCCGACCCGAACGGCCGGTCGAAATAGCCCCTGCTGGTGCTCACGTCATCGATCCGCCCGCCCCAGCAGGCGGTCCACATCCCGTTGACCTTCGCGGCCTTCCAGAACTCCCAGAGCCGTCCGGTGGCCGGATCGTAGATCGTCATCCCGCCATCGCCTCCGAGGCCTGGCGTGGCATTGGTCGGGATAGGAACGCCGAGGAAGATCCCTCGCCCGGCGAAAAAGTCCGGATGCGCGGCATACGGGCATGACCCGAACGCGACATCCGTGGTGGGGGTGCCCGCCGGCACGGTGAGGACAGTGGAGTTCCACGCCCTGGTGTTCATCCCGGCCGTCCCTGCCGGGGTCGATTGGATCAGCGCGAGCAGGCGCGCCAGCCGGGCGGGGGAGGTGGGGTCCAGTGGCGCTGTCCGCACGTCCAGTCGAAAGGCCGAGTTGCTCGCCTGCCGGTATGCCGGTGTGCCGGCAGCCGTCGCAAGGAAGGCGAGTTGGGGTGTGGTGGTCCCGGCGCTCCCTGTCGTCGGTGAGATCGAAGTGGACGACCCGGTGGGAGCTGGCCCAACGGTGGAGCCGGTTGGGTCACCGGATGCAGACCGAGTGACAACCGCCCCCGACGATCCGGACGCCCCTGCCGAGGGGTCGGTCGACGGTTTGGCTTCGCCGGGAATAGCGAGGTTTTGACCGGGGGAGCCGCCCCCGGCTGGGGCAGCGCCGGTACTCGCGGACTGCAGCGCGGGCGTGTCGCCGCCGACCAGCCCGTTGCCGGCGTCCGACCCGGGGTCGGGCACGGCATACCCCTGCGCTGTGCGGCCGAGAGCGAGGGCTGATCGGAAGCCCTCGGAGTGCCCGTCGGTGAGCACCACCGCGAGGAGGGCGCCGACCCCCACGAGCGCTGCTGCCGTGCGCGAACGCGCCGATCGTCGGCCGGGGGGTGCGGAGCGCATTGGCCTATGGTGCCGCACCACCCACGGGGACTCCTATTCCACGGCGAATTGCCGGAAATGCCCGTGGCGACATTCGCGCCCGCGGTGGGAACTCTCTTAGCGGACTATTGACCGCGGCTTAACGCGTGCGCTGTCACCGTGGCTTTGGGCCACCTGTGGCCCCGCTGTCGAGCCGCACAGCGCAGAGGTTCTCCCCAGGAGTCACCATGTCAAGACCCAGCACCTCCACCGCAGCCTGCACCCGCACCGCTCACCGCGGCCTCCGTCGCAGCGCAGCCGCACTCGCCGTCTCGGCCGGCGCCGCCGCTGCCTTGCTCACGGCCGCACCGGCCGCGCAGGCCGCCCCGTCGCCGGCCCCTTACCCGGTAGGCACGTCCATGCTCATCCGCTGCCACGGCCTGGACCTGTGGTCGGTGTCGGGTTACCTGCAGTCCAGCGGCACCAAGACCAAGACCGCGCCCACGGTGACGATGAAGGGCCCGGACGGCACGCTGTACACGCTCGTCGGGAGCTGGTCGATCAGCTCGCGCTTCAACGGCGTCTACTACTCGGGCAAGTACACCTACGACGAGACCCTCACCGCGCCGGACGGGTCGGTCTGGGGCACGTGGAAGGGCACGCAGTTGCTCGACATGTGGGGTCGTCCCTACGGCCCGAAGTACGGCACCTGCAATAACCCGCTGTGACCGCAGCGGGCCTCGATCCGCCGTCCTCGTCCCTCCCAAACCCCCCCGGGATCGCAACGGACGCCGCCATTCGGTCGGAATGGCGCGCGCACGGAGCGACACGGAGGGGCGGGGACGGCCCCGCCTCGCCCCAGATGACCGTCGCGAGACTGGCGGGGGTTGAATGGTGGCATGAGCACCGCCACGACCTTGACCTTTCTCGGCGCGACCGGATCGGTGACGGGCTCGAAGTTCCTGCTCACCGATGGTGCACGGCGCATCCTCGTCGACGCGGGGGCCTTTCAGGGTGAGCGTGAACTGCGACGGCGCAACTGGGAGCCCTTCCCGATCGATCCTTCGCTGATCACCGACGTCATCCTCACGCACGCCCATCTCGACCACTGTGGCTACCTTCCAGCGTTGGTGCGCAACGGTTTTCACGGCCCCGTGTGGGCGACGGCAGCAACCATCCGGCTCGCCGAGATCGTGCTGCGCGACGCGGCTCACCTGCAGGAGCGCGACGCCCTCGACGCTGCCGAGGGCGGCTGGTCCAAACACAACCCGCCCAAACCGCTCTACGACACCGCCGACGTCGAGGCGACCTTGCCGCTGATGACTGCGGTCGACTACGACCGCGATCTCGACCTCGGCGACGGGCTCTGGGCGCGCTTCACCCGGGCCGGGCACATCCTCGGGTCGTCCAGCGTCCGGGTCGAAACGCCCAGCACCTCAGTTCTGTTTAGTGGCGACCTCGGTCGCCACGACCACCCCGTGCTGCGTCCGCGCGAGATCCCGCCGGGGGCGGCATACGTGCTCGTTGAATCCACTTACGGTGACCGCGAGCACCCGGAGCCGCTGGAGTTGCCGCACGAGGGTTTCGCCGATGTCATCCGGCGCACGGTGGCCCGCGGGGGGTCGGTGCTCGTGCCGGCCTTCGCCGTGGACCGCACCGAGGTCGTCCTCAAGACCCTGTCCGACCTGCGCCGCGACGGCCGCATCCCGAGGGTCCCTGTGGTCGTCAACTCGCCGATGGCCCTCGACGCGCTGCAGGCCTATCGCGACAACGCCACCGAGATGCGCGCCGAACTCGACCTGCACGAGATCCTCGGCGACGTCCAGGAATTGCGCAGCGCCGAAGATTCTCGGGCCTACACCGAGTCGCGGCACGGCTCGAGCATCATCATCTCCTCGTCCGGCATGGCGACCGGTGGGCGGGTCCTGCACCATCTCGCCCGGATGCTGCCCGACCCGCGCCATGCCGTCGTCCTCACCGGCTACCAGGGCGCCGGCACCCGCGGCCGGGCCCTCATCGAGGGCGCTACCCGGCTCAAGATGCACGGGCAATACGTCGGCGTGCGCGCCGAAATCCTGCATGACACCGAGTTCTCGGTCCACGCCGACGCCTCGGACCTGCTCGACTGGCTGCGTGCGCTGTCACCGGCGCCCGCGACCGTCTTCTGCGTCCACGGCGAACCCGACCCCGCGGCAGCCCTCGCGGCCCGCATCGAGCGCGAGTTGCGGCTGGATGCCGTCGTCCCGCGCCTCGACGAGCGGGTCGTCCTCGCGGCTCCGTCCGCACCCACCACCTCGGGCGGCCCTCTCGAGACGACCCTCCCGTATGCCGTCCGCCCACCTGCCGCGGTCCCGGCAGAACCCACGACACCGGCCAGCCCGCCTGTCGAGACCCAGGATGACGCGACACCGGATGGCGTGGCCCTGGGTGCGGCGACCCCGGTGGTGACGGTGGACGGCATACCCGTCGGTGCCGTGCAGGTGACCAGCGATCTGCGCCCGCGGCGAGTCGACGCGGACACCGTCGTCCTGGAAGGCACGATCACGATCCGCCTCGACCGGGCCTGAGCGCACCCGCGCCTCATCACCGGCCGTCGGTCAGGGTCAGCTCCGGACGCGGCCCCAGCCGAACCAGTCTCGTGCCGACGACTGTCACTGCCGATCGATCGGGTCGCTGAACACCAGACCGGCGTGCGCGAGCAGGGCGGTGAGGGAGACGGCATACGCGTCGGGGCCGTCGATGAGGTATGCCGTGTCCTCCCGGCAGTAGACCGGGCAGGAGGGCAGCGGGCCACCATGGGGGTGCTGCAGTAGCACGCGGTGGCTCTCGTTGAACCGGTCGCCGGCAACCTGGCCGATGACAACCTCGTCCGCTCGGGTGCCGGCATCGAGCACGCCGATCCAGTCGCCGTAGACGATGACCCCGAGTCCGCCGGTGGGGATCCCGGTGACGGCGTTGACCCGGCCGCCCGCGACGCGCAGCACCACCGAGCCCGGGAAGGGCAGCGCCCACACGTCGCCCCGCGCCAACGTCATCGACACCAGGCCGTCGTCGGCGGCGGTGCCTGGCGGCAGCGACCAGCGGGGCCGCAGCTCGGGCGTCCAGCGGGTGAGCCGCGGACCGGATCGGGAACCGACCACCCAGACATCGTCGTCGCGGTCTGTGGTCACCCCTTCCGGAATCTCGCCGATCTCCCCGGTGTGACTGACCGTGCCGGTGGAATCCAGCACGCACGCCAGGTCGCGCCCTTGCTCGTCAAGGCCCGCGAGCAGCCACCGGCCGCCCGTCATCGACGCCACGAACGGATAGGCGACCGGCATCCGCGGGACGAGCAGGGTCTGCCTTGCGTCGAGACTCCCGGAGCGCCCGGACGGCCAGCCGTATGCCGTGAGCGCACCTTCCGCGCCCGGCTGCTGCACCTCCTGGTCCGATCGGGTCCACAGCGCGATCAGGCCGGTTTCGCCCACGGTCGCGGTCACCAGGTGCCCATACCCCGCGGGTGGCTGGAGCGTGCCGAGGTGGCGGACGGCATACCGGGAGGTGGTGGAGGCCGAGGAACCGGAGCCGCCCAGCGCTCCCCGCAGGCGTGCTATCCAGGAGCGGCCCGAGCCGTGGTCAGTCATCGCTCTCCTGATCTGACTCGGTGCCGGGAGCGACCGGACTCGCGGCCGGCGGACCCTGCAACAGGGTGAGCCGCATGGCACACGCCTGCCGGATCACCTGGAAGGCCGTTTCCTTGGCCGTGTGCCGCAGCCGGGCATCCGTCGCCGAGGCGAGGGTGAAATTGAAGGCGACGAAGACCGCAAGGAAACCGGCCACCCGCAGGTGAGCGGTGCTGATCAGGTAGGTGTGACCGGACCCGGCATACGTGAAGAGGGCGTGCGGGGCGGAGCGGGTCCAGACCTGGGCGGTCGCGGGGTCGATCGCGAGGTAGCCGATGACGAGGAAGAGCAGGAAGACGGCGCCGGCGATGATCAGCCCGACCATGAGCTGAGACAGCATGGCCACCTGTCGGACGTAGAAGCGTTGCCTCCTGGTGAGCGGGCAGGTGGCCGGCACCTCCGGGGTCGGCGCGTCACACAGGGGCGTGTCGGCCATGGCCGCGCGCAGGTCCTCGGTGGTCTCGAAGTGGACCAGCTCCGCGAGACCGAGGTGCTGCTGCCGGGCGATGAAGAGGGCGGCGAGGAGCAGCAGCACGGCGATGACCGCGAGATAGGGCGTGATCGTCAGGGTGCCGATGGACCCCCACACACCAGGGTTGAGGAAGAAGAAGAACACCACCCCGAGCGAGACCGGCAGCGATGTGGCCAGCGTCGAGCCGGTCTGACTGAGCGATCGGCCCAGGCTGCGGCTCAGCCAGCGCGAGAGGGTGACGAGGCCGAGCCGTTCCAGCCCGAGGATGACCAACACCGCCAGCACCTGGATGACGCCGATGACGATGACGGTGACGAGTTTGAAGGTCTGCGGGTCGACCTCCTCGCCGGCGAACTCGTCGGCGCTCGTCGCGAGCATGACCAGCAGGGGTGGGCCGAGCACGAAGGCGGCCGACTCCAGCCACCCGATGCGCTGGATCGGTCCGAACGGCGGGCGCCTGCGGGCCAGGTTGGAGGCGAGCCAGGTGACCAGGACGATGCCGACCGCCAGTCCGAGCGAAGCCCACCAGGACAACGTCGTCGACAGCGGCAGCCCGACGAGCATGACCAGCAGGAACCATCCGATGAGCACCGGAGTGGCGCGCTCCGAGGTGGAGCGAGCGTAGGGCGTGCCCGACAGCAGCAGCGTCAGACCGCGCCGGTCGAACCAGCGCGCGACCTCCGCGCCCGGATCATCCGAGCGACCGAGCAGGTGACTGGGCACTCGACCGCTGAATCGACCACGGGATCGACCATTCGTGCTGCTGCTCGCCATGGACCTTCCCTGCTCTCCGAGCCCCGATCATCGAGCCGGCTCCCGACCGCGCGCAACGCCAGCAGGCGAGTGTCGCTCGGTTCTTCGACTGCGAGAGTATGCCGTCTGCGACGGTATGCCGTGCCCGCGAGGTGCGCGGACGGCATACCCGAGGTGCGCGGACGGCATACCCGAGGTGCGCGGACGGCATACCCGGGGTTAGTCGTTGTCGGAACTGCCGTGCCGCAGCCGGTGCAACAGACCGTGCTCCTCCTCGGCGGCCGAGGTGGACTCCGCGAGATGGGTAGAGCCGTCGGCCGCGACGGCCGTGTCCTCGAAGAGCAGCAGCGTGATCCGATGGTTGTCCATCTCCCGGACCGTGAGCTGGCCGCCGTCGAGCCTGACCATGTCGCCGACGTTGGGGACACTGCCGAAGAACTTGTAGAACAGCCCGGCGAGGGTGACGTAGTCGTCGTCCTGCGGGAAGTCGAACGGCACCAGGTCTTCCAGGTCGAGGATGCGCATCGAGGCGTCGATCTCGTACTGGCTGCCTTCGAGCTTCTTGACCCGCCGAGCGGCGTGGGTGAACTCGTCCTCGTAGTCGCCGACGATCTCTTCGAGGATGTCCTCCAGGGTGATGATGCCCTCGGTGCCGCCGTATTCGTCGACGACGATCGCCATCTGCTGGCGGGTGCGCTTGAAATCGGCGAGCAGGTCGTTGAGCGGTTTGCTGTCGGGCACCATGAAGGCCGGCTTGGCGAAATCGATGACCTTCTTCTTGCTCACGGTGGCCATGCTGTCGCTGGAGGCGTGCTCGGCCATGTAGGTGAGCAGCTCTTTGATCTGCACGATGCCGGTGATCTTGTCGATGCTCTTGTCATAGACCGGGAACCGAGCGTGCGGGATGTCGCGGAAGTAGCGCAGCGTGTCGCCCAGGGTGGCGTTCTGCGGGAGGGCGCGGATCTGAGTGCGCGGCACCATCGCCTCGCGGACCGAGTGCTCGTCGAGCTCGAAGACGCCGCGGATCATCTCGGTCTCTTCGGGCGCGAGCATGCCGTCCTTCTCGCTGGCTTCGAGGATCATCCGGATCTCTTCGACGCTCATGGTGAAGTGGCTCTCGCCGTGCCCGCCGAGGTTGCCCTGTCCGGACAGGCGCAGCAGCAGGTCGGAGGCCCACTTCATGACGGCGATGAGGGGGCGGAAGGCGAGGTACAGGACGTTGATGAGCCGCCCGACCATGAGCGAGAGCTTCTCGGACTTGTGGAAGGCCAGGACCTTGGGCGCGAGCTCGCCACCAACGATGTGGACGAACGACACGAGGATGAACGACAGGACATAGGCGAAGGTGTGCGCGGCGTGATGTAGCGCGTCGTGGTCGCCCAGCGCCGTGAAGATGTCGACGACGTAGGGGTCGATGACGGTGTGCAGGGTCTCCATACCGACGGCGCCGAGGCCCAGGGAGACGAGGGTGATGCCGACCTGGGTCACCGAGTAGAACCGCTCGGGCTCCTCGTGCAGTAACTGCACGGTCTTGGCCCGCTTGTCGCCGTCCTCGGCTAGCTGCCGGATGCGGCTGCGCCGGGCCGACGAAATGGCGATCTCCGACCCGACGAAGAACGCGTTCCCCGCGACGAGAAGCAAGATGATGACCAGCCGCAGATAGAGCGGGAGATCCTCCATGGGGTGACCCTCCAGGGCAACCAACGTGTCGGCGGGCCCCGATGGGCGCAACACCTGAGGGGCCCGATTCTAGAAGCGCGCTACCGGCCGCAATAGGCCTAAAGACACCCCGCGTCTATCGAAAAGACAACAGGGGTATGCCGTCCGCTCACCCGCGCCGTACTGCCTCCGCACGCGTCTCGCACGCGTCTCGCACGCGTCCGCGCGCGACTCGGGCGCCGCCGGGGTGCACAGCCTTCTCTATCCGTGTAATCCGGCTGCGGTCGCCCAGACCGAGCGGCTGGGGTCCGGCTCCCGGCCGCGTCGTCTATGTCCTCAGCGTGAAGTGGACGGTCTTCGCCCCCGCGCTGTTGCCGTGTGCGTGTTCCTCTCGGGTGATGTGGTGGTGGTAGCCGGGGTCGTGGATCTTGCGGTGGTGGTAGCCGCAGAGAGGTAGGGCTTTGTCGAGGTCGCTGAACCCGCCCTTGGACCATGGGTCTTCGTGATGTAGCTCGGACCAGGCGTAGGGTCGGTCGCAGTCGGCCGCGGCGCAGGTTTCGTAGTTGGTGGCGAGGGCGGTGCGTTGGTGGTCGTTGAAGAACCGGTTCTGTCTGCCCAGGTCGAGGATCTGGCTGGGTCCGCCGAGGACGGCGGGGATGATGTCGGCTTGGCAGGCGATCCGTCTGGCGGCGCTGGCCGAGAGCAAGTGTCCGGTGTCGGTGGTGGCTGCTGCACTGGAGGGACTCATCGGCAGGAGGGTCCCGGTCAGCTCATGGACAGTGGTTTGCAGTTGGGCGGCTTTCGCGGCGCCGAGGACTTGTTCGGCGGTCATGGTGATGATGACGGTGGAGGCGACTTTCCCGGTGAGTTTCTCGGTGTCCAGGTGCTCGATGAGTTCGGTGAGAGCTCGGCCGCGGCGTTGGGCCCAGTCGATGTCGGCCCAGTCCGCGTTTCGGCCTTCCATCGTGCGACCGCTCACGCCCGTCGATGTCGAGGCGCCAACGCCGAACGCCGGGTGCTCGTGCGTGGTCGTGGCGCTGAGCAGGTCAGCGGCGACCGATCCGTCGGTGAAACACCCGGCCGGGGTCTGCCCGTCAACCAACGCTGCTTCTGCAGCGTGGCGCAGGTGGTCGCGCCGGGGTGCGGTCATCGACTGCAACACCTTCCGCAGGATCCCCGCCACTGTCGTGGGCAGCAGGGCCCGCAGGTCGGTGGTGCCGTTGCCCAGGTCACGCAGGGTCACGGTCGAGGACCGGTACGCCCGGCGTTCCTCATCCAACAACTGCGCTTCGAGATGATCAGCGACGTCAGCGGCGGTCTTCTCCGCCGCAGCCAACGCGACCTTCGCGGCCCGGTCGAACTTCCCCGGGTTCAGATGCTTCGCATCGCGCACCAGGCAGGTGTGGACCTTCTCCCGCTCCACCGGCGACAGGGTCGTGGGCAGCTTGTTCATGGTCCGCACGACGATCCCGACATTCGACACCGAGACCTCACCAGCCTGGAACGCCTCCCGGGTGAGGTCCAACCCGTCCGCCAACGCGGTCGCCAGCACAACGTCACGCTGCGCGCTGGCACCCCCACTACGAGTCGTCGCAGCAACCCACGCCGAGGTCGAGGAATGCCCGAACCGGCGGTGCGCCTGCTGAGCATCGGCCTTGGCCACCAACGCCAACCGCAACGCCTCAGCCCGGCGCGCGATCCGGTCGACCTCGTGGATGTCCGCCGACGAGACCAGCACCCCGCCATCCGCGGCGAGCTTGGCGTGGATCCCGTCGAACATCGCATGCACCACCGCCGTCGACAGCCCCACCACCCCCGGCTGCACCCGCTGGTCCTTCGACACCCCACCCACCGGCGCCACCCCGCGGGCGGCAGGCGCCGACAGCTCAGCCGACCCAGCCGACGAAACCCCGCCGGACGGCATACCGCCGCCGGACTGTGGGTCGAGGTGAGTGATCGTCACCCTTCGATTGTACTCGAACACACATACGATTGCAGGAGTAAAGGCGAATTTGTCAGCGGCTATCCATGGCAACGACTGCGGCCATGATCGAGCCCGGCCGGTCAGGCCTGGTGACCGGGCACGAGTTCGCGGCTACCCAGGGGAGCGGCGAGTTTGACGCGGATCCACTGGATGATCCCGATGGCCGCCTGCGGGCCGTCGCAACCGGTGGCCCCATCCTGCGGCCCGGTCCACAGGGTCAGCACGACGCGACCTGATGTCTCGACCACATCCGCCCCCGTCACCGCATCACACGGAGGGACGCCGCTCGTCGCTTGAACGACGACGCTCGACCCCTCAGCCCGCACAAAATCAAACCCCACTACCCGAAGCCGTTGCCCAGCAACAGGTTCGGTGATCTTCGGGGTCGGTAGACCGGTCGCGACACCGGACGGTTCGGGCAGCGGCGCCGGTCCGGTGCCCGGGGAACCCGGCACCACGGAGCCAGTAGCCGGCGGCACTGCACTGGGCTGCCCACTGGATGGCCCGACCGGTGCCACCCCTCCCGTCGATCCACCGCCAGGACTGCTGCCACGGCCGCACCCCGCCACAATGGCCCCGGCCAGCGCCGCCCCGCCCACCGAGAGAGCGCGCACCACCCGGCGCCGCGACGGCATACCGGCCTTTGGCGCAACGGAGCTAGGTGCACCCGCCCAAGGCTGGGAGGTGAGCGGCGACGGCATACCCGCCTCTGGAGCGGACGGAGCGGACGGAGCGGACGGAGCGGACGGCATACCCGATGCTAGGCCGGGCACCGGAAACGCGCCCGGGGAATCCGGGCGCGTTCCGTGCCGCCAAGGTGACGGCGAGTGAGCCATCAGAGGTAGCGGGTCGAGTTGTAGAGGCCCCACGCGTCGTCGTCGAAGTACGGCGAGAGCATGATGGTCGGGCCGACGATCTTGTCGATGCGGCTGTTGACGCCGTTGAGCTGGCCCCAGTCGCCGTTGTAGCCGTAGAGCCAGCCGCCGCCGGAGGAGCCGCGGGTCATGTCACACGGGATCTTGACGGTCTGCGACCAGACCAGCCAGGCGTCCCACTCGGGCGAGGTCGAGCCCCAGCAGCGCATCAGGTTGCCGCCATCGAAGGGCGCCTCGGCCGGGTAGCCGAACGCGTTCTCCCAGACGCCGCTCTTGCCGCGGTTGGTGGTCAGGCCCTGGCCGCCGAAGTAGTCGACGATGTGGTAGCCCCAGTTGGTGTTCATGATGGCGACGCCCATGTCCTGGCTGAAGTCCGAGCTGCCGGTCCACGCCGACTTCGACCACAGCTGGCCTGCCGACCAGGTGCCATAGGGCCGCGGGTTGGCCAGGTCGTCGTCATAGGCCGGCACGAAGGTCCAGTTGCTGTGCCACGTGCCGCCCTGGCCGCCGTGCACGCAGTGGCCCGCGGTCCAGACGGTGTCCTTGCCCTCGGAGTTGACGATGGTGCCCGAGCACACGTAGTTGAGGCCGCCCTTGGTGAAGAACACCTTCCCAGCCGTGTATGCCGTGGGCACGTAGTAGGGCAGGTTCGGGTTGTAGGCCGCCTGGACGAGCCCGCCGGACCCGGCGCCGGTGCCGGCGGGCGCGAAGACCTGGCTCGCGGTGCCGGCAACGCTGCGGACCGGTCCGTCGTTGGTGGCGGGCTTCTTGCCGGCCTTGAGGTCGCGGGTGGTCTTCTCGACGTATGCCGTGGCCGAGCTCGCGAGCGCGGGGTCCTGGTCGGCGGAGATCGCCGCGGCCATCCGGTCCTTGGTCCAGTAGGCCTCGAGGATCTCGGTCGTCGTGGCCTTGGCGCCGTGGGCCTTCTTGCCCGCGGCCTTGGCCTCGGCGGTGAGGGTAGGAGCGCCGGAGCCGACGTCGGTGGACTTGACCGCGCTGCTCGCCCCTCCGGCAGCAGCGAGGGTCCCGGCTTGGGCAGCGGTGGAGGTACCGAGGGCGAGGCTGGCCACGGTGGCCAGACCTGCCGTCAGCGTGAAGAGTCGGGTGAAGGTGGTGGTGCGCATGGGAGAGAACACCTTTCGAGTCGCCCCGAGAGCCTGCTGCTCTCGGTGTCAGACCCAAAGAGGCCCGGTATGCCGTCCTGATACGCCCGTTTCGCCCGGGCCCGCGCGAGGTCTGAGGATCTGGCAATTCGTGGCAATTCCTTTCCCGTCCGTGCCCGGCCGAGGAAGCTCGAAGTAGGCGGTGGAAGCGCCTGCTCCCGCCGTCGGTAAACCCCCGATGAAAGAAGATGAGGATGACTGCCTCAGCTGCGCTCGCGGGAATGGCCCGGACGAGCGCCTGGCAAGAAGATCTGTATACCCACCTCCACGAACAGCCCGAACTGTCCATGCAGGAGGTGAAGACCGCCGCCGAAATCACCAGACGTCTCGAGTCCTTCGGGTATGCCGTGCACCAGATCGGCGGCGGAGTCGTCGGCGTGCTCGCCAACGGTCCCGGGCGGACCGTGTTGTTCCGCGCCGATATCGACGCCTTGCCGGTGACCGAAAACACCGGCTTGGCCTACTCCTCCAAGGTCGACGGCGTGAGCCACGCCTGCGGTCATGACGCGCACATCACCTGCGCTTTGGGCGCCGCCGAGTGTCTGTCCTTGGCTCCCGAGTCGTGGAGTGGCACCTATGTCGCCCTGTTCCAACCGGGCGAGGAAACCGCCCAGGGCGCCGCCGCGATGGTCTCGGACGGCCTGCTCACCGCGATACCGAAACCCGATGTCGCCCTCGCCCAGCACGTGCTGACCGCTCCGGAAGCTGGCCACGTCTCGACGGCAGCGGGCCCAGTCCTCTCGGCCGGTGACTCGATCAAGGTGACGGTCTTCGGCAAGGGCTCGCACGGCTCGATGCCACACCTGGGGGTCGACCCGGTGGTGCTCGCGGCCTCGATCATCACCCGCCTGCAAGGGGTCGTCGCGCGCGAGATCGCGCCGAGTGACTTTGGCGTGGTGACGGTCGGGTCGGTCCAGGCCGGGACGAAGAGCAACATCATCACCGACCGCGCCACCCTCCTGGTCAACGTGCGCGCTTACGACATGGCTGTGCGTGACGTGCTCATCGCCGCGATCGAGCGCATCGTCCGCGGCGAGTGCGCCACCAGCGGGTCGCCGCAGGAGCCGACCTTCGAGTACTACGACCAATACCCGTTGACGTCCAATCACGTGGCTCCGACCGATGTCGTCACCGAGGCATTCCGGCGCCACTTCGGCGCCGAGCGCGTGCACCCGATGGCGCAGATTCCCGCCAGCGAGGACTTCAGCCGCATCCCCGACGCCTTCGGAATCCCCTACACCTACTGGGGTCTCGGCGGTTTCACCCCGGGTATGCCGGTCGTCGCCAACCACAACCCCGGCTTCGCGCCGGCCATCCAACCTACCCTGCGCACCGGCACGGAAGCCGCTGTCGTTGCTGCGCTGGCCTATCTCGGCAAGGAGTAGCCATGTCGTCGTCAGCGGTCGCAGCCCCCGCAGCGGCCACCCCAAAGGCCTACCAAGGCACCGACAAGCTGTTGTTCGGCATTGTCCTGGCGGTCATCACTTTCTGGCTCTTCGCTGGCACCGCCGGAACGGTCGCTCCCGCGATCATGAAGGACATCAACTCCGGTGGCACGACCTACATCGAGGCCGCCTCGATGAACCTCGCGGTGTCGATCACCGCACTGTTCTCCGGTCTGTTCATCGTGCTCATGGGCGGCACCGCCGACCGGGTCGGGCGGGTCAAGATCACCCTGCTCGGCATCATCATGGGCGTTATCGGCTCGATCCTGCTCATCTTCGCCCAGGGTCCGCTGTCGCTTCCGCTGTTGCTCACCGGCCGCGCCATCCAGGGCTTCTCGGCGGCGTGCATCATGCCGTCGTCGATGGCTTTGGTGAAGACCTACTGGGATGGTCCTGGTCGGCAGAGGGCCGTGTCGATGTGGTCGATCGGCTCCTGGGGTGGATCGGGTCTGGCCGCCCTGTTCGGCGGCGCCGTGGTGCAGTACGTCGGCTGGCGGGGCATCTTCGTGGCCTCGATCGCCGTCTCGGGGCTCGCGTTCTTCCTCATCTTCGGCACTCCCGAGAACCGCGTCGAGCAGACGGGTCCGAGGAACGCCTTCGACCTCGTGGGGCTGTGCCTCTTCATCGTCGGCACCCTCGGTCTGATGATCGTCCTGCTCTTCGGCAGCAAGCTCGGCTGGGGGAGCGCGATCACCCTCGTACTCGGTCTGATCGCCGTCGTGGCTTGGGCGTTCTTCGTCGTGGTGGAGCGTAAGAAGGACGCGCCGTTCATCGACTTCAAGCTGTTCAAGAACACGACGTTCACTGGCGCGACGATCTCGAACTTCCTGCTCAACGGCACCATCGGCATGCTCATCGTCTCGCAACAGCTCATTCAACTGGCCGGGAAGAAGCCGGACGGCTCGCCTTACACCGCCTGGGACGCCGGCCTGCTGACGATCGGCTACGGGGTCGCCATCATCGGCTTCATCCGGGTGGGCGAGAAGCTGCTGCAGCGCTTCGGTCCGCGCAAGCCGATGATCTGGGGGTCGCTCATCGTCATCGTCGCGTGCGTGCTGCTCATGATGACCCACCTGCTCATCGGTCAGTACGTCGTCTTGGCCGTCATCGCCTACGCGCTGTTCGGTCTGGGGTTGGCCTTCTATGCCACGCCGTCGACGGACGCCGCCCTGGCGAACCTGCCCGCCAACCAAGCGGGGTCAGGCGCCGGCATCTACAAGATGGCCTCCTCCCTGGGTGGGGCCATCGGCGCTGCCATCTCGCTGGCCGTGTTCACCGCCATGGCGGGAATGAACGCCGACATCATCGGTTCGGTGATTCATATGGAGGGACGCACCGACAACGTGCCGATGCGCCAGGCCGGCATGATCGCTCTGGGCGTCAGCCTGGTCTTCCTCATGCTCGCGATCCTGTCGATCACGATGACCGTGCCCAAGGGTGGCGGCAGCCGCGACCTCGGTGCCTCGGCTCCGAGCGCGGCGCCCGCCCCGCAGCTCCCGCCGGACGCCGCCAAGGCCGTCGTGCTCGACCGGCTATCGCGACTGTCCCTGGCCGAGTTGGAGGCGATCGAGAAGCAGGTCCTCGTCAACGAGGTGGCTCAGCTCGATCAGGCGACGCTCACCCGGGTGGTCGCCGAACTGCGCAAGTAGGTTCGGCCGCCAGGTCAACGCAGCTGGCCCCTTCCGCCGTCGGTGAAGGGGCCAGCTGCGTCATCGGGCCGCGGTGGCTCCCCCCTCGGGTCTGGGGTCAGCTCGGTCAGCCTTGCGTGATCTCCTGCAGCGCCGCGATGAGCCGGTCGATGTCGTCATCATTCGAGTAGGGCGCCAACCCGACCCGCACGCCACCCTCGTCGGCCAACCCCAGATGACGAGAGCACTCGATCGCATAGAAGTTGCCAGCAGGCGCGTTAATACCCTTGGTCGCCAACGCTTTTCGCACATCCTGCGAGTCTCGGCCAGCGATCCGGAACAGCATGGTGGGCGTTCGAGCGCCGGCGTTGGAGTAGACCGTGACACCGGGCAACTCCCGCAGCACCGGCTCCAGACGCGAACGCAACCGGTCCTCGTGAGCCTCCAACACGGCATACGAGCGCAGCAGGTGGGCGCGCCGGCTGGTGTCCGCGGCGCCTGCCCCGCGAGCCAATCCCGCGAGGAAGTCGATCGCCGCGGTGGTGCCGGCCATGAGTTCGTAAGGGAGCGTGCCGAGTTCGAAGCGCTCAGGCACGTCGTCGGTCGAGGGGAGCAGCTTGTCCATCCGCAACTCCCCGAGCAAAGCAGGCGCCGCCGCGACGACTCCGCAGTGCGGGCCGAGGAACTTGTAGGGCGAGCACGCCCAGAAATCCGCTCCGAGCCGGGTCACGTCGACCGACGCATGCGCGGTCGCGTGCACCCCGTCAACCCACACCAACGCCCCCGCATCGTGCGCGGCCCGCGCGATCTGAGCGACCGGCGGACGGGTGCCGATGAGGTTGCTCGCCGCGGTGACCGCCACCAGCCGAGTGCGCGGCGACAGCCTCGACGCCACCGCCTCCACCGATAACTCACCGGTCGCGGGGTCGAAGTCGGCCCACCTCACGACCGCCCCGACTGCCGCCGCGGCCTGCACCCACGGCCGCACATTGGCATCGTGATCCAGGCGAGTCACGACGACCTCGTCGCCGGGGGCCCAGGTGCGAGCCAGCGCTCGCGAGAGGTCATAGGTGAGCGCAGTTGCGCTGCGCCCGAAGACAATTCCGCGTGGGTCGGCGCCGAGCAGATCCCCGAGAGCGGCCCGGCACTCGGCGACCACAGCCTCGGCGCGCTGCTCGGCCGGTGTCACGGTCCCGCGGTTGGCGATCGGTGCCAGCAGGGTGTTGCGCACCGCATCGGCCACGACATCGGGGGTCTGCGTGCCACCCGGGGCGTCGAAGTGCGCCGCGCCCGCGGCCAGCGCCGGGAAGTGCGACCGCACCCGCTCGACGTCGTATGCCGTGGGGCTAGGTTCACCCGGCGCGTGCACCACCTTCGGTCCAGGACTCACGCGCTGACGCCTTCGACCGGCATACCGTCCTGCAGATAGACGCAGCCCGTGCCCGCCGCGCGGGCCGCGAGCGCCGACGCCACCCGGCGCCGCACCGCAGGACGCAGCAAGAGCAACGCCGCCTCGGGTTCGACGAAGCGGTATTCGCGCACCTCTTCGGCCTGGACCACCACGCCGGCAACAGCCTCGGCCGAGAACGGCTCGCAGTCGAAGAGGAACCGCAGCCCCATCGCCTTGCGCGGCTTGGCCGGTCGGGTGTCGACCGCAGCCAACCTCCCTCTGGTCACCTCCAGGCCCGTCTCCTCGTAGACCTCGCGCCGGCAGGCCTCCCACGGGGTCTCTCCGGTCGACTCCATTACCCCGCCGGGGATGGTCCAGCCGGTCTTGTAGGTCGGGGCCAGCAGCAGCAGCCGACCGGAGTCATCCCACACCAGCGCACCGGCTGAGGCCGGGATTCCGGGCAGCCCATCCCAGGCCAGCGCACCGGCATACCCGGCGTCGTAGTCCGTCATGGCACGACACTGTATGCCGCCCCGGCACCCTGGCCTTGACCCTCAAGCCCCGGATGGCCCCGTGAGATTGCTTGCTCGTCCGGGGGTGCCCGACGAGGACAGGACTAGGCTTCCCCGACGTGGCCACCGCATTCGCAATCCTGTTGTGCCTGGCCGCTGTGCTGGGGTGGATCAACGAGCGATTCATCAAGATCCCGACCACAGTGGGAGTCACCCTCGCGGGCGCGGTTGCGTCCATCCTGCTCATCGTCCTGGACACCTTTGGCCTGACTTTCGGGCTCAAAGCCCAAGCCCAAGTGCTGCTGGAGACCTTGGATTTCACGACATTCGTGCTCAACGGCATCCTCAGTGTGCTGCTGTTCGCGGGCGCGCTGAGCCTGGACGCTCGGCAACTGTGGAGCCAGCGAGCCAGCATCCTGACGCTGGCGTCGGTGAGCACCATCATCAGCACGGTCCTCATCGGCCTGGTGGCGTGGGGGGTATTTCGCCTGGTCGGACTCGACGTGCCGCTGGCCGGGGCGTTGTTGTTCGGTGCGCTGATCAGCCCCACCGATCCGGTTGCCGTCCTCGACCTGCTCAAACGGGCCAAGGTCCCGAAGAAAATCGAGACGCTCATCGCCGGTGAAAGCCTGTTCAATGACGGGGTCGGCGTGGTGCTGTTCATCGTCATCGCCGGCGCGGCAGGCATCAGCAGTGGCCACGGCGAGGCCAGCCTGACCGGTGCCGTCGTGGTGTTCGTGCAGGAGGCGATCGGCGGGATGGCCTTCGGCGCGGTGCTCGGGTGGATCGGCTACCGGATGTGCGCCAGCATCGACGGGCATGTCGTCGAGGTGATCATCACGTTGGCCCTCGTCCTCGGTGGCTACTTCGCCGCGACAGCCATGGGTATGAGCGGTCCGCTGGCCATGGTGGTGGCCGGTCTCATCGTCTCCGCGACCAAAGAGCGGGCGTTCTACGAAGAGACGCGCCATCATGTCGAGGGGTTTTGGGAGACCCTCGACCAGGTGCTCAACATCCTGCTGTTCGCCTTCATCGGGTTGGATGTGCTGCTCACCGAGACGACCGTCCCGCAAATCGTCGCGAGCGTCATCCTCATCGTCGCAGCCCTCGCGATCCGGTTCGTCAGCGTCTGGGCGCCGATGCACCTGGTGCGGTCGCGGGATGGCTACGGCGACTGGACGGTCCGGTTGCTCACCTGGGGTGGACTGCGCGGAGGCATCGCCATCAGCCTGGCCTTGGGCCTGCCGCCCAGCCCCTACCGCACGCATCTGGTGACCGCTACCTATGCCATCGTGCTGTTTACCATTGCCGTGCAGGGCCTGACCGTGATGCCCATCGTGCGGCGAGCAGTCGCTGCCGAGGCAGCATCTTTGTCAGACTGACGTATGCGCGCTCGCGACCTGGCCGAAATCGTTCCCACCGCCACCAGGGACACCACGGGAGCGGAGGCCGTCCACATCGCCGCCGAATACCGGCTGTCCGCCCTGGCCGTGGTAGGGCCCGAAGGCCTGCCGATCGCCCTGCTGCCGGGCAGCCAACTGTTGGCTCTCGTCGTGCCGCCGTACGTGCGTGACGATCCGCAGCTGGCCCACGTCTTCTCGGAGGATGCTGCTGAAGAGTTCTGCGGACGGCTGGCCTCGACGACGATCGGCGCGCTGATCGACGAAGGGATGGTGTCGGTCAAGCGGCTTCCCGCAGTGGGCCCGGACGACACCATTCTCGAGATCGCGACGGCGATGGTGGAGCACCACTGCCCCCAAGTGCTGGTCCGGGATGCCGACGGGGCGATGCTGGGGGTTGTGACTCTGTCGCGAGCTCTTGCGGCCATTGCCAGACTCGCGGGGGAGGATTCACCAGGGCTGCGCACCCGGCTCGACGTCGACCTAGTCGACCTACCCAACCTGGGGCACACCGGTCAGGACTCAATGGATGCCGCGGCCGTCAGCCCGGCGGACCCAGTGCAACGATCTGGCGGGGGCCCCAACTCCGGGGGAGGTACGCCGTGACGGTCACTGCGTGGCTCGCTCTGGTGGTGTTTGTGGCTGCCTATGCCCTCATCGCCACCGAGAAGGTCCACCGGGTCAAAGCGGCACTCGGGGGTGCGGCCGCCATGGTCATCATTGGAGCGACCCGCGGACACAGTGCCTTCTTTTCCGAATCGACCGGGGTCGACTGGAACGTTGTCTTCCTGCTGCTGGGGATGATGATCATCGTCGGAGTGCTCCGCACCACCGGGATCTTCGAGTTTGTGGCCATCTGGGCAGCCAAAGCCTCGAAGGGCCGACCCTTCCGGATGATGGCCTTGTTGGTCGTCATCACGGCGGTGGCATCCGCCCTCCTGGACAATGTCACCACGGTGCTGCTCATCGCCCCGGTAACCATCCTCGTCTGTGATCGGGTGCGGATCAGTCCTATCCCGTTCCTGCTGGCCGAGGCGATGGCCAGCAATATCGGCGGGACGGCGACCCTCATTGGTGATCCGCCCAACATCATCATCGCGAGCCGAGCGGGCTTCTCTTTCAACGATTTCCTCGTGCACCTGGCCCCCCTCGTCGTCGTGTTGCTCGTCATCTTCGTGGGCCTGTGCTGGCTGCTCTGGGGTCGGTCGTTGCACATCGATCCGGCCCGGGCTGCAGCGCTGCAAGGGCTGCGGGGACGCGACGCCATCACTGATCGAGCCCTCCTCGGGCGACTGGGTGGTGTGCTGCTGTTGGTGCTGATTGGCTTCGCGACCCACACCGTCCATCACATCGAGCCCTCGCTGATCGCGATGCTGGGTGCGGGGGCCTCGATCCTCGTGTCCAAGGCCGACCAGTCAGACTTCTTGCGCGAGGTCGAGTGGGAGACGCTGGTCTTCTTCGCTGGCCTGTTCATCATGGTCGGGGCCCTTGTGGAGCAGGGCGTCATCGGACAACTCGCCGTCGCGCTGACGGGAGCAGTGGGCGACCAATACCTCGCGGCGGCGATGGTCATGCTCTTCGGATCCGCAGCGCTTTCCGGCATCGTCGACAACATTCCCTATGTCGCCACCATGTCGCCGTTGGTCCTTGATCTGGTCGGACCCGCCGAAGGGCTGCCGCCACCGAAGCAGGGCGTCTGGTGGGCGCTGGCTTTGGGGGCCGATCTCGGTGGCAACGCGACGGCCGTCGGCGCTAGCGCCAACGTCGTCGTGACGGGGATCGCCAAGCGCAACGGACACCCCATCTCGTTCTGGGAGTTCACCAAGTACGGCTTGGTGGTCACTGTCGTCACGATCGTCGCCGCCGCTCCATACCTCTACTGGCGGTACTACGCCTGAGCAGCGCGACGACCGCGACCGTTCGGTCAGACGTCGACCGGTTGACCGCGAGCTGTGCCGTGCTAGGCCCCACCCGCGCTGGCCGCATGACGCGACGCGTGGACCGGCCGGGTGGCCAGCTCTTGCAGGACGGCCAGCGCGCGCTCTGCCGCGTCGGCGGGAACGAAGAGGTGGTCGTGATAGGCGGCCGCCACGACATTGCAGCTGATGCCGGCCTCGGCCAAGGCGCCGCTGACGGCAGCGGTGAGTCCCACGGCCTCCAGGTCGCTGTGCACGTCGAGGGTGATCCAGGCCAGCTTCGCCGATCCCTGCAGCTCGGCTGCTTTGGCGACCTTGGCGTCGAGGACAACAGTGCGGCCCTCGTCCTCGAGGAAGGTCATGATCGGGCGCCACTTGGCCTTGACCGGTTCGTCTTCCGGCAGGGTGAGGAAGACATAGCGACCTGGTCGCAACCGCGGAGCAAGACCGGCGAGGAGAGCGTCGAGGTCGGAGATGGCGGCCATGGGTGCCCACCCTAGACGGATCAGGGCGACGGCAGGCTCGGCCTCGTGATCCAACGCCCCTCTCCGTCAGTTTTGGTGTGGCGGAAGTTGCGTCCTGGCGCATTATCCGCCACACCAAAACTGGCAAGAGTCACCCTGGGCAAGAGTCACCCTGGGCAAGAGTCACCCTGGGCAAGAGTCACCCTGGGCAAGAGTCACCCTGGGCAGGAGCCGCCCTCGGCAGGAGCCGCCCTCTCGTCAGCGGGCGAGGCGGGCTGACAGGGCAGCTGCGACCCGCCGCACTCGCTCAGCCAGCTGCGCCTCGCGGGCTCGCTCGCTCTCGGGAAAGGTCACCGCCACGCCCGCCACCGGATGGCCCGAGTGGTCCACCACCGCGACCGCCACCGACGCGAGGCCCGGTGTCACCGTGCCGTCCTCCACGGCATACCCCCTGGCTCTGGTCTCCATGAGCAGGCGACGCAGCGCCGCGAGCGATCGGGGGCCGCGTCCCTCGCGGCTCACGAGCAGGTCGGCGCGCGGATACAGAGCCCGGAGTTGCGCAGCCGACAGGCGCGCGAGCATGGCCAGGCCGCTGGCCGTGAGTTCGGCCGGCAGCCGCACGCCGACGTCGGTGACCAGGCGGGGGCGGCCGGCGGCGCGCTCCTCAACGACGTAGAGCACATCCCGGCCGTGCATCACCGCCAGATGCGCATTGTGGGTCGTCACGTCGACCAGCCGGGCGAGCAGGGGCGCGGCGGTGCGCTGCAGCGGCGCCTGGCGTTGATAGGCCCAGCCCAGCTCGTATGCCGCCGCCCCGAGCGCGAAGCGCCCGGACTCGCGCAGGTGACTGACGAATCCGCGATCGGTGAGGGTCGTGAGCATGCGATAGGTGCTGGAACGCGGCAGCCCCAGAGCGCTCGCGATGCGCGCGGCCGGCAACGGCTCGGTATGCCGGGCCAGCAGCCCGAGGATGTCCAGGGCCTGGCCCACCGCGGGGCTCTCGGTCGGCGCGGTCGGCGTTGCCTCCGTCACCGGGACCCCCTCAGCCCCACCAACATCGCGGTCGACCGCCACTCAGGCGATGGCCGGTAGCCCACGGGCCATCCCCAGCACCCACATGAGGACAGCGACGCCGGCAAGGACGACCGACGCGATCGCGGCGATCATCCCCACCCGGCTGCGGCGTCGGCCGATCAGCGCGGCCACCACCCCAGGCAGCGCCGGCACCGCGATCTGTTGCCCGTGCTCGGCGTCCCGGATCGCTGAGCTCGTCCCCTCGAAGTGGATCCCTTTGACGAAGGCGATGAGGCAGAGCGTGATGTTGACCAAGAAGCCCAGTGTGCTCAGACCGGTGCGACGGCGGGTCTGCGACATCGGCATCCGGGTTTCTCCTCCCGAGTCGGGCCACGCCCACCGCCGGGGATGGCGGCGTTCTCGCGGATCGCGGTGTGGCTGAGACTAACGGCTCCAGCCGGCTTGGTGTCCCAGATATGAGACACCCGGTGGCAGGAGAGCCTCGCCTCACGCGCCGTGAGCAGGTCCAATAGGGCCATGTCTGACTCCCCGGAACCGACGGGTCACCCCACCGCCTCGCCCGCCGTCACCCTCGGCGTCGGGCCGCTCACCATCGAGGACGTTGTGGCGGTGGCGCGATCGGGGGCGTCGGTCGACATCGCCGATGCGGCGTGGCAGCGGATCGCCGCCAGCCGCGCCATCATCGAGGCGCTCGCCGACGACACCGAGCCGCACTACGGGGTGTCGACCGGGTTCGGGGCGCTGGCCACCCGGCACATCCCCGTCGAGATGCGGGCCCAACTGCAGCGTTCGTTGGTGCGCTCGCACGCCGCCGGCAGCGGTCCCGAGGTCGAACGGGAGGTCGTCCGCGCCCTCATGCTGCTGCGGCTGGCCACGTTGGCGACCGGCCGCACCGGCGTGCGTCCCGAGGTGGCCCGCACCTATGCCGCGATGCTCAACGCGGGCATCACGCCGATCGTCCACGAATACGGCTCGCTCGGCTGCTCGGGCGATCTCGCGCCGCTCGCTCATTGCGCGCTCGCGGCCATGGGAGAAGGCCCGGTATGCCGTGCCGATGGCTCCCGCACGGACGCCGCCACGGCGCTGGCCGAGCACGGCATACCCGTCGTCGTCCTTGCCGAGAAGGAGGGGCTGGCCCTCATCAACGGCACCGACGGGATGCTCGGCATGCTGTGTCTGGCCATCGCTGACCTGCGAAAACTGTTGCGCACCGCCGACATCGCGACCGCCATGAGCGTCGAAGGGCTGCTCGGCACCGACCATGTCTTTGCTGCCGACCTGCAGGCGCTCAGACCCCAACCGGGACAGGCAATTTCGGCAGCCAACATCCGAAAGGTCATGGCCGACAGCCCGATTCGGCTCTCGCATGACACCGATGATTGCCCGCGGGTGCAGGATGCCTACTCGTTGCGATGTGCGCCTCAGGTCACCGGCGCGGCCCGCGACACCGTCGCCCACGCGGCCCAGGTGGCCGGCTGGGAGCTCGCCTCAGCTGTCGACAATCCCGTTGTCACCCTCGACGGGCGAGTCGAGTCGAACGGCAACTTCCACGGGGCGCCGGTCGCCTATGTGCTCGACTTCCTCGCCATCGTCGCCGCCGACGTCGCGAGCATGAGCGAGCGGCGCACCGATCGTTTCCTGGACAAGGCCCGCAACAACGGCCTGCCACCCTTCCTCGCCGACGACCCTGGCGTCGACAGCGGTCACATGATCGCGCAATACACCCAGGCGGCGATCGTCTCCGAGCTCAAGCGGCTGGCCGCTCCTGCGAGCGTCGACTCGATCCCGTCGTCGGCGATGCAGGAGGACCACGTCTCGATGGGGTGGTCGGCCGCGCGCAAGCTGCGCCGCTCGGTCGACGGCCTGACTCGGGTGCTCGCCATCGAGTTGTTGACGGCAGCCCGCGGGATCGAGTTGCGCGCGCCGCTGCAGCCCGCGCCTGCGACGGGTGCGGTGGTCGCGGCCCTGCGCGAGGCCGGGTGGCCGGGCCCGGGTCCGGACCGCTTCCTCGCACGGGAGATCGGGTATGCCGTGGACCTCACCTCCTCCGGTGCCGTGCTGGCTGCCGTCGAAGCCGTCACCGGGCCGTTGGCCTGACCATGCCGACCCTCCCGCTCGTCACATCGGTGCTGGCACCGGTCCGACCGGCCGGGCCCGGGACGGCGCTATGGACGCAGTGGGGTGCTGGGAGTGACGCCGGACTTCGGGACGGGCGCCACGGCATACGCCTCGCGGGCGATGTCGAGCAGCCGCCGATCGGAGGTTGGACACTGTCCGGCCAAGGCCTTCTTGATGACCGTTTCGGCGGACTCGAGCTGCAGGCGCAGCTCGGGAGCGATGGTGGGGTGGACTGTGACGTCATAGGTCGGCGCGGCGGCACCGGTGACTGCCCACCAGGCGAGCTCTCCGGGGGCATCCTCCCGCTCGCGCACGGAGAACACCTCGCGATAGTCGCGGCACGTGGCCGTCTCGATCGGGTCGCGGAAGTTGTTGCCGTATTGCGCCCGCTCGGAGTTGGTGAAGCTCACGACGATCATGAGGTAGAAGCCCAGCGCCAGCACGACGAGCCCGCCGAGGGTATAGGCGAGTGGCTTGAGGCAACCCTTCACGGTCATGGGTCAGAGGGCCGATCGGACGTCGGTGTGGCCGAAGTCGTCGCCCTTGAAGAGCAGCGGCTCGCCGGTGGCTTTGGCCAGGGCATAGGCATAGCAGTCGCCGAGGTTCAACCGCGCTGGGTGACCCGAGCCCTTGCCGTAATCACGGAACGCCTCCCGCGCGATCCGGGCCTGTTGCGCAGTGAAGTCGACGGTCCGCACGGCTTGATCCTGCAGGAGCCGATCGAGCAGGCGGGACTGAACCGGATCACCCCGACCGTCGATGACCAGGCAGGTCTCGACGAAGGTCGCCGCCGAGATGGATACCGACTCAGCGTCAGTGACGGCACGCAGCAAAGCCTCCGCGCCGGGTTCGTCGCGGATGATCGCCACCACGGCCGACGAGTCGAGGATCACTTGGGCAAGCCGTTCTCGTCATACATGTCTTCCATGAACCGCCGAGTCCACTCGCGATCCTCGTCGGTCACCCGCGCCCGGATCTCGGCGAGCAGCGCTTCCGCTTTGCGCCGCCGCTCTGCCACCTGCGTTTCGCGTTCGTGCTCGGCCAGATATGCCTCCAGCGCCTTCTCCAACACGCTGGTCTGGCTCAGCCCGGACACCGCCGCTGCTTGCTTGGCCAGCCGGCATACCCGCTCGTTCTTGATGTTCAGCGCCATCCGAACCCCTTCTGAAGCACCCTTACACCTTTACACCTTCCTCTTACACCAATCTACCCGAGGAGCCTGACATGGATGGCGCCCGTCCGGTCCGCGCAGCGCGCGGCACCCAACTCACCGCCCGGTCCTGGCAGACCGAAGCGCCGCTGCGAATGCTCATGAACAACCTCGACCCCGAGGTCGCCGAGCGCCCCGACGACCTCGTCGTCTACGGCGGCACCGGGCGCGCGGCCCGGTCGTGGGCGGCGTACGACGCCATGGTCCGCACCCTCACGACGCTGCGCGAGGACGAGACGATGCTCGTGCAATCGGGCAAACCGGTCGGGGTCATGCGCACTCACGAGTGGGCGCCGCGCGTGCTGCTGGCCAACTCCAACCTCGTCGGCGACTGGGCGACCTGGCCGGAGTTGCGGCGGCTGGAGCACCTCGGGCTCACGATGTACGGCCAGATGACCGCCGGGTCGTGGATCTACATCGGCACCCAGGGGATCGTCCAGGGCACCTACGAGACCTTCGCCGCCATCGCCGACAAGAGGTATGCCGGCACGCTCGCCGGGACGCTCACCCTCACCGGCGGCTGCGGTGGGATGGGCGGCGCGCAGCCGCTCGCGGTCACCCTCAACGGGGGCGCGTGCCTCATCGTCGACGTCGACCGGCATCGGCTCGACCGTCGGGTCGAACACCGCTACCTCGATGAGGTTGCCGACTCCCTGGATGACGCCATCGCGATCGCGCTCGCGGCCAAACGCGACCGACGAGCCTGGTCGGTCGGGGTCGTCGGCAATGCCGCCGAGGTCTTCCCTGAGCTGCTTCGCCGCGGAGTCGACATCGACATCGTCACCGACCAGACCTCGGCACACGACCCGTTGTCCTATCTGCCGGAAGGGATTTCGGTCGAGGACTGGCATGACTACGCCGAGCGCAAGCCCGAGGACTTCACCGACCGGGCCCGCGAGTCGATGGCGCACCACGTCGAGGCGATGGTGGGCTTCATGGACGGCGGGGCCGAGGTCTTCGACTACGGCAACTCGATCCGTGACGAGGCGCGGCTTGGGGGTTACGGGCGGGCGTTCGACTTCCCGGGGTTCGTGCCGGCATACATCCGGCCGTTGTTCTGCGAAGGCAAGGGGCCGTTCCGGTGGGCGGCGCTCTCGGGTGACCCGAAGGACATCGCCGCGACCGACCGCGCGGTGCTCGACCTCTTCCCCGACAACGACCGGCTGCACCGCTGGATGCGGGGGGCGCAGGAGCGAATCGCGTTCCAGGGCCTGCCGGCTCGGATCTGTTGGCTGGGTTACGGCGAGCGCGACAAGGCGGGGTTGGCTTTCAACGACCTCGTCGCGTCGGGGGCCGTGAGCGCCCCGATCGTCATCGGCCGCGACCACCTCGACTGCGGCTCGGTCGCCTCGCCCTATCGCGAGACGGAGGCGATGGCCGACGGTTCCGACGCGATCGCCGACTGGCCGCTGCTCAACGCGCTGACGGCCGCGTCGTCCGGCGCCACCTGGGTGTCGATCCACCACGGTGGTGGCGTCGGTATCGGGCGGTCGATCCACGCCGGCCAGGTCTCGGTGGCGGACGGCACGCCACTCGCCGCCGAAAAGCTCGCGCGCGTGCTCACCAACGACCCCGGCATGGGCGTCATCCGGCACGTCGACGCCGGCTACCCCGAGGCCGACGTGGTCGCCGCCGAGCGCGGGGTCCGGATCCCGATGCACGAGGGTGCCGACCAGGCTCCGAACGGGAAGCACTGACCGGTATGCCGTCTGCTCACCGCTCGACGTCAGTTTTGGTGTGGCGGAGTTTGCGCTCAGACGCAAACTTCGCCACACCAAAACTGGGGAAAGTCAACTGGGGAGCTGGTCGGGGAGCCGGTGGAGGAGTCGGCGAGGCGTCGCTCGTCCACGTGGGACACCGTGATGGGAGGCTGGAGCTATGACGATGTCGTCCTTCGACCGGATGTGGGAGTCGCTGCGCCTGGTCGGGCGTGACCCGCAGACCCGGGGCTATCGCCGCTTTGCCTGGACGGCCGAGGACCACACCCTGCGGGAATGGTTCGCCGGCGAGTGCGAGGCTCGCGGACTGGAGGTCGTCGTCGACCGTGCGGGCAACCAATGGGGCTGGTGGGGCAACCCGGACGAGACTCCGGGCGTGGTCATCGGGTCACATCTCGACTCGGTCGCCGACGGCGGGGCGTTCGACGGTCCGCTGGGTGTCGTCAGCGCGTTCGCGGCGCTGGATGCCTTGCAGCACAACGGTTTCCGCCCACAGCTGCCGATCGGAGTAGCCAATTTCGCCGACGAGGAGGGCGCCCGGTTCGGCATCGCCTGCGCCGGTTCACGCCTGCTCACCGGCGCGCTCGACCCGCGCCGAGCCGCGGCACTGCGGGATGCCGACCGCACGAGCATGGCCGACGCCTGGCGCGCCGCTGGCCTGGAACCCACCACCATGGGAGCCGACCCCGAGGCACTGCGGCGGGTCACGGCATACGTGGAATTGCACGTCGAACAGGGGCTGGCCTTGGCGCTGGACCCCGACGGCGAACCCGACCTCGTCGACCCCGCTCGCGCGGTCGCCATCGGCACCGAGATCTGGCCGCACGGGCGCTGGGAGATCGATCTCTTCGGGGAGGCCAACCACGCGGGCACGACCCGGCTGGATGACCGGCTCGACGCGATGTTGCAGTTCGCGGCGGTCGTCGCATCCGCGCGGATGCACGCGCGTGAGGCCGGCTGTCTGGCCACGATCGGCAAGGTGCTCGCCCGCCCCAACGCTGTCAACGCCATCGCCGACCATGTCACCTGCTGGCTCGACGCGCGCGGGGCAGACGGTGACGCCGTGCGCGGCCTTGTCGACGCGATCCGCGCCGAGGTCGACGAAGACGAGGGCACTGTCAACGAACTCTCGTGGACTCCCGCGACGCCGTTCGACGGCGCGCTGCGCGACCGCATCGCCACTGTCCTGCCCGACGCACCCCTGCTCGCGACCGGCGCCGGCCACGACGCCGGCATCCTCGCCAACGCCGGCGTCCCCACCGCGATGCTCTTCGTCCGCAACCCGACCGGCGTCTCGCACTCGCCAGCGGAATGGGCCGAGCCGCAGGACTGTGACCGAGGGGTGGCCGCCTTGGCCGATGTCGTGCGTGAGCTCGCTGGATGATCCGCTCCTGGTGGTGTGAACACGCCTGGCTGCCAACGGGTTTGGCGTCCGGTGTGCGAATCACGGTGTCGGCTGGCCGGATTGAGTCGATCGAATCGGGTTCCGCCGAGCCGCGATTGGATGACGTGCGCCTCGACGGGGTGACTCTGCCCGGCTTGGCCAATGCCCACAGTCACGCGTTCCACCGGGCTTTGCGAGGGCGCACCCACGGGGGCGGCGGCACCTTCTGGACCTGGCGGCAAGCCATGTATGCCGTCGCAGCTCGCCTCACCCCGTCTCTCTACCTGGACCTGGCCCGGGCGGCGTACGCCGAGATGGCGTTGGCCGGCTACACGGTGGTCGGCGAGTTCCACTATGTGCACCACCGGCCGGACGGCACGGCATACGAAGACCCGAATGCGATGGGGCGGGCGCTGGTGCAGGCGGCGGCCGACGCGGGCATCCGGTTGACCCTGCTGGACACGTGCTACCTGGCCGGCGGGCTGGCCGATGCGGGACATCAGAAGCTGGCCCCCGAGCAGGTGCGCTTCGGTGACGGTGATGTCGAGGCCTGGGCGCGCCGGGCCAGGTGATCGGGCCGGTGCTGCCGGACCGATTCGGCCCCGTCCAGGCTCTGGGGCTGGCCGCCCACTCGGTGCGGGCGGTGCCCGCCGGGGCGCTGGGGGCGGTTGCCGCGTTTGCGCGCGAGCACGGCCAGCCGTTCCACATCCATCTTTCCGAGCAACCCGCCGAGAACGCCGCCTGCGAGGCTCACTACGGCCGCACGCCGACGGCGTTACTCGACGCCGAGAGCGGTCTCGGGCCAGACACGACGGTGGTGCATGCCACTCACCTGACGGCCGCCGATATCGCGACGCTCGGTCGCACCGAGACGATCGCGTGCTTCTGCCCGACCACCGAACGCGACCTCGCCGACGGCATCGGCCCGGCCCGAGCCCTCGTCGACGCCAGCGCCAGGTTGACGTTGGGGTCGGACCAACATGCCGTCGTCGACCCCTTTGAGGAGATCCGCGGGGTGGAATCGCACGAACGCCTGACCAGCGGGCAGCGTGGCCGCTTCTCGCCCGCAGCCCTGGTCGAGATGGCTACCGATGCGGGCTATCGCAGCCTTGGCTGGCCCGACGGCGGACGGCTCGACGTCGGGGCGCTCGCGGATTTCGTCACGGTCGGGCTGGGTTCGGCGCGCACCGCTGGGTGTCTTCCCGAGCAGATCCTGTATGCCGCGACCGCCGCCGACGTGACGACGGTCGTCGTCGGTGGCGAGACGGTCGTCTCGGAAGGGAAGCACCGGCTCGGGGATGTCGGCGCCTTGTTGCGGGAGGCGATTGCCGCGGTCACCCCTGCCGACGGCGGCCACGATGGCGCGAAGGGCGAGACCAGCGAGGCCGGCGGCGCCGACGGGGACCGCGCAGATCGCCCGGGCAGCGTGGACCAGCGGTGACCTCATGGGTATTGGCTGCCTTCGCCGGGCTAGGCACAGGGTTGTCGCTCATCGTCGCCATCGGTGCACAGAACGCCTACGCCCTGCGCCAGGGTTTGCGCCGCGAGCACGTCGGGATCGTCGTCGCGATCTGCGCGCTGTCCGATGCCACCCTGATCGTCGCGGGAGTCAGTGGCATCGGGGTCATCGTCGAGCGGGCGCCGTGGGCGATCACCGTCATCCGCTACGGCGGCGCGGCGTTTCTGCTGGCCTATGGCCTCATGGCAGCTCGCCGGGCGCTGCGCGCCGACCGGCTGGCCGCGGACGTCTCTGGTGGCGGCACACCATGGGGTCGAGTGGTCGCCACGACACTGGCGCTCACCTGGCTCAACCCGCACGTCTACCTCGACACCGTGCTGCTGCTCGGATCGATCGCCAACGCCCGACCGGGCGAGGAGCGCTGGGTCTTCGCGGCAGGTGCGGCGCTGGCGAGCCTGCTGTGGTTCGGCGGGCTGGGTTACGGGGCGAGGTTGCTGTCGGGGGTGTTCGCCAGGCCGCGGTCGTGGCAGATTCTCGACGTCGGCATCGCGATCGTCATGATCACCCTGGGGGTCAGCCTTGTTGTGGAGCATTGATCGCGATCCGGGTGCGGATCCCGCGGGCGGCACGGCGAGCGGGAAGAGTGAGGTGCAGCGATGACAACGACGCTCGTGACCGGCATCGCTGAGCTGGCCACTCTCGATCCCGCTCTTGCCCGCGAGCTCGGAGCCGGGGCAAGCCCAGCGCGCCCGACCCACGAGCCCACACCGGATGTGACCCGACTCGGCCTCGTGCACGACGTCGCCCTCGTCGTCGAGGACGGCGTCATCGCGTGGATCGGCCCGGCCTCCCAGGCGCCCGACGCTGACCAGCGCCTCGACCTCGACGGGCGCGCCGTCATCCCGGGTTTCGTCGACTCACACACCCACCTGGTCTTCGCCGGCGACCGCGCGGGCGAGTTCGCGGCACGGATGGCGGGCACGGCATACGACGGGGGTGGCATCGCCTCGACGGTGGCCGCGACGCGCGCGGCGACCGACGAGCAGTTGCGCGCTCTGCTCGCCCGGCGGGTGGCCGAGGCGCGGGCGCAAGGGACGACGACGCTGGAGATCAAGAGTGGCTACGGGCTCACCGTCGCGGACGAGCTGCGGGCGTTGCGGCTGGCCCGCGAGGTCACGCCGCACACGACTTTCCTTGGGGCACATGTTGTGCCGCGCGAATTCGCTTCGGACCGAACGGCATACGTCGAGCTCGTCACGGGGCCGATGCTCGCGGCGGTGACGGCGGAGGGGGAAGCCGGCCGGCCGGCATACCTCGATGTCTTTTGCGAGCCGCACTCGCCGCACGCCTTCACGCAGGAGGAGGCGCGCACGATCCTGCTCGCCGGGCGGGCCGCGGGGCTCGGGCTGCGGGTGCACGGCAACCAACTCGGGCCCGGGCCGGGTGTGCTGCTCGCCTGCGAGCTAGGGGCGGCAAGCGTCGACCACTGCACCTATCTCAGCGACGCCGACGTCGACGCGCTCGCCGCGACCGGCACGGTGGCGACGCTGCTGCCGGGGGTGGAGTTCTCGACGCGCGCGCCCTACCCCGACGCGCGGCGGCTGCTCGACGCGGGGGTGCGGGTCGCGCTCGCGAGCGATTGCAACCCGGGCACGTGCTATTCGTCGTCGATGCCGTTCGTCGTGGCGCTCGCAGTGCGCGAGCTGCGGATGACACCCGCCGAGGCCCTGTATGCCGTGACCGCCGGCTCGGGTGCCTCGCTCGGGCTGGACGTGCGGGTGGCGGTCGGTGAGCCGGTGTCCCTTGCCGTGCTGGACGCGCCGAGCTACCTACACCTGGCCTATCGGCCGGGCGTCCCCATCGCGTCCGCTCTGGAAATGGGGTGAGTGGGAGCCAGGCGGGACTCGGCGATTTGACCGATAGTTGCTCTGCGAATTGACTGATTCACGACCGCATGAAGGATGGTGTGTGAGTCGTTCCGCTCGGCCTCCTCGCTCCTTAGCTGACGATCTCGCCGCGTGGCGGTGAGGGCCTGGCGGCGGTAGGTGGGAAGGGGACTGCACGGCATACTGGCGAGAGTCCTACCACCGAGATCGAAGGTCACCGATGAGCAGCACGTCCGCGCACACCGCCGAGTTCATCGAGCTGGAAGCGCGCTTTGCGGCGCACAACTACTCGCCGCTGGATGTCGTCATTGCCTCGGGTGAGGGCGCGTGGGTGACCGACGTCGACGGGCGGCGCTATTTCGATGCGCTGGCGGGCTATTCGGCGCTGAACTTCGGGCACTGTCATCCGCAGCTGGTGGCCGTGGCTGAGCGGCAACTGCGGGCGCTGACCTTGACCAGTCGGGCGTTTCGTAGCGACCAGTTTGGGCCGTTCGCGCGGGATCTGGCCGGGCTGACCGGCAAGGAGATGATCCTGCCGATGAACTCCGGCGCCGAGGCCGTCGAGACCGCGGTCAAGGTTGCCCGGCGCTGGGGGCGGCAGGTCAAGGGGCTGGCCGAGGACTGGGGCACGATCATCGTCATGGGCGGCAACTTCCATGGCCGCACGACGACCATCGTGTCGTTCTCGACCGACAAGGTGGCGCGCGAGGGCTACGGGCCGTATACGCCGGGCTTTGTCGTCGTGCCGTTCGGTGACATCGAAGCGCTGCGGGCGGCGATGTCGGACGAGACGATCGCGGTGTTGCTGGAGCCGATCCAGGGCGAGGGCGGGGTCGTCATCCCGCCGGACGGGTTCCTGCAGCAGGTGCGCGCACTGTGCACCGAGCGCGGGGTGTTGATGATCGCCGACGAGATCCAGTCCGGGCTGGCGCGCACCGGGCGGACCTTCGCGTGCGACCACGAGCAGGTCGTGCCGGACATCTATGTGCTGGGCAAGGCGCTCGGCGGCGGCATCATGCCGCTGTCGGCGATCGCGGCTGACGGCGACGTCATGGGGGTGATCACGCCGGGGTCGCATGGGTCGACCTTCGGTGGCAACCCGTTTGCGGCGGCGATCGGGCGCGAGGTCGTCGCGATGCTGTCGACGGGCGAGTTCCAGGCGCGGGCGGCCTCGCTGGGCGAGGTGCTGGCCGGCGAGCTGGCCGGGCTGCTCGACCACGGGGTGGTCGAGGTGCGCTCACGTGGGTTGTGGGCCGGTATCGACGTCGACCCGACGATCATGAGCGGCAAGGAGCTGTGTTACCGGATGGCCGATCGTGGGGTGCTGGCCAAGGACACCCACGGCTCGACGATCCGCCTGGCGCCGCCGATCGTTGCGACCGATGACGAGATCCGCATGATGGTCGGCGTCATCAAGGACTCCTTGGCAGTCTGACGATGCGTGGAGAGCTGAAGCAGTTCCTCAGCCGGAGTCTGTCCTTCGCTGTGCTGTTCGGATTCGTCGTCTGGACCGTGGTGCAGGTGCGGCGGGTCGCTGACGGTCAGGCGCCCGCCATCACGCTGGTCACGGTGCCCTTCCTGTACGGGTGGCTACAAGGCCTGATCGCCTTCAACCGGTCGCGCACCGGCACGAGTTTCCGTCGGCGGAATCTGCTCTTCTTCCTCTAGCGACCCCCGCGCTGACGGTGCGGAAACCCGCGTGTAGCACACGTGCTACCCTTCCCTTTATGGAATCTGTCGGTCTTCGGGAGCTGCGCCAAGACGCCTCCGGCTTGGTGCGTCGCGTGGAGGGTGGCGAGGAAATCGTCATCACGGTCGCTGGCCGCCCGACGGCCAGACTCGTTCCCGCACGCCCCACCCGGTGGAGACGTTGGGACGACGTGGCTGACCTGTTCAACGGGCCACCCGACCTCACCTGGGAAGAGGATCGGGAACGCCTCGACGGGGCCATTCGCGATCCCTGGGAGGCCAAATGAATGCAGGAGTCGGCCCCGCCGAGCGCGGCATTCTCGACACGAGCGTGGTGATTGCGCAGGACCTATCACCGCTGCCGGGTGCCCTAGCGATCAGCGCAGTGACCTTGGCCGAACTGCATTTCGGGGTGCTGGTGGCCTCGTCCCCCGAGGTGCGGGCCGAGCGGCTCCGGCGACTCAGCATCGTGCAGCGACGCTTTGATGCACTCCCGGTCGACGACGAGGTCGCGGCAAGTTACGGACGGTTGGCGGCGATGGTGGGCGAGTCTGGCCGTCGGGCGCGCAGCCGCTCCATGGACCTGCTCGTCGCGGCCACCGCGCACGCTCATGGGGCGACGCTTTACACGCGCAATCCGGACGATCTGCGCGGTCTGGAGGGTCTGGTCGACATCGCCGTGGTGTAGCGGCTACCGCATCCGCCGGGCAACCTGAGGACGAGCCCTAGAACGACCCTCCGCGGGCGGCTCAGCGGACCAGGCGAAGGGCGCGGTGGGGGCAGTCCGCAGCGGCTTGGCGGGCCAGGTCGAGCAGGTTGTCGTCGACCTCGCCGCGGATGATCGGGTAACCCCATTCGTCGAGGGTCACCAGCTCAGGAAGGACCTCGGCGCACACCCCGCGTCCCTGACAGGCGGGCCAATCGACTCGCAGCACCGCAGGCGCCGCTTCACCCGCGCCACTGGGGCGAGCTGCGGGCCCTGCCTCAGACCCGCGACCTTCCGCACCAGGCTCGCTTGTACCGCGCCGCAGCCAACTCATCGCGCCACCTCGCATCGCCCGGCCACGTGCGCCGCGACCTCGTCCCCGAACGCCGCCACCAGCGACCGCACCAGCCGCACCGTCCCGTCGGGATGGGCACACGCACCGCGCCGCTCGACCAGCCCGGCCAGCTCCTCGATCCGCCGGTAGTTCACGCCGGCACCGCGCGCCAGCGCCGCAACCTCGCCCGCCAGGGCGGGGAGCCCATTGCGGCAGGGTCCGCAGCGCTGCGCCGACTCTCCAGCCAGGTATGCCGTGATCCTCGCCGTCACGTCGACCGGACACACCCCCTCGGGCAACGGCCACGCGACGCCAGCACCCAACGCTAAGCCGGCCGCCCGCAGCGCGACCCGACTGACCGGCATACCGGCCAATCGGTGAGCAGAGGTCCACGTGCCGTGGAAGCCGCCGAGCAACACGGGCACATCGGTGTCTGCCACCCCCGGCGAAGCGGTCCAGGACGTCCCCAGCTCGACCTCGACGACGCCGACAGTGCCCTCGTCGAAGCCAGGGACGGACAGCAGCGTCGTTCCCGGTTCGCCGGCCGTTCCCAGAGTCGAATACCCCGCAGGACCATGCTCCACCAGCGCCCACACCTGGGCCCAGGTCTCGGCGTTCGAGAGCAGGGTCGGGCGACCGCGCAGTCCGGACACAGCCTCGGGTTGCCACGCCGTGACCGGCAACCCCGGCCGCCCGGACAGCGCCTCGATGACCGCGCGCGCCTGCCCCGACACGAAGCCGGGGCCGACCACGGTGAGTCGCCAGTCCAGTCGCTCGCCCGCCGCGCGGCGCTCGGCCAGCGCCAGGGATAGCGATTCCTCGACCAGGGGACGCTCGCGCGGCACGACGGCATGCACCTCGCGAGCGCCCAACAGCGCAGCCGTCAGCGCCGCCCCGTCAAGCACCCGGTGGGGCACACAGCGAGCCAGCGCGGTGTCCTTGCCGCTCAACGGCTCGCCCTCGGCCAGGTTGACGACGACGACCGGCCGGCGCCCGGCCGCCGCAGCCCGAAGTTTCACGTGAAACGGAAAGCCTGCTCCGCCTCGACCGGCCAGCCCGACCGCTTCGGCCCATTGAGCCAGTTGCTCGGCGGAGCCCAGATCTGCACGACCCACTCCGCCGAATCGCGCCCGATGCGCAGCCAGCGATGGTCCATCGTCAAGATGAGCCAGCAGGAGCGGACCCGGCTCGACCATGACCTGCGCGGGAGGTGCGAAGAACGGCATACCGGAGCGGGCCGGAGTCCCGAGCGGCTGGAAGCGAGGCGGGCCGGCATACCCCGACTCATAGGCAGACGGCGACGGCAGCAGCGAGGTCATGCGCGCCCCGGAGCCATCCGACGCACCAGCGCCAGCCGAGTCACGCCGACCGCCACGACCACGCCGACGCAGCCCACGACGAGCACCCGCAACCACGGGGTCGCCATGTCGGTGCCAATCCCCACGGTGTGCGCGACCGACGCTGCCCAACTCGGATAGGCCAGCAGGTGCACGACCCGCCAGGCGCGATCGGACAGTCGCGCCCGTGCCAGGGAGGTCAACCCGACGGCCAGCAGCAGATCGACGGCGATGGCGCCGGCTGCCAAGTAGATCGGTCGATAGGTGCCGCCCCAGGGCACGAAGACGTCGTACCACCGAATGTCCACATAGGTGTCGAGCACCGCCGAGATGACATGGACGAGCAGCAGCGCGGTGGCCATCCCGGACACCGCCCGATGCAGCCCCTGGACGAAGAACTGTGGCACCCGCCGCACGCCCGGCCGCCGACTCACCGACAGCAGACCGAGCACGACGGTCGCCGTGAAGAGCACGAGAAGGACCACGCCGGTGCCCCGGTTGAGGTACCACAAGAACGGCCCGCTCACGCCGACTCCCCTCCGGCTGACGCAGCAATCCCGGCCTCGGTCCCGGCGTCCATACAGCCGGTATGCCGTGCGACCTCCCATGCCTGCGTCACGGTCACCGTCCCGTCGGCCGCGACCAATCGAGCCGGTATGCCGCGCTCCTGCAACCACGGCACGGCGTCTGAGCCGAGCACGAGGGAGGCGGTCGAGGCCGCGTTCGCTGCCGCGGCGCTAGACCCGTATGCCGTGACCGCTCGCCACTGATCCGGGGCCGGGCCGCCCGAGCGGGGGTCGAGGATGTGATGCCAGGTGGTGCCGCCCCGCACCCAGCGGCGGGCGGTGATCGACGAGGTGGCGATCCCACCGGCCGACAAGGGGACCACGCACACCGGCGCGAGCCCCGACTGCAGGGCCGCGAGGTCTTCCGCGATGGCGATCTCGCTGGTTAACCCGCCCGTGGTGGTTCTGTTCGCAAGCGAGCCGCCCTGGCCCGGCTCAACCTCAGGTGCGGCAGTCCGCACATCGCCGCCCACGCTCACGACACAGGCCGTGCCGAGCCGGTCGGCGATGCTCAGAGCGACCAGGTCGGCGGCATAGGCCTTGCCCACGGCCCCGAGGTCGACGCTCAGCCCACGCGGGATCCGGACCAGGCCCTCGCCGAGCTCGATGTCGCGCCACGAGCCGCGTGGGGCGCCTCTCGTGCCGGATGCAGCGTCTCGCCACGGCATACCGGCCGGGTCGTCGGTGGGCCGCAACGCGGTGAAGGTGCGGTCGTAACCCGCCGCGACGATCAACTCGCCGAGCCCCGGATCGACCAGACCATCGGTGTAATCCGCCGCCCACAGCGCCGCCCGCAGAGCGCCGACGAGCACCGGCGAGACGCGAATCCATTCCCCCGCAGCCCGATTGGCCCGCATGAGGTCGGAGTCGTCGCGGAACCGGCTGCAGGACAGGTCGACCTCGGCGAGGACGGCGTGGGCCAACGCGATGGCAGCCTGCTCCTGCTCGGGGTCGGCGACGTGCAGCTCCACGTAGGTGCCGAGGGCTCGCCACCGCGGTGGCTCGACGACCGAACCCCGGTATGCCGGGTCGCTCACCGGCAGGACCGACAGACGGGAGGGGGTGCGCGACATCAGGATCTCGCTCTTCAGGAACCGGTTGACGGGACGACTGGCTTGGTCGCCGGCTGCGGTGCCGTCTGGGTGCGGGTCGTGGTTTTGCTGGTCGTGCCGGAGCTGGTGCCTGACTTGGCTGTCGATGACGAGGTGCCCGAGCGGGTGCTCAGGCCGCCAGCGCTTGGGGCCTTGGGAGCCGCGGGTGCTGCCGGAGCCGCCCCACCAGCGCCCGGCTGCGCCTGGGTGAGCACCCGGTCGGTGACGGTGCGGCTCTCCCGGTCGCGCAGCTCGACGGGCGCGCTCACGGCGCCCTGGACTGCGGCAGCGTGGGCAGCCTTCGCGGCTTGGGTCTGTTGGGTCTGCTGAGCGGCAGCGACCGTGGCAGCGCCAACGGCGACGACGGCCGAGGCGGCCACCGTCCCCGTGACGATCCCGAGGGCGCGGTTGGCGCGGTCGCGAGCGGCAGGCGTGGAGGTCTTCATGACAGTGACTCTCGCCGAGCGGTCGACAAGGGGGCCTCAGGTGTGCGTTAAGGACAGGTCAGGTTCTCCTGGGCGCCGGCTGGGGGAGCGCTGAGCGCTCCATGTCTGCAAGGTGTGGCGGGAGGGGTCACCAGTGACGCATTTCGCCACAGCGACGAACTTAGGACGGTCTTGACCCAGCGGTGAGGTCGGGTTGAGCAGTCGCCCCGCAGTATCGGACCCGTCGAAACCCCTCGAAAACCACTCGAGAACCCGCCGTCATCAGGAGCACTCATGAGTCTGTCGTTCCAGGCCAAAGCCGCAGGTGTCGGCGCGCTGGCGGGACTGGCCATCTCGGGCTTCCTCTACTCCTCGCTTGCGCCGATGCAACCGGCTGCAGCGACCACTCCAGCAGCGGTCACCACTCCCGCCGAACCGGTCGTCGTGCTTCGGGATTGCACACCCCCCGCAGTGCTGGAGGGTGAGGTCTGCGTGACCCATGTCCCGGCCCCCGTCGTGGCGGTGCCGGCCGCGGACATCGGTGCTGTTCCCGCCGTG
Organism: Actinomycetales bacterium; assembly: GCA_016710645.1. Taxonomy (GTDB): domain Bacteria; phylum Actinomycetota; class Actinomycetes; order Actinomycetales; family Dermatophilaceae; genus Phosphoribacter. The sequence continues at coordinate 130,216 of JADJVI010000050.1, read as the reverse complement.
CCCGCCGTGCCCGCGGCACCAGCCGGCGCCAACGCGTCCTCGAGCGGCCCCGCCGCCGGCGCCAGCTCATCCGGCCAGAGCACCGCGACGCAGCATGAGTCCGAGCACGAGAGCGACCACTCCGAGCATGAGTCCGAGCACGCCAGTGAGCACGAGAGCGACCACTCCGGCGAACACGAGAGCGACCACGAGGACGACTGACCCGGCATACCGGGTCTGTCCCCAAACGGGAGCACCCGGTGAGCCGACCGGTGGATGCCCGCTCAGTCCGCCGACGGAAGGTGCGGCAACTGGACCTCGACGAGCAGCCCGCCCAAGTGCGCTCGCCCGAGCCGCACCGAGCCGCCCGCCCGGTCGGCGAGCCGGTGCACGATGTCCAGGCCCAGCCCCGTGCCGCCGTTGCCGCTGCGACCGCGTTCGACGAGGTCTACGGAGGCCAGCCCGGGGCCGGCGTCGGCCACCGCGAGGCGCGCGACCCCGTCGGTAGCCGTGACGGTCACCTCAAGGTCGGTGCCTTCGGGGGTGTGCGCGAAGACGTTGTCGATGAGGGTGTCCACGAGGTCGCGCAGGTCGGCGCTGGGCAGCGCAACGAAGACGGGGGTCGAGGGCACCTCAACTGCCAGAGACCGGTCCTGGTCCTCGGCCAGGGGCCGCCAGTATGCCGTCCGGCCGGCTGCCACGGACGCGAGGTCACCGGCCGCCGTCATGTCGTCGCGGGAGGTGCGTCGGGCCTCGGTGACAACCGAGTCGATGACGCGGTGCAGGTCTTCGACGTGACTGCGCAGCCGGTCGCGCACGGCGTCGTCGGCGACCAGATCGGTGTCCAGGCGCAGTGCGGTGACGGGGGTGCGCAACCGGTGCGAGAGATCGGCGGCCGCCTCCCGTTCGCCGGCCAGCAGCTCTGCGATGCGGGCCGCCAGCCGGTTGAGGGCGGTGCCGAGCTCGGTGACCTCGGTGGGCGAGGCTCCGGCCGAGGTGTGCGCCCGGGCGCTGAGGTCGCCCTCGCGCAGCCGATGGGCCACGTCGGCCATCTCGGTCACGGGGGTGCTGATCCGCTCCGCCATCCGACGCGAGATGAAGGCACCCAAGCCGATGATCACCGCTCCGAGACCCGCCAAGGTGGCCCAGACGAGCCAGATCCGGCTCTGCAGATAGACGAAATGGGTCGACGTATGCACGACGACGGTGCCGGTCGCGACGGTGACCGGGGTGAGGACGTCGGCCGACTCGCCGGTGACTTGGGTGAACGACGCCGACTGGGTGCCCGCCCGCTCGATGAGGGCCGGTGCGTCGCTGTCGAAACCGTCGTCGGCCGGCCCGATGCGGGTGCCGTCGGGAAGGGTCACACACAGGTGGATCGGCCCCGCCGACGAGGTCGCCGCGGCCTGGATGACCGGGTCGATGACCACCGCCAACCGACTGAGGTCATCGACGCTGGCCACCAGGGTGGCGGTCGACTGCGCGAGGACTCGCGCTTCGGCCATCGCCCGGTCGTGGACCATGGTGCGCACCAGCAGACACAGCGGGATGACGAAGGACACGACGACCGCCGAGATGATCCCGACGGCCAGCCAGGTGATGCGCGTCCGCAGCATCAGCTGCTGCCACTGGCGCTGCCGCCGGCAGCTGTGCCGCTGTCGGCGCTGGGGTCGACCAGCCGGATCCCGACCCCCCGAATGCTGTGCAGGTAGCGCGGCGCCGCGGCCGTCTCGCCGAGTTTGCGCCGCAACCAGGACAGGTGGACATCGACGGTGCGGTCGCCGCCGCCATAGGTCTGGCGCCACACCTCGGCAAGGATCTCGCGCTTGGTGACGACCTCGCCGGCGCGCTGGGCCAGCAGGTAGAGCAGGTCGAACTCCTTGCGCGACAACTCCACGGGTATGCCGTCCACCGTCACCTCCCGGGTCACGGGGTTGACGGTCAAACCCCCGACGGTGACCGAAGCATCAGGGGTGGCCGTCGCCAAGCGCCGCAACACCGCCCGGATCCGGGCTTCCAGCTGCTCGGCTCCGAACGGCTTGACCAGGTAGTCATCGGCGCCCGCGTCGAGGGCTTGGACGATGACCCGCTCGTCGTCGCGTGCAGTGGCGACGATGACCGGCACCGAACTCACCGCCCGCAGCATTGGCAGCACCCGCAGGCCGTCGATGTCTGGCAAGCCAAGGTCGAGCACGACGACGTCGGGACGACCGTCGACGGCACTGGACAGTCCTGCCATCCCCGTGGCGGCGCTGGCCACGGCGTGCCCACCCGCGGTGAGGGCCCGGATCAGCGCCGATCGGATCGCGGAGTCATCCTCGACGATGAGCACGGAGACCATGGCCCGTACGCTACGCCTCAGGGCAGGAGGTGTCCCGATGGGCCCAGGTGAACGACCCGAGGCGGTTGGCCTCACGCGATCCGTGCGCAACGGCATATTCCTGTGGTTGGTCGTCGTCGGCGCGGTCTCCACGCTCGGGTGGCTCGTCATCGCACGCGCCGGTGCCGCAGCCTCCTTGCTCGGGTCCGAGCCCGCCCCCCGCGCGATGACCGCACCCGCCGTCCCGGGCGCGACCTCGGGAGCGGCAGTCACCGCCGCGACCTCGCCGGGCCCGTCCACATCGCCAGCGGCGACGGCACCGACTCCCGCGCCCGCGCCCACCGGCGCTGGCCCCGCCGCCCCGACCCGTCCCTCCGGGGCGGCCACCGGTGGGACCAAACCCGGGGCGCCGAGCGGCGGAGGTCAGACCCCGGCCCTGAAGGCGGTCCCCGGCTCGACGACGACGCGGGGCGGATCGATCGGGGCCACCTGCACGGGAACGACGCTTGCGCTGTCCTGGGTCACCCCCAACCAGGGGTGGTCCAACACCCGTAAGGTCGACGACAACGCGATCGAAGTGCAGTTCCGCAGTGGCGACGGCGAGGTCGAGGTGAAGGTCCGATGCAGCGACGGCGCTCCAACGTTCACGGTCGATTGAGCGAGGGTGCGACGGTCGCCGAGACCGGCCGGACATGGCAGGTGGCCGGCCCTCTGACACCAGCGAGAGCCAGCCACCTTTGCCATCGTGCGATACCGTATCCGCGCCCAACCTGCGCGGAGCTGGAGCTCTCCCCTCCCGCGTTGCCGCGGCCCATTCAAGCTCAGGGTCCCTTGCCCGACGTGCTCTTCGAGTTTCCTCGATCGGCCCGAAGCTCTTCAACCGAGACGACCGATCCGCCGGTCTCCGTGAACGTTGCAGTTTGTGAACGTGCAGGTCGGTGTGGGAGGCTCGCTGTCAGCTGTGAACGTTCACTGAGGGGGTGAATGCGGTGCCGACTGGAGCCACGACCGGTGGATCGTTCAATCACGGGTTGCGCGTCGCGATCCGGCAGAGCGGGCTCACCTTGGAGACCATTCAACGACGGCTGTCCGATCGCGGCCTTGCGGTGGGGCGAAGCACGCTGAGCTATTGGCAGAACGGCCACCGCAGTCCGACCGGCCCGGAATCCATCGAGGTCGTGCGGGCGCTGGAGGCGATCCTCGGGGTGGCCGACGGTTCGCTCTACAACCGGATCAACTCCGAGGCCCCCCAGGTCGGCCCAGAGGCATTCGACATGGTCGCCGCCGGCCAGCGCATCGACAACCTGCTGGCCGAGGTGGGCTGCCAGGACAAGTTCGCGGCCATGTCGATCGTCTCCTGCTCGGACTTCGCCGAGATCGGGCCGGACGGCAGCCTCGACAGCGTCCGGTCCTTCTACACGCTCAAGGCGCTGGTCGACGTCGACCGCTATCCCGCCATCCACGGCGGCGAACCCGGCGGCGACCCCTACAAGATCGACCTCGACATCGTCAGCGGTGCCCGCATCGGCCGGGTCCGACGTGACGTCGAGGCCAACGTCGTGGTCTGCGAGATGGTCTTCGACCGGGTCATCCGGCGCGGGGAGTTCCACGTGCTGCACTACACGTCGACCGACGCCAACACCATCCCGACGATGGCGGCCTACGTCTTCCTCACCGCACCGCGCTCGCTCACCACCGTCGATGTCGGCTTCCATCCCGACTGCCTGCCGGTCAACCTCGAGGAGTTCGAGCGGCACCGCGACACCGGGCCCGACCGCTTCGTCCAGCCACGCACGCTCGGTGGTGACCGGCGGGTCAGCGTCGTCCGGGAACGCCCGCGGCGCGGCACCATCGGGCTGCGCTGGCAATACGCCTGATCCCCCCGGCACGCATCGAAAGGCAGATCGCGGTATGCCGTCGCCTCGAGTGCAACGGCATACCGCGATCCCCGAAACCGGCTCCCCTCAGAACCGGTGGCTTGCCGACACCTCCGATCCGTCCCGCCCGAGCAGGCTGGCGGTCACCGTGAAGCGCCCGGTGAGCGGCACCCACGCGGCATATTGCGGCCCTCCGGGTGGGAAGACCTTGGTGACCCGGACGATGTGGATCTTGCCGTCGGTGGCGAAGTAGAGCTTGCCGGTGACGATCTTGGCCAGCGGCACCGTGCGGGTGATCGTGATGGGTCGGCCCAACGGTCCCCGCGTGCTCGCCCGCACCCGCAGCGAGAATCCCGCGGCGACCGTTCGCGGCGCGTCGGTGAAGATCGAGACGACCACCCCGGTCGGGCGCACCGTCCAGCGCGGGATGGTGATGGTGTATGCCGCTGGGGCCACAAACGGCGGCACGCTGAGAGTGTGTTCGGTGGCCCGTCCGGAGGGGTCGACGAGGGTGAGGCTGACCTCGGCAGCGTCGCCCGCCGCCGGCAGGGTGAACCACAGTGCCAGCGGGGTGCGCCCGGACCCGCGAGCACCGCGTTCCAGCACCGGGGTTGGGCCCGCGGGGGTCGTCGGTCCGGCCGGAGCGGCCGTGAGGTCGACCTGTGGCAATGAGCCGAGGTCGGCCAACGGCACGACGGTGACCACCCCCGCGCCGCCGCTGCCGGTGACCCGAGCCGAGATCCGGTGTGGACCGACCCCACCGGCCAAACCCCGGACCGGCGCGCTGGTCGAGGTCCGGATGAGGACGCTGCGGTGATCGGCGCTCCAACGCACGGCGGTGAGCGGTTCGAGGTCGGGCGGTGTGGTCGGCGGGAGGCTGACCGAGACGATGTCGCTGGCCGGCGAAGGCACGCCGCGGACGGCTTCGACCGGCACGGTGTCGACCGGTTCGGCCACCGCCCGCAGCAACCACGGCTCCCAGGACGGCGGCCGAGTCAAGGTCGAATTGGCCTCGTAGATAGGCGTATTGGTCACCGGGTCGTTCGCAGCGGGGGCAGCGACCACTGGAATGGTGAGCACCGCCGGACCCATGCTCTCGCGGTCGCGGGCCGCCGCTTCCGATCGGGTGGCGAACACGAGGAACCGCGCGACCGGCACCGAGCTCGCGGCATACAGGCGCAGGGTGCTCGTGCCGTCCATCCCGACCTCCGGCCGCACCAGCGGCGGCGCCGGGCGGCGCAGCCGCGGCGCCATCGCGGCCTGCAGGTGCAGGTGCCCGCTGGCGGCCGGTCCCGGCCACGGCGACTCGATCCCCGTCATCGACTGGGTGGTCACGGTGAACAGGTGGATATCGGTCGACCCTTTGGGCAGGGTGATGTCGGCGTCGCGAGCCGTGCCGGGCAGTTCTAGCAGACGCCGGAAGGCCGCCCGCTGCGCGACGGGAGTCATCGCGTCATAGGCCGCCCAGAGAGCCGCCAGCCGCACGCCGGGGGAGTCGGTCTCGGCGGCCTTGGGCAGCCCGGCCCGCTGGCGCAGGGCGGTCTCGGAGACCTCCCAGACGACGCAGGTGCGCACCCCGGCCCCGCCCGCGGGCAGCGACCAGCGCACCCGCACGTGCGAGCAGCCCTGCGCGTCGGGGGTGCTGCCGAGCGGCACGCCCGGTGGCGCGGGCGGCGGCAGTGGCACTACGGGCACCGGGCTGGCGGCGATCGCGCGGGCCGGGTGCGCAGCATCGGGCACGTATGCCGTCGGGCTGGCTCCCACTCGCAATTGACTGCGCAGCCAGACCTGGACTCCCCACCGGGACGTCGAGGCGAAGTCGAGCGTGGGCACGGGCGCCGTGAGCCGATACCGCCGTCCGCCGTCGCCCTGGCCAGGTCCAGGGGTCATCACGGCGTCGCCGTCAGGGGTGAGCGAATCGACGGTGCAGCCCGACCCGGTCGGCACGTCGCCGGCGAAGGTCAACCCGAGGTCGCGCCGGAAACACCCTGCCGGGGTCGCTGCCCCGGGGTCGACCCCGGCGGGCGGCGCAGACGACGCGGTCGCCATGGGGTAGAAGATCGCGACGACGTCGAGCTGGGTGGGGATGCGCTCGGTCCAGTCGAGGGCGGCTTCCAGGACGAGCTCCGCCGGACACGACGGGCTGCCCGCATAGCGAGTGTCCAGCCGTGCCGAGATGAGCCGTGGCGGCATGGGAGCGGGTTCGTCACCGGCATACGCGACATCGCGCCAGGGTGACCACACGCCGTGCAGGTCGACGACCGACACGGCATACCCGACCGACCGGCCGCCGCTGCCGATGGGGATCTCGGCCGCCCCGTCGACAAAGGTGACCTTGGCCGCGCCGGGAGTGTCCGGTGGGCCGTCCGGGCTGAGGGTGAGCGGGCGATAGCCGCGACCCAACCGAGGCGGGTTGAGGGCCTCCGCGGGGGTGGTGAGAGGGGCGCTCGGTGCATAGCGGGCCAGCGCGCCGGCAGTCACCCGCCCGAGAGCTGCGCTCGTCGTGAGTCGGTCCCAGCGCACCGTGATGCTCTCGCGCCACGGTTGGTCGGCCGGGCGGGGAGCCACCAGGCCGGAGCGCTCGGCCTGGAGCGTGGTCGGCGGTGGCACCGCCTCGTGCCGAGTGGCATAGGGCGCGTATGCCGCGAGCTCGGCCTTCCCGCCGCGAAGGAGCAGCCCGGGCCGCTCGTAGACCGCGGTGACCATGAGGTCGCTGCGCCCGATCGTGAGGTCGGGCCGGTCGCCGCTCTCGGTGCGGTAGGTCGCGCCGAATCCCAGCGCGAGGTTGAGCACGGGGTCGGTCTGGGCCGGCAGCGCGAGCATCGACCACGGGCGGAGCTTCGCCGTCGTCTCCGCGGTCGACATCCGACCGTCCTGGGTGGGGCCGTCGACTGCCCGAGTGAACTCCAGGGTGTATTGCTGGCGCTCGGGGACGCTCGGGTCATACATCGGCGCGATCTCGGGCAGCAGGTCGACGAGGATCTCCTTGACCACGGCCTCGGGGTCGGCCTGCTCCCAGGTCGGAGCCCGATGTCCGGTCTGGGTGACCGGCCCCCAGCCGATGGGCGGCATCCCGCGCTTGAGCCGGTCGAGGGCGGCGTCGATCGGGGAGGTCGGCGCCGCGATCAGGCCCTGGTCCCTCTCGTCGTAGCCCGAACCCCAGCCCCGCTCCAACGGCAGGCCGACGATCTCCAACGGCTTCCACGCGGGGTCGTTGACGCAGTCGGCGAGGGTGACGATGGTGACGGTGGGGTTGCTGCCGTTGACCAGCCGCCCGAAGGTGGCACCGCTGGTGCGCACCTCGACGGTCGTCGGGTTCCCGCTGCCCGCCGCGGCGACCTCAGCCCCGACAATGCTGTCGACGGAGCCTTCGGTGCGGTAGACGAACAGGCCGCTAGGAGCAGCCGGGTCGACGGGCGTGTAGGTCACCCGGACGACGGCCGCCACGTCGGCCCACCCCAGCACCCGTGATCCAGAGCCCGAGGGCCAGTCGGTCACCCGCTCGGGCTTGCTGAACCGCTCGTCACCGCGGTCTCGACGCCAGACGGTGAACGCGCCACGCGGCATACCGAGATCGCGCGCGCAGGCCCAGGTGAGGTGGACGTCGGACTGGCGCGCCTTGACCTCGCCGCCGACCCGCTTCATCCATTCGGCGACGGCGTCTGTCCCACCCTGACCGCGGACGAACTCCCGCACCAGGCGCCCCGCGATGGCGCCCCACGGCAGCAGCGTCGTCTCGGCCCGGAACAACAACGGCTGGGCAACCCTGGCCATCAGTCCTCCACCTCCCAGGGAGCGCGCTGCAAGGAGACCCTCGCGGCGGCTGCGGGTCGTTCAGGTAGCCCGGCCAGCACGTCGGCGGGCAGGACGAGATCCAGCCGAGCCTCGCGTCCACGCGATCCGGGGGCCAGGAAGGCGATCGCCCGGGTGTCGCCAGGACACCGGACCACGCGGGTGATGCCGGCGCGGGGTTCGGTCGGTGAGAGCGGCGTGGTGTTGGGCCGCACGGTCAGCCAATCGTCGGGTCGCCCGGCCCACCAGTGATGGGTGGGGTCAGCGGCGTCGATCGGGCCGGTGACCTGCTTGGGCACGATCCGGGAACGCCACAACGGCTCGCTGCTCTCGATGACGAGGGCGATCGGCTGCGGCACGGCGTCGCCGGACCACAGCACCTCCACCGCGGGGAAGCGCGGGGTCTGCGGCACGGGCAGCCCGGCAGCTTGGTATGCCGTGTCGACCTGGTCGCCGGTCGGCTTGTCCACCAGGGCGGTGAGTCCCGCTGGGGTGGGGATGAGCCGGTGGCGCACCGAGGCGGGGGCGAGGTAGGACACGAAGTCATCCAGGTCGTTGAACCGTGAGGTGGTGAACCCGATCCGGTGCACCAGCCCGCGGGCCGACACAGGCGACCCGATCGGCACCGCGTGGATGTCGATGAGGTAGTCGGTCAACGGCTCGAAGTCATAGGGCAGGGTGAGCGTCTCCTGGTGGTGGCGCTCCCCGGAGGTGTCGATGCACGGCATACTCGCGGCGTTGTCGGCCAGCACCTTCCGGACCGCTTCCTCCCACGGGGTCTGCACGTCGATCGCGGCGGCTGCGAGGTAGGCGCTCGCGGTGAGCGGCACGGTGAACGGGTCGCCCGGGGCGCCGCCGCCGGGTGGCTCGGGATGCGCCCCGGAGGCCGAGCGCACGAGGACGCGCAGCTCCTTCCCGTATGCCGCGAACAGCGCCGCGACCTTCTGGGTGGCGAAGACGATGCGGACCGGCTCGCGGCAGAAGACGCCGACGTCGTCCATGCCGGGCGCCGTCGCGAGCAGCCACGGGGTGAGGTTCTGCGGAGAGTCGGAGGCCGGAGCCGTGGCGAACTCGAAGGTCTGCGTCTTGGCCGGCTGCCACGTGGGTGTGGTGGAGGCGGCCGGGCGGGCGTCCTGCTTGACCCAGGCGGCCCGCCAGGTGGCGGCAACCCGATAGGTGACGCCAGGGGAGAGCAGGGCGCGGTCGTCGGGGTCTTGGACGAGGGCGGTCTGCAGGGCGTCCTTGTTGTCCGAGACGATGGTCTCGTCGTAGTCCTGGCGGGTGACCTCCGAGGCCAGTAGGCCGGTCACCGCGACGACGTAGAACGGCGCGAAGTCGTCGTCCTTGCCCTGCGGGGGTGTGCGATAGCCGACGACGACGGCGCCGAGGTCGTCGCGCAGGTCGCGCAGTGTGACGTAGACCGCGAGATGGCCGACCGAGGTGGACGAGGCCGCCACTCGCGCTGCCATCCGAGCCGCGCGCGACAGCGGGTCGAACCACGGGCCGGCCGGGTCGGAGAGCTGCGCGGGCAACGCATTGCCCGGGCCCACGATGTCGGCGGGGCTGACCTGCTGTTCCCGGATCGGGGTGCCGTCGGCCTTTTCCAGGCGCACCATGAGCCCGAGTTCGAGGGCGGTGCGGGGGACGAAGAGCAGCAGGGCGAGCTCACGCGGGGCGTCGGAGGGCTCGAACCGCACCGCATCGCGCAGCGGGTCGGGCTTGAAACCCTGTGCCCCCCAAACCTTTTGGACCACCTTCTGGTCTTCAGGCGTGCCGCGAGGCGCGGGCCGGTCGAGGTCGAAGACCGGCGAGCGCAGGATCGCGCCGGTGCAGGGCACCGGGTCCGGGGACGTGCCGGCGTCCCACGCCGTGGTGGCGCGGGTGGCCGCGAAGTCTCCCAACGGCATACCGGCAGCGAGGTGCTCCAACAGCTCGGTCTGGGCTTCCTCGCCCTGCGGGAGGCGCGCATTGCTCGTGCCGCTGACCTCCTTGGCGAGCGACGAGAGCGTCATCCTCCGGACGGTCGCACGGGTCTTGGAATGAGTGCACGGGACGTAGTCGGACACGACGATCGCGGGTTCGGTGCCCTGCAGCAGGTCGGCGACGGGGTCGTGGGTGCGCCAGGGCTCGCTCACCGCGAGATCCGCGTCGACAGGGGCGGTGCGGATGGTCTCGGGCGGGTCGGGCCACGGTATGCCGTGCAGCCGCCAGCCCGCGGGGTTGGGGCCGGGCGGTTTGCCGTCGAAGGTCCACAGCACCGGTGCGGCAGGTGCGGCGGGGTGACAGACGGTGCCCCAGCGCTGGTCGATGGAGCGGACGAGCTCCTCGCCATAGGGCACGGCGCGGGAGAACGGCGTGGGCAACCAGTTGAGCAGGGCGAGCGCCGTGCGGGGGACCGGCGTGCCGGGCGGGCGGCCGGTCCACCAGGTGCTCGGGGTCTTGCCGTCGGCGGGCAACAGCGGGCCGCCGGTGAGGGTGACCGACTGCAGCTCGTAACGCCACCAGCGGTCGCCGATCTTCTGCCACGGGTTGGCCTCGGCGCCGCTGTGCCCGAGCGGAGTGCCGCCCATGACGGTGCCTGGTAGGCCGGTCGGGATGGCGTCGAAGGAGAGCACCGGGATGGCATCCAGCGGCACGACGAGCAGGTGCTCACCGGCGGCGAGGGTCTTGGCGAGGTCGTGCGCGTCGCCGAGCGTGCCGTCGACCGCCCGGTCGACCGCGCTGCCCTCGACGAGCGCGGGGCTGCGCGAGACCAGGCTGACCCCGGCGATGAGGTCTTTGGGTGTGGGGTTGTCGGTCGGCTCGGCGCCGATGGTCAGCTCGACGCAGCCGGAGATCTCGAAGAAGAACAGGTCGATAGAGCCGCAGACCTTGCCGTGGACATAGGGCTGGTCTTTGAGGACCCCGCCTTCCTCGCGCTTGCCGACGATGACGGTCAGCTCGGCGCTCGCGCTGATGCTGATGATGAACAGCCGCAGCTCGCCCCGGGCGTAGATCTTGCCGGCGACGAAGAAGGGGTCGAAGGCGATGAGCGCGTCGAAGCCGGCCGCGACCTCGAGGTAGAGCCCGATCGATTTGCTGCCCATGAGCACGGCACTGATGTGGAAGCCGGTCGCGATGGCCATCCCGTTGCCGGGGGCAGGCAGGCCGGGGATGGAGATCGACGTGCCGTCGCCGTGGATCATGAGGTAGCCCGAGCCGGAGATGACGTCGAGGACCTCGACGGTCACCCGGTCGGTGTAGGACCCGAGGTCGACGAACCACTTCTCCACCTGGTTGGTGTCGAAGAAGGCCGTGACCGGCACCCGGATCTTGAGGATCTTCTCGATCTCGTATGCCGCGACGATCCCGATCGTGATCGTGCCGCGCCCGAAGTCCAGGTCGAGGACGGCCAGGAAGGTCGCCGACTGGTTGGACTTGAGCACCGGGGGCGCCTTGATGACGTCGGCCTTCATGACGAACAGCAGGCGTGGTCCGGGCACTTCGATGACGACGATGCCCTTGAGGTGGACGACGTAACCGCCTTCGAGGGTGCCGAGCAGGACGCCGGCGGCGAAGGCGTAGTGGCCGGGCATGAGGCCCCAGCCTTGGGGGTCCATGACCCCGCCAGGGCGGGCGAACTGTTGCTGGAGCCAGGCCAGCGCCGGCACCGTCTGGGTGGTGTCTTCGAGGCGGCCGTGGTTGATCCCGACGCCGGCCAGCACTCCGAACATGCCCAGGCCCGAGGAGCCCAGCACGAGCGGCACGGGGAACTCGACCTCGATGCCGAGCAGGACGCCCGTCACCCCGGCCGACTGGCGCACAGCGATGCTCGCGGTGGCGCGCAGCTTGAGCGGGATGACCTGCAGGTCGAAGGACCCGGAGAACCCGGTCGACTCGATCGAGACATAGCCCCGGCCGGTCAGCACGTTGGGGATGTCGACACTCGCGCCGAACTTGGTGAGCTGCAGGTCCAGCGGCGGGCCGTCGACCCGCGCGCGCACTCGCACCGTCTCGATGGTGATGACGCCCAGGTCAAGCCCCAGCCCGACCTCGACCTCGAGGTAGGTCGGGTTGTCGCGGCTGACCCGCACCCCGAGGATCCGCAGGATGTTGTCCAGCGGGGGCGCCGCAGTGAGCGACCCAGCGGGGATGTCGAGGCTGTAGCCGCGCTCCGGGAAGAACACCGGCAAGGGGATGTAGTCGACCGAGTTGCCGACCCCGGGTGAGGTCCCCCACGAGGAGCGCACCCCGATGGCCTTGTAGCGGGTGACGATGGGATGGGCCGGGTCGACCCGCACCAGGGTGAGGTCGAACGAGAAGGCAATCTCGACGTCGACGAGGACGACGACCTGGGTGCCGCGTTGGTCGACCGTCGTGATGCCGTCCGAGCCGAGGATGCCCTGGCTGACGATGACTTCGGCGCCGCGCAAGGTGAGCCGGCTGGTGTGCAACAGATCGCTCGCCCCGAGCGCGACCGATCCGAGCGCCACGACCGCCCCAGCGGCCGGCGACAAGGTCGTCGCACTCGCCGTGAGCGGAGCCAGCACCGCGAGGGCGCCGAGGATGTTGAGCGGGGTGGCGTTGGAGTTGGACGAGGTCATCTGGGCAAGCCCGTCGAGGTCGCCCTCCTTGGCCCGGAACTCGCCGCTGATCTCCCAGGACCCCTGGTCCTCGGCAATCCGTAGCCGCACGAGGAAGGTGCAGATGCCGTCGTTGGGGTTGCGCGGCGACCCCGTAGCTCGCAGTGGTTGCGCTTGGCCCTTGCGCCGCAGGTTGCTCTCCGCGGCGGTCTCGATGTCGAACTCGCCGTAGATCTCGCAGCGTACGAAGGTGCTGCGGACCAGTTCGACCCGCACGCCGAGCTTGTGGAAGCAGTCCGGTGGGTTGGAGCGCGGCGGGCGTGGGTCGCGGTCGATCCGATCGGGCAGGGCGGGCCGCTGCAACTCGCCGGTCACCGTGACGGGGGCCGCGGGGGTGTCGCTCACGGCTCGCGCGCGCCACCAGGCGCTCGCGCCCGGCGCGGGCGCGGGGGCGCCGTCGATCGACGTGCCAGCGCGCGCCTTCGCCGTCCCGGCGGCTTCGCCTGCCACGAGGTTGGTGTAGCCGGCCGCGCCGAGGGCGTCGATCATCGCCTGCCGTCGCCGCTCGCTGAGCGCGAGGTTGCGCGCCTCCTGAGCGGCACTCGGGTCGCCCTCGTAAGAGGCATACCCGCTCACCGTCAGTCGGGTGCCGGCCCCGATGACCGCCCGCCGGGCCTGGGCGTCCGGGATGAAAAGCGCCGACGCCGACGGGTGGGTGCGGTCGGTGGCGGGTGCGGTGTGGGTGTTGGCGGGGTTGACGGCATACGGGCTGCCTTCGTCGACCTTTGGGTGGTCGAAGAGGAAGTAGCAGTCCAGCGTCTGTTGCGCGGCCGCGGTGGTCGTCGCGCTGACTGAGACGGGCGCGCCCGTCGCGACCGGGATCGTGGCGGTTGCGCCGGAGGCGGTGCCGCCCGGCCAGGTCCACGTCGCGGCCGCGTTCGAGGACAGCCGGACGGTCGCCTCCGTGGTGGTTTGGGACACCAACACGAGGTATGCCGTCTCGTGCGAGGTCGTGCGCAGCGTCACCGGGGCGCCGGCCCCGCTCCCACCGCCGACCGCGGCAGCGCTGCGGCTCACCGTGAGGGTGCGCGAGGTGACGACGGTGGTCTGGCCGACCGGGTGCAGGCGAACCTCGACCGACACCGTGCCGGTCGCGGGGGTGGTCAGCGAGACCCGATCGCTGCTGGTCGTGGTGCCGTCGACGACGATCGAGATGTCGTAACCGCCGAGGCCGCCGGAGGACTCGGCATACACCGTCGTGTGCTCGGGCACCTGGGCGGAGTCGCCGGTGTAGGCGATCTGGGCGCCGGTGTCGGTGACGAACCGCACGACGATCGACGGGGTCTGGCCGCGGTTGACCACCTCGGCCTCGAAGAGCCCGGTGACCCCCTCGTGCACGCCGATGCCGATCCAGAGGTTGCGCACGCCGGCCATGACCGACAAGCCCTCCAGGCCGTCGGGGGCGACGAACAGCCGGGCATCGGGCAGGAAGAAGCCCTGCCAGGCGGCGGGCATGGCACGGGCCGAGGCCGGGACGCCGCTCGGACCGGCCGTGCCGGACAGGTCGAGCACCGCTGTCTGGAAGGCGAAACCGACCGTGTCGGAGGGTCCGACCAGCGCATAGGGCGGGTCCATCTCGATGAACTCGTAGATCTGATCGGTCGCTCCGGGGCCGATCGTCGCCGACATGAGGTCGACGGAGACGGCCGCGCCGGCGAGCTGGCGCACCCGGACCTTGACCGCGGGCAAGGTGAAGGCGACCGTCGGCTTACTGGTGTCGGCACGCAGGTGACCGAAGCTGTCGAGCATCGCGCCGCGCAGGAACGGCATACGGATCCGCAGTGAAGGGGCGGTGAGTTCGACCTTCCAGCCGCCGTCGCGCGAGCCGCCGGTCCCGGTGAGGTGGAACGACAGGGTGACCACGACGTGTGGGTCGGCGAACTCGATCGGGGTGCCGGAGCCGCCGCCACTGCCGCCGCTCGTGAAGGCGCCGGTGCGCGGGTCGAGGGCGAGCGGGCCGGTGAGATCCTCGGTCGCGGTGTAGGTCGACCAGAAGCCGTCCGCATCGGAGGTCTCGACCGGGCCGGAGCCGGTGAGGCCGTCGAGCAACGGGCGCAGCCCATCGAGGGCACCCGTCGACCGGACGGGTTCGGGAAGTTCATCCCACAACGACATGACGCCATCTCCCGGGGAGAGTCGGGATCGGACTGGATCTCGTCAGTGTTGCGCGTGAACGCCGCCTTCGTGTGTGAAATCACGAATTCTCGTTGGGTGAGACCGAGATTCGTGGGTGTGCCGAGGCTGGCTTCCCGCCTCAGACCCGCCAGAACGGCTTGTGGGAGATGAGCTCGTCGACGGCCTTCTGGGCGCGGACCAGCTGCACGTCCTCGTCGACATGGGGTGCATCGGTGTGGTCGAGGTCGGCGAGTTCGACCATGTGCTCCCACGTCGCGGCGTCATTGAGCTTGCCGAGCGCGTCTTGGATGGTCGCGAGCGACTTCTCCATCGCGGCGATCTCAGCTGCCTGTTCCGGCCACAGCGGCGCGAAAAACTGGCAGCCATAGCGCAGCTTCTTAGCCTCGATGCGCACCTGGTGGCGGTCGTAGGCGCTCAGCTCATCCAGCGCCTTGCCCATCCCGACGATCCGCGAGCGTCGGCGGTTGAGGGCGTGGCGGGCCAGGGTGCGGCCGGTCCAGGGTTCGTCGCCGAGGCTCTTGCGCCACTTGCCCTTGTCGAGCCATCGGTCGAAGCTGTCGTGCCACTTCTCCCAGGCCGCGCTGTCGAGGGTCGCCGCGACCTTCTCGTAGGCCCGGACCCGGGCCGCGTCGACCTTGGCGTGATCGGCCTCGGACATGTGCGGGTTGGTCTCGAGGAAGACATCGAGGTCGCGGGCCTCGCCGAAATTGGCCGCCAGCTCCCGCAATTCGACCTTGAGCCGCAGTCCCTCGGGGTCGGTCTTGGTGACCTCGCGGGCCAACGACAGCAGCGACCGCAGCCGGCGATAGGCGACCCGGAACTGGTGCAGCACCTCCGGATCGTCGATCGACAGGCTCGGCTGGTTGGCGTCGGCATGGGCCAGGCAGGCGGTGGCGACCGTCATGAAGGCCCGCTGGGCCGAGGCATGAGGGCGCATCTGGAGAGCAGTGGCTTTGACAGCAGCGGTGGTCATGAGGGCATCGTGTCAGGAGTTGCTGCACTCTTCACGGGCTGCCCCGTGGCGGGGCAGACAGAAGTGGCGGGGCCGCTGGTGCGGCCCCGCCACGGGTGAGGTGGTCAGCCTCGGGGGAGGGAGGTCGTGCATCACATCGATTGGTGCTGTTCCTACGTTGTGCTGTTCCTACGGGGAGTAGGTGGTGTGGGTGGTGCTGCCCGCCCCCGCTGCGCCGCGGGGGCGGGACGTCCTGGCCGCCGTATGCCGGCGGACGGGTCAGGCGGTCACGCTGCGGCGACGGGTGCTGCGGTAGACCAGCAGGGCGATGACCGAACCGATGATGGAGCCGATGATGCCCGAGGGCTGGATCGCGCCGGAGGCGGCGTCGTGGCCGAAGAGCAAGTAGCCGAGGAACCCGCCGACGAACGAGCCGATGATGCCCAGAACGATGGTGGGGACGACGCCGCTGACGCCGTCGTTGCTGACCAGCAGGCGGGCCACGAATCCGGCGATGGCACCGACGATGATCATCGTGAGGATGGTCGAGAACATGGGAGCGTCTCCTGGTGAGGCGGCCACTCTCGCGGTGGCGTGGTGGGTGCCACCGGTTCGGTGGCGATGACCTAACGTTAGACATACCTTCTACGGTCTGTCAAGAGACTGTCTAGAAAATCCTCCGACTGACCGAGAGACCATCAAAGGTCGGTCTAGGGTTTTGGCAAGGTTGCGGGTACGATATGGCCATGTCCGACGCATCCGATGCCACGCCCTCAGAGACTTCGGAGCAGTCGGCGAGCCCCTCCGGATCGGCCTCCCGGGCCGCGCGCAACGCCGGCTTCGACGGCCCCCCCGACGGGCTGCCCGACGGCATACGGGGCCAAGCTGCCCCCGACTCGCCTGCCGAGGAAGCCAACCTTCCCGAGGGCCTGGTGCGGATCGGCGAGTTGAGCCGCCGGGTCGGCCTCAGCGACCACACCCTGCGCGCGTGGGAAACCCGCTACGGGCTGCTGCGACCGCACCGGTCGGCCGGCGGTTTCCGGCTCTACTCGCTCGATGATGAGCGCCGCATCCGGCACATGATCCAACTGCTCGCGACCGGCCTCTCGCCCGCCGAAGCCGCCAAGGTCGTGCTGCGCGCCAAGGACGACGAGACCGTCGTGCTGCGCATGTCGGCCGCCCAGGCACAGGCCCGCGCGGACGGGGGGCTCGGCCCCGCGACCGGCACCTTCTCCGCCTCCGCACCAGCCGGTATGCCGTCCGGCGGCCCCACAGACGCGCCGGGCGCCGCGCCCTCCTCTGCTGCGCCGGCTAGCTCGAGCAATGTCGACCAGGCCTCGCGCACCGAGACGGCTACCCCAGCCGGGGCCACGGGCCCGACCGCGGGTGCGGGTGCACCCACAGCTGCGGGTGCACCCACAGCTGCGGGCTCGGGCTCGCCAGCAGCTCGGCCGTCCTCGCTCTACGGCTACCGCGCGCTCCTGGCCCGCAGCCTCGACCACTTCGATGAGCAGGGCGGGCATGACGTGCTCGACCGGCTCATCGCCGAGTACTCCCTCACTACCGTCCTGCGCGATGTCGTCATGCCCTACCTCAAGGAGCAGGGCGATCGGTGGCAACGCGGCGAGATCTCGCTCATCCAGGAGCACTTCGCCAGCCAGATCCTGCGCGGCCGCCTCGCCGGCCTGGCCCGAGGCTGGGCCACCGGCAGCGGACCGGTCGCCGTCATCGCCTGCCCGCCGCACGAGCTGCACGACCTGGCTGCGATGGTCTTCGGGATCGTCCTGCACCGCGGCGGCTGGCGGGTCATCTACCTCGGGGCCGACACCCCGGTGGGCCAGATCTACACCGAGATCGAACCCCGCCCAGCGCTCGTCATGATTGCGGCGACCCATCCCACTCGCTTCGGCGCGATCCGCCCGGACGTGCAGGCGCTGGCCGAGGCCGGGCCGGTCATCGTCGCCGGGGCGGGGGCGACGGCAGCGTTCGCGCAGGCCACCGGAGCGATTTACGCCGCGGGCGACCCGGTCACCGAGGCGTTGCGGATCCTCGAGCACGGGGTGCCCACAGCCCCCACGACGTCGACACCGTCGGTGCGGTGAGATTCAGGTCCGGCCATGAATTCCTCCCTCGGTGACGCTCACCTCACCGCCCCCACCGGCCCCAATGGTCGGCTCTTCACGCTCGGTCACGGGGATTACACGGCCCGGGTCGCGACCGTCGGCGGGGCCCTCGCGCGGCTCACCTGGCGTGGTGCCGACCTCGTGCTGGCCACCGACTCCGAAGGTGACGGAACGGCATACGCGCCGGCCTATGCGGGCAAGGTCATGGCGCCTTGGCCCAACCGGCTGCGCGACGGGCGTTACCCCTGGGCCGGGGCCGACCACCGGCTCCCGCTCACCGAACCCGACACCGCGACCGCGCTACACGGCCTGGTGTGCTGGCAGGAGTGGCGGGTCGCGAGTGCAGCGCCCGACCGAGTGACGCTGGCGACCGACCTGTGGCCGCAGCCGGGCTATCCGTTCCGGCTCGGGCTCGCCGTCGACTACGCGCTGTCGGAGGACGGGCTGCGCGTCACCGTCGACGCGGTCAACCTCGGCGATGTGCCCGCGCCCTATGGCGTCGCCTTCCACCCCTACCTGCGCTGCGGCGACGGGCCCCTCGACGAGTGCCTCGCCGATATCCCCGCCGCCCGCGTCGTCCTCACCGACTCGCGCGGCCTGCCGGTGCGCGAGGGAGCGGTCGACCGCCATGGCCTCGACCTGCGCGGCGGCGTGCCGTTGGCGCTCATCCGCGCCGACCATGCCTTCACCGGCTTCCCGGACGGCGGCTGGCAGGCGTCGCTGTCCCGACCCGGTATGCCGTTCCGCACGACGATCGCCTCAGACACCCGCTGGGCCCAGGTCTTTACGGCAGACAACATCGGGCGGGCCGGGCTCGCGATCGAACCGATGAGCTGCCCCGCCGACGCCTTCCGCAGTGGTGCGGGCCTGGTCACGCTCGCGCCGGGGGAACGGCATACCCTGCGGGCCCGACTCTGGGCCGATCCGACCACCGCCTGACCGCCGCCTCACCGCCGCCTGACGCTGTCTGGACGCTGTCTGGCCGCTGTCTGGCCGGCGAACTCAGCCGTTGCGCAGGCGGTCGGCGATCACCGGCGGCACGACGGTGTCGGGGTCGCGCATCGCCCCGAGCGCCGAGCGCACTCCGACCAGACCGGCATACAGGGCCGGGCAGGTGGGGCAGCCGCCGAGGTGAGTTTCCAGCGCAGCTCGCTCCGCCGCGGTGAGCTCGTCGTCGAGGTAGTCGCTGACCCGCGAACGCGCGTCCCAACAGCGCAGCGGCACGTCACCGACGGCGGCGCGGCGCTCGGTGCCGCGCGCCAGGTGGGTGACGAGCATGGCGCGCCCGCGGGCAATCCGCTGCTTGGCGGCGGCGAGCGAGATCTCCTGCACCTCGGCGACCTGGGCTGCGGTCAGCCCCTGGGCATCGTGCAGGACGACGGCCGATCGATAGGACGCCGGCAGCCGGATGATCGCGTCGCGTAGCTCTTCGGAGCGTTCGGCCCGCAAGACGACCGTCTCACCGTCGACGGTGTAGGAGTCCTCCTGCCAGGAGCGCTCGACCTGCTCGGCGAGCTCGTCGGTGTCGACCGGCTCCGTGCGGTCGGCGCGCACCAGGTCGACGAACCGGTGGTGCAGGATCCGGTGCAGCCAGGTCTGCGGCGAGGACTCCCCACGGAAATCGCCGGCCCGCTCCAGCGCCCGCACGACGGTGTCCTGGACCAGGTCCTCGGCGGCGACGGGGTCGCGGGTCAGGGATCGCGCATAACGCAGCAGGCCCGGGACGGCGGCGGTGATCTCGTCGGTGCTCAATGCCACGCCCCAACGGTATGCCGTCCGCTCACCGCACAGCAGAACGACGTGGCCCGGTCGACAGGGGAACCGGGCCACGTCGTGGTCATGCGGCGTGACGCGAGGTTGCGCAAGATCACGCAAGGTCACGCGTCACGCAAGGTCACGCATGGTCACGCAAGGTCAGCGTGCGAGCTGCCAGGCGCAGCCGACGCGGGTCAGGCGCGCTTGTTGGTGTTGATCTTGAACGGCATGTAGAGCGGGCACACACGCACGACGGCGGTGACCGCCATGATGACCGCGACGACGAGCAAGATGACCTTGAGGGCGCCGGTGGCCACGGTGAAGGCGAGGATGGCCGCGACGACGGCGATGACGAGACGGATCATCCGGTCGGTGCTGCCGACGTTGAGCTGCATGGTGGTTCTCCTGGGGCAGTGCTGGTGGGTTGGTCACCGCACTGACGGATCAGGGTCGCCGAGGGTGACAGCCTCCGCGGGTGACCTGCGTCACGCGGGCGGCGAGGTCGTCGACGGCCGTGCGTGACCGGCATACCGGGCGCAGCGACGTCAGCGTCCCGCTTGGTACTCCGCGATCTTCGCGACGAACTCCGGGGACAGGTCGCCTCCCGCAGCCAACAGGTCGGGCAGGGTATGCCGTTCGGTCGTCCACGCGCGGAAGGACATCGGCACCGTTACCCCATGGGTCGGGCGGTGCTCGATGACGATGGCGTCGCCCGCTCGCACCTCCCCGGGCGTCAGCACGCTCAGGTAGGCGCCCGTGCGACCGCGTTCGGTGAACCGCTTGACCCAGCGCTGCTCACCCATGGCCCGGGCGAAGGTCTTGCAGGGCACCCGCGGCCCGGTCACCTGCAGCCGCACTGTCGCGCCGATCCGCCAGATCTCGCCGAGGCGGGCGTCGTCGACGTCCAGGCCCACGGTGGTGAGGTTCTCCCCGAAGGCGCCGTCGGGCAGGTCCCGGCCGACCTCGGCAGCCCAGTGATCGAGCTCTTCGCGCGCGACGGCATACACGGCTTGGTAGGTGCCGCCGTGGTGGCGCCGGTCGCCGACGAAGTCTCCGACCACGCCGCTGCCGTCTCCGCCGCGCTTGGGGCCAGGGTCGCGCAGCAGCACCGCCTCGGAGGTGGGCGCCTTGAGCATGCCCGACGGGCGCGGGCCGCCGGCCGGGTCGGGACCGGCGACGCCGACGTTGACCGATCGGACGTGCGCCACGTCAGTGCTCCTGATCATCGGTGGTCGCCGCCGCGTGCGGCTCCTCGCCGGGCCACAGCGTGCCGTACTTCTCCTGGTAGGCCTTGCCGCCCTTATTGAGGGTGGGGAAGTAGAGGAACTTCTCCAGCACATGGTGCATGCCGTAACCGTCGATCTTGGCCTGCACCGGCTCCTTGAGCTCGGCGAAGGCGAGCTGCACCCCGCGGGTCTCCAGATCGCCGGCGAGCTCCTCGAGCATGTCGGCGGCGGTCGTGTCGATATCGGAGATCGGCTCGGCGGCCACGAGGATCCAATGGGGCTTGGGGTCGGCGTCGGCCAGGCGCAGCACCTGGTCGGCGAAGGTCCGCGCGTTGGCGAAGAAGATCGGCGCGTCGAAGCGGAAGATCGTCAGGCCGGGCATGGTGCCGGCGCGCGGGTTCTCCGCGAGGTCGAAGTAGCCCGGGTTGGTGCCCTTTTCCCGGCCGAGGACGGCTTGGTAGGGCCACCACGAGCGCCGGAAGACGTTGAGGATCGACAGAGCGACGGCCACGCCGATGCCTGGGAGGACGCCGAGCACGGCGACGGCGAGCGTCGCCGCGATCGACAGCCAGAACTCCATCCGGCGTTGGCTCCACAGCCGCTTGGTCGCGGGGAGCTCGGCGAGCGAGAACGCCGCGACGACGACGATCGCCCCGAGCACCGGGATCGGCAAGGCGGCCAGCAGGTTGGGCGCGACGACGAGGAGGATGAGGATCGCGATCGCGCCGACCAGCCCGGTGATCTGGCTGCGCGCGCCGGCCTTGAAGGCGACCGCGGTGCGCGAGCCACTGGTCGACACCGCGAAGCCCTGGAAGAAGCCGGCCAGCACATTGGCGGCACCGATGCCGACCATCTCCTGGTTGCCGTCGACCGGTTGACCCGTGCGTCGAGCGTATGCCGTGGCCGTCGAGATCGTGTCGGCCAGGGCCACCAGGGTGATGCCGAGCGCTCCCGCGACGAGCAGCCCCAGTTCACCGACCGACACGATCGGCAGGGTGAGCGGCGGGAAGCCTTGCGGCAACTCGCCGACGACCTTGACGCCCTTGGCGGGCAGGTCCAGCCAGAGCGAGGCGAGGATGCCTGCAATGACCGCGACGAGCACGGCCGGGATCCTCGGCAAGACCCGCTGCAGCGCCATGATGAGCACGAGCGCGCCGAGGCCGACGCCAAGAGCCCACAGGTTGGTCTTGCCGGCGATGATCTTGTCCCACGTCGCGGCGATCTCGGCCAGCAGCCCGTCGGCCTCGATGGAGAACCCGGCGAGCTTGCGCACCTGGCCGACCAGGATGGTCAGCGCCAGGCCGTTCATGTAGCCCACCATGGTCGGCTTGGACAGCAGGTCGGCGACGAAACCGAGCTTGGCCACGCCAGCGCCGATCATGAAGACCCCGACGAGCACCGATTGCACCGAGGCCAGGAGCACGGCCTTGCCCGGGTCGCCGCCGGATGCGACGAGCGGCAGGATCGAGGCCGCGATCATCGGGCCGAGCGAGGAGTCGGGGCCGAGCACGAGGACCCGGGAGGGGCCGAACACGGCATACGCGACCAGGCACATGATCGACGTGTAGAGGCCGGTGATCGGCGGCAGGCCGGCGAGCTGCGCGTAGGCCATGCCCTGCGGGACCAGGAGGGCGGTGAGTCCCAGCCCCGCGATGACGTCGTCCTTGAGCCAACCGCGCTGGTATGCCGGCAGCCAACTGACGATCGGCAGCCACCGCGCGAGGGCGGAGCTGCGCTTGGGAGTGGCGTTGTCGGGGGTGAGCGGCTGGTTGGCTGCCGGGTCGGGCGCAGCGGGGGATGGCGTCGGGGTCGTCACGAGCGGTCTCCTCACCATCGAGCCGGTGCCGAGGGCAGGCGGCGCACGGGTACGGCGGCAACTCTAGGGGTGACTGGCGGGCAAACGGCGGGTGAAGCACGGGGCGGTCTGCACGCTCGTCGCTTGGCCGCACGCCTCGTTGACGTCGCGGACGCAGCGCGGCCCCGCACCGTACCGATGACAACCGACCAGCCCACGTTCCCCCTGCTGACGCTGCGGACGCAGCGCGGCCCCGCACCTGTCCCCGAAGATCGGGGCGGTGCGGGGCCGCGAATCTCTCGCGAAATGAGGGGGATCAGTCTCCGGCCAGCGAGTCGATCCGCTCGAGCGCCGCGCGCCAGCGGGCGCTCATCGCAGCAGAGTCCTCGACGGGCTCATGGCGCACGGTGACCGAGGTCTGGTCGCCGGCCGGCTCAAGGTGCAGGTCGACGATGGAGCGGGGGGCGTCCTCGGAGGCATGCCAGGACACGCGCACCTGCTCCATGGGGTGGTAACTGCGCCACACCCCGTGACTGCCATCGGCGGCGTGCCAGGGCTCGCCCTTACCGCCCAGGGTGGCGCCCTCGCCGAGGAAGGCTGCGGCACCGTCGTTCGTGGTCAGCACGTGCCAAACGTGGTTGATGTCGTGAGTCAGAAGCGCCGTCACCTCGACGGTGTCTGTCTGCCCCTCGACCACCTCGGCCTGCTGCGTGTCGGACATCGTGTTGCCTCCTTGATGTGGCGACCCCGCCGTCGGCGCGGCCGCGACTGTGTGTCGTGCTGGGTCCATCCGACTCCAATCCGGCGACATTCGCAAGCCGTGTCCACGGCCCTTTCGTATGCCGTTTCCCACCTTGGTCGGGTCGGTCAGCTGGTCGCTCAGCCGGCCCAGCGTTGCAGGAAGGACTTGAGGTAGGGAGCCGCGGTGCGGGAGCCGGATTGTCCCGTCTCGACATACACCGCGACCGCGAGATCGCCCTTGAACGCGACCATCCAGGCATGGGTCTGCGGGGGGCTCGCCGAGCCGTATTCGGCGGTGCCGGTCTTGGCTCCGCCGGCCCCGACATCGGCGAGGACCCGCCCACTGCCATCGGTGACGACGCTGCCCATGAGCGATCGCAGCGACTCGGCTTCGGCTGCGGTCAGCGGGACGGCCGGGGCCGGGGGTGAGGTCTGCGCGACGGCAATCGGTGCCGCGCCCGATGGTGCGCTCGCGCCAGCGCTGGCGGGGGTGCCCGCGGGAGTGCTCCCGCCAGGTGCTGCCGACGAGCCGTCGCTCGCTGCCGCGCCTGAGGCCGCGCCCCCGGATCCGGCGCCCGACGAGTTGGACGGCGCCGTGCCGGTGCCCGTGCCGGTCGCTGCAACTTTGCCCATGTCGGCGGTCCGGTCGACCAGGCGCGGCACGACCGTCGCGCCCTTGACGACCGATGCGACGACCGTGGCCATCGCGAGGGCCGAAGCTTCGACCTTGGCCTGCCCGATGAACGAGGCCGCATGCTCCGTGGCCGTCGCGGTGCGCGGGATCGACCCCACGAAAGCCGGCAACCCGAGGTCGAAGTCGACCCCGAAGCCGAGCGCCGCCGCGGCATCGGCGAGGGCGTTCTGGTCGACCGTGCCGTGCTGGGTGATGAACGCGGTGTTGCAGGAGTTGGCCAAGGCCTGGCGCAACGTGATCGTGCCGACCCGGTCGGAGGGGTAGTCGTCGTAGTTCTTGAAGGTGCGCCCGTCGACCACCGTCGTCGCGGGGCAGCTGACCGACGAGTCGGGCGTGAGCCCCGCGCGCAGCAGCGCGAGCGAGGACACGATTTTGAAGGTCGACCCCGGCGCAGCGCGGCCGGTCGTGGCCATCGCCCCGGTCGCGGTCGGACTGTTGGCCGCGGCGACGACCTCTCCGGTCGAGGGGCGGATCGCCACCAGGGTCGCGGGCACGGTCGATCCGGCGAGGGCCTCCTCCGCGGCCTCCTGGGCCAGCAGGTCGAGGGTCACCGTCAGCGACTTGCCGGGGATCGGATCCTGCGAGAAGAGCGTGCGTGAAACGGCCGTGCCGCTGCTCGTGCCGGTGGCCTTGATCTTCATGCCTGGCGTGCCGGCCAGATAGCCGTCATAGCGCTGCTGTAGCCCCGACAGACCGACTGTGTCGGTCGCCGAGACCCGGCCTCCGGAGCGCTGCACGATCTCGGCCGTGGCCGGTCCGACCGTGCCGAGGATGGCCCGCGCAAAGGTCGGCGTCGGCCCCAGCGTGGCGGTGCTCGCCACGGCTGCCGCGCCCGGGATCACCTGCACCGAGGCGGTCTTGCCCGCGATGCGCGGGTCGCTGGTGCGCAGGGTGATGGCGACGACGAACTGCTTGGGCCCCGAGGCGGCGACGGTCTGACCGTATGCCGTGGGATCGATGCCCATGAGGGTCGCCAGCGCGGTGGCCGAGGCCGCCGCCTGGTCAGCCGTGACGCGGGACTTGTCGATGCCCACCTGGTAGACATCGCGCAACCCGGCGAGCACCTCGCCGCCAGCCCCGAGGATCTCGCCGCGCTTACCCTGCACCCGGTCGACGGTGAAGCGCTCGGTGGCGTCGAGCTTGCCCTCGATGAGGGTGGGCGACCACTGGACGTGCCAGGTCTTATCCGGGTTGAGGACCAGCTTGGCGTCGGTCGTGTAGGTCCAGTCGGCGTCGGTCGGCGACACGTCCCACGTCCACTGCAAGGTCGCGACGGAGGTCTGCGCGGCGCCCGTCCCCGCAGCCGTCTTGTCCACGACCTTGACGACGGTCACCGTGCGCGGGATGTCCTTGATGGCGGCGACCACAGTGCCGAGTGCCGTGGTGGCGGCTTCAGGGGTGGAGCCGTCGAACGGCATACGAGAGAGATCTCCGGACGACAGCCCGGCCGCAAGCGCTGCCGCTGTGGACTCGGGGGTCGGTGGCGGAGGTTCGCTGCTGCCGGTGCATCCGGCGAGGGCGAGCGCGAGCACGAGCACGAGCGCAAGGGCGCTCGCGGTCGCTGCATGGGCAGCCCGCAGCGAGCCCTGGGTGCGCCGACGCGCCACTGGTCGATGAGCCATCCGCGTCCTTCCCATCGGGACACAGTGTCACCCAGCCCACCGACAACCCCAAGTCGAACGTCAGGCCGTGTCGTCGCATGGGGGTCCAAGACTGGCGACAAGCTGCGGCGCGCAAGGCTCACCTCGCGATGAGCGTCCCAGCGGGCAGGTCGAGGGCGACGCAGGAGGGAGCTGAGGCGGAGCATCGCTCGACACTTGGGGTCAAGGACGTCGGGTCGAAGCCCACGAGTGAACTGTCGTCCTCCCAGACCAGATGAGTAGCCACACCCTGGCTGCTTGCTGCGTCCTTCTCCTGCCCGGTGCCCGGGTCCAGGAAGACGATTCGGTTTCCGCTGCGGACAGCCAAACTCGTCCCCGACGGCGAGAATGCGGGTGGACAGTCCGCCACCACGGCACCGGTCCACACCACCGAAACGCTTGAGCCCTGTGGGCGCCACGCAATGAGACGGCCTTGCTCGTCGGCCGACACCACGAGGTCCTCGGTCGGGTGTGTCGTGGAGCGCGCGCCGCTCACGCTGCCGAGTGACCCAAGTGTCAGTCGCGCTCCTGTTTCGGTGTTCCAGACCTCGCTGGCGCCCGCCGGGTGATCCAGGACCACCCACGCCGATCCAGCCCCGAGGAAGAGTTCGGGCGACGATCCGACCGGGAGATCGACATGGGCCAGGATCTTCTCGGACGTGGAGTCCACCACAACCACGGCACTCCCCGTGGCCCCTCGCGCCGTGGACATGCCGGCTATTCGCGCACCGTCCGGGTGCACGGCCAACGGCGGCTTGACGATCCGGAGGATCCTCACATTCCCGCTTGCGTCGATAATAGCGGCCGTGGATTCCTCACCTTTACGAGATTCGACGACGAGGTTTTGTTTGGCGGCTTTGAGCGACGTTGGGGCCAGGGTCGAAGGCAGCGCTGTCCGTTTTCCCCCGCGAGCGAGTTCGTTGCCCCTAAGGAAAGGAACGGTTGGCTCGCCGCCCGTCGGTTTCCCGACGACGGACACTGACCCCCCGGCGGTGGGTTGAGCCGTCACCGGGCTGCTGCTTGTGCGGCTGTTCAACCACGCGGGCGTGATCGCTGCGACGCTGACCAGAACAACCGCGGGAAGGGCCCTGGTGACGATGTCGCGTCGGCTTACCACCGATTTGGGAGTGGGTCCGTTCGCCTCAGCGTTGATGATCGCGGCGATAGGGGTGTTACGGGTTTCGGCGTGTTGGCCGGTATCGGGTAGCTGCACCTTCGGCTCCTCTGGCGGGATGCGATATGGATGGAAGAGAAGATCGTTGGCCTCGGGCCGGCAACTTGCAGTCTGCTAGCCCCGGCCTTCGTCGTGGTGGCGGAAGACGTACAACAAGGCCGGATTAGTCAATACGCTTGCTTTCCAGTGCCGAAGCGTGTTGTTGACAGACAGAAGCGGAGCCAGTTGCTCTGTGTTCCCAAGGATCCAGCGGCGCCGCTACGGCGTGGGCACCTGACTTGCCCATGGGCACCTGACTTGGATACGTACGCACCGTAACTGAATAACTGCCCAGGACCGGTCCAATTCGTGGGCGTATTGGTGTAGTAGAAGGCGGCCCAGGTTTCCATTCGGCTGTAGAACGTGGAGTCATACAGCCAATTCGTTGGTGGGTATGGAGGCACCTCGTAGTACACCGGCCATCAATTTACCTCAGTATGCGGATCCATTTCTCCCCTGTCGATGGAACTCGAATGGTGTGTTCGCCGGTTGGGTTCGACCCAAACAGAGTGACACGCCCACCGAACCCCCGCAACCGGAAGTGGATCGGTATTGAGTCGCTCCTGGGGCCAGCAAGTTCCGGCACTACCGCCCGAGCCCGCCGGCGTGCGCGAGAGAATGGCGGTGTGCCGTCCGGTCCAACGCCTTGTCGTCCTCGCTCGCGCGCGGCTACCCTCGTGCCTGCCTTCCTTGCTGTCGGGCTCTTGGCCGCCTGCACCGGCGGCTCAGACTCGGCCATCACGCCGACGATCGCGAGCGCCGGTGTCTCCGCGACGCGGAGTGTGGCCGGTGAGCCCACCAGGGGGGATCGCGCGACTGAGGGGGACCCCTGGAGGTCCACGTCGACCGACGCTGCGAGTCACGGGGCCGCCCTATCCGCCGCCACGATCGCCGAGAATGCGCAGCCCGGTAGCGCCTCCTGGCAGGTGGCGAGCGTCGCGGAGATTGACCAGCTGGCGGGATATACCGACGTCGCCAGCATTGCCGCGGGCGACAGCTTCCGGCTCATGGCGCGTTCCGCGCTGGGGAAGGTGACGGTCACGGCATACCGGATGGGTTGGTATGCCGGTGCCGGAGCGCGCCAGGTATGGCAATCCGACCCCCTCGACGCCCCCACCCAACCGCCTCCATCGGTGGAGCGGATCAACGGATCGCCGCTGGTCAGCGCGGGGTGGAAGCCGCTGCTTACCGTGCCCTCGCAGGAGTGGCCGGCAGGGAGCTACCTGCTCGTGCTGCAGGGGGGCGGCAAGGGACGCTATGTGCCGATGACGATCCGGCCGGCGAGCCTGGCCGGGGCGCTCGTGGTCGTCAATCCGACGGCAACGTGGGAGGCCTACAACACCTGGGGCGCGGGTTCGCTCTACGAGGGCGGCGGCGGTGCGGACGTGCCCAGTCGGGTGAGTTTCGACCGGCCCAACACCGACAACGCCTCGCACTTCCTGCTCGATGCGTTGCCGTATCTGCAGCGCGCCGAGAAGCTGGGGATGCCCGCGGCCTATGTCACCTCGGCCGATCTCGAGCTGCCGGGGGTCCTGGCTGGCACGGCCGGCGTGGCCTCGGTGGGGCACGACGAGTACTGGACGGTGCCGATGCGCCGCGCTGTCGAGGCGGCCCGCGATGCCGGTAGCAACCTCGCCTTCCTCGGCGGCAATGCGATGTTCTGGCGGGTCCGCTTCGAGCGGCAGGGGCGCGTGCTGGTCGGGTTCAAGGCGCGCGCTGCTCAGGACCCGGTCCGCGGGGCGACGACGACCGCGAAGTGGCGCGAGGATCCAACCCCCGATCCCGAGAACTCCGTGCTCGGACTGCTCTACGAGTGCTATCCCGCCTCGGGCGCCTTCACGATCTACACCCCCGACTTCTTCCTGTATGCCGGCACCGGAGTCACCCGCGATACCTCCTTCCCGGGCTTGGTCGGGGTCGAGTCGGACCGGGCGTACCCCATTGCGGGGACGCCGGATTCGCTGCAGGTGGTGGCGCACTCGACGATCACGTGTGGGTCGGGACGGACGACGACCCATGACGCGGTCTACTACACGGCCTCGTCGGGGGCAGGGGTGTTCTCGATCGGGACCATCCAATGGGCGAATGCGGTCGGTGGGACTGCGGTCAACGCGGCGGGCGTCGCCTTCGCGCGCCAGGTGACCGACACGCTGTTTCAGGCGATGGTGGCTGGCCCGATGGGGCGGGCGCATCCGTCGGTGCCCAACCTCGCCTCGATCAAAGCCAACCCCGCGACGTCGACCGGCACTGGTGGCCCGCTGTCGAAGGCCTGGGCGACGCCGTCTTCGACGCTCTCGCCCTCGTCAACGTCATCGTCTACCCCCTCGTCGTCGCCCTTGAAGTCCCCGTCGTCATCGCCCCTCAAGGCCCCGTCATCATCGCCCGCGAGGTCGCTCTCCCCGCCTCCCACCCGGAGCGCCGCGCCCGCCGCTTGACGCACCAACCACCATCAAGGGCTGGGACGCCACGTTCCAGCCCGCGAGGTGCTGCGGACGTGGAAGGTCTTCGCTCTCGGACGCAGCTGCCCTTATACGCGCAGTGTGAAGCGGACGGTCTTCGCCCCACGCCCGTGTTCGAGCCCGTCCACGTGTGCGTCTCGGGTGATCTGGTGGTGGTAGCCGGGGTCGTGCATCTTCCGGTGGTGGTATCCGCACAGCGGCACGGCCCGATCGAGGTCGGTCAACCCGCCTTTGGACCAGGGGTCTTCGTGGTGGAGCTCGGACCACGCGTATGGTCGGTCGCAATCGGCTGCGGCACAGGTCTCGTAGATCGTCGCGAGCGCGGTGCGTTGATGCTCGGTGAAGAACCGCTCCTGCCTCCCCACATCCAGGATCTGCCAGGCTCCGCCGAGGACCACCGGCAAGATCCCGGCGTTACAGGCGATCCGCCTCGCGGCACTCGCGGAGATCAACTGGCCGGTGTCGGTGGTCGCTGCCCCCGGAACTCGGAGCCATGTCGGCAGTGTGCCGGTCGCGTCAGGATGGTCTGCTGGAGTTGGGCGGCTTTCGCGGCGCCCATGGCTTGTTCGGCGGTCATGGTGATGATG
Source organism: Actinomycetales bacterium (assembly GCA_016710645.1). GTDB lineage: Bacteria > Actinomycetota > Actinomycetes > Actinomycetales > Dermatophilaceae > Phosphoribacter. Next base: position 100,305 of record JADJVI010000050.1, on the reverse strand, counting down.
ACGGTGGAGGCGACCTTCCCGGTCAGCTTCTCGGTGTCCAGGTGCTCGATCAGCTCAGTCAATGCACGTCCGCGGCGGTGCGCCCAGTCAATGTCGGCCCAGTCCGCATTCCGACCCTCAACCCGATGACCACTAGCGCCGGACGTGCGCCCGACGCCGAGCGATGGGTGCGCGCTGGCGAACGATGTCGTCTGCGCGCCGGCGCCGAAGGCCGGGTGTTCGTGCGTGCCGGTGGCGCTCAACAAGTCAGCAGCGACGGATCCGTCATCCAGACACCCAGCCGGGGTTTGCCCGTCCGCCAACGCGGCTTCGGCAGCCTTGCGCAGGTGGTCACGCCGGGGTGCGGTCATCGACTGCAACACCTTCCCCAACATCTTCGCTGCTGGCGTCGGCAACGTCGCCGCCAACTTCGTCGTGCCATCCCCCAGATCGTGCATGGTCACCGTGGCCAACCGGTAGGCCCGACGCTCCTCATCCAACAGTTGCTGCTCAACATGGTCAGCGACCTCAGCGGCCGTCTTCTCCGCAGCCGCCAACGCCATCTTCGCCGCCCGATCCAACCGGCCCGGCTCCAACCGACGGGCATCGCGAACCAGCGCGGCCTCGACCTTCTCCCGATCCACCGACGTGAGCGTCTTGGGCAGCTTGTCCATGGTCTTGACGACGATCCTGGCGTTCGAGCCAGAAACTTCCCCGGCTTCGAACGCTTCACGCGTGCGGTCCAACCCGCCCGCCAACGCCGTCGCAAGCCCCACCTCACGCTGCGCCGCCGCACCCCCAGAACGAGTCACGCTCGCCACCCACGCCGACGTCGAGGAATGACCCGACCGCCGATGCACCTGCTGCGCATCCGCCCGAGCCACCAACGCCAACCGCAACGCCTCCACCCGACGAGCGACCCGGTCGACCTCCGCAACGTCAGCACTCGACACCACCACGCCGACCTCAGGATCAGCCAGCCGGGCAAAGACCAGATCCAACATCCGATCCGCCAACCGAGTCGGAACCCCCGCCACCTTCCGAACCACCGAAGACCCGGCCCCACCCGACACCGCACCACACGGCATACCGCCGGCAGGTGCTGGGTGGAGGCGACTGATCGTCATAGCCCGATTCTACTCGAACACACATGCCAATTCAAGAGGACAATCTCTTGACTGTCAGTGACATCTGCGCCGCGCGAGTCTCCCGACAAGGGCGGAGAACGCCGTACCGAGGGCGCACCGCGAACCCAGCCAGGCGGCGTATCACCGAGGAAACCACCGACATCCGACAAGGCCCGTTCGGGAACGGCGAGTGACCCGCGAGCGCCTACGTCGGCCTCAGCAGGATCGCCGAGATCACCTCCAGTATTTGTTACACTAACCACAGTAAAAAAACCGGCGGTCGCGCCACGGGTCCGCCGTGAACTGCACCGGGAGAGACATGCCTGCCAGCCTGACGCCCGCGATCGTGACGCCCCAAGCCCCGCTGACCCCCACCGCGACATTGGGCAGTCTCGTCGTCGCGGACGCGCGCCGTGCCGCGGTCCTCGACAGGGCCGGAATCGACTACTGCTGCAACGGCCATCGCACCGTGGCTCAAGCCGCCCAGGACGCCGGCGTCACCGTCGATGACCTGCTGCGCTCCCTCGACCTGCCCGCCGAACCGGCGCATCCCGCCGCAACCGTTACCGCGACCGCACCAACCCCACCACGCGACCTCACCACGCTCGCCCACGACATCGTCGACACCCATCACGCCTACCTATGGGACGAGATGCCGCGGCTTGCGGCGCTCGTCGACAAGGTCCACCGCGTCCACGGCGACCGCCACCCCGAGCTCGCCGAGGTGCGCGCCACCTTCGCGGCAATCGTCGGCGACCTCGACCCGCACCTGGCGGCCGAGGAGCGTCGGGTCTTCCCGATGATCCGGCGCCTGGAGAGCGGAGCAGCCGTGCCGACCGCAGACCTTCGCGCGGGCATCGCCACGCTTCGCGCCGAGCACGATCACGTCGGTGGTCTGCTGCGCCAACTGCGTTCTCTCACAGCCGGGTATGCCGTCCCGACCGACGCGTGCGGTTCCTACCGCGCCATGCTGGCCGGGTTGGAGGCGATGGAGAAGGACACCCACGCGCACATCCACCAGGAGAACAACATCCTGTTCGTCCAGGTCGACGTGCTGCTCGCAGCACGCGACGCGACGCCAGCCGAGTGACCCTCTCGCAGGATCGCCCGGGCCTGGCGATGGCGGCGCTCGGCACAGCCGCCGTCATTGCCGGTGGGCTCGTAGCAGCCGTGACCGGCCCGCTGGCGTTGTCCCGCGGGAGTTGGGCGGCGGCATACCTGGTCTTGGTCTGTGGGGTGGGCCAAGTCGCGATGGCGGCCGCCCGCCTGCTGGCCCGGACCGACCTCGCCGCAGGCGCCCGCATTGGCGCCGACCACGGGGGATCGCCGGGATCGCTGGGATCGACGATCGCAGAGGAGCCGGCCGTCTCGGACCGCGCGGCGCGCCTCGGCTGGCAGCAGCTCGCGACCTGGAACCTCGCCAACGCCCTCGTCATCGCCGGCACCCTCGCCAGCTCGCCCTGGGTGGTCGACGTCGGCGGCCTCGGGTGCGTCGCCGCCCTGGTCATGGCGGCACGGCACGCCCGCGCCCTCCGCGCCGGCCTCGGAACCGGCGCGTACCGAGCCGTCCTCGCCCTGATGGCCGTCAGCATCCCCGTCGGACTCCTGCTCAGCCACCTCCGCAACGCGCGCTGACTGCAGCCGCGATCTGCTCGAGTCCCTGCTCCAACAGCGGACGGGTGGTGCCGAAATTGAGCCGAGCATGGGTATGCGGTGCCGCCCCGAACGGCACGCCCGGATTGAGCGCGACCTTGGCCTCGCGCAACAGCCACTCGCTCGGCTCCTCGTCCAACTCCAGAGCCGTGAAATCGAGCCACTGCAGATAGGTGCCCTCGTTGGCGATGGTGCGGACGCCCGGCATACTCGCCACCCCGTCGACCACGAGCGTGCGGTGCGTCGCGAGCGTCGCCAGCACCTCCGCGAGCCACGGGCCGCCCTCCCGGTAGGCCGCGATGCCCGCCTGCATCCCGAAAATCGTCATGCCGAGCCGCTCCCAATACGGGATCGCGAGCCAGCGTTCGCGGTCACCGGGCGCGGTCGTGATGACCTGGGCGGCCTTCAGGCCGGGGACGTTCCAGGCCTTGGAGGCCGACAGCACGGTGATCGAGTGCGCGGCGGCGGCCGGTGACACCGCGGCATACGGGATGTGCGGGTGGTCGAGGACGAGCGGCGCGTGGATCTCGTCGGAGATCACCCGGGCACCATGCCGCTGCACGACCTCGGCGAGCCCGGCGAGCTCCGCTCGGGTGAACACCCGCCCGAGCGGATTGTGCGGGCTGGAGATGAGCACGGTGCGCCCGCCCGCGGCCAGCGCCGCGTCGATCGCCGCCAGATCGAAGGTATGCCGTGTCCCGTCCCACCCCATCGGCACCTTCATCTGGGGCCGACGGGTCAACGTGACGACGTCGAAGAACGGCATATAGACCGGCATCGGAATGACGACCGGGTCTTCAGGCGCACTGAAGAAGCGGATCGCGAGGTCGACGCCCTTCATGACGTCGGGCACGGTGAAGACATCGGCGGCATCGACCGTCCAGTCATAGCCACCGAGCTGCGATTGCGAGGCCTGCCAGTCGACCATCGCTTCGGCGTATTCGCGCATGACCAGCTGCGATTGATAGCCGGTCATCTCCCGCTCGACCGCGTCGTGCAGGGCGCGGCGCACCGGCTCGGCGAGCGGGTAGTCCATCTCGGCGACCCACATGGGCAGCACGTCGTCGGGATAGGTCGTCCACTTCATCGTGCGCCGAGCCCGCAACTGAGCGGGCGTCAGCCGATGCAGATCCGAGGTGTCGAGGTTGCTGCCGATATCACCCATGCAGACGTCGGCTCAGTGGTGGTGCGGGTCGGCGTCAGCGTCGGCCTTGGTGCGGTGCACCGTGCCGTCGGCGTGCTCGGCGGGAGAGTAGATCGTGTAGAGCCGCAGCGGCCCCAGCCCCGAGTTGATGACGTTGTGCCAGGTGCCGGCCGGCACGATGATCGCCCAGTCCGGGCCGATCGCGACGGACTGCTCGACGACGTCCTTGGCCGGCCCGGTGTTGAGCGTCGCGACGCCCTCCTCGACCCGGATGAACTGGTCGATGTCGCCGTGCACCTCCAGGCCGATCTCCTCGCCCGGCTGCAGCGTCATGACCACCAGCTGCATGTGCTTCCCCGTGTGAATCACCTTCCGGTAGAACGAGTTCTCCATGGTGATTCGCTCGATGTTGCCTGCCCAGGTGCCCATGCGCCCTCCTGTAGTGCCCGCCACCCGGGTGCGGGTGGTCGCCGCGACGGTGCGGCGTTACGGCATACCGTATGCCGTCCGCCCACCCCCGCGGGCTCGACCCCGTCCCGGGGCACGGCGCTGATCCCTCAACACGAGTTTTGGTGTGGCGGATTGTGCGCCCTGGCGCACAATCCGCCACACCAAAACTGGGAGAGGGGCAACGGGGGGAGGGCCTTGGCTGCACACACGGAGCCATGGGGATGCCATAGCCTCGTGCCATGTCTCGCCCCCACGCGGCGTCGCTCATCGAAGACGCCTGGCACACGCAGCTCGAACGGGTGCTGCGCCGCCGTCGGTGGGCCAACCGGGTGCTCAGTTACACGGGTTACGGGTCGACCGATTTCGTCCGGGTCTTCGGTCGGGTCGTGCTCGGCCGGCCGCACGAGCAGGATGACGAGCCGCGTCAGGACATCACCTACGGCGGGTTGCGCTCGCCGTATGTGCAGCGCCGCGGCTGGCGGGCCTTCCTCACTGCGCCGGCGATGACGGTGCCGGTCGAGGTGCACATCGGCGATCGAGTCGAGCACGTGCGCAGTGACCGCTCTGGCCTGATCGACGCGACCATCCGCGACCACGGGTTGCCGCCGGGCTGGCACGAAGTGACCATCGCGGCACCCGGCGCCGACCCGGTCAAGGCCAGCGTCATGATCATCGACCCCCAGGTGCGCACCGGCATCGTCTCCGACATCGACGACACCGTGCTGTCGACCTCGCTGCCGCGTCCGATGATCGCGGCCTGGAACACCTTCTTCCGCCACGAGAGCGCGCGGCGCGTGGTGCCCGGGATGGCGCCGCTCTATCGGGCCCTGGTGGAGCAGCGGCCCGGCGTGCCGATCATCTACCTGTCGACGGGGGCGTGGAACACCGCCCCGACGCTCACCAGGTTCCTGCGGCGCAACGGCTTTCCCGCGGGCCCGCTCCTGCTCACCGACTGGGGGCCGACCAACACCGGCTGGTTCCGCAGCGGCCAGGACCACAAGCGCGCCAGTCTCGACCGGCTCGCGGGTGACTTCCCACGGATCAAGTGGCTGCTCATCGGTGACGACGGCCAGCACGACCCGAAGATCTACCAAGACTTCGCTGAGGCCCGGCCCAAACGCGTCGAGGCGATCGCGATCCGCCAGCTCACCCCGACCGAGCAGGTGCTCTCGCACGGTCTGCCGGTGTCGACCGAGGAATTGGCGACCCGACCGAGCGCGCCGCGGGGCCCTCGGGGCGCCCGAGGGTCGAAGAAGCGCCGCGAGACGCCCGTCTACCACGCCCCCGATGGCTACGGCCTACTGCGCTTGCTGCGCGCGGTCGGCAAGCTGCGCTGATCGGCGGGGGTGATCCCGGATGCCGGAGCTGCCCGAGGTGCAGGCCCTCGTCGACTTCCTCGCCGAGCGCATCGTCGGGCTGGCGGTCGTCGGAGTCGAGCTCGGCTCGATCTCGGTGCTCAAGACCTACGACCCGCCGCCGTCGGCCCTCGTCGGTGCGCCCATCGACGGGGTGGCCAGGCACGGCAAGTTCCTCGATGTCGACGTGGACGGCATACATCTGGTCTTTCATCTGGCCCGGGCTGGGTGGTTGCGGTTCTCGGATGCCTTGCCCACCACGGTGATTCGCCCCGGCAAGAGCCCGATCGCGCTGCGGGTGCGGCTGTCGGACGGGTCCGGTTTCGACCTCACCGAGGCCGGCACGAAGAAGTCGCTCGCGGCATACCTGGTCCGGGATGTGCAGGAGGTGCCGGGCATCGCCCGACTCGGACCCGACCCCTTGGCGGAGGGCTTCTCCGAGGCGGACTTGGCCGGATTGCTCGCCGGGCGGCGCACCCAGATCAAGGGACTGCTGCGCGACCAGTCGTGGCTCGCCGGAGTCGGCAATGCCTACTCCGATGAAGTCCTGCACGTCGCGCGACTGTCGCCTTTCGCCGTCGCGGGTTCCCTTCCGCCGGAAGCCATTTCACGCCTGTATGCCGCGCTCCTCACCACCCTGCGCAGTGCCGTCGCCGCCGCGTCGGGCAAGCCCGCTGCGGAGTTGAAGGACGCCAAGCGCGCCGGGATGCGGGTGCACGGGCGGACCGGTATGCCGTGCCCCGAGTGCGGCGACGTGGTGCGGGAGGTGTCGTTCGCCGACTCGTCACTGCAGTACTGCGCGACCTGCCAGACCGGCGGCAAGCCGCTCGCCGACCGCCGGATGTCCCGCTTGCTCAAGTGACCTCCGGACCGCGCGAACAGGAGCAGTCGCGGTGCGAAGATGAGGGTATGGACGCTGTGCCCGCATCGCTGCCGCCCGAAGCCGCCGCTGACCTCCCGAGGGTCGACCCCGTCGACCTGCCCGACGATGCGCTCATCGTCGACGTGCGGGATGCCGCCGACTATCGGGCCGGCCACGCGCCCGGAGCCCTGAGCATCCCCGTGGGTCAGCTCGCGTCCCGCCTGGATGAGGTGCGGGCGCTGGCGGCATCCCTCGGCAAGCCGCTCGCGGTGAGCTGCGGTGGCGGCACCAAGCAACTGCGCGCCACGGCATACCTGCGGGAGAACGGTGTCGATGCCGCGGTGCTGCGCGGCGGGATGCGCGGCTGGAAGTCCGGCGGCCGCCCCGTTGCCACCGACTGATCCGGACGCTGACCAACCACCCACCACCCACCAGCCGCCCGAGCCGGGAGCCGAGCATGAAGATTCTGTCGATCCAGTCGCACGTCGCTTTCGGACACGCCGGCAACTCTGCGGCGGTGTTCCCGCTGCAGCGGCTCGGGCACGACGTCTATCCCGTGCTCACCGTGACGTTCTCCAACCACACCGGCTATGGCGCGACCCGTGGGCCGCTCGTGGCACCGGCCGATGTGGCCGAGGTGGTGCTGGGGGTGCAGGAGCGCGGCGTCTTCCCGTCGATCGACGCGGTGCTCTCGGGCTATCTGGGCGCCGAGCCGATGGGGGCGGTGGTCCTGGATGCCGTAGCGCGGGTCAAGGAAGCCAACCCGAAGGCGATCTATTGCTGTGACCCGGTCATGGGTGACGTCGGGCGCGGATTCTTTGTGCGAGAAGGCATTCCGGAATACCTGCGCGACTCGGTCAGGCCGCAGGCCGACATCCTCACGCCCAACCAGTTCGAGCTCGACTACCTGTCCGGGATGACCGTGCGCAGTGAGGCGGATCTGCTCGAAGCTGTTTCTCGGGTGCGCGCGGGCGGCCCCTCGACGGTGCTCGTGACGTCGGTGCTGACCGACGCGACGCCAGCAGGCTCGATCCAGATGGCCTGCGTGAGCGACGAGGGCGCGTGGATCGTCACGACCCCCATGCTCGACATGATCGTCCGCGGCGGCGGCGACGCGACGGCCGCGATCTTCCTCGCGCACTTCCTCACCGACGGCCCCCGGGTCGCACTCTCGCGCACGGCCGCGACCATGTATGCCGTGCTGGAAGCCACTCACCGGGGCGGGTTCGGGGAGATGCGGTTGGTGGCCGAGCAAGAGTCGATCGCCCACCCCGACGAGGCCTTTGCTGTGACCGAACTGAGCCCCACCGAACTGAGCTGACATGGCGATCGTCTTTGTCCACGGCGTCGCCACTCGGGACGAGGACGACCCGCAGTTTCCTATGGTGGAACGCTTTGCCCGCGAAGCCAATTGGCCGGTCGTCGAGGCGATGTTGCGCGAGCACGTCGCGCCCGTAGTGCGGCCCGCCGACCCCGATGGCGTGGCCATCGTGCGGGTCTACTGGGGCGACCTCGGGATGCGTCCCCGGGTGCCGCTGGCGGCTGCGGTGACGCCGGGTCTCACCGTCGATGCGGGCCTTGAGGTCGACGCCGGTGTCGAGGTGGCCGACGCCGATTCCGATGTGGACGCAGGACTGGAGGCGGGGCTGGAAGCCGGCGACACGGCATACCCGCTGCCTGTTGCTCTTGACGACGTGCCCAATCTCGCGGCACTCACCCCGGCCGAGCTGGGGGAGGCGCTACAGCGCGAGCTCTTCGAGGCGCTGCCGCCGACGCAATGGGCTGCGGTCGTGCGCGCGGTGTGGGATGTCGTGGGGGAGAGCGCGCTACGGTCGCAACTGGCGGCGCGGTCGCCGCGGCGACAGCGGGCCTTCGTCGACGATCTCGTGCGGGAGCGGTTGCGGCAGGAGGACCCGGCGCTCGGGCGGGTGATCCGGCCGGTGCGGACCGACCTGGTTGCCCAGGGGCGCAAGGGAATTCGCCGCGCGATGGGTGGGGTGCGGCGGCCCTTTGCGGGAATCCTGCCGATCTTCGTCGGCGACATCTTGCGCTATCTCGACGGACGCGGGCGGCCGGGAGCGCCGGGGCCGATCATCGAGCGGGTGGTCGACGGGCTGCACGAGGCGGCAGCTGCGGGCAAGGTGGGTGAGCCGCTGGTCGTGCTCACGCACAGCATGGGTGGTCAGCTGGTCTATGACACCCTGACGGCCTTCGATCCCGGTGTGCGAGTGGACTTTTGGTGTGCATCGGGTGGTCAGGTCGGGTTCTTCGTCGAGCTCGGGGTGTTCCTGGAGGCGACCGATCCCGACGCGCGGCCGTTTGCCGATGACACGGTGGGCTACTTCTGGAACGCCTGGTCGTCCAGTGACGTGCTGAGCTTCCCGACCGAGGGGCGCGTGCCAGGCGCGCACGACAGCGACTTCGCCTACGACGGCACCCTCATCGCCAATCACATGAGCTATCTGCACGACCCGGCCTTCTACGCCACCCTCGCGGCCAAGGTGGCGGTGCACACCCGCGGCCGGCGCCGCCACATGGGCGGCTGAGCGTCGGGGCGGGACACGGCATACCGAAGTATCCGTCAATATCGGATTCTTGCTAGAGAGCGGCATACAGTCCAATCGTGGACCCGATCCGGAACCCCTATGCCCCTGGCGCGGGGCAGCGTCCGCCCGAGCTGGCCGGCCGCGACGAGCAGTTGCACGCCTTCGACGTGACCCTGGAGCGGGTGTCTCGGGGGCGTCCGGAGCGGTCGGTCGTGTTGACCGGATTGCGTGGCGTGGGAAAGACGGTGCTGCTCAACGCATTACGGTCGGCGGCCGTCAGAGCCCATTGGGGCACAGGCAAATTGGAGGCGCGGCCCGATCAGTCGCTGCGGCGGCCGTTGGCGGCGGCGCTGCACATGGCGGTGCGCGAGCTGGGGCATCCGCGGCCGGACGAGGTGGAGCATGTGTTGGGGGTGCTCAAGGCGTTTGCGCAGCGTGGGCCGACCTCGTCGGTGCGTGATCGCTGGAACCCCGGCATCGACGCGCCCGCGGTCACCGGACGGGCCGACTCGGGTGACATCGAGATCGACCTGCTCGAAGTGCTCACCGACATCGGCGGGTTGGCGGCCGACCGTGGTTCGGGGGTCGCGATCTTCATCGACGAAATGCAAGACCTCGGTGCCGCTGACGTGTCGGCACTGTGCGCGGCGGCGCACGAGATCTCGCAGACAGGGCTGCCGGTGGTCATCGTGGGGGCTGGGCTGCCGCATCTGCCCGCCGTGCTGTCGGCGTCAAAGTCATACTCGGAGAGGCTGTTCCGCTATTCGCGGATCGACCGGCTCGACGAGGCGGCGGCGCGAGTGGCGTTGGAGGCGCCGGCTGCGGAAGAGGGTGCCTCCTGGAGTGCGGACGCACTAGAGGCGATGTATGCCGTGACCGCCGGCTACCCCTACTTCGTGCAGGCATACGGGAAAGCGGTGTGGGACAACGCGGTTGGGCCGGAGATCTCTGCTGACGACGTGGCTATTGCGGCGCCCGAGGCCGAGGGGGAGTTGGCGGTCGGGTTCTTCGGGTCGCGCTATGAACGGGCGACGCCGGCGGAGCGGGAGTACCTCCGGGCGATGGCCGACGCCGGGTCGGGCGATGCCGACTCCGTGGCAACCTCAGCGGTCGCAGCGAGCCTGGGTAAGCGCCCGCAGTCGCTGTCGCCAGCGCGCGACTCGTTGATGAAGAAGGGGCTGATCTATTCGGGGGAGCGCGGCCAGATCGCCTTCACTGTCCCCCACTTCGGCCGCTACCTGCGCACCCACTCCGACTAGCGCGTTGATGCCGGCCGCGTCGGAAGATGAAAGTTGGACGAGGGCTTTGAGAGTCGGTGAGAGTAGAGGCTCGTCTGGACGGCCATTTGAGAGTGCGTACCCCGACGCCGACGAGGTCGCATGCCCGCCGGTTCACTGACGACGCGGCTTACCGATACCCAGGCCCAAGCCCACGCCGAGCACGGGCCTTGTCAAGGCACTTTCATTTTGAAAGTGTCACCGGTCATGAGCCTCTTCATCACATGTCCGGTCGAGAGCGTCGACCGAGCCACCGAGTTCTACACCGCCCTTGGCTGGACGCTGAACCCTGAGATGTCCGACCACAACGTGTCGTGCTTCTCGATCGCCCTGGAGCAGTACGTCATGCTCGGGAGCCGCGAGATGTACGCGAGCGTGGGCGGCACCGAGGACCTGATCGGCGGGCCGGACACCCCCTCGAAGGTGACCGTCTCCTTCGACTGCGATAGCCGCGAGGCCGTGGATGCCCTCGTCGAGCGCGCCGCGGCGGCGGGTGGGCGGATCGGTGACACCGACGACTACCCGTTCATGTATCAGCGCCAGTTCGACGATCTCGACGGATACCACTACTCGCCGTACTGGATGAAGCCGGATCCCGACCCGGCGCCGTGACCGACCTGTCCGCGGCGCTCGAGATCGTCGGAGCACGGTGGGCACTACTCATCGTGGAGCGGCTGCTCGATGGTCCGCAACGCTACGGCGACTTGCAGCGCGATCTGGGCCTCGGTACGAACATGCTGGCCGTCAGGTTGCGCGAGCTCGAAGCCGCCGGTGTCCTCTATCGGCTGCCTCTTCGTCACAACACGAGGGCGTATGTCTTGACCGAGTGCGGGCTCGCCTTGCGCACGCCGATCGCCGCCCTCACACAGTGGGTCAGCCAGGAAGAACCCGTGCCTGGTGTCGAGCATGTCGAAGACGAAGTTGGCGGATCAGCACACGACAAGACGTAACTCCCCATGACCACCAACAAGAACGAGGATAACCCGGCCCGGGAGGCGCAGGGCTGAGCAATGGCACCGACACCTCCCTCCGAACCGTGCCCTTCCGTGCCGCGCTAGCCTTGGTGGATCACGACCGGTTCCGCCTGCTGCGACAGGTCCAGGGCCGGTCTTCACTTTCTCGAGGCTCGCCTCATGCTCGATGAGGTGAAGGCGTACCGGACGTACAACCAGCAGGCCGAGCTGCTCGCCCACCGCGGAATGGACGTAGGGGACCGCAACCGCGCTGCTGGCGTGCTCCGCCGCGTGAACTGCTACCGGCTGCGTGGAACCGCACCTTCGCCCCGCTCACCCTGATCCAGTTCCTCCTCAACCGGCTCGAACTCGGCCGCACGAGGGGCTACCGGCAGTGGGTGAAGCTCCCGATACGGCCGGTCACCACCTGCGCCGGCCTCCTTGATGTCAGGCTCCGAAGCCGAGGAAAACGAGAATTCGACGTTCGAACGCCACGAGTGTGGTTCCGTCGAGTCGTCCAAGCACGGCGTGGGCATTACTCCGACGGACGGTTGTGATCTTGTCGACCATCACGTAGGAGTCTTGGCTCAGGCCAGTCTCGGCGTTGGCGGGAACTGCGACGCGGAGCAAGGGGGCTTCCACGTCGGTCGTCGTGAGGGGACATACGGTGAGTGAATCTGTGGCATCGAACCGATCGTCCTGGACCACCAAAGCCGGACGAGGCTTGCTCGCGTAGACGCCACCGGCAACGGTGACGATGTCACCGCGCCTCATTCGGCCCAGTCTTCGGAGACGGCTTCGACGAAGTCCATATCCTCAATGGCGCTCGCAGACGACGCGACAAGCACAGACTGGCGGTGGGCTTCCGCGGCGAATTCAGGCGAGCGCACATCAGGCACCCAGATCTGCACCGGGCGCAAACCCTGAGCACGCATCCGCTCGCGGTATGCACTCACTCTGTGCCGTACGGCCATGTTGATCACGTTACATGTAACGATCCCCTCATGGCAACGGGCGCCCGCACATCGCGGGGGTTCAGCGCGGAGGTCTACCACCGCAGGTACCATATAAGGCATGAAGACCACCCTGTACCTGCCCGACGACATCAAGCGTGCCGTCGAGGTCGAGGCGCGACGACGGGGTGTGTCGGAGGCGGAAGTGGTGCGTGATGCGCTGCGCAGCACCCTGGTCAAGACCCGGATTGAGCCGCGGGGCGCCCTGTTCCACGGCCGCGAACCGATCGCCGACCGAGTCGACGAACTCCTGGCGGAGGGCTTCGGCCAGTGATCGTCGACACCAGCGCCTTGCTGGCCTATTTCGACGCCAGTGAGCCGGCGCATAAGGCCGTGTCGGCGGCCATCGAGTCCAGCGATGAGCTGCTCGTCGTGTCGCCTTACGTCCTGGCCGAGCTCGACTACCTGGTGCTGAGCCGACACGGCATACAGGCGCAGCAGGCGGTGCTCGCCGAGTTGGGCGCAGGCGCGTGGGAGTTGGCCACCATGGAGCGCGAGCGACTCGTCCAGGCGACTCGTGTGGTCAAGAGGTATGCGGACGTGCCGATCGGTCTGACGGACGCCTCCTGCGTCGTGCTGGCCCAGGCGTACCGCACCCGAACCATCGTGAGCCTGGACCGTCGCCACTTCGGCATCCTGCGATTCGATGACGGGTCGCCCATTCACCTCGTGCCTTAGTCAACGGGGCCAGTGGCCGCCGGGCTCGGTGTCAGGCTGCTAGCGCCACACATACGGACAAGCGCTCACTACGGTGCAGGCTGCGGTTCCTGGCGGGTGAAGAGCCATGGCGTCATCCGCTGGGCGACCGCAGCGAGTTTGGCTTGGACGGCCGTGACCACCGAAAGACCGGCATGGTCGGTGTGGTCCACGTGATCGTTGCAGGCGATGGCGACATGGAGCGTGGTGACGGTGGCGTAGACGTTGCCGAGCCACATCGGTGGCCGCCCCTCCGGAGCTGACGCCTCCCATGCCGTCAATGCCTGGTCGATGGTGTCCAGCCACGAGGTCTCTGCCCGGCATACCGAAGGGTCTGCCGAGCAACGGCGTAAGGCCTCAAGGGCGGCGTGCGCGACTCGAGCGGGTTCTTGGTCGACCCAAGCCTCTCCGGGAGCCAACAGCCTGGCCGCCAGGACGTCGAGCACGTCGGCTGGCTGCGCGAGGCCGACCCGGGCAGCGGCGCCCAGGTAGTCGGCCCCGTGGGCAACGGCGTGCAGCCACCCCAATTCCGAGTCGTAGCCGCGGGTGTCCTGCTCTTGCGGGTACCAGCGCGCGACGGCGTCGAACGCATTCCGGTCGCGGTCGCCTGCCTCGAGCAACCAGGCCAGGATCAGCGGCGCGAACGTTCGGGCCTGGACCTCCGTCGATCGCAGGTTCGCGAGTGCGGTGGACCGGATGGTGTGGTGGTGTGCGGCGAGCCGACCCGACTCGATCCCCTCGGCCAACTCTTGGTAGGCCCAGCCATCGCGCACGGCAGGGTCAGGCGATGCCATGCCGGCGAGGAGCGCATCGAGGGGGTGAGTCATGAACCGTGATGCTAGCGATGGAAGCGCCTGAGGCCCGGGCCCGTCAGGGGCGGAAGACGGACACGAAAACTGCTGTGGCAGTGCCGTTCTCGAGTGTGCGGCCGGGAGGCGCGCTTGAGTATGCCGTGTCGGCCCTGCGCGGGTGACGGTCGCCGTATGTTGAGGGCGTGCCCGATCCGATCTTTGCCGACCCTCGTTTGGCGTCGCTCTATGACGCCTTCGATGGGGAGCGGGTCGACCTCGATGCCTATCTCGGGATCGCCCGCGAGTTCGGGGTGCGCTCGATCCTCGACATCGGTTGCGGCACAGGCTGTTTCGCGCTCTTGGCAGCAGCAGACGGCATCGCGGTGACGGCGGTGGATCCGGCGATTGCCTCCCTGCACCTGGCCCGCGCCAAGCCCGGCGCTGACGCGGTGGCGTGGCACGAGGGCACCGTGGACGCGCTGCCCGACCTGGCCGTGGACCTCGCGGTCATGACCGGCAATGTCGCGCAGGCCTTCCTGTCCGATGACGAATGGCTCGCCACCCTCGCGGCGATCCGGCGGCGGCTCGTCCCCACGGGTCACCTCGTCTTCGAGACACGACGAGTGCAGGCGCGGGCGTGGGAGTCAACGTCGCGCCACTCAACGCCATGCTCACCACGCAGGAAGCCGCTGACTATCTCGGCATTTCGCGTCCGACGTTCGTCAGGATCCTGGATCGTGGTGAGCTTCCCATGAAGCGTCCCGGGCGGCACCGATACGTTCGTTTAGCTGACTTGATCGCCTACCAAGAGGGTGTGCGTCATCGACGGCGCGACGCCATCGACGAGATGGTCAGGTCGGAGTCGAGACAGGACTCTATGACGCGACGGATGGCCTCCCCCCGGCCATGCGCTGACCGATGGCCTTCCCGGTCTTCCTCGACACCTGCGTCCTGTACCCAGCGACCCTGTGCGACCTACTCCTTGCTTGCGGCTCTTGACCGCTGCGGGGTGCCGCGATTCGTTGCGGAGGTACGTCGGAAAGTCGACCTCTCAAGCTGGCTGAGCACGTAGTCCGCACGGCGCACCCAACTTCGGGCGCGCACACGGTCACTCTCCTCCATCTGGCCTGTGGTCGGGGCTACGGTGAGGCGATGGCGCACCTTGGCGAGTCGGACCGGATCGAGCCGGCAGTGATCGAGTGGCTGCTCGCCGGTGACCCGGCGATCCGGTGGCAGGTCCTGCGAGACCTGCTCGATGCCCCGCCCGAGCAATGGCAGGCCGAGCGCGCCCGGGTCGAGCACGAGGGCTGGGGTGCCCAGCTGCTGGCACAACAAGACGACGATGGGCTGTGGGCCGGCGGCGCGTGCTTCCCCAGTCCGTTCTCCCGCGAGCTCTTCGAGGCCGAGGGCCAACCGTGGACCTCGACCCTCCCGGTGCTGCACGAACTTATGGTTCTCGGCCTCGACCCGTCCACCGCGCGCGCTCGCGACATCGTCACCAAGGTCGGCACCAACGCCCGCTGGGAGTACGACGACCTGCCGTTCTGGGGCGGCGAGGTCGAGGAGTGCATCAACGGCCGGACCGTCGCTCTGGGCTGCTACTTCGGCGCCGGCCGGCTCGACATGGCCCCGCTGGTCGAGAGGCTGGTGAGCGAGCAGCAACCCGACGGCGGCTGGAACTGCGAGCGAGCCAACGGATCGACCCGCTCGTCGTTCCACTCGACGATCAACGTCCTGGAGGGCCTGCTGGAGTTCGAGCGCTCCACCGCAGGCACTCCCGAATCCCAAGCTGCCGCCTGCGCGGCTCGCGCCGCCGGCGAGGACTACCTCCTCCAGCGGCACCTCTTCCGCCGCCTCTCGACCGGCGTCCCGGCCGCCGACCAGTTCCTGCGGCTCACCTTCCCGCCGCGCTGGCACTACACGACGCTCCGCGCGCTCGATTACCTCCGCGCCGCCGCCGCGCTCACGCACGCCTCGCCCGATCCGCGCGCGGCCGAGGCCGTCGAGCAACTCCGCGCCCGCCGCGACCCCGAGGGCCGCTGGCCGCTGGACCACCTCCCGCGCGGTCGCGTCTGGCAGCGCATGGAAGAGCCCGGTATGCCGTCCCGCTGGGTCACCCTGGAGGCCCTGCGCATCCTGCGCTGGTGGGAATCCTGACCCGACGGATAGGCGACGGGCACGGCATACCGAGGCGGTTGTGCAGCAAGTGGTAGCGAAACCCACGTCAGAGCGTGGGTTTCGCTACCACGTATGCCGTATGACGTATGCCGGGTGCCGGGTGCCGGGTGCTCAGTCCAGCGCCTCGATCCCGAACTCGGCCAACTCGGTCATCCGGGCTCGGATCGCCGCGACCTGAGCCTCCGGCGCCGGCTCCCACCCGAGCACCTCCTCGACCACCCGCAGCCCCTCGCGGGTGCGATAGGACCGCGTCGGATTGCCGGGGAGGCGCTTGTCGGTGACATTGGGGTCATCTTCATAGGGGCCGAGCGGCTCGACCCGATAGACCCGCGGCGCCCCCTCACCCTGAGCCAGGGCCGCCGCCAGCGGAGCTCCACCGGCACTGGCCGTGAAGTAGATGTGGTTCGACGGCCGCTGCGACCCGTAGTTGGACCGCCACCCCGCCGTCAGCACATCGCCGACCCCGACGTCGGCCCGCGTGCCATGGAAGAACGGCCCCGGGTCGCTCGCCGGCCGCAACGGTGGCGCGGGATCACGCAGCAGGCTGTCGATCTGCCGCATCAGCACGGCCATCCGGCTGCGTCCCTGCGGCGCTCGCGGATAGCGGCCCAACACCTCGCGCACCACCGGCGTCGCCCGACTCACCGCGCCCGCGACGAGGTACTCGCCGACCACCCGATCCTCACCCTGGTCGATCTCCGCCGCCCGCGCGGCATACGCGCCCGCTCCGAGGATGTGCCGCACCTGGGTCGCCTTCGCGAGTGGATGCAGGTATGCCGCCCCGGCTGCCGCACCCGCTGCGTATGCCGCGTGCTTGGCTGCCACGGAAGACGCCTCTGCCGCGGCCCGATTGGCGTCGACGGCGGCCGTCCGCTGCAGGCGGGAGCGGGGTGCGCCCTCGGCGAAGACGCGGGCGGCCTCCAGCGCGGCGGCCGGCCGCGGGTCGTCAGGTTCGGCGCGGGTGAAGATCCCGAGGGTGGGCAGGGCACACGCGCGTGCGTATGCCGTGACCGCTCGCAACTCGGCCATGGTCAGCTCGATGGTCAGCTCGGGATCCGTTGGAGAGGGAGCCATTCCTCGACTGTAAGCGGGCGGGGTGCCACGGCATACCGGGCCGTCAGCGGGCGGGCAGCGGCGGGTGGCCACACGGCATACCTGCCTCGGGCCCCGACGAGTCCTCAGTCCGAGGCTTGGGAGCGGCGAACTCGCGAGGCGATCCGGCTGATGCCGACCTCCGAGATCCCGAGGTAGTCGGCGATGTCCTTCTGCTGGAGGTAGGGCAGGACCGGCGCGTAGTCGGCGAGGAAGCTCCGGTAGCGCGCTTCGGGGAGACCACGCATCCGGTCGCGCTCGTAACGCAGGATCTGCGCATAGACCAGGTATGCCGTGGCCAAGGCCCTGCCCCACGGGACGCTGCGGTGGGCGCGCTGGTGCATTTCGTGCAAGGGGATCTCGACATAAGCCCCGGGGGTCAGGGCGGTGAGGCGGTAGCGCTCGGCGAGGGCCGCGGCGAAGGCCCTCCCCACCACCGTGTCGGCCGCCTCGGGGGGAATCGGCGGATGCGGGCGCTGCTCGATGGCCGGGAGGCTGGCCATGAAGTCGCCGGGCCGGGCGAAGTCGGTCGGCGAGAAGCCGGTGGCGGGCGTGACGGTCAAGCTGCTGGACGGCAACGGCGCTGCGGTGCTCGATGCCGCCGGTGTGGCTCGCACGACGACGACGGACGCGAACGGGTTCTACTCGTTCACCGACCTCATCGCGGGTCAGCCTTACCAGGTGCAGTTCGTCAAGCCGGACAACACGATCTTCACGACCCAGGATGCCTCGGGTGTGACGAGCAATGACCCGGCGACCGACAGCACCGACTCCGACGCCGACCCGGCGACTGGGGTGGTGGCCTTCACGGCACCGATGACCGGCGCCAACAGTGCGACCGCGCCGGACAACCCGTCGCTGGACGCGGGGCTGGTGGCCCTGGTCTCCATCGGTGACTACGTCTGGTGGGACACCAACCGCGACGGTCTGCAGACGGCCGGCGAGCTGCCGGTGCCTGGGGTGGTTGTCAACCTGCTGAACCCGGATGGCACCGCTGCGGTGCTGCCGGGTGGGTCGCCGGTGACCACCACGACCGACGCGAACGGGTTCTACGCGTTCACCAACCTCATCGCTGGGGTGACCTATCAGGTGCAGTTCGTCAAGCCGGCGAACACGATCTTCACGACCCAGGATGTCTCGGGTGTGACGAGCAACGACCCGGCTGCCGACGCGACCGACTCCGATCCCGTGGTCAGCACCGGCCTGGTGACGGTCGTGGCGCCGCCGACGGGCAAGAACCTCGGCCTGCCGTCCCAGACGGACAACCCGTCGATCGACGCCGGCCTGGTCAAGCTCGTCTCGATCGGTGACTACGTGTGGTGGGACACCAACCGCGATGGCCTCCAGGGCGACCCGACGGCGGAGCAGCCGGTGGCCGGTGTCACGGTCAACCTGCTCGACGCCGCCGGCAACCCGGCAGTCCTGCCCGATGGTGCTCCCGTGACGACGACGACGGATGCGAACGGGTTCTACTCGTTCACCAACCTCATCGCCGGAGTGGATTACCAGATGGAGTTCGTCAAGCCGGCCAACACGATCTTCACGACACAGAACGCCGGTGGCGACACCAGCAACGCCGTGACGACCGATGTCGCCGACTCGGACGCCGACACTACGACGGGTCTGGTGCCGTTCACGGCGCCGGCGTCCGGGGCCAACAGCAAGACCGCTCCGGACAACCCCACGCTGGATGCCGGTCTGGTCAAGCTGGTCTCGATCGGTGACTACGTGTGGTGGGACCCCAACCGCGACGGGCTGCAGGGCGACCCGACGGCGGAGCAGCCGGTGGCCGGTGTCACGGTCAACCTGCTCGACGAGGCCGGTAACCCGGCAGTCCTGCCCGGTGGTGCTCCCGTGACGACGACGACGGATGCGAACGGGTTCTACTCGTTCACCAACCTGCTGGCCGGCGTCACCTACCAGGTCGAGTTCGTCAAGCCGGCCGACACGATCTTCACCACGCAGGATGTCTCGGGCGTGACGAGCAACGACCCGGCGCAGGACGGCACCGACTCGGACGCCGACACCACGACCGGTCGGGTCACCGTCGTTGCACCCGCCACGGGCACCAACAGCGCCACCGCACCGGACAACCCGAGCATCGACGCTGGTTTGGTCGAGCTGGTCTCGATTGGTGACGTCGTGTGGTGGGACTCCGACCGTGATGGTGTCCAGGACGCTGGCGAGTTGCCGGTGTCTGGTGTGGTGGTGAATCTGTTGAACCCGGATGGCAGCGCTGCGGTGTTGCCGGGTGGGGCGCCGGTCACGGCCACGACGGATGCGAACGGGTTCTATGCGTTCACGAACCTGCTCGCGGGGGTGACCTACCAGGTGCAGTTCGTCAAACCAGGCAACACCATCTTCACCAGCCAGGACGCGACTGGTGTGACCAGTAACGACCCGGCCACCGATGGCACCGACTCTGACGCTGACGAGGCCACCGGCCTGGTCACCGTCACCGCCCCGATCACCGGGGCCAACAGTGCGACGGCGCCGGATAACCCGTCGATCGACGCCGGCCTGGTCAAGCTCGTGTCAGTCGGTGACTACGTGTGGTGGGACACCAACCTCGACGGCATCCAAGGTGACCCCGCCATCGAGAAGCCCGTCGCCGGCGTCACCGTGCGCCTATTGGACGCGGCCGGGGACCTGGCGGTGTTGCCTGGTGGTGCACCGGTCACGACAGTGACCGACGCGAACGGGTACTACGCGTTCACCAACCTGATCGGTGGCGTGGACTACATCGTCGAGTTCGTCAAACCGGCCGAGACGATCTACACGATCGCCAACGCAGGTAGCGACATCAGCAACTCGGCCACGACGGACGTGACTGACTCGGACGCGGATGAGGTGACCGGTCGGGTGGCGTTCACCGCCGCCACGACCGGGGCCAACTCCGCCGTGCCGGGGCAGGCCGACAACCCCGGGATCGATGCTGGCCTGGTCGAGCTCGTCAGCGTGGGTGACTACGTGTGGATGGACACCAACCGCAACGGCATCCAAGACGCCGGTGAACCGCCAGTGTCCGGGGTGACGGTGAACCTGTACACCGCGGACGGGTCGCTGTGGGACACCACCACCACCGACAACACCGGGTTCTACTCGTTCACCGACCTACTCGCCGGCGTCGACTACGTCATCGAGTTCGTCAAACCGGACGGGTCGGCCTTCACCAGCACCCTCACTGGTGCTGACCGGGCGGTTGATTCGAACGCCCCAGCGGATGGGACAGTCACCTTCACCGCCCCAGCCACCGGGAACAACAGTGCGACCACCCCGGATGACCCGACCATCGATGCTGGTCTGGTGGTGTACAACCTGACCCTGGTCAAGAAGAACACCACCACCGGCACCATCTACCCGGGCTCGACCGTGACCTTCACCCTCACCCCGCACAACGAGGGCCCCGCCGCTGCTCTGGCGGGGTGGACGGTCACCGACGTCCTGCCGGGCGGGTTGACCCTGCAATCGATGACCGGCGACGGCTACACCTGCACCGGCCTGACCTGCACCGCCACCAGTGCCCTGCCGGGAAACAGTGACGGCCCCGTCATCACGGTCACCGCGACCGTCGACGCCGGGTTCACCGGAACCATCACCAACCTGGCCTACATCGCCCCGACCGACAAAGACGTGCCCGAGACCAACCCCCTCGGACCCATCCCCGGACCCGGCACCAACCCGGCCACCACCCCCACGGACAACGACACCGACGCGCCGTTGACCGTGGAACCCAAACCGCTCCCCCACACCGGAAACGACAGCACCAGCCTCATCAACTGGTCGCTCGGACTGGTCGCCCTGGGCATGCTCCTTCTGGCAGCCACCCGACGCCGCAAGGACGAGGACACCAGCACCACCCGATAACAGGGAGCACACCAAGGCCAGGGGACCCCGACCCAACCGGGGTCCCCTGGCCGCTGTGCGTGCACTGCCGTGCGCGCGACACGAGGGTCGGCTAGGCTGCGACAGGACGGAATACGAGTGTATGCCGGTCGGTTTGGCAGGGGGGCCGTGGACTCGGTGAGCGGACGCGCCGACACCGGGTCCACGGCATCCCTGCTTAGGCTGGGGGGCGTGGACCTCACCCCTCGGCAGACCGAACTCGCCGACGCAGCGCTGCGGCTGTTGGCCCGGGAGGGTATGCCGGCCGTCACCTTCCGCGCCGTCGCGGCCGAATCGGGGTGGAGCCTGGGCGCGGTGCAGAAGGCATATGCGTCCAAGAGTGCGCTGCTGGCGGCGATGTTTGCGCGGCTGCGGGAGGCTGCGCAGCCGCGGGTGACCACTGAGCCGGGGCGCCCGACCTTGCACGAATGGCTCGTCGGGCTGTTCCTGTCGATCATGCCGCTGGACGAACGGCGCCGCGATCTGCAACTCCAGGGATCGGCGTTCACCCAGCGAGCGGCCTACGATCCCGCGGTCGCGGCGGCAATGAGCCTGTCTGACAACGAAATTCGTGGCCTGCTCGGCGGGTTGGTGCGGCGCGCCCAGGGGGAGGGGGAGGTCTCCCGAGAGCTGGATCCAGACGATGTGGCGTGGCAGTTCCTCGCCCTCGCGGAGGGCGTCTCGGCTCAGCTCATCTACGAGCCGCAGCCGACCGCGGTGGTCCGGGCCCGGGTTGCGACGGCAGTGGATCGCCTGCTGCGCCGCTGAGCCACGCCCCTCGGCGTCCCGCCATAGGGCTTGCGAAGAGGGCGCACGGCAAGGTGTCCCGGCACCGTGTTCTCGACAAAGCCGAGCGGGGTATGCAGGGTGCCCGGCATACCCCGCTGGTTCCTGCCGCGGCGAGGGAAGCGCGGCAGGGGAGGAGACGATCAGTGGTGGTATTGCCAGGCCTCCGCGCGGCGCGGCGCGGCGCGGCGCAGCCCGTCTACCCGGCCGCCCGTCCGCCAGTTTTGGTGTGGCGAATTGTGCGCCAGGACGCCAAGAGCGCCACACCAAAACTGGTCAACGACTGGTCAACTCAGTAGTGGTAGTTCCAGGCGCCGGGGCAGCCGGCGACACGAGCCCAGTAGATGGAGTAGGTGGTGGGGACCCTCCAGGGGTCGTCGATGGAGCCCATCTGAGGTCCGCAGAGGATCCTCCAGGTCTGCGGGCCGACGATTCCGTCGACGCGCGCTCCGAAGGTCCGCTGAACCGAGCGGACTGCTGCGTCGGTCTGCGGGCCGAACTTGCCGTCGACGGCGATATCGGGGCTGACGAAGAAGTTCGCCAACCCTTGGATGGCGTAGACGCAGGTTCCCCGTGAGTTGATCCGCCACATCGAGTCGACACATCCGGCTGCGGAAGCCGATGGTGCGGCGGCCGCGGCGACGCTGGCGGCGAGGCCGACTCCGGCGAGAGCGGCGGACAGACGGGTACGGAGTTTCATTCGAGGTCCTTCACTGTGGTCTTGCGGTTCGGTAGCTACGACGCTAGGCAGGCCGCGCAGCCTTGGCATGACACCAATTGGGGGGTCTTCGTCGGTGCGCGCTCGATCAGTTCCCTGCGGCACCCCGGTCCGGTATGCCGTGCTGGCCGGAACATGTCGATGGGGCCACCCCCCGGGATGGCCCCATCGACAACAGGACGAGCGACGTCAGTTGTCCTCGCGAGACTGACCGACGCTGATCAGCGGCAGAGCCAGTTGGGTTGAGCTGCCCAGTAGGTCAGCGCGGTCCACGTGTTGCTGCCAACTTTGCCGTCCACCGTGATGTGGGCGCAGCCCTGGAACTTGCGGACGCCTCCGTCGGTAAGCCGACCAAACTTCCCGTCACGCACAAGGTCAGCCGCTGCCGTCAGCGGGTCGGCGTCTAGGACGGAGTTGTTAATGAGGCACTGTGCGTAGGCGACCCAAGGGCTTTGTGAACCCAACTGAAGCAACGGCGCACTCCCCGGGGGTCGGACGCAGGTCTGGTAGTTGACGGCCTGAGCGGCGGGCGCCGTCATGGTCGTGCCACCGAAGACCATGGCGCCCGTGACAGCCAGCGCAGCGAGGCGAGAGGTGCGCGAGCGCAGAGAGATGCGAGACATTCAATACCCCTTGTTCCCAGTGGATCGGCCCCTGATGTGGAGGCCGCTGCACCGACGCTAGGGACGACAAGGTGGCATCGCACGACACCAGTTGGGGGGTCGCCTGGTGATCCCTGGCCAGGGGTCACCGGCCGTAGCGGCACAGGTTCAAGCGCCGGCGATCGGGAGAATCGCCGGTCAGGGCGCTTCGAGGTAGCCGTCTTCGATGGCCCGGCGGTAGAGCTCGGTCTTGGTCTGAGCCGGTCGGCCCACCGCGGCATACTTCGCCCGGCACCGGTTGAGGTACTGCTTGACCGTCTCCTGGGACAGGCCCATTCGGGTGGCGACCGATTTGAGTGGCAACCCCGCGGCATACAGGGTGATGGCCTCGGTCTCGCGGGGAGCGAGCTCGGGGCCGATCCCGGAGCGAATCGCCTCGGCCCACTCGGCGCTGAACCACACGCCGCCGTCGACCACGCGGCTGACCGCCTGGGCGAGGGTGGACATCGGTTCGTGCTTGCCGACGACGCCCGAGGCGCCGGCTTGCAGCGCCCGAGCAACGAGCGGCTGGCGACGTTCCTGGGTGTAGAGCAGCACCGGCAGGCCGTGCTCGATGAGCGTGTGGACGTTGGTCTCGGGGTCGCTGTCGTCGGCCAGGCGCAGGTCGAGCAGGACGATGTCCATCGCCGCGCCGAAGTCCAGCAACTCGGCGACGGTCTCCGCCACGGCGCAGACGAAGGTGCGCGGCGGCTGGCTCAATCCCGCGAGCAGACCGCTGAGAATCGCCGGGTGATCGTCGACCGCGCCCACCCGCACCGGTCCGCGATGGGCCGTGCCGTCGTCCACTGCGGGGGAGGCGTCGGGCTGCTCGGCACCACGGCGAGCGGCAGGGGGGACGACCCCTAAATGGGGGTCACGGGCGATCATCCGCTCAGCGTAGCGAGGACCCGAATTCCACGAAGAGTGACTCATGATCCAGGGTCCATCGGAATGCCGGCTCGACAGCCGAGCTCGCCCCAGCGTCAGTTCCCGGGTCGGCTCGGTCGTCAGCCCCACCGCCAGCTCCCGGGTCGGTCTGTCCCCTAGCCAGGACCGCAGCCAGGACCGCAGCCAGCTCTGCGGTGAGCGATCCCGCTGTCTGCGGATCGGCCAGCTCCGGGGTGACCAGCACGATCGACCCGCCGCGTTCGTCCGCGGTCGAGCGCCAGTGGGCTCGCACCCGACTGTCGCGGACGGCATACCGGAGCACGGCCTGCAACGCCGACCCGAAGCAGCCCGGCGGGACCTGCCCGGTGGCGACCGTCGCGGTGACCTCGATGTCGGCGTCCCGCGAGCGGGCAGCCGCGAGCGCCGCCCGCAGCGCGGGATCCAACACCGGATGGGCGACGAGCTCGTCGCGGACGGCGGACTCCAATCGCCCGCACTGGGCGCGTTCGTCGGGGGAGAGGTCGCGCGCTTGGGCGAGGCGGCCGAGGGTGGGGGCAACGGTGGGTCCGAGGCCGTCGACGAGCCGCGAGAACTCGGCCTGCCGCACTCGCCCGAGCAGCGGTACGAGCTGCAGCTGCGACACGCGCGCGCCTGCGGCATTGATGGTGGCCGTCGCCGAGTGCATCGCTCGGCGGGACGTGATACCGAGCAGCGCGCAGGCGATGAGTTGCGGCATGACCTCCTGCAGCGCGACCCAAGGCAGGGCAAAGCCGGCGGTCACGGCATACAGGAGGATCGCGGCGGGAATCCCGAGGGCGACCGAGAGCGCCCAGCGCGCGCCGGCGCGGATCCCGAGCACGACGACGAGGGTGTCCTGCATGCCGATGAACCACCAGGCCCAGCCGGTGGTCTGCGGGTCGGCCAGGTTGGCGAAGCCGAGCACGGCGAGCGCGATGCTCGCGGCCGTCCACACCGGCGCCAGGCGCGGGAAGTCGGCCATCCACAGCGCCGCGGCCACCAGCCCGAGGATGAGCAGGGCCAGCCCGAAGAACGCGGGCACCGACCGCACCTCGGCCAGGTGGCACGCACCGACCGCGGGGAAGCTCGCCGACAGCCCCACGACCAGCCACCGGAACGGCCGACGCAGCTCGCGGTCGCTCCACCCGGCCAGGTCACCGGGCTCTCGGTATGCCGCCCGGCCGGGGTCCTGCGCCGCCTCGGAGTGCGGGACTGTGAGGGTCACGACGGTGCCGCGCCCGGGGGCCGACTCCACGGTCGAGCGACCGCCCACGGCGGTCATCGGCAGTCGGATGCCCACCCGCAGTCCGGTATGCCGTGCCGCCGACCCGTGCGCGCGGAACCCGCTCCCGTGGTCGGTCACCGTCACCACCGTGCCCGTCCGGGAGGAGCGCAGGGTCACCCACACGTCCGTGCTGCCGGAATGCCGAGCAACGTTGGCGACGGCCTCGGTGGCGGCGACGGAGAGAGCCTCGCCCGCGGCATACCGCGGAGGTATGCCGTCCCGCTCGAGGTGCAGGGTGAGCCCGAGCGCCTCGGCGCGGGCGCTCACCGCGGCGACCACGTCATCACCGAGCGGTGGGACTGCCGCGGCCCGGGCGCTGTCGCCGAGCGCGGCCAGGCCGGTGGCGGCCAACTGCTGACCCGCGGGTTCGGCCGACCAGCGCGGGGCGAACCCGGCCAGCCGCAAGGCCCCGACGACGCTGTCGTGGATGACGGCGGCCCAGCGGTCGAAGGTGGCCTCGCGTTCGGCTTCCTCGGCGACGTTCTGGCGCATGACGAGTTCGCGGGCGGCGGCTTGTTCGACGTTGGCCGCGAGCCGGCGCTGCAGCCAGATGAGCGCCGCGCCGGCCAGCCCAACGAGTACGAGGTTGAGCGCGACGAGGCCCGCATGCAGGGGGCCGACTCGCGGCGTCTCCTCGATCGCAATCGCCACCCCGGCGACCAGGGACAGGACCACCCCTGCCGGGGGTCCCCAAGCCAGGCCGGCCGACATCGCGCACATGACCAGGGTGTTGAGGTAGGAAATCGCCGGGGGGCTGGATGCGTCTGGCGGCGGAAGGAAGGGGAGGGCGACGATGCCCGCCCCGGCCACGACCGACAGCAGGCGGGCGCCGCCGAGCCCGCTGTGGTTGATGACGACGTCGCGGATGCACCAGGCGGTGGCTCCGATCAGGGCCACCAGGAGAGCGACAGATGCGGCCGACCGCGACCCGGCCGGCGTTCCCCACACGGTGAGCCCGATGCCGAGCGTGCCCACGGCGGCGGCGGCGGCGACGACGCGGTACATCCAGCGGTGCAGGTCCAGCGACCACGGGCTGTCGAGGGTCACCGGGGTGCGTCCGGGCCCGGTCGGGGGCAGGGTGGATGCTGTCCCGGTCACGCAGGAACACTAGCGATGCGCAGGGCACTTGACCTTGACACCGTGTGAGATGGCCGCATGATCGAAAGTGAGGACAGCATGCCCACCGACTACGTCGTGAAGTCCCTGCCCGGCATACGGCTGGTCGCCCGTCGCGCCACCCTGCAGTTGGACACCTTGGGTGAGCACATCGGGCCGATGTTCGACGCGGTCGCGGCGACCATCGGGCATATCCCCGGCAGTCTCGCGACCCCGATGGCCACCTACTCCGTCCACGAGGGTGGGATGGACGTCGTCGTCGGCTATGCGTATGCCGGTGAGGCACCTCCCGGCACCGAGGCCGTCGAGCTCGCACCCGTCGAGGCGGTGTGCGGGGTGCATCTCGGCCCCATGGCCGGGATCGGGGAGTCCTGGCAGGCGCTGCACCGCTGGATCGTCGACAACGGCTATGGCTTCGCCGGCCCCTGCCGTGAGCTCTACGTGCGGGCGGTCGGCGAGGATCAGAGCGACTGGGTGACCGAGCTGCAGCAACCCATCACCCGCTGACGTCTGGCGGGGGCGGCCCGAGTCAGCCGAGGTGGTCGATGGTGATGCGCCGTCCGCGGAAGTCGACCGCATCGCCGGCGCGACGGCCGGCGATCGCGGCATAGAGCGGAGCGTCCAGCGACAAGCCGTCGTAGCTCGCGCCCTCGACGTCCACCGCGGCCGAGCTCACCCCGACCAAATAACGCTGACCGTCGACCTCGACGATCGCCCCGGGCCCAACGCGGTCGGTGGGGGACACGTCGAGTGCGCGCAGGTTGTCGATGCTGGCGCGCTGAGCGGCCGCTGACCGCTCGAGCAGGCCGGTCAGGTCGCCGGCGCTGTCGGACTGGGCGATGTCATCGATCGAATACGCGCTGTCCTGGTCCAGATCGGCGGCCTCGGACTCGGCCGCTGCACTGGCGAGCAGTGACTCGAGCCGTGCCTGCGCGTTGGCGACGAAGGCGTCCTTGACCCGGTGTTTGGTCGTCGCGTCGATGGTCGGGCTCATCGTGATGTCCTTCGCTGTGGATTCTGTCGGGGTGCCGGCTTGGCTTGCACGCTATGCCAGGAAGGCCCGCACCTCCACCCGGCGGTTGCACACGAGGGACGCCTCGCGCGCCAGGGCGAGAGCGGCCGCTTCGTCGCTCACCTCGATGATCCACAACCCCGACAGGTATGCCGTGCCCGTCACCTCCGCGTCGCCCGCCATGCCCGTCACCTCCGCGTCGCCCGCCGCCGTGCCTGTCACTTCCGCGTCGGCCGCCGTGCCGTCGATCTGGGCCGGGCTCGGCAGGCCTGCTCCCGCGTCCGGGGGTCGGGGACCGCTGACCGTCGCTCCCGGAGTGACCACGGCGCGGCCTTCCCGGTTGTCGATGGTGGTTGCCGTCTCTGGCGCAGCCAGACCGCCCGCGAAGACGCGCTGGCCCGCAGCGCGCATCCGCAGGTTGAGCTCGCGGATCGCAGCCATCTCCTGAGGCGTGCCCGAGGAGGTGCGGTCGTCGATGACGGAGAAGAGGAACTGCACGGCGCCTCCTGCGGTGTCGGGCGATGTCGGTCGGTGCCGGCTGGTGTCGGGTGGGTTCGCTCAGGGGGTCCAGCGCGGGTTGCGGCCGATCAGGGCGATCAGCCGGTCGACGGCTGAGGCGTCGTCGGGAACCGGCTGCGGGGCGCCGAATTGGCCGGACTCGTGCAGCGCCGGCCCCATGGCCGACATGCCCTGGTGAGCCTGCCCGGCATACTCCTCGTCGAGCAGGAGTTCCTGGCCGGAGGCGCGGGCGAGATCCCACGCGTGGGCGTAGAGGTCGAAGGCGTAGAACCGGTCGATGACCTGGGCGAACGGCATACGTCCGAACATGCGGGTGTCGATGACCCGGTCGGCGTCGGGGGAGTCGAGCAGGGCCTGCAGCGCGGCCGACTGGGCGCGGAAGCGCTCGACCGGGTCGTCGGTCGCCGGGACGTCGAGGTGGACCCCCATGCCGGCCAGCAGGCCGGGCAGCCAGCCGAGGTGCTCGACGATGTCGATCGCCCGCCACTCTTTGACCGGCGTCGGAGCCTGCCAATCAGTCACCCCGTCGGCGACGGCGAGGAACTGGGCGGCGAGCAGCCGATGGCGGTCGGCGGGGGTGGCTTCGGTGAGGGCAGACATCGCGGCCTCCTGGTGGGTGGGCGGACGCGCTCACCGTAACCGGTGGCACCGACAGCCGCCTGCCTCAGCCCCGACTCGAGTCCCCAGCGCAGCCCCCAGGGCGCGTGAGGCGTGGGGTATGGTCCCGAGTGTGAACTTCGAGAAGGTGGTCTTCGGCTTCTTCGTGCTGCTCGCGGCCACGCTGAATTTCGGCTACTTCTACGGCGACATTCGCGACCCCGAGGTGCACAGCGTCTTCGAGCTCTACCTCGCCGTCGTCGTCAATATTGTCGCCACGATCCTCAAATTCGGCGACCGCACCCAAATGGGTGCGATCTATCTCGCGACAAGTCTGGTGGCATCGCTGCAGTTGATTGCGGCGGCGGGGGTCCACGTCTACGCGTCCGAGGTGTCGACTATGGGAATGGACGCCCACGCGATCTCCAGTGTGGTGTCGCTGTGCGGGGGCGCCCTGTTGGCCAACATCGTGTCGGTCGTGCTTCTGGTCATCGAAACCTCGTCGTTCCGCCACCGCTGAAGCGCGACCTGCTGTGCCGATCACCCCGTTCAGCGAGCGGCCCTGGAGTCGTCATGGTCCACGGGTTTCGCGTCGCAACGTGGTGGCCATTCCGGACGACTCGCCGGACACTGCGGTGCTGTTCATCCTGCTGCGTCGGCTGCGCCAGCCGTTGTTGCTGCTGGTGCTCATCCTCACCATCGCGACGTTCGGGATGTCGCAAATCGACGGAGTGGATTTCGACGGAAATCCCCGAAGGCTGACGGTCTTCGAGTCGTTCTATTTCATGACCTATACCGCTGCGACGGTCGGCTATACCGAACTCTTTCCCTATACCTCCGCGCAGCGGATGTGGGTGATGGGGTCGATTTATGCAGGCGTGCTCGGGTGGGCCTACGCCCTCGGAACGCTCTTCTCGATCATTGGGGACAAGAGCTTCAAGGACGCCGTTGGTCTACAACGCTTCAGGCGGGCCGTCAACCGGATGCACCAGCCCTTCTACATCGTGGCCGGCTTCGGCAACGCCGGTCGCCTGGTGAGCAAGGGCCTGAACAACCTCGGCCATCGGTTCTCGGTCATTGACTCGTCCGCCGAACGCATCGACGTTCTCATCGCCGACCAACTCGAGCTTGACCCGCCCGGCTGGTCCGGCGACCTCCGGACCCCGTCCCTGCTTGGGTGGGCGGGGTTGGGCCACAAGCATTGCGCTGGCGTCATCGCGCTGACCGACGACGACGAGATCAACACCGCGATCCTCATGACGGCGCACCTGTTGCGACCTGACCTGCGGGTCATCGCTCGCTGTGGCACCCAATCCGCCGAAGAGCAGATGTACACCTTCGGCGCCGACTCGGTGATCAATCCCTACGAGCGGTTTGGCGGTTACCTCGTCCTGGCCCTGCAGCGGCCGATCACCTATCAACTCTCGTCCTGGTTGCTCGCTGCCAACGGCTCGGAGATGCCGCCCCGCCGCGAGGGTCTGGCAGATGGGCTCTGGGTGGTGGCCGGTGTCGGGGAGTTCGCCAAGGAGGTCACCGCCGACCTCACTCGCGCCGGCCTTGAAGTCTTGGTCGTCGATCCGGCGGAAGGCCTTCCCGATGTTTCCGGGGCGGTCGGCCTGGTCGCCGGTTCGGCCAGCGACACCCTCAACATGTCGTTGGCCTCCCGTGCCCAACTGGCCAATCCCGATCTGTTCGTCGTCGTGCGGCAGCAGACGCACACCAATGCCCCGCTGGTCGAGGCGCTGGATTTCGACTCCGTGTTCAGCCCCACCGACCTGGTCGCCCAGGAAGTCCTCGCCCAGCTGTCAACCCCACACCTATGGCGCTTCATGACCCACCTCACCGAGCAGGACGACGAGTGGTCGAGCGCGCTGCTGGATCGGCTCGAGGCCACCTGCGGCTCCCGCTCGCCTCGCCTACGCCGCGTCGAGGTCGATGCGCTGCAGGCTCCGGCGGTTGTGCGCTGGCTGGAATCGGGCCGCCCGTTCACGGTCGGCGAGATGGTCTCCGGTTCCTCCGGCCCCAACACCCCGACGGCCGCGGTCACGCTCATGATGGCTCGCGACGGCGAAGACATCCTCACGCCACCCGACGACTTCCCGCTGAAACCCGGTGACGTGCTGCTCATTGCCGGTCGCACGGTGGCCTTCGACGACCTCGACGAGTTGCTCCGCCAAGACTCGACGGTCGAGTTCGTCGCCACCGGCGAGTATCCCGACGCCACCTGGCTCTGGAAGGCGCTGCGCCGCTGGCGCGACCGCCGCCGGTGAGGCGCACGGCATACCGGCTTGGGGAGTACGGGAGTACGGGTCGGTTGATACGGTATGCCGTATGAAGACGACCATCGAGTTGCCCGACGCGCTGGCCGCCGAAGCCAAGGCCCTGGCTGCCGCGACGGGCACGACGCTGCGCGACCTGGTGGTCTCCGGCCTGCGCCACGAGGTGGCGACTCGGCGCCAGGGCCATCGGGTCGACTTCGACTTCCCGACCGTCGGGGGATCGGGGATCGTCGTGGACCTCGCTCCGGGTGAGGTCATCGCGCGGTCCTATGAGCTGGGCTGACCGATGATCGCTGTCGACACCAACGTCTTGGTCTATGCCCACCGCGAGGACTCGCCGCACCACGACGCCGCTCACGCCGCCCTCAAGCGGCTCATCGAGGGGCCGGTCGCTGTCGGGGTGCCGTGGCCGGTGGTCCACGAGTTCCTCGCGGTGACGACGCATCCGCGCATCTACCGGCCTCCGACCTCGGTGCCGCTTGCGCTCGCCGCCATTGACAGCCTGCTGCAAGCCCCGGGGGTCCATCTTCTGGGTGAGAGCTCCGACCATCTGAGCGTGCTCGGCTCACTGCTCGCCTCGGGCCAGGTCAACGGCGCGCGGATTCACGATGCCCGCGTGGCCGCGATCTGCCTCGCGCACGGCGTCGACGCCCTGTGGTCGGCGGACCGGGACTTCTCCTGGTTCCCGCAGCTGCGCGTGGTCAACCCGCTCGTCGACCCGCACCTCTGACGGTCCGATCACTCGGTATGCCGGGTGGCCGGCTCCGGGTGTCGGGCGTCAGGCCGCCAGATCTCGGCGGGACACCAGCAGCGCGGCGCCGAACGTCGCCACCACCCCGACCAACAACAGAATCGCCTGTGCCGCAACGATTCCCGAGACGGGCACGTGACCGAAGGCCGCCAGGTCGATCAGCCAATCCGGCGCCTTGACCAAGGTCCCCAGCAGCACCAACCCAGCGCTCATCCCAGCGATCGCCCAGGCGAGGGCCGACCAACGCGGTCCGATTCCGACCGCTGCTGCGGCGACTCCGGCGAGGGCGGCGATGCCTGGCCATTGGCCGGTCACCTGTTGCCAGGCAGCCGAGCCCATGTCGTCACCGGGCAGGACGGCCGGCGCGACGAGGGCTGCCACCGCGCCCGATCCGAGCAGGACGCAGGCCGAGGCACCCGCGGCAGTCACGGCATACCCGAGCAGTGGTCGCCAGGGCCGTCCGCCGGTGCCGCGCAGCACTTCGAGCGTCCCCTCCCGCTCGGCCGCCGCGTGCCCGGTGACGTGCAGGACGGCATACCCGGCCGTGAGGATCGCGACGATCGTGCCGACGTAGGCGAGGTAGCTCTGCGCCGGATCGCCGTGCCCGAGTTGCGCCTCCAGCAGCCCGCCGTCGAGCCGCCCGGCGCGCGCCGATGCGACGACGTCGCCGCCCATCCCCACGAAGAACCCCGTGAGCAGGGCGATGCCGATCATCCACCCCAGCGTGGCGCCCAGCGTGCTGCGCGCGAGGAAGCCTGCCACGCTTCGCACCGGCAACCGGGTGGGTCGCCGCCAGCGCGCGGTATGTCGGGTGGCCGGGGCGAGCAACGCGGCGTGAAGTTCGCGACGGGCCCAGATCCATGCCGCAGCGCAGCCGATCACCGACGCCGCCGCGAGTGCTGCCAGAAGGGGACCCCATCTCACCGTTCCGAACGGGGTCACCTCGCCGCGCAGCCCGAGCGGGCTGAGTGCTCCGAGCCAATGGCGCACGCCAGCGAAAGCGTCAGGAGCAGTGGCGAGGTAACTGCCGTGGGAGGTGCCCGGCGAGCCGCCGGGCGAGCTGCCGGGTGTGGTGTCGGCGGCGGCGCGCGCGATGAACGCCAACCCGAGGAAGGCCATCCCCAGGCCCCGCGCCGCCGCGACTGTGGCGACGAGCTGTGCCGCCAGGGCGGTGACCGCCGCCGTGAGCAGGAAGGTCGCGGCGACCACGCCGCCCCAGGCCAGCGCGCCTTCCGTCGTCACGCCGTCCGATCCGCGGTGGACGAACATCCCGGCGCTGGCGGCTGTGCCCACCGCCGCGGCCGCCACGACCAGAACGACGCCGGATGCCGCGGCCAGCAATCGGGGGGAGAGGCCGGCTGCCCGGGCGATTTCCACGGTGCCGTCGCTGTCCAGGCCGCGGGTCAACCGCACCGCCAGCAGCGCCGCCACGACGGCGACGCCGATGGTGACGAAGGCGCCCATCTCCCAGAGATACATCGCCGCGGCGCTGCCGGGTGGGTCCAGTCGGCCGTAAAGGACCAGCGCGGCGCCGTTGTGTGCAGCCATCTCCACAGCCGCCGTCCGCGCACTCTCGGTCTGGTATGTCGTTGCGTAGGAAGGCAGGACGGTCACGCCGGCCACGCCGACGAGCGCGCTCATCACCGCGATCCCCGGCAGGTGGCGGCGCAGCAGGACCGCGAGGAGCCACCTCATCGGGCGGCCACGTCGTAGTGCCGAAGGAAGAGATCCTCCAATGTGGCTGGGGTGCAGGCGAATTCGCTGGCGCCCTTGGCGATGAGGTCGGCCAGCGTCCGGGGAGCGGCCTCGGTGGGCACGGCCAGCTCGACCCGTCCTTCGCCGGGAACGATGGCCGTGATGCGGGTGGCAGCCAGATGCCGCATCGCGCTCAATCGACCCGACTCGACCAGACGCCCGTCCTTGACGATGGTCACTGCCTCGCACAGGGCCTCGACCTCGTCGAGCAGGTGACTGGACAGCAGCACGGTCCGACCGGCATACGCGGCCTCTCGGACCTGGCTGCGGAAGACCTCTTCCATGAGCGGGTCGAGCCCGCTGGTCGGCTCGTCGAGGACGAGGAGCGGGGTCCGGGCGGCGAAGGCGGCGACGAGGGCGACCTTCTGCCGGTTGCCTTTGGAGTAGCTGCGCACCCGCTTGCCCGGGTCGAGCGCGAAGTCGTCGATGAGCCGACGTTCGGCGGCCCGATCGTGGTGGTCGCCACGCAGTCCGGCGAGGGCGTCGAGAACCTGTCGGCCGGTGAGGGAAGGCCACAGCTGCACGTCCCCGGGCACG
This sequence comes from Actinomycetales bacterium, assembly GCA_016710645.1. GTDB lineage: Bacteria > Actinomycetota > Actinomycetes > Actinomycetales > Dermatophilaceae > Phosphoribacter. The sequence continues at coordinate 66,402 of JADJVI010000050.1, read as the reverse complement.
TATGCCGTGCGACGGCATACCTCTGCGGGGTCTCGTTGCGGGTCCATTCCGAGCACCCGAACTGAGCCGGCGTCGCGTCGGAAGAGGCCGAGCAGGACTCGAAGGGTTGTGGACTTGCCGGCGCCATTCGGCCCGAGGAAGCCATGGACCTCGCCCGGCCCGACCCGAAGGTCGAGGCCGTCGACAGCGCGGAAGCTGCCGAAGGACTTGACCAACCCCTCGACCGCGATGACGGCGTCGGCGGCGGCTGTGGTCTGCACGCCTGCCGTGGACTCGTCGTTGGCTGACCGGCTGGCGCCTGCCACGCGCTCGCTGGTCATCGCTGCCGCCAATCCTCGATCGCCGCCAGGAGTTTGGGCAGCGTGGCCCGGGCGATCCGGCGCTGGGCGCCATCGGTCCCGCCGATGAACCCCTCGTAGAGCGTGGCCAGGAACTGGGTGTCGACCCGTCGGGCGAGGTCGGCGTCGCCCAGGCGGCTCTCGATTCGCGCCAGGACGTCGTCCGACATCGTCTCGACCTCGGCGTCACTGAGGTCCCGGTCCAATTCGCCGAAGGCGGTCAGGCTGGCGGTGATCCGTTGCCCGTCGAGCACGTCGAAAAGCGCGACCGCTTCGGGTGGGATCGCTCCGCGGTAGAAGCCGAGTTCGGCGAAGTCGCGCTCGACGCGGATCCGGCGGCGCACCGATTCGTCCGTCGCGTGCGCCAGCAGGGTCGCGTAGAACCGCGAGATCACCGGAGGCAGCGGCGACAGTTCCTCGCCCGAGGCGACGGCATCGAGCAGGCCGACGAGACGATCCCGCTGCTGGCCGAGTTCGGCGAGGCGCTCATCCACCGCAGCGAGGCTCGCCTCCAGGTCGGCCCGGGTCGAGGAGTCTTCGGTCATCACGACGGCGATGGTCGGCAGCGTCAACCCGGCCTCGACCAGCCAGCGAATCCGTCCGAGCCGGGCGACGTGGGAAAGGTTGTAGTCGCGGTAGCCGCCGTCCTCGGGCGGCACGGGAAGCAAGCCGATGGCGTGGTAGTGGCGAATCGTTCGGACCGTCGTGCCGGCCAGATCGGCAAGCTGGGAAACGCGCATGCGCCCATCGTGCGGTGTGACGTTACGTCACACGCAAGCCTCAGATCGGCGTGGATTCTGGCTGCCGCCACGAGCGGGGTGCCGTAAGCGGCCGGGGCATCGGACAGCTCCGCGCTGGTGACCGAAATCGCCCGGCAGCCCAGGTCAGACGTCGCGCGTGACGAGGTATGCCCGCCGCGCCGCTAGGCACAGCGTGCGTCGGGGCGCACGATCCGCCTAGCCGGAAACCGGGCGGATGGCACTCGCACTCTCGCCCTTGGCTCGCCCTAGGTACGCAAGCGGAAGTGGACGGTCTTCGCCCCCGCGCTGTTGCCGTGTGCGTGCACCTCTCGGGTGATCTGGTGGTGGTAGCCGGGGTCATGCATTGTGCGGTGGTGGTAGCCGCACAGGGGCACGGCTCTGTCGAGGTCGGTGAGTCCGCCTTTGGACCACGGATCTTCGTGGTGCAGCTCGGACCAGGCGTATGGGCGGTCGCAGTCTGCCGCGGCGCAGGATTCGTAGAGGGTGGCTAGGGCGGTGCGTTGGTGGTCGTTGAAGAACCGGTTCTGTCTGCCCAGGTCGAGGATTTGGCTGGGTCCGCCGAGGACGGCGGGGATGAGGTCGGCGGCGCAGGCGATCCGCCGCGCGGCGCTGGCCGAGAGCAAGTGTCCGGTGTCGGTGGTGGCTGCTGCACTGGAGGGACTCATCGGCAGGAGGGTCCCGGTCAGCTCATGGACAGTGGCTTGCAGTTGCGCAGCTTTCGCTGCGCCCATGACTTGTTCGGCGGTCATCGTGACGATGACGGTGGAGGCGACTTTCCCGGTGAGTTTCTCGGTGTCCAGGTGCTCGATCAACTCGGTGAGCGCTCGTCCGCGGCGGTGGGCCCAGTCGATGTCGGCCCAGTCCGCGTTCCGCCCCTCGACCCGGTGTCCGCTCGTGCCGGTCGTCGCCTCGGCCGCACTCGCGCCAGTGGCGGGGGTGGCGCCGGTCCCGGATGGCTCCTGGCCGAAGGTTCCTGCCGTCCGCCCGGTCGCACCGGTCGTCCCCGCCCCGACAGTCCCGAATGCCGCGTGCCCATGTCCGCCGGTCCTACCGGTCGTCGCCTGGGCGCCGGTGCCGAACGACGTTCCCGCGGCTGTCCCGCTCGCTGCTGGCCCGCTGATGCCGGGGCCGCCGTGGCTGCTGGTGGCGCTCAGCAGGTCAGCGGCGACCGATCCGTCGGTGAAGCATCCGGCCGGGGTCTGCCCGTCAACCAACGCTGCTTCGGCGGCGTGGCGCAGGTGGTCACGGCGGGGTGCGGTCATCGACTGCAACACCTTCCGCAGGATCCCCGCCACTGTCGTGGGCAGCAGGGCCCGCAGGTCGGTGGTGCCGTTGCCCAGGTCACGCAGGGTCACCGTCGAGGACCGGTACGCCCGCCGTTCCTCATCCAACAACTGCGCTTCGAGATGATCGGCGACGTCAGCGGCGGTCTTCTCCGCAGCAGCCAACGCGACCTTCGCGGCCCGGTCGAACGTCCCCGGGTTCAGCTGCTTCGCATCGCGCACCAGGCAGGTGTGGACCTTCTCCCGCTCCACCGGCGACAGGGTCGTGGGCAGCTTGTTCATGGTCCGCACAACGATCCCGACATTCGACACCGAGACCTCACCAGCCTGGAACGCCTCCCGGGTGAGGTCCAACCCGTCCGCCAACGCGGTCGCCAGCACAACGTCACGCTGCGCGCTGGCACCCCCGCTACGGGTCGTCGCAGCAACCCACGCCGAGGTCGAGGAATGCCCGAACCGGCGGTGCGCCTGCTGCGCATCGGCCTTGGCCACCAACGCCAACCGCAGCGCCTCAGCCCGGCGCGCGATCCGGTCGACTTCGTGGATGTCCGCCGACGAGACCAGCACCCCGCCATCCGCGGCGAGCTTGGCGTGGATCCCATCGAACATCGCATGCACCACCGCCGTCGAAAGCCCCACCACCCCCGGCTGCACCCGCTCCTCACCCGACGCCACACCCGCCGGCATGCTGCCGCCGGACTGTGGGTCGAGATGAGTGATCGTCATGAGACCATTCTACTCAGACATACGTACGAACACAAGAGGAAAATAGCATCCTGATCAAGTGGGCACCGAGACCTAAGTGGATCTCCCCGGCCCCTTCCTCCGCCCCCCCACGGCCCGCTGGCCTGACAGTCGGCATGGGATCGACGATCCCGGGGTAAAGCCCCATCGAGAAGGTGCGCGACCGGCATACCTGCGGGTGCAACCCCGCGCCGCGCGCCCGAGTCGGAAGGGGAGCGCGATGACACAGCCGTTCGTCGAGATCGAGCAGCACGGCGCTGGCCGGTATGCCGTGCAGGCCAGTTCGTTTGCCGGTCCGGTCCGTTTCGAGCTGGTGCTCCCGGACCAGCACGAGAGCACCGGCCTGGGGAATGACCCTGCGACCGCCCGGGCCGTTGTCGCCCTTCTGCTCACTCACCAGGACGCGGCCGACCTGCCACCCGAAGTCGAGATCGACGCCGTGCTCGCCGCCTACCCCGATGCGGTCGGTGGCATTCGCGCGTTGCGCGACGGCTGACGGGCGACGTGATCGATCATGAGCCCGCTCCGCCAACTCGAGCCGACCATTGAACGCAACATCGAGGCGGTCACCGCCGAGCCCGAGCGTCCCCGCGTGATCTGGACGATCGGGCACTGGACCTGCCCGCGTGAGGTCTTCCTGCGCAACCTGGCCGACGCCGACATCGATCACCTGGTCGACATCCGCGCGCATCCGGGATCGCGACGCAGCCCGCAGTTCGGCGCCGACGAACTGCCTCGGTGGCTGCGCGAGGCCGGCATCGGTTACGAACGACTCCCCGACCTGGGCGGACGGCGCCCGCCGCAGGACGTCGACCCCGACGTCAACGGCGGCTGGCTCAATGCGAGCTTCCACCATTACGCCGACTACACGCTCACACCGGGCTACGAGCGTGGCCTGACCCGCCTCGGCGACCTCGCCGACACCCACCGGGTGGTCCTTATGTGTGGCGAACCGATGCCCTGGCGCTGCCACCGGCTCCTCGTCGCCAACACCCTCGCCGCTCGCGGCTGGCAGGTCTGGCATCTGCTCACGACGGCAGCGCCGCGACGGCATACCCTCGGCATCTGGGGCGCCACCCCGGTGACCGGACCCGACGCGGTCGTCACCTACCCGACGGGAGATATCGGGCGAAAGCCCCTGCGCTAAGCGCCGGCATCGATCCGGCGAGTCCGCCAAGTTTGATGAGAGCGGAATCTTCCGCCCCACAACCTCTTGTATGCCGTCCGCGCGCCACTATGCTCCGGTCACGTTTGGCAAGGGCGCCGGGGTCCCGCCGTGCCGCCATGAGCCGACCGTTCATCGGTTGTTCCGCATGGCGAGGAGGCAGGCAATGACGCAAGCGCCCCACCTGAGACGCACGCTCGGCACTCTGGCGATCGTGGGCCTCGGCCTCGGGTATATGACCCCGACAGTCATCTTCGACACCTTCGGCATCGTGTCGGAGGAGACCAATTTCGTCGTGCCGCTGGCCTATCTCATGGCCATGGTCGCGATGGCCTTTACCGCGGTCAGTTATGGCCGGATGGTGCAGGTCTATCCGTCCGCCGGGTCGGCCTACACCTATGCCTCCGAGACCATTCATCCCAACGTCGGGTTCGTCATCGGCTGGTCGTCGTTGCTGGACTATCTGCTGCTGCCGCTGGTCAATGCGCTCATCCTGCGTAGCTACATGGAGGCGTTCTTCCCGGAGGTCACGCCGGGCCTGTGGGTCTTCGTCGTCGTCGCCGTCGTCACCTCGATGGTGATGTTCTCGATGAGCAACACCTCCAAGCTCAATGGCATCCTGGTGATGTTCTCGATCGTGCTCATCGTCGTCTTCGTCTTCCTCACCTGGCGGCAACTGGCCGCCGGCGAGGGCAATGGCACCCCGTTCTCGATGCAGCCGCTCTGGCATGAGGGCACCAACCTCGGCCCGGTCATCACCGGCGCGACCATCGTGTGCTTCTCGTTCATCGGGTTCGACGCGATCACGATGTACACCGAGGAGGCCAAGGACGCCCACACGGTGCCCCGGGCCATCCTGCTCACCCTGCTCATCGGTGGCACGGTCTTCTTCATCGCCGGCTGGTTTGCCCAGTCCCGCTTCCCCACCATGGAGGGGTTCAGCGAGGACGCGCTGGAAAACAGTGCCCTGCCGGAGATCGCCGAGATGGTCGGCGGACCGCTGTTCAAAGCCTTCCTCACCGCGGCGGCGTTTGCGGCGACGCTGGCGTCTGGGCTCGCCTCGCACGCGTCGGTCTCCCGGATGCTCTACGTCATGGGTCGCAACGGTCGCGGCCCGGTGTCGCGAGCCTTCTCGTTCATCCACCCCAAGTGGCAGACGCCGGCGCTGTCGGTGCTCTTCGTCGGACTGGTGTCGCTGCTGGCCATCCCGCTCAACCTCGACTTCGTGGCAGCCCTGATCAACTTCGGTGCGCTCATCGCGTTCACCATGGTCAACCTCACGGTGATCGTCCACTTCGCCGGGAAGAAGAAGCTGGTCCGCACCCCGCGCGAGATCGCGACCAATGTCGTGCTGCCGGCCCTGGGCATGATCGCCACCGGCATCCTCTGGGCCAACCTGTCGCCGGACTCCTCACGCTACGGCCTGATGTGGCTGGTCCTTGGCATCGCGGTCATGCTCGTGCTGACCCGCTTCCTGCGGCGTCCGCTGCGGATGACGATGGAAGACGAGATGATGCCCCACCTCCTCGACTCCGAGTAGCTCGCCGCAGAATTGGGGTCGACACCCCACCCACCGGCATCACGAAAGGCACACCGATGGCAGGAAGCGGCACCCAGGACGACCCCTGGACCCTCACGACGGCACCGGGCACGTCGGCATACACGATGTACCGCGACGAGGCGGCCGACCCCCCAGCCCTGGTATGCCGGGTGGGCACCACCACGCTGCGCTACCACCTGCGCGCGATCGAGGACCTCACGGCATACCTGCGTGAACGCGGTGAATGGGTCGACCTGGGTGCCGCCGACGAGCAGAAGCCGGCCAAGGACGGCACGGTCGAGGCATGGGGGCGCGCGCAGGACAACCCGGTCGGCGGGTGGTATGGGCTGCGCAAGGGCTACCGCGGGCGGTTCGGGATGTATCTGCCGCCGCTGCTGGAGGAGCTGGGCCTGGTCGAGCTGGAACACCAGCCGCGCAACAACCGGGTCCGCGCGCTCTGAGGGTCAGCCGCTCGCCATCGATCGAGCCGAAGCCCACATCGAGGTGAGCAGGCGCGCCAGCGCCGGCGAGGTGTCGTCGGTGCGGTAGACGCACGCCAGATCGACGGTCGGTTGCGAGGTGTCGTGCGAGGCATCGTCGTGGGATGGAGCCGACATGAGCCACTTTGCGGGTTCAGAGTCGGCGAAGCCACGAATTGGCTCATGTCACGCGTCCCGAACCCAGCATGACCGGCGCGACTAACCCGCGCGCCAACCGGCGGGACGGACGGCGCTGGGGAGGTGAGCGGGACGGCATACCGGATGGCGGTTGTCGCCCCCGGGACGTAGCGTCGTCCCATGACACGCCTGGGCTATCAGATCCCGAACTTCACCTACCCCGACACCGACAGCGCGGGCTTGTTCGAGGTGATCGCGCGCCAGGCCGTGGAGGCCGAGGAGAGCGGCTTCGACACCGTGCTGGTGATGGACCACCTCTATCAACTGCCGCTGCTCGGCGACCCCGCCAACGACATGCTCGAGTGCTACACCCTGCTCGCGGCGCTCGCGCAACGCACCTCGCGGGTGCGGCTGTCCTCGCTGGTCACCGGCAACACCTATCGCAACCCCGCGCTGCTGGCCAAGATCGTCACCACCCTCGATGTGGTCTCGGGTGGACGGGCGCAGCTGGGCATCGGCGCCGGCTGGTACGAGCTCGAACATGACGCGCTCGGTTTCGAATTCGGCACCTTCACGGACCGCTTCGAGAAGCTGGAAGAGGCCCTGCAGATCATCACCGGCATGCTCCGCGGCGAGCGTCCCAGCCTGCAAGGGCGCTGGTATGCCGTGCGCGACGCCATCAACTCGCCCGCGCCGGTCGGCCGGATCCCGATCATGATCGGCGGTGGTGGGGAGCGCAAGACGCTGCGGATGGTCGCCCAGTATGCCGACGAGTCCAACATCATCTGCGCCCCCGAGGACATCCCGCGCAAGCTGGCCGCCCTCGCTGCGCACTGTGAGCGTCTCGGGCGCGACCGCAGCGAGATCACCGTGAGCTACCAGACCAGCGTGTGCATCGCCCCCATGCGGGAGCAGGCCGAGCGGGAGGCTGACGAGGCCGTCGCCCGCATCCCGGAGTTGGCCGTCCGACGCCCGGGCATCATCTGCGGGTCACCCGACGAGGTGGCGGCGGTCTATCAGCGGATCATGGCCACCGGGGTCGACGGCGTCACGGTCAACGCTCCCGCGAACGGCCACATCGATGGCCGCGTGCGCCTGCTCGGCGAGACCTTGGCGCCGCTCATCCCGTCGCACTGACGGCGTCGCACTGACGGCGTCGCACTGACGGCGTCGCACTGACGGCGTCGCGCTGAGGGCGGCGCGCCTGTCGAGTGGTCCCGAGCTGTGCCAGAGTTTCCGGCATGGCCGACCTCACCCTGCACACTCGCCTCGAACCACGTGGCCCCGCCGGTGCCCTCGTCCTTACCGACGAGCAGGTGGCGCAGCTCGCTGCCGGCAAGCGCCCACCTGTCGTCGTGACGATCGGGGACCGGAGTGCTCGGCTGCGGCTGGGCGTCATGGGCGGCGAAAACCTCATCGGCCTCAGCAAGGCCAACCGCGCGCTTCTCGGCGTCGAGATCGGCGACGAGGTCAGTGCGGTCATCACCGTCGACGACACCCCACGCGAGGTCGAGATCCCGCCCGCCCTCGCCGAGGCGCTCGCCGGCGACGAGGCGGCGCGCACGGCATACGAGAAACTGCCCTTCACCCACCGCAAGGAGTATGCCGAGTGGGTGGGTTCCGCGGTCCGCGAGGCGACCCGCGTGGGTCGGGTCACCAAGGCGCTGGAGATGTTGCGCGCCGGCCGGACCACCCCGTGAGCAGCGCGACCCCGGCGCGCTCACCCTCGCGGCTGCGATTGCTGGCCGCGCAGCTGCGCAGCCCACGCGTCGATCGGTCCGAACTGGCTCGCCTCATCGGACCGGACGACCTGAGCGCCGGGTGGGTCGTCGTCGACGAACGCACCTGGCGCACCGGCCACCAAACCCCCCACGAGGCATGGGCCCGGCGTGCCGTCGCCGCTGGGTGCGTCACCGCCTGGCGCAGTCTGCGTCATGACGACCGCTGGCTGTGGGTCGAACGGGTCGCGCTGGCCCTTCCCTCCGACGTCGACCTCGTCGTTCCGGAGCTGCAGGAGCGGCTGCTGCCCAACCCGCGCGCCCAGGTGCGGATCATCGAAGCGTCCGCGGAACTGCCGCCGCCCGTGCCCGGCGCGCGGCCGGTGTGGGGGCTGCGGCAACTCACCACCGGCACGCCCACCTCGGGAGCCCCGGCGCTCACGCTCCTGCAGGGGTATGCCGTCGACCGTCACCTCCTGCTCGTCTGCGCCTCGGGTCACCCGGAGTGGACGTCGGAGTCGCTCACCCCCGTGGTGAAGGCGCTGGTGGCCCGTCAGGTGGCCGTCGCATGATCGACCCGTCCCGGTTGTCGGGGCATGCTCATCGCCACGACGATGACCACGGGCATCACGGTGAGGACCACCCCGCCCACGATGAACACCACGATCACGGTCACGACGGTCACGGGCACGGGCACGGGCACGGGCACGACGAGCATGACCACCACGAGCACGGGCACGACCACGGGCACGGCGACCACACGCTGTGGGGACGGGCCCGGCATACCCTCTCGGAGCTATTCGGCGGGCACTCCCACGACGCCGCCGACCAAGTCGACAATGCACTGGAAGCCGACAGCCGCGGGCGGCGGGCGCTGTGGATCAGCTTCGCGGTGCTCGTCGCGACCGCGGCGCTGCAGGCGGTCGTCGTGTCCGTCTCGGGAAGCGTCGCGCTGCTGGGCGACACCCTGCACAACGTCGCCGACGCGCTGACGACCTTCCCGATCCTCATTGCCTTCGCGTTGGCGCGCCGGCCGGCCAACGATCGGTTCACCTATGGCTACGGGCGCGCCGAGGATCTCGCTGGAGTGTTCGTCGTCGCGATGATCGGCTTGTCGGCGGCCATCGCGGCCTACGAAGCAATCCAACGGCTGCTGCACCCGCAGGCGATGTCGCATCTCTGGGCGGTCGCGGGGGCCGCGCTGGTGGGGTTCGTCGGCAACGAAGTGGTGGCTCGCTATCGCATTCGGGTCGGCCGACAGATCGGTTCGGCCGCGTTGATCGCCGACGGCCTGCATGCGCGCACCGACGGATTCACTTCTCTGGCAGTGCTCTTGGGTGTGGCTGGCGTTGCCTTGGGTTGGGACTGGGCCGACCCGGTCATCGGCCTGGCCATCACAGTCGCGCTGCTTGGGGTGTTGCGTCAGGCCGCCGTGCAGGTCGGCGAGCGGCTCATGGACGCGGTCGATCCGGAATTGGCTGCCCGGGCCCGCGCGGCCATCGCGAGTGTCGAGGGAGTGACGTCGGTCGACTCGCTGCGGCTGCGCTGGATCGGCCACACCCTGCACGCCGAGGCCGACATCACGACGGCCGTGACCGCACTCGCCGAGGCGCACGACGTGGCCCACCATGCCGAGGAGCACTTGCTCGAAGCGCTGCCGCGGCTGGCCAGCGCCACGGTTCACATCAGCCCGGACGGCGTCCACGGCGACGGTTAGGTCATCCACGATCGCTAAGTTAATTCACAACTCCCGGCATTCACGGCTGAGCGCTGCTATGCGCTACGATCCGAATTGGGGAGTAATACCTCGAGTTCTCAGTAGTGCCTGGGGGGGCGTACTGCACTCGATGGCAACACATCAGAGTCGGTAGCTATTTGTTGCGCCTGTGGCCTACCCATGGGCGGGGGAGAGTCGGGTTTCGCATGCGTGCTGGTCGCTTTGCTGCGTCCGCGGGTGGTACATCCACAGACCTTAGTTGGTTGCAGCTGCTATCGCTGCTGCTGCCCAGGACCCGTCGTCGGCGGGCAGTGCGGCTCGCACTAGCTGCAGCGCTGGCCGTCTTTATGGTCGGCGTGCCTGCTGTTGCGGGACCCGGCCTGTTCCTGGCGTCGGCCTCGGCGGCCGTCGGCGACCTCGACGGAGACGGCATACCCGACTCGGTCGATCTGGACGACGACAACGACGGCATCCCCGACACCGTCGAGGAGTCCGGCGCCACCTGGCTGACGACCATCGCCAACGCCGACGCAGCCAGTGCCACCAACTGGACCACGACGGTCACCGGCGGGCAGACCTTCGGGACGGCGACGACCGGCACCCTCAAGGTGACGACGATCAACCCGACCGGCGGAAAGGTCGGCAGCGACCTCAAGATCGAGGTCGGGCCGATCGGGCAGATGCAGATCTACTACACCAATATCGCCGAGTTCTACACCTACGGCGGCTCGGCCAGCCTCACCGCAGCGGACATCAACAACCCCGACCAATACAGCGGCGGGAATGTCGCGTCCAACACGGGCGTCTTCATCTCACTTGGCGGCAAGATCTACGGCCCGCGGCAGAGCTACGGCACCGCCGTCGACTGGAGCCCGGTCAAGCAGATCTCGCAGTCGAGCGTCGTCGGCTCGGGCACCCGCACCGACCCCTGGCGGGTCCAGACCAAGTGGTGTTACGACCTCGACGCCACCAACGGGTGCTCCGCTGGTGACGTGACGTACACGCAGATCTACACCTACGTGAAGGACGACCCTTACGTCCGCCGCGACTACAAGGTCGACGTGCCCAAGCTCGCCAGCAAGCTGGGGCTGGCCGACGCCCGCGACACCTACTTCGGCGGGGCGGTCGACGCGGGGATCGGCCAGTATGCCGTGGCTCCGGCCTGGACCGTGCAGACCGGCACGGGGGCTGCGGTCACCAGCCTGGACCTCATCGCGGTGACCAACTCCGCCAGCGGGTCGACTCCGGCCAAGACCCTGGGCTTCATCGGCATGATCGAGAAGACGCCGTGGGAAAGCTGGATGGCCCAGTCGTGGGACGCCTGGTGGACCAACTTCTCGTCGAACACCAACCTCAACGACAAGATCGCCGGGTCCAACTCTGACATCGGCTACACCGTTGTCCACGAGACGCTGCCGGCCAACACCGCGCAGACCTACTACTACACGGCATACGAGGTCGTCGCGGCAAACACCGCCGTGAAGCCGCCGCTGGATACCGACGGTGACGGGACCCCGGACTACCAGGATCTCGACTCCGACAACGACGGGATCCCGGACTCGGTCGACCGCACCGGCACCCTGCTGCCGATCACGTCGACTGGCGCTCTGAGCGGACCCGTGGACCCCGCCACCGGCATCCCGACCTCGGCTGGCACAGGCCTCCCGCTGGGCACCTCACGCGTTGGCGTCGACTTCACCATGGGCGGGCTGGCCGATCAGAACATCACGGCCACGACAACGACCGCCACGTGCTCGGGGACGGTCAAGGTCGCGAGCACGGCGACGACGCCGCTCAATACCAACTTCGCGGTGACCTACCAGTGGTACGAACTGGCAGCGGGTGCGACGACCTGGACCGCCCTGACCGGCACGGGCACCTCCGGCACGATCGCGAACGCCAGCACAACGCAGACGCTGAGCTACACCGTCCCGTCGGCCAACACCAAGGACGGCTACCAGTACAAGATCGTCTACTCGTCGCCGGTGACGCTCAAGGACTACACCCCTGACGTCCTCGCGCCCACCGGTTTCGAGCACACCGACACCTGCTCGATCATCCTGCCGATCGTCAAGACCGACCTGTCGATCGCGGCGACCAGCCCGACGGCAGTCGTGCCGGGTACCACGGCGACGGTCACTCTGACGGCCACCAACAGCGGTCCGGCCAACGTGACCGTGCCCACGACCGTGACCTACACGGCTCCCACTGGCGCCACGATCACGGCGGCCCCAACCGGCTGCACCATTGCCGCGGACGCACTGTCGGTGACGTGCACCATCGCGACGATCGCCAACGGCGCATCCTCAAGCCTGGACATCACGGTTGCCGTGGCGGCGACTGCGACCCCTGGTACGACGCTTACCGGCACGAACAACGTCACCCTGACCAACACGGCGGCCGACTCGACGCCGGGCAACAACACGGCATCATCGTCGATCACGCTGGCCTCGCCGCAGCTCAAGATCGAGAAGTCAGCCGCAGCGCCGACGACGACCAAGGGTGCCGTGAGCACCCAGGTCGACGGTGGCGACACCATCACCTATTCGTTCAAGGTGACCAACACCGGCACCGCTCCCATCGTGGGAGCGACCGTCGTCGACGCGAAGTGTGACTCCGGCTCCCTGGCACCGACCTCGGCCGCCATTGCCGTGGGCGCTTCGCAGACCTTCACCTGCACTCACACGCTGACCCAGGCCGAGGTTGACTCCGGTTCGTTCACCAACACGGCGAGCGTCACCGGCAAGGACTCCGCGGGCAACGTGGCGGCGACCGATAGCACCTCGGTGCTGAGCGCGACGTCGACCTTCACGCGAGTCGCGCAGACCGAGATCGTCAAGTCGGCGGCCACGCCGCGCAAGGGTCCGGGCAACAACAACAGCTCGACGATCCAAAAGGGTGACCTGATCGACTACACCTTCACGGTCACCAACACCGGCAACACCACGCTGACCAATGTCGGCATCTCCGACGCGAAGTGTGACGGCACCCCGGTGCTGCTGCCGTTGCCGTCGACGACGACCTCGTTGGCCTCGCTGGCCCCGGGGGCAACCGTCCAGTTCGGCTGCACTCACACGATCACCCAGGATGAAATCAATTCCGGTGGAACGGTCAACACGGCGTCCGTGACGGCAACCCCGCCGTCGGGCACCACCCTCAGCAGTGCGACGACCTCGAAGCCGTCCACGACGACCGCGATCAAGCAGGTGGCGGAGTACACGCTGACCAAGACCTCGACGGCCACCTCGACGAGCGCCGGCAGCAATGCGACGATCACGGACGCTGGCGACAAGGTGACCTACAAGTTCGTCGTCCAAGCGACGGGCAACCTCGACCTAGCCAACGTCACGGTGACCGACGCGAAGTGTGACTCCGGCACCCTCTCGCCGGCCTCGGTGGCCAGCCTGGCTGTTGGCGCCTCAACAACCTTCACCTGCACGCACACCTTGACCCAGACCGAGTTGGACGCCGGCAAGGTGACCAACGTGGCGACCGTGGCAGCGACTGCCACGGCCGCAGGGACCACGGTCAACGCGACGATGTCGGCGACCTCGGATGCGACGGAAACGGTCACCCTCACCCCGAGTGGTGTTGTCAAGATGGTCAAGACCGCTGGAGCGCAGTCGGTGTCGGCCGGTGCCTCGAGTGCCGTGACCGATGCGGGCGACACGATGACCTACACCTTCTCGGTGACCAACACCGGCAACGTCACGCTCAACACCATCGCCGTGACTGACGCCCAGTGCACGACGGCGCCGTCGCCCGCGAGCATCGCCTCGCTGGCTCCGGGAGCGTCGGCGTCGGTGACGTGTAGCCACACCATCACGGCGGCCGAGTTCTCGGCCCTCAAGGTGGTCAACACCGCCAGCATCTCGGCCAACACGCCGAGCGGCGGCGCGGCGACGACCGACTCCACGTCGGTGCTGTCGATCACCACTCCGATCGTCCCGCCGGTCGACCTGCAGACCACGGTCTCGGGCCCTGGCACGGTCTCCGGTGGCAGCACCGGGACCATGACGGTGAGCGTGGACAACATCGGTCCCGGCAACGCGGCATCCGACGCCACGACGACCGTCACCGCCCCCTCGGGCACGACCATCACGGCATACACGGTGCCTACTGGGGTGACCTGTACGCCGGCGAGCCCCATCGCGGCACCCGGCGCGACGACGGTGACGTGCACGATCCCCAAGGCCATGCTCGAGGTCAGCGACCCCGCGGTGGACCTGGCGATGACCGTGTCCGTGCCGGCGACGCTCGCTCACAACACCTCGCTGGCCTCTGGTGGCGCCTCGACCTCGAGCCCGGACCCGGACCCGGTGGTCATCAACAACACCGCCTCCTCGACGGGCACCGCCGTGGACACGACGCCTCCAGTGGTGTCGTTGGTGGTCGACCCGGTGACGGCGGACAACATGCTCAACGCTGCCGAAGCGGGCGGCAATGTGGTCGTCACCGGCACGGTGTCGGGTGAATTCGTCGCCGGTGACACGGTGACCCTGACCGTCAACGGCGTGGCCTACACAGGCACCGTCGGCGCCGACGGGATCTTCGCCATCGAGGTGCCCGGCTCGGAGCTTGCTGCTGACCCGGACACGACGGTGGATGCCTCGGTGTCGACGACGGACGCCGCGGGCAACGCGGGTTCCGCGACGGCGACCAAGGTGTATGCCGTGGACACGGCGGGTCCGGTGCCGACGATCACGGTCAACGACGTGACGGCTGACAACGTGTTGAACGCTGTCGAGGCGGGTGCTGACGTGGCGATCACCGGCACGGTGACCGGTGAGTTCAAGACCGGCGACACCGTCACTCTGACGGTGAACGGCACGGACTACACCGGGACCGTTGCTGCTGATGGCACGTTCTCGATCAGCGTGCCGGGTTCGGCTCTTGCTGCTGACCCCGACACCACGGTCGACGCGTCGGTGTCGTCCACGGACGCTGCCGGTAACACCGGCACCGCGACGGCGACCAAGCTGTATGCCGTGGACACGGCGGCTCCGGCGATGACGATCACGGTCAACGACGTGACGGCGGACAACGTGTTGAACGCTGCCGAGGCGGGTGCTGACGTGGCGATCACGGGCACTGTCGGTGGTGACTTCACCGCTGGTGACACCGTGACCTTGACGGTGAACGGCACGGACTACACGGGGACGGTTGCTGCGGATGGCACGTTCTCGATCTCGGTTCCTGGTTCGGCTCTTGCTGCTGACCCGGACACGACCGTGGACGCGTCGGTGTCGTCGACGGACGCTGCCGGCAACACGGGCACGGCCACGTCGACCAAGACGTACACGGTGGACACGACGGCTCCGGCGATGACGATCACCGTCAACGACGTCACGGCTGACAACGTGTTGAACGCTGCCGAGGCGGGTGCTGACGTGGCGATCACCGGCACGGTGACCGGCGAGTTCAAGACCGGCGACACCGTCACTCTGACGGTGAACGGCACGGACTACACCGGCACGGTTGCTGCTGACGGGACCTTCTCGATCAGCGTGCCGGGTTCAGCTCTTGCTGCTGACCCCGACACCACGGTCGACGCGTCGGTGTCGTCCACGGACGCTGCCGGTAACACCGGCACCGCGACGGGCACCAAGACGTACACGGTGGACACGACGGCTCCGGCGATGACGATCACGGTCAACGACGTGACGGCGGACAACGTGTTGAACGCTGCCGAGGCTGGCGCTGACGTGGCGATCACCGGCACCGTGACGGGCGAGTTCAAGACCGGCGACACCGTGACCTCTGACGGTGAACGGCACGGACTACACCGGGACGGTTGCTGCTGACGGGACCTTCTCGATCAGGGTGCCGGGTTCGGCTCTTGCTGCTGACCCCGACACGACGGTCGACGCGTCGGTCTCGTCCACGGACGCTGCCGGTAACACCGGCACCGCGACGGGCACCAAGACCTACACGGTGGACACGACGGCTCCGGCGATGACGATCACGGTCAACGACGTGACGGCGGACAACGTGTTGAACGCTGCCGAGGCTGGCGCTGACGTGGCGATCACCGGCACCGTGACCGGCGAGTTCAAGACCGGCGACACCGTCACTCTGACGGTGAACGGCACGGACTACACCGGCACGGTTGCTGCTGACGGGACCTTCTCGATCAGCGTGCCGGGTTCAGCTCTTGCTGCTGACCCGGACACCACGGTCGACGCGTCGGTCTCGTCCACGGACGCTGCCGGTAACACCGGCACGGCCACCTCGACCAAGCCGTACACGGTGGACACCACGGCTCCGGCGATGACGATCACCGTCAACGACGTCACGGCTGACAACGTGTTGAACGCTGCCGAGGCTGGCGCTGACGTGGCGATCACCGGCACCGTCACGGGCGAGTTCAAGACCGGCGACACCGTCACTCTGACGGTGAACGGCACGGACTACACCGGCACGGTTGCTGCTGACGGGACCTTCTCGATCAGCGTGCCGGGTTCGGCTCTTGCTGCTGACCCGGACACGACCGTGGACGCGTCGGTCTCGTCCACGGACGCTGCCGGCAACACCGGCACGGCCACGTCGACCAAGACGTACACGGTGGACACGACGGCTCCGGCGATGACGATCACGGTCAACGACGTGACGGCTGACAACGTGTTGAACGCTGCCGAGGCGGGTGCTGACGTGGCGATCACCGGCACGGTGACCGGCGAGTTCAAGACCGGCGACACCGTGACCTTGACGGTGAACGGCACGGACTACACGGGGACGGTTGCTGCGGATGGCACGTTCTCGATCTCGGTTCCTGGTTCGGCGCTTGCTGCTGACCCGGACACCACGGTCGACGCGTCGGTCTCGTCCACGGACGCTGCCGGTAACACCGGCACCGCGACGGGCACCAAGACGTACACGGTGGACACCACGGCTCCGGCGATGACGATCACCGTCAACGACGTGACGGCTGACAACGTGTTGAACGCTGCCGAGGCTGGCGCTGACGTGGCGATCACCGGCACCGTCACGGGCGAGTTCCTCGCGGGTGACACCGTGACCTTGACGGTGAACGGCACGGACTACACCGGCACGGTTGCTGCTGACGGGACCTTCTCGATCAGCGTGCCGGGTTCAGCTCTTGCTGCTGACCCCGACACCACGGTCGACGCGTCGGTTTCATCCACGGACGCTGCTGGTAACACCGGTACGGCCACCTCGACCAAGACGTACACGGTGGACACGGCCGCTCCGGCGATGACGATCACGGTCAACGACGTGACGGCGGACAACGTGTTGAACGCTGCCGAGGCTGGCGCTGACGTGGCGATCACCGGCACCGTCACGGGCGAGTTCCTCGCGGGTGACACCGTGACCTTGACGGTGAACGGCACGGACTACACGGGGACGGTTGCTGCGGATGGCACGTTCTCGATCTCGGTTCCTGGTTCGGCGCTTGCTGCTGACCCGGACACGACCGTGGACGCGTCGGTCTCGTCCACGGACGCTGCCGGCAACACCGGCACGGCCACCTCGACCAAGCCGTACACGGTGGACACGACGGCTCCGGCGATGACGATCACCGTCGACGACGTGACGGCGGACAACGTGTTGAACGCTGCCGAAGCTGGCCAGGACATCGCCATCACCGGCACGGTGACGGGCGAGTTCCTCGCGGGTGACACGGTCACGATCACCGTGAACGGGACCGATTACACCGGGACCGTTGCTGCGGATGGCACGTTCTCGATCTCGGTTCCTGGCAGTGCGTTGGCTGCTGACCCGGACACCACGGTCGACGCGTCGGTGTCGACGACGGACGCTGCTGGCAACCCGGGCACGGCCACCTCGACGAAGACCTACGCGGTGGACACGACGGCTCCGGTTGCTCCGGTGGTCACGGGTCCGGTGCCTGGTTCGGTGACGAACCAGGATGTGACGACGGTGTCGGGCACTGGGACTGCGGGTGACACGATCACGCAGGTCACGGTCGATGGCACCGCGGTGGCGTGCACCAATGCGCCGGTGACGGTGGCTGCGGATGGCACGTGGTCGTGCACGTTGGCGACGCCAATCAGCTCGGAGGGTGCGCACACGATCGTGGCGACCGAGACCGACCCGGCTGGGAACAGCACGCCGTCGGCTCCGGTGACGGTGACCATCGACAAGACCGCTCCGGTTGCTCCGGTGGTGACGGGTCCGGTGCCTGGTTCGGTGACGAACCAGGATGTGACGACGGTGTCGGGTACCGGCACTGCGGGTGACACGATCACGCAGGTCACGGTCGATGGCACCCCGGTGGCGTGCACCAATGCGCCGGTGACGGTGGCTGCGGATGGCACGTGGTCGTGCACGTTGGCGACGCCAATCAGCTCGGAGGGTGCGCACACGATCGTGGCGACCGAGACCGACCCGGCTGGGAACAGCACGCCGTCGGCTCCGGTGACGGTGACCATCGACAAGACCGCTCCGGTTGCTCCGGTGGTGACGGGTCCGGTGCCTGGTTCGGTGACGAACCAGGATGTGACGACGGTGTCGGGCACTGGGACTGCGGGTGACACGATCACGCAGGTCACGGTCGATGGCACCCCGGTGGCGTGCACCAATGCGCCGGTGACGGTGGCTGCGGACGGTACGTGGTCGTGCACGTTGGCGACGCCAATCAGCTCGGAGGGTGCGCACACGATCGTGGCGACCGAGACCGACCCGGCTGGTAACAGCACGCCGTCGGCTCCGGTGACGGTCACCATCGACAAGACCGCTCCGGTCGTCGCCCTGGTCATCGACCCGGTCCCCGCCCTTGAGGGGCCGACCGTCGACATCACCGGCACGGTGAGCGGAGAGTTCAAGGCCGGGGACACGGTGACCTTGACGGTCAACGGCGTCACCTACACCGGCACGGTCGCCGCTGATGGCACCTTCTCGATCCCCGTCGCGACGTCGGACCTGCTCCAGGACCCCGACACGACGGTGGACGGTTCGGTGTCGACGACCGATGCTGCCGGCAACACCGGGACCGCGACCGCCACGAAGCCCTACCCGGCGGACAGTGACGGGGACGGCATACCGGATGTTGTTGAAGTCGGTGACCCGACCAACCCGGTCGACACCGATGGCGATGGCACCCCGGACTACCTCGACACCGACTCCGACGGGGACGGCATCCCGGACCAGGTCGAGGCGGGCTCCGACCCGACCAAGCCGGTCGACACCGACGGCGACGGCACCCCGGACTTCCAGGATGTCGACTCCGACAACGACGGTCTGCCTGACCAGACCGAAGGGACCACCGACACCGACGGTGACGGGATTCCGGACTACATCGACGCCGCGACTGCGACCATCACGGGCCATGTCTTCAACGACCTGAACCGCGACACGGTGCTCAACGGCGGCGAGCCCGACATCAGCCTGGTCGATGTCGAGCTGGTTGATGCAGCCACGGGCAAGGTCCTGGACACCCAGACCACGCACAGCCCCTACGTGTTCAAGAACGTCGCGAACGGGTCCTACATCGTGCGGGTCATCGAGGGCGCATCGTTGGCCGGATGGACGCCGACGACCGAGCCGGACCGGGTCAAGGACGTGGCGATGGTCAACCAGGCCAACGTCGTCGACCGCAACTTCGGCTACTACCAGGCGGCTCCGCTGCCGCACACCGGTGCCGAGGTCGGCGGGATCGCGGCCGGCGCGGCGGGGTTGATCGCCGTCGGCGGACTGCTACTCCTGGCAGCTCGCCGCCGCAAGGAGCAGGAGTCGGAGCAGGTCGGCTGAGTCCTGACCTGACCTGACCAGACTCGGCCCGCCCCTTCGGGGGTGGGCCGAGTCTGCTTCTGTTGCAAGGAAATACGGGAAGAGCCGGTATGCCGGTGGGGCCCGATGCGCCGCCGGATCCATAGCACCGCCTTGCACGGCATACCGGCGCTGGTCAGTCGGTGTGGGTCCGAGCGTCGGCGAGCAGGCGGCGAAAGCCGTCGAGCAGCAGGTCGAGGCCGAACTCGAACTCGGCCTGGTCGTCGCAACCCGGCCCCACGATGCCAGTGGGGTCGTGTCGGGCGGCCGCGGCGATCTGGGCGACATGCGGGTATGCCGTCGCGAGCTGCCGGAACATCTCGGCTTGCGCCGCGAGGGCGGCAGGATCGGCGGCCTCGGCAGGGTCCAGTGACGGAGGCGGCGGGCTGGGGAAGGCCTCGAGGTTGAACCCCCATACCCGGCTGCCGAGGGTGTGCATCACCTGATGGGTCAGCGTCGGAGGGAACCCGCCCGTCGTGAAGGTGGCAATGACCGAGTCGAGGTAGCCCAATGCCGCGGGGCCGGGTTGGCTGCGGGTCGCCAGGAGCGCAGAGGCCCAGGGGTGGGCGAGCATGACCCTGCGGGCGTCGAGGATGCGCGCTCGGGTCGCGGTGTGCCAGTCGGTGTCGGTGGGTGCAGGCGGGATCTCGGCGATGACGGCGTCGACCATGCCGCCGAGGAGTTCGTCCTTGTTGGCGACGTGTTTGTAGAGCGCCATCGGCACGACCCCGAGGGTCCGGGCGAGGGTGCGCATGCTCACCTCGGCGAGGCCGACGCGATCAGCCAACTCGACGGCCGCCTGCAACACGGCCGTCCGGCGCAGCGGGGTCCGCTCGGGTGCGGTGTGACTATTCACGGCGCTCACTCTTCCGGATCCACTTGACGGGTGTACAGCGTACACGTACCGTCATCTGCACCTGAGGTGTACGCCGTACACTCTCCATCCCTGCAGATCCCGTCTGGAGCTCGCCCATGACCCCCACCCGCCGCACGGCCCTCATAGCCGGCCTGTTCTACCTCGTCACGTTCGTGTCGATCCCCACCCTCACGCTCTACGCCGACGCCAAGACCCGCGGGTTCACCACTGGCCTCGGCGGCGACTCGGGAGCAGTCCTCGGCGGCTTTCTCGAGGTGGTGGTTGGGCTGGCCGGTATCGGCACCGCCGTGACCCTCTACCCCGTGGTCCGGCGACATGGCGAGCAGCTCGCCCTCGGCTTCGTCGCCGCGCGCGTGTTGGAAGCAGCGATGATCTTCACCGGGGTCACCGCCATCATGTCGCTCGTCTCCCTGCACCGATCCGGCTCTGGCGCAACGGATTCCGCGGCCCTGGTGGTCATGGGTGACTCCCTTGTCTCGACCTACAACTGGGCCTTCCTGCTGGGTCAGAGCCTCATGCCGGCGCTCAACGCTCTGCTGCTCGGGACCCTGCTCGTCCGCTCCGGTCTGGTTGCCCGAGCCATCCCGCTCATCGGCCTCGTCGGCGCCCCCATCCACCTCACAGCCGTCGTGTTGAGCTTCTTCGGCGTCATCGCGCAGGTCTCTACCTGGACTCTGCTCGCGGCCCTGCCCATCGCCGCCTGGGAGTTCTCCCTCGGTGTCTACCTCCTCGTCAAAGGCTTCCGCCGCATCCCGATGGCACCTGCTGCCGAATCGCTGCGAGTGGCTCAGAGCGAGGTGCCGGCCAGGTGATCGCGTAGTCCCTCGATCCGCGACTCCGGATGCGGCTCCCACTCCAGGATCTCGGCGGTCACCCGCACCGGCTCGGTGGTCCGGTACCACGGGTATGCCGTCCACGGCGCGTGTCCGCTCCTCGACCCGATGGCCACGGCCGCGAACGGCCCGGTCGGCACGACCCGATAGACGCGGCCGGGTTCCTCGCCCGGAAGCAGCTGCGCCCGCCAGGTCGCAAGGTCCAAAGCCGTCGTGAAGTGCAGGTATGCCGTGCCGCCGCCGAACGTGGGGTCGGTCACCTGGTCGGAGCTGATGACGGCGCCGATGGCCAGGTCGGCCTTGCTGCCGAAGAAGAACGGGCCGGGCGCCGGACCCAGCACTGATCTGGGCACTGATCTGGGCGCGGAGCTGGACGCGGAGTGTGAGGCCGTCGATCTCATGGCGTGCCGCTCAGGATCGACTCGAGAACGGCCGCCTCGCTGAGGTCGCTACGACGCGATGCGGTGAGCAGGACGATCGGTCCGGTGGTCATGAGTTGCCGGATCCCCGCGAGCGCGGCCGCGTGAGTGTCGTCGCGGAGTTCGGATCGATATCGCGTCGCGAACTCGGTGAACTTCGCGGGGTCGTGGGCATACCAGCGGCGCAACTCCGTGGACGGGGCCACCTCCTTGCACCACAGCGTCAGGGCGGCGCGTTGCTTGGAAAGTCCGCGTGGCCACAGCCGGTCGACGAGCACGCGCTGACCGGCTGTGGGATCGGGCGGGTCATAGACCCGGGCCACCCGCACCGGTGAGCTGCCCGGCATACCGTCAGCCCCCGGTGCGTGGAGGATAGACCGGGCCGCCCTCCCAGATCTCGCGGGAGATCGCGCGCTGCTCGTTGAACCCAGCGCCATCGGAGGTGTCACGACGGGCATCCCCGCCCCCAGGGGTGCCATCCGCAGGGGCGTCATCCGCAGGAGTGTCCGCACGAGGGCGATCCTCACGGGCTGCTGTGGGGGCTGCGCGGTCCAGGGCCGTGATCGCGAGCACGGAGTGGGCGTAAGCGCCCCCGGCGCGCATCTCGGCCGCGACCCAGATCGCCTCCATCACCTGCTCGTCCGTGGCGCCGGCCCGGTGAGCGAGTGTGGTGTGACCGGTGATGCAGTAGGGGCACTGCGTCGTGTGCGCGACGGCGACCGCAATGAGTTGCTTGGTGCGTTCGTCGAGGGCGCCGTCAGCAAAGACCGCCGCGCTGAAGGCCTCGAAGGCCGCGTGGATATGCGGCGCGAGGGCCACCCGCCGGCCGTGCAACTGCGGGGTGACTCGGGGATAGGGGCTGTCGGACATCTCGATTCTCCTATCGCGTCGGGATCACCAGGTGCCCCGGGCATTGGCGCGGGCGCGCCCAGCACCGGCAACGGCATCGTGGGCGGTGGCCGCGACGTAGAGGCACAGGGCCGCGACCAACAAGCCCGCATCGCGCAGCGCGACGTCGTAGAAGCCGGAGTAGGTGAGCAGGTTGACGATGATTCCGCCCAGCCACGCGGCGACGACCAACGAGCCGATGCGCGGCCGGATGGCCACGAGGACACCAGCGACGATCTCGATGACGCCGACGGCATACATCGCTTGAGTAGCAGTCCCGGGCACGATGTTGTTGATCCACGGGGCGAGATAGCCGTCCCATTGGGTGAGCACATTGGCGAACTTGTCCAGCCCGAAGACGATCGGCGCCACGGTGAAGAGCGTCTTGAGCAGGACGTAGATGTGCTCCAGCGCCCGGTCGGCGGCTCCGGACGCGGCGCGCTCGGCGGCGGTCGAGAGGGGGGTGTCGAAGGACGGTTCCGGGACGGACTGTTGGGACATGGGTGTCGCCTCCTGCTGGTGACAGGGGGTTGCCCGGAACCGCCCCAGCTCAAACCCGTCAGACGTGCGGCCCCTCGCCCAGCACGGCGGGGGGCGACCCGGCGGAGGCCGACACGGCATACCGGGTGCTCTTCCCCTCGCGCCGGAAACGTAAGATCGGACGATGCTCGACGTGCTGCGCTCGTGGTCGCGGCGGCGGTGGATCGCGGCGGGGGGCGCGGCCGTGCTGACGGTCCTGGTCATGGCGGTGCCGACCGCCCTCATCCCCACCCCGGTGTTCGGCCGAGAAATCCCGCCCACGCCGTGGGCCTGGCCGGTGCTGCTCGTGAGCGCGGCGCTGAGCGGGCTGCTCTTCGCCACCTATGTGCGTGAGCGGGGGTCCGTCGATCCACCACCGGAGGGCGCCGGAGTGGACGGTCGCGGCACAGCGGGCGCGCTGCTCACCTTCTTTGCGGTCGGGTGCCCGGTGTGCAACAAACTCGTGCTGCTGGCGCTGGGCTATGCCGGTGCGCTCCAGTGGTTTGCCCCGGTGCAGCCCTATCTGGCTGGCCTGGCCATCGTCCTGCTGATGTGGGCGCTGGTGGTGCGGTTGCGCGGTCAAGTCGCCTGTCCGGTCACGTCTTCCGAGGTCGGAGGCTGAGGTGGCGGTCTGGTTGTCCTTGCTCCTCGGAGTGGTGGTCGTCGTGGCGATCACCGCGCTGACCGCCTACTTCGTCGCGCAGGAATTCGCCTACCTCGCCGTCGATCGACCGGCCCTCGCAGCCGCGGCCGCTCGTGGTGATGCGCGCGCCGAGCGGGCATTGGCGATCACCCGGCGCACGTCATTCATGCTGTCGGGGGCGCAGCTCGGCATCACCGTGACCGGTCTGCTCGTGGGCTATGTCGCCGAGCCGCTCATCGGCGAGTCCCTCGCGGCGTTGCTCGGTGGGTCATCCACCGGGTGGGCGCTGGCCATCGGCGCGACCGTTGCCCTGGTCTTCTCGACACTGGTGCAGATGCTCTTCGGCGAGTTGCTGCCCAAGAACTACGCGATCGCCCGGGCCGATGGCTCGGCACGCGCCCTGGCTCGCTCGACTCGTCTCTATCTGGCGGTCTTCGGGCCGCTCATCTGGGTCTTCGACCGGGCCTCCGAGCTGTTTTTGCGGGTGCTCGGGATCCAGGCCGTTCATGACGTCGACCACAGCGCGACCCGAGACGACCTCGAGCACGTCATCGCCCGCTCCCGTGAGGAGGGCCAACTCACTGCGGAGCTGTCCACGGTGCTGGATCGCATCGTCGACTTCCCACGCCAAGACGTCGAGCACGCCATGATTCCGCGCGTGCGAGTCGATGCGCTTGCGGTCACCGATTCGATCTCCTCTGTGCGCACCCAGATGGCGGCCGGTCACACCCGGTATCCGATCCTTGACGACGACTCCCGCATCGTCGGGGTCATCCACCTCGTCGACCTGCTGCGCTATCCCCCCGACTCGGCGTGGCCGGTGGGCGAGTTCGCCCGCCCGCCGCTGGTGCTCGCTCCCTCCATGTCGCTGCCCGATGCGCTGACCAGCATGCGCGCTCGAGGGGAACAACTGGCCTGCGTGGTCGATGAGTACGGCGGGTTTGACGGCATCATCACCATCGAGGACCTCGCCGAGGAGGTCGTCGGCGAGATCACCGACGAGCACGACAGCCACCCAGCGCCTGACCTGCCCGTCAGTGTCAGTGAACCCTGGCGCGTGCCGGGCGACCTGCCGATCGACGAGGTCGAACGTGCCCTGCTCATCGATCTTCCCAAGACCGAGCGCGAGACCATCACGGGACTGATCATCGAAGTGCGGGGCGCGTTGCCGACCGTGGGCGAGATCATCGACGTCCCGTTGCGGGCGGACCCACTGGCCCTGGACGACGACCTTCCAACTTCACGCCAAGTGCTGCGTGCCGAGGTCCTGGCCATCGACAACTTCGTGCCGGTGTCGCTGGAGTTGGCCGTGGTCGACGTGCCGCTGGCAGACGGGGATGACGGGGCGGAGTCATGAGCGTCGCGCTGGTCACTGTTGCGCTGATCCTGCTGAGCGCGTTCTTCGTCGCTGTCGAGTTTTCCCTCATGGCGGCTCGACGTCATCGTCTCGAAGAGCGCGCGACCCACTCCCGGTCGGCGCGCGCGGCCCTGCGCAGCTCCGCGGAACTCACGCTCATCCTCGCCGGCGCGCAACTGGGCATCACGGTCTGCACGCTGGCTCTCGGGGCGGTGACCAAGCCCGCGGTCCACCACGCGCTCACCCCCCTTTTCGAACGCACCGGTATGCCGTTCGCCGTGGCAGACGTCGCGGCCTTCGTCCTGGCGTTGGTCATCGTGACCTTCCTGCACCTGGTCATCGGGGAGATGGCGCCGAAGTCCTGGGCGATCAGTCACCCAGAGCGTTCCGCTATCGCCCTGGCCCTGCCGATGCGGGCCTTCATGCGGGTCACTCGTCCCGCGCTGCGCGCGCTCAACGGGGCCGCCAACCGGATGCTGCGCTGGCGGGGAATCCAGCCGGTGGACGAGTTGTCAGCAGGTCAAGACGCCGCTGGGCTGCGTCACCTCGTCGAACATTCGGTCAACGTTGGTGCCCTGAGTCCGGCGTTCAGCGTGCCGTTCACGACCGTGCTGGACCTACCGCGAGCCACGATCGCCGACTTGGTATCGGACGAACCGGTGGCCTGGCTGCCGGAAACGGCAACCGTGGGCGACCTCCAGCGACTCACGCGCGAGAGCGGCCACCTGCGAATCCCGTTGGTGCGCGCCGGGGTGGCTACTGGTCAGGCTGCTGACGGCGGCGGACAGGGTGCTGAGCGTGTTGAGGGTGCTCGCCGTGGGTCACCGGTGGCACCTGGCGTGAGCGACGTCGTCGGGGTGGTCCACGTCCGCGACACCTTGGCCATCGCCGACCTGGATGCGCCGATCGCGTCGCTGGCTCGTCCGGCCTTCGTCGTTCCCCCGGAGACCTCGCTGCATCGCGCTCTGACGCAGATGCGCTCGACGCGGCATCACCTCGCCGTGACCTCGGGCCCGGAGGGGTTCACCGTTGTGACCATCACCGACGTGCTCACTCATCTCTTCCCGCCGCTGCCAACTGGCACCGTCTGAGCCAGGGCCGCTCGCGAGCGGTCGGCGGGCCGTAACCGTCGCCGCTGGTCGACAGCGGCGGGTCCTCCAGCAGCGAGGGAGCGATGTGCGGGTATGCCGTCGCGACCTGCCGGAACATCTCGGCTTGCGCCGCGAGGGCGGCAGGATCGGCGGCCTCGGCGAGGCCAGTGACGGTGGCGGCGGGCTTCTTCGGCGTCATCTCGCAGATCTCCACCTGGATGCCGTCCGGCCGGCATACGCGCTATCCAGGCTCCGACTCGATAGTGAGGCGCGATGTCAGACGTGCGGACCCTCGCCCAGCACCACCGACGCCGGCTTGGCCGGGGCAACGACGCTGGTCGACGAGTCGAAGCGGATGGATTTCGGGTCGACGGTCACCGGCAGGGTGGTGACCGGCGCAGGGGTCACCGTCGCGGATGGGGTCAGCGCCGCCAAGGTCACCGGAGCAGCGCTCCCCACCCCGATCCGGTATGCCGTCCCGCCCGCTATCGCGGTCTGCAAGAAGTCGGCCGTCACCTGTGCCACGGCGCTCTGAGCGACCGCCGGCGCGATCTTGCTGGCGCAGGCGCCCGTCGTCATAGGTTGCACCAACCCGATGGTGTCGGACCCGCCGCCGGCGACCAGTCCGATGTGGGAGGCCCGCGCCAGCGACGCGGTGAGCACGACAGCGGCGGGCTGCTTGGCTGCGAGATCCTTTGCGACAGAGAGACTCCCGTCGCCGCCGACCTGCTCGTCGCACTGTCCACTCAGCACTAGGGTTGGCGCCAGGTTGGCCTGCTTCCAGGTCAGCGGGGTGTTGATCGCAGGCTGCAGCGCCACGACGGCCTTGAGCGAGGGGAAGGTGCCGCGGGTGTTGGCGTGCACGGCATACCCGGCTCCGCTGCTGTGACCCACGAGCCCGAGCCGGGTGAGGTCGAGCTGTCCCTTGAGGTCAGCGGCCCACGGCAGTCCGAAGGTCTCGCCGGCGTTCATCCGGGTGAGCAGCGACAGATGCAGCGTGACGAGGGCGTTCTGGACGGCGACCGGGTCGGCCTCTCCACCCCACGACTCTTCTTTGGTGTGCACATCGATGGCGACGGTGGCCACGCCCCGTGCGGCTAGCTCGCGGGCGATGTAGGCCATGCTCGCCGTCGCGTGGACGTAGTCGGGACCAGTGGTGAGGCCGTCCTCGTTGGCGCGGCGGTCCGTGCCGCACACCTCCGGCCACGGGGTCGTCGACACGGCCGGCAGAAGCTTGTCCTTCGGCGCATCGACGCAGCCGGGGTAGGACCCGTGCACGATGACGACAACCGGGTGCGGCCCGGGGGTGCTGGGCACGGCGAGGACCCCTTCGATGGGGGAGAACAACTGGCCACCTCCGGCCCGACCGTCGACCATTCCAGCCGGGAAGCGGTAGCCGTGCAGGGCCGGCTCGGCAGCGATCTTCTGGGTGGGTTTCGGGTTCGTCGTCGCGACGGTCGCGCTCGCGGTTGCGGCCGGGCTGGTTGGGCCGGCCGGGGCGGTCGGGGTGGCGCCGCACGCCCCCAACACCAGGTATGCCGTGACCGCGCCGGCCGCGACGGCATACCTGCGGCTCGGGAGGCGACGGACGACGGCATACCGGCGGGTGGTGGTGGACGGCGTGGCCGGCGTGGCCGGCGTGGACGAGAAGGCGAGGCGCGAGGTCATGGCCGGGAGCCTAGGAAGCGTGGTCATCGGATCACCTGCGGGATTGTTGCGGTCGTGTCACAACGCTCCATCAGCTCGGCCTCAGGATGGGTCGGGTGACGTGGTAGCGAAACCTACGTCAGGACGTCGGTTTCGCTACCACGTCTTCGGAGCTGACCCGGATGGGCGGGAGTTCAGGGGCGCTGGCGAGCGGTCGGCGGGCCGTAGCCATCCCCGCTGGTCGACAGCGGCGGGTCCTCGAGCATCGAGGGAGCCGGCACTGGCGGCGCCTGCTGGTCCAGCGGGTCGTCACTGGGCACGCCTGGGCCGTGCTGGCGCAGGAAGCGCCCCGCGAGCGCCGTCGACGGGTGCAGCGCGGCCGCCGCGAACACCCCGATAGCCGCAATGACCAGCCAGCCGGCCGCTCCCCAGGTCATCGCGAGGAAAGTGTAGACCGCCGGCGCCCAGACCTTGCCGAGCGTGCCGCTGAGCTCGGCGGCACCGGCATACTCGCCGCGACGGCGGGGGTCCATGAGTTCGGCCTCGAAGGACCAACTGGCCGCCGAGAGGTAGAGCTCGGCGCCGGTCACCGTCACGTGCCCTAGCCAGACGAGGGCGATGGTGATCCACCCGACGGTGTCGTGGGTGGCCAGGGTGATGAGGCACGAGATGACGAAGAAGGTCGTCGATACCCGGATCGCTTTGAGCGCCGTCGTCACGTCGCGGATCCCGCGGGCGGCCGCCATCGGCAGGAAGATGCACATCACCGTGTTGGTGCCGAAGAGGAACGCCAGCAGCACGCGCGGCGCGTCGGTCTTCTCGACCAGCCAGAGTGGGATGACGACGTTGAGCAGCACTTGGTTGGTCCACAGCACGCCGCCGAAGAAGGTCGTGAGCAGCCAGCCGGGGTTCTTCAGTGGGCCGGGACCGGGGAGCTTGACGGTGCGTTCGGCAGGGGTGCGGTCGTCGTGCGGCGCATTGGGCAGCCGCCGGATCGCGATCGCATTGCCCAGGAAGGCCGCGGTCGTCGCCCACGGCAGCGCCCGCAACACCTCGTTGGAGTGGAAGGCCAGCGCGATGCCGCCGAGCATCGAGCCGAGGGTAAAACCGACGTTGAGCGCGGAGTACATATAGGCGCGCGACTTCACCCGCTCGTCCGGTGGCAGGACGTCGATCGTGTATGCCGCGTGCGACGCCCCGCCCAGCGACCCCACCACCTGCATGACACACGCCATGATCACGTAGCCGCGAAAGCCGGTGATGAACGGCCACATCGCGAACCCCGCGGCATGACCGAGCGCGCTGAGCGACCACATGAGCTTGGGCCCGAATCGGTCGACCAGCCGCCCGGCCGGCACCGCAGCGAGGAACGCCGCGACGCCCGCGATGGTCAGCCCGAGCCCGACCTGCGCCGCGGTCAGCCCGACGATCTGGGTGAAGAAGACCGCCGACCCGGTCATGAAGGTGCCCTCACCCAGCGCGAACAGCAGCGACTGCCGCGCCAACCGCCCCGCGAGAGGCGAGGGCGCCCGGAAGCGGGTGGCGAGGGAGGTCAGGCCGAGAGACACAGTCGTCGAGTGTGACAGGTATGCCGTGTGGTCACCTCCCGTTTTCGGAGCCCCCGACCCCGGCGTATCAGTCGCACCCCGACGGACTCCTCCCGATGTGGGCCATTCGGTCCACCAGTCACGGCGAGGAGTTGCCATGCCCGGTTGGTATGTCCACATGGAGGCGGCGCACGACACGGCGGGGCGGCTGAGGGACGGCATCCTCCCGCCGGGCTTCACGCTGACCGCCGCTGAAGCCCAGCAGATCGGCGAGCACTGTCACACCTGGCGCAACTACCTCGCGCTGGGATCGCTCGGGCCGGACTTGTTCTACCTGCTGCCGGACTTCAAGAACACGACCGGCCAGGTCATCCGGCAGGTCGTCCAGTGGGCCCTGGACGTCTGGGAGGTCGTCGACACGGAGTTCGTCAGCAAGTGGGAGAAGTGGATCGACCCCATCTCGACCAACAACTCGCAGCTCGCCTCGCAGCTCACCGGGGGCCTCTCGACCCAGCTCGCGCAAATCCTCGACGAGCTCACCTCGGCGATCATGTCGGCGTTCAAGGGGCTGCTGGCGAGCATGGGCGACTGGTTCGGCGTGCTCACCTCGGGGGTGCCGCAGGGCTTCGGCGACGACGCCTTCTACTGGTCGGACATGTTCCATTACCGGCGCACCTACCAGTTCCCGTTCGTGCTCTTCCAGCAGGCCCAGTCGGCGCTCGCGGCGGCGACCACTGACACCGAGCGCCAGGACGCGCAGGCGCGCATCGCGTTCGCGGTCGGGTGGATGTCGCACTGCGCGACCGATGTCACCGGCCACCCCTTTACGAACGCCAAGTCCGGCGGTCCGTATCGCGACCACTGGCAGCGTCACCACCTGGTCGAAAACCACATGGACGCCGAGAACTATGCGGCACGGCATACCGGCCCGTTGTATGCCGAGTACGGCACGTCCGCGCTGCACTTCCGGCTCGCCTTCCGGCACCGCGACGACGCGCCCTACAACGGGCGCGACGATGCGCCGGCCTATGACTACTTCGTGGGCTTCCCGGCCTATGACAACGGCGACGGGCCGACGCCGACCGCTCACCGGCACGAGTTCTTCGACCTCGACACCGGCCCGCTGCCGGGTCACCTTGTCGAAGGCCTACTGGAGGCGATGGCCGCGACCTATCCCGACGGGCCCAAGATCCTCGCCCAGGATCCCCCGTTCAGCGAGGTCGACGCCGGCTCGGGGCTGCCGGACGGTCGGCCGAACGAGGCGGCCCTGGCGCAGATGTGGGAGATCGTCTACCGCTACCTCAAGATGACCAGCAGCGACGCGATCAGCCTCCGATTGCCGCCGCCACCAAGCGTTTTCACCGACCACAGCTTCCCGACGCCACCTGGTGGCAGCTCAGGGGTCGATGACGATCCGTCCCGTGGGGCCGACGTCGAGGACGACTCGTCCTTCAATCTGCTCGACCTGCTGCTTGCCCTCTTCGCCTGGGCGGTCTATCTCGCGCAGGTCGTCATCTGGCTCGCGACCGTGCTGCCGGGCCTCATCGTCGACATTGCGACGTTCCCGGCCCGCGAGGTCGTCTACTGGGCCGTCATCGTCCCCGCCTGGAACCTCTACCTGCTGGCCCGCCGCGCCCTGGTCATGTCGGGCTTCGCGATGCCCAAGCCGGCCGAGATCAACCCGTCGCTGACAACGCTCGGACGGATGGGTTCCTATGACATCGCCTCGGCGCTCGACGCGCCGTTCGGTCTGCCGACGGTGCCGCCTCCGGTGACCGAGCCCTCCGGACGACTCGCCGCGACCGACGCGCAGGGCCTCGACCACGCCTACCCACGCGGCATCGTCCGCGACCTGCCGGCCGCGATCTCGCGCCCGGACCTCGTCGGTGCCCTCGGCCTCACCTCGCCGCTGCGCTACCTCCCGGATGCGACCGGCGACGTCTTCAAGGCCTCGGAATGGATCGCCCCCTGGCGCTATCCGCTCACCAACCAGGCCGGTATGCCGGTCGCCCAAGAGGGCGCGGGGACGCACGTCGGGCCGTATGTCGTCGGGTCCAACTCAACGGTGCTGCTGTCGGGCGTCGCGGGCCACCCCGATGCCCGCACCGATCTGGAGAAGGCCCGCACGCCTGCCGAGACCGAGAAGGTCCTCGACGTCCGACTACCCGCCGACGAGCACCTGGGAGGGCCGGTCGATTACGGGATGTACCTCGTCGGCCGGATGGCCCGCGAGGTCGGTAACCCCGAGTTCGGCGTGCCGGACTTCAACCTCGACAGCGACCGGGGCTATGCCTGGCACTGCTGGGACTGGGACCGCAGCTCCTTGGCGTGCATCCCGGACATCACCCCGGTGCCCGCACCGGTCACCCCGGCCAATCCCGCGGGAGTCGAGGACTTCGGTTATCCCAAGCCGTGCACCTCGCCGCAGCTCTTCCACGCCGACCACGACTGCCCGGCCGCGTCGAACCAGTGGTACGACCCGGGCTTCGCCCTCGGCGTCCACTACTTGCCGGTCACCGTGAGCAACCCCGGCACCTGCGTGCCCCTCGTCCGCATCCCCGAGAACACCGATCCCGAGTGGCGAGCCCGGCTCGACCACGGGAAGGGCTGATCATGTCTCCCACCCCCCAGCGCCGCGACCCATTGAACCCGCTCAGCCCGCTCAGCCCGCTCAACCGGCTCGACCCGCTGAACCGGCTCGAACCGACTCGACCCGCTGAACCGACTCGACCCGCTCAACCCGCGCCGCGGCAAGACCGGCAACAACCGCGGTGACGAGCACCCGACGCTCACCCCCGAGCAGGACAAGGAGCAGCGCGGCGACAACCCGCCCGGCTCGATCGGTGGCTCGAAACGGCCGGACGGCGACCTGACCCCCGGTTGGACCCCAGACGGCGCCGGCGAACGCGCCCGCGAGCTGCAGGGTGAGCTGCTGGACCTCACCAAGGAGCGCCGACCGCACCGCGAGGATGTCTACCCCTACCTGCTCATCCGTGCCTACGCCCCCGGCGACCGCGGCGCCCGGCCCACCTGGCCGCCCAAACCGAGCTGGGAGTCTCCCGACATCGCGCTCATCGACGCGGCATACACCGGGCCGTTTGATCTCTCCCGCCTGGTCGTGTCACCGACCGCGGGCCGCCGCTACCGGGTCTTCGTGCGGATCTGGAACCTCGGCCTGCTGCCCGCGATCGGCGTCCACGTGCGGGCCTGGTTCGTCAACCCGGGCTTCTTCGGCGGCAATCCGAGCAACCCGGCATACCAGCCGGTCCTCATCGGCGGGGCGATGGTCAACCTCGAGGACCGCACCCGCCCAGGCGCGACCGCCGTCGTCGAACTCGACCGCACGTGGGACATCCCCCTCACGCTGACCGGCCACGAGTGCCTCATGGCATCGGTGAGCTGCCCGCTGGACCCGTGGTCCGGCGCGCTCGACGCCAACCACGACCGGCACGTCGGGCAGCGCAACCTGCAGATCCTCGCGGGGACGGCGGAGCTCAAGACGACGCTGGCGACGCTCGGCGGCCTGGTCACCAAGGCCGGCACGCTCGAGATCACCCACGGGATGGGCGAGGTGACCCCGCTGCTGCGCGGGGTGATGGGCAAGGCCAAGACGGAGTTCGGGACGGCGGCTCGGCTGCGCGCGCCCTCGGCCAAGTGGCTGGCGCTCGGGGTCGCTGCCGGGACCGGGCGACACCTGCTGACCATGTTCGCGACCGACCGAGGGTGGCTGGTCGCCGACTCGGCTCGGGTCTGGCGGGCGGCTCTCGAATTCAGGATCGTCAAGGGCTCCCGTATGCCGTCCGCTCGCCACCCCTTCGCGACCCCTGGGATGACCCGCAAGGTCATCGAGAAGCTGGGGGCGGATCGTGTCGACCTGTTCGGTGTCGTCAGCGACGCCGACCCGGCCGACGCGCTGGTGACAGGCATCGCCAAGCTCTGGGGTGTGCCGGAGTTGACGGCGGGGGCGCTCGCAGCCGCCTTGGTCGGCGGTCAGATGGGCCGGATCGGTCCGGGTGGCCCGGCCCACCTGCTGCGGTTCGCCCATCACGACCCGGAGCTACAGGAGACCGGCGGCTACTCCCTGGTCCTCATCGGCTGATCAGCATCGTGAGTCTGCACGCGAAGTGCCGAAAGTGGCGGTTACCTGGGTCGATTGGCCGCCGCTTTCGGCATCTCGCCGGCCTCGTCAGGTGAGGAACTCGGCGTCAGGTGAGGAACTCGGCCCGCAGCGTCTTCATCGAGACCATGAGTTGCAGCTCGGCCAGGGGCGATTGAAGGAAGTCACCATGCCGGAGGTAGAAGTCCCGGGCAGCCTCGTCGCGCGCATAGACCAATAATGCGGCGGCACCGATCGATTCACTCAACTGAGCGGCGCGTTCAAGGGCATCTCGCAGCAGCCCTGCGCCGAGCCCGGTGCCCTGTCTGGTCCGGTCCACGGCTAATCGGGCGAGCACGAGCACGGGCAACGGATCGGGTCGGCTGCCCTTCTTGATGGCCGGAGGAACCTGGATCAGGTCGACTCCACCCACGGCCATGGCGTAATAGCCGACGACGCGGTCACCCAGGGTGCTGACGTAGGTCACCGCGTTGTTGGCGCGGAGATTCTCCCAGGCGTAGATTGTCAACCATCGGTCGAGTTCCGTTGCCCCCGAATCGAACTCGCTGACATTGTCGGTGCGCTGCAGCTTGCGGGGTCGGCGCGGTTGTTCGGTCACTCGTCTGCGAAGGGATCGCGGCGGGCCTTGAGCTCCTGGAACTTCGTCGACGGCAGCGGCGCGTCCAGCAGCGCAACGAACTCGTCCCATTGCTCGCCAGTCACGCTGAACCAGCGTCGGTCGGCGAGCATCATCTCGGCCCGCTCGACGGCGCTGTCGAGGACGAAGTCGGTCAGGGTGCGATCGGCTGCAGCAGCCGCACGGCGAAGCACAGCCACCTGACGATCGGTGGCTCGAAAGTTGATTTGCTGACTCTTGGTGGAGCGAGTCGCAGCAGTACTCATGGTCCGGACCTCTCTTATGTATAGCGATTGTAGGTACAGAAACGGGTTGACTCAACCGTCCAGGCGCACGCGACGCCCGAGGAGAGGTCCCGCGGCGGCGCTCCTATAGTCGACCCGTGTCTCCTGACAGCGGCCATCCCCGTCCGGGTGTTGCGGTCTGCGTGGGGATCACTTCTCTCGATGTGGTCCACCGGGTCACCATGGCACCGCCGCGCGGGCGCAAGTCGGTGTCCAGCGCGGTCGAGCTCAGCGCCGGCGGCCCGGCGGCCAACGCGGCGGTGACCTGCGCCGCGCTGCTCGGCTCGGCGACCCTGGTCACCGCGATCGGCGACGGTCCCCTGACGACCGTGGTGCGCGAGGATCTCGCCGCCCACCACGTTCGGGTCATCGACCTCGCCGACACCAGCACCCACAGCCCCAACAGCAACAGCAAGAGCACGGGGTATGCCGGGTGGCAGCTTCCGGTCGCGAGCGTCGTCGTGGAGCCGGACGGCATACGGACGGTCGTGGCTCCTGGCGCTACGAACTCGACTCTTGCGCTGACGCCAGCCGCCCGAGCAGCAGTCTCAGCAGCCGACGCGATCCTGCTGGACGGGCACCATCCGGTGGCCGCAGCCGAGGCGCTGAGCCTCGCCCACCCCAAGGCCATCACCATCCTTGACGCAGGCAGCGTCAAACCCCTCGTCCAGCCGTGGATTCCCCAGCTCAGCGTCGTCGCTGCCTCGGCGGACTACGCCGCCGCCCTCGACCTGACCCCCGACCAGGCCGTCGACGACCTCATCGCCCAGGGCACCCGAGCCGCCCTGGTGACCACCGGGCCGGGGCCGGTGCGGTGGCGGACGGCATACGGGAGCTCGGGTGTCGTGCAACCCCCTCAGGTGAGGGCCGTCGACACCTTGGGCGCGGGGGATGCCTTCCACGGTGCGCTGCTCGCGGCTCTCGTCCAATCGCCCTCACTATCAAGCGATTTCGGGTATGCCGTCGAGCGGGCCGTGCGCGTGGCGTCCCTGCGAGTCGCGCACGTGAGCGCCCGGTCGTGGCTGACCCACCTGCCCGGCGAGACGGGCTGGACGGAGGCGTCCGAGGCCACCTGACGGCAGGCGGCTGCCCAGAGTTCGCCCCAGCGTTGTCGTGAGGGACAGCGTTTGCACTAGCCTGTGGACTCCACGCCATGGGGGCAGGCCGGATTCCGGAGTCGCGGCCATGGTGCCCTCATGCCGACCAGTACGAGGACCCCATGAGCGACGGCAACACCGGTCTCCCCACGCACGAGGCGATGACCGGTCCGTTCCAGGTGCCCGTCACCGACTTCCGCAAGCTCGGCCCGCAGCGCAGCCCCTCGCATCCGCTGGCGCTGCGTGAGGTGTCGGCGCCCGAGCGCACCGTCGAGGGCTTCATCAAGGAGTTCCTCCACGAGCTGAGCTTCGGCGAGGGGGTGTCGCTGAGCCGCTCGACGATCAACCACCAGTACCTCGCGCTGGCCCGCACCGTGCGGCAGTACCTCATGGCCGACTGGCTGGAGACCGCCAACCGGCGCCGTCGCCGCCCGGCCAAGATGGTGGGTTACCTGTCGGCGGAGTACCTGCTCGGTCGCCAACTCGGAAACGCCCTCATGGCCACCGCGATGACCGACATCGTCGAGCAGGCCATGACCGCGTGCGGGCTCGACCTCGCCGTGTTGCGCGCCCAGGAAGTCGAGCCTGGCCTAGGCAACGGCGGCCTGGGACGGCTGGCCGCATGCTTCATCGACTCGCTCGCGACCATGGACGTCAGCTGCATCGGCTACGGCATCCGCTACGAGTACGGCATCTTCCGCCAGCAGTTCGTCGACGGCCGTCAGGTCGAGGTGCCCGACTCGTGGCTCTCGCTCGGCGCCCCGTGGGAGTTCCACAACCCCGAGCGTGCGGTGCGGGTCGACTTCGGCGGCTACACCGAGGCATACCAGGGCGAAGACGGCCGCACCCGCACCCGGTGGGTGCCGGCGTGGAACGTCATGGGCATCCCCTACAACTACATGGTCCCGGGCTACCGCAATGGCGTGGTCAACACCCTGCGGCTGTGGAGCGCCGAGGCGACCCGGGCCTTCGACCTGGCCACCTTCAACTCCGGCGACTACGCCGAGGCCGTGCGCGCCCAGACCTTCGCTGAGAACATCTCCAAGGTGCTCTACCCCGAAGACTCCACCCCGCAGGGTCGTGAGCTGCGCCTGCAGCAGCAGTACTTCTTCGTCGCGTGCTCGCTGAAGGACTACATCCAGGGCACCCTCGAAGCCGACTTCGACATCACCACCCTGCCCGAGCGGATCGTCTTCCAGCTCAACGACACCCACCCGGTCATCGCCGTCCCCGAGCTCATGCGGCTGCTGCTGGACGAATACGACCTGGAGTGGGAGCAGGCCTGGGACATCACCCGGCGCTGCTTCGCCTACACCTGCCACACCCTGCTGCCCGAGGCGCTGGAGGTGTGGCCGATCGACCTGGTCGGACGGCTGCTGCCGCGCCACCTGGAGATCATCTTCCGGATCAACGAGCAGTTCTGCGCCGAGGTCCGCGAGGCCTTCCCCGGCGACGAGGCGCGCGTGCGCCGGATGTCGATCATCTCCGACCAGCCGTTCCAGTCGGTGCGGATGGCCCACCTCGCGACCGTGGCCTCGACCAAGGTCAACGGTGTCGCCGAGCTGCACTCGCAACTGCTGCGCGACAAGGTGCTGCCGGACTTCTCCGAGCTGTGGCCGGAGCGGTTCACCAATGTCACCAACGGGGTCACCCCGCGCCGCTTCATCAAGCTGCAGAACCCCGCCCTGTCCGACGTCATCACCGAGGCCATCGGCGACAAGTGGGTCACCGACCTCGACGAGCTCAAGGCCCTCGAGCCGTATGCCGACGACCCGGCTTTCCGGACCGCGTTCCGGGCCGCCAAGGACGAGAACAAGGACCGGCTCTACTCGCTGCTCGCGCGCCGCGAGGGCATCGAGCTGCCGAAGGGTCACCTTGTCGACGTCATGGTCAAGCGGTTGCACGAATACAAGCGCCAGATGCTCAAGGTGCTGCACATCGTCTCGACCTATGAGGGGATCATCTCGGGCGAGGTCGACCCGATGTCGATCACCCCACGCATCGCGATGTTCGGCGCGAAGGCGGCGCCCGGCTACTTCATGGCCAAGGAGATCATCTACCTCATCAACGGGGTGGCCTCGGTCATCAACAACGACCCCCGGGTGCAGCAGCGCCTTGTCGTCGCCTTCCCGGCCAACTACAACGTGACCAGCGCCGAGAAGATCATCCCGGCGGCCGATCTGTCCGAGCAGATCTCGCTCGCGGGCAAGGAAGCCTCCGGCACCGGCAACATGAAGTTCGCTCTCAACGGCGCATTGACCATCGGCACCGACGACGGCGCCAATGTCGAGATCCGACGTCTGGTCGGCGATGACAACTTCTTCCTCTTCGGCATGAGCGAGCCGGAGGTCACCGCGCTGCAGGCCCAGGGTTACCACCCGGCGTCCTACTACGAGTCCAACCCGACGCTGCGGCGCACGCTCGACCTCATTGCCAGCGGGGTGTTCACCGGTGGCAACCGGCAGGCCGCCAGCCCGATCATCGGCGACCTGCTCGGCAGCGACCGCTACCTCGTCCTGGCCGACTTCCAGTCCTACCTCGACGCGCAGGCGCGGGTCGACACGGCATACCAGGATGTCGAGGGCTGGACGCGGTCGGCGATCCTCAACGTCGCGCGGTGCGGCTTCTTCTCCTCGGACCGCTCGATGCGCGATTACATCGACCGGGTCTGGATGCTCGACCGCAAGTAGGCAGCGTCAGGTGCGGCGGTCCAAGGCCCCGGTGATGCGGCTGCGCAGCATCGGGGCGGGCTGGGCGCCGACCATGGTGTCGACGACCGTGCCGCGGTCCATGAGCAGCAGCATCGGGATGCTCTGGGCGCGGTAGCGCTGCGCCAGCACGGGCGAGTTGTCGACGTTGACCTTGACGACCTTGACCCGCCCGGCGAACTCACGGCTCAACGTCTCCAGCACCGGCGCGACCATTCGACACGGGCCGCACCATGGCGCCCACAGGTCGACGACGACGAGCGCCGAGGTGTCGACGATCGAGTCGAAGTCGCTGTCCCCGGCGTCGACCAGCCAGGGCAGGTCGGTCTTGCACGAGGCGCAGCGAGGGTGACCGGACGCGACGAGGGGAAGTCGGTTCTTGGTGCCGCAGGTGGGGCACGCGATCACAGGCGACGGCATATAGGCCAGGGTATGCCGTGCACTCGCCCCGGCGGCAGGCTCGGCGGCGAGGGCCTCGTGCCCCGGGTCCTAGAGTCGTAGAGTGCCCAGCGCCTGCTTGGCTGGAGGCCCCGTCAACCCGAGTGAGGATCTTGTGACCAGTTCGATCACCGCGACCGACATCCTGCGCGATGCCTTCGGCCGGGTGGCCGAAGACCTGCCGGCCCTGCTCGCGGGCCTGGACGCCGAGACCCTGCTGTGGCGCCCCGATCCGGAAGCCAACTCGATCGGCTGGCTCGCTTGGCATCTCACGCGGGTGCAGGACGATCATCTCGCCGGCGTGGGTCAGGTCGAACAGGTCTGGCCGACACAGGGATTCGCTCAAGCCTTCGGGCTCCCGTATGCCGTGGGATCGATCGGCTACGGCCACACCAGCGCCGACGTGGCGGCCTTCACGGTGACCGATGTCGACCTGCTCTGCCGCTATCACGCTGCCGTCCACGACCTGACCTTGCGAGTGCTGGACGGGCTCGACGCCGGGGGCGACACGGCATACGCGCGGGTCGTCGACGAGCGCTGGGACCCGCCGGTCACCGCGGCTGTGCGCCTGGTGTCGGTGGTCGGTGACACGACCGCGCACGTGGGGCAGATCGGCTACCTGCGTGGGATGGCCGAGCGCCGAGAGGCAGGGCTGTCGTGATCTCGGCACGGGGGCATCGGGTCGACTACGCGTGGTGGTCGACGCACGCGCGCGAGGGCGATCACTGCCTGCGCGGGTCACTGCGGGGCGCCGACGTGCGCGCCGCGGCGGAGGCGATCGAGGGCTTTGTGCGGGGTCTGGAGCAATACCCCGCAGAGGTCGACGGAGTCTCGCGGATGGTCGCCGTCGAGGGTGGCATGCGAACGTATGCCGTTGCGGCAGACTCGGGGTCAGGCGACGGCCTCGACCTCTACCTGCACTCCAGTGGCGAGGACGCGACCGACACGCTGTGCCACTACTCGCGAGAGGTGGCCGCGATCGTGCGCCGGGCCGGCGGCGACGGTCGGCTCACCTGGACTCAGCTGCCCGCCGACCGGCCCGATCACCTGCTGCGCTTCTGACCTCCTCTAGGGTCGACGGGTGCTTCGCGTCGCGACCTTCAATGTCAACGGGATTCGCGCCGCCCATCGGCGCGGCTTCGGGGCGTGGCTCGACGGGCGCGGCTGCGATGTCGTCGCGCTGCAAGAGGTGCGGGCGCCGATCGCGGCGCTGCCGGAGCGGGCCTTCGGCGACTACTACACGGCATACGACCCGGGGACGCTCGCCGGCCGCAACGGGGTCGCGATCCTGACCCGGATGCCGCCCGCGGCCGTCCGCGGGTGGGGCGCACCGGCGGTGTTGTTGGGTCCGGATGGCGCGCCTTTGGTGGACGCCGGGACCGAGCCCGACGACCCGGCATACCCGAGGTTGGCGCGTGAGCTGCGCGAATTCGCTTCGCAGGGAAGGTATCTGGAGGTGGACCTGGCGAATGCGCCGGTGACAGTGGCCTCGCTCTACCTGCCCAAGGGCGGCCTGCCGGCGCACCTGCAACTGCCCGGCCGGATGCGGGAGAAGCCCGATGGTGGCGCTCGCTATGAGCGGAAGATGCGCTTCCTCGCGGGGTTTGCGCGGCAGGTGACGGCGTCGCGGCGGGCGGCTCGGGCGCGGGGGCGGGGGTTCCTGCTGATGGGGGACTTCAATATCGCGCACGGGCCGCTGGATGTCGTCAACTGGCGGCGGCAGCATCGCACCGAGGGGTTCTTCCCGGAGGAACGGGCTTGGCTCGACGGGCTGATCGGGCCGCGGCGGCTGGTCGACGTCGTGCGGCGGGTGCATCCCGGGGTGCAGGGCCCGTATTCGTGGTGGAGCTGGCTCGGGGAGTCGTTCACCAACGACACCGGCTGGCGGATCGACCTGCACTTGGCGACTCCGACGCTGGCTCGGTCGGCCGTGGCGGCGGTCGTGGATCGGGAGCCGTCACGTGATGCCCGATTGAGCGATCACGCGGCCGTCGTCGTCGACTATGTGACATCACCGTAGGTGATACGTTGATGCGGTGATGTTATGATGCGGCATGCGCACCACCCTCGACATTGACGACACGGTCCTGGCCGCCGCACGCTCGCTAGCGCGTAGTCGATCGATCTCGCTCGGAGCCGCAGTCTCGGAACTAGCTCGGCGCGGGCTGAGCGGGGGACCCGACGGGAGGACTGGTCGACCGACCGTCGACCTGACCTACAGCCCCTTTCCCATCCTCATCGGCGACGGCGACGTGGTGACCGACGATCTCGTCGCCCAGTGGCGCGATGCCTGAGTCGTCCGGTCTGCTGTTCGACGTCAATGCCCTGGTGGCGTTGACGCTGACGACCCATCAGCATCACCAGGCCGCCCACCGGTTCTTGGCCCAGCACAACGGGCCGTGGGCGACCTCCCCCATGACCGAATCGGCGTTGTGTCGACTCCTGCTCAACCCGGTGGTCGCAGGCGTCCAGCGCAGCTTCGGCGAGGTCGTCGTCATCGTCAAGGGTTTCGCCCAGGACCCGCGTTGGGTCTTCCTTGCTGACGATTCGCGGCTCAGCGACCCCTCCGTCGACCCTCGGGTCATCATGGGTCACTCGCAGGTGACCGACCTGCACCTGCTCAACCTCGCCGTGCGACACAACATGCGGCTGGCGACCTTCGACGGCAAGCTGCTCTCCGGCGTGGCGCCGGCAGATCGCCACCGCATGGTCCTGATCCCGAGCTGAATCGGGTCGCCCGCGTGCGGTGTGGTCCGCGCATACTGGGCGGATGGCGTACGACGAGGATGTGGCGGCCCGGATCCGGGCACTGCTCGCGGGGGAACCGGGGCTGACCGAGCAACGGATGTTCGGCGGGCTGGGCTTCCTGGTCAACGGCAACATGGCCGTGGCGGCCAGCAGTAAGGGTGGGGTCATGGTGCGCGTCGATCCGGAGCGGGGTGCCGGGCTGGTCGGTGCGGGGGTGGCGCCGATGGAGATGCGCGGGCGGCTGATGGCCGGATGGCTACACGCTGACCCCAGCGCTTTCACGACGGAGGCCGAGCTGGCTCGTCTGGTCGAGGCAGGCGTGAGCTTCGCGCGATCGCTCCCGCCGAAGTCGTCGGCCTAACCCATGCGATGGCGCTCGACACGGTCGACCCGGCCAGCCCATCGGCGTTTCAGGTGTGGCGAGGTGAGTCGATGACCAGCCGCAGAGTCCTGGGAATCACTGTCCCCGGCAGTCGCCTGCGCCAGTGGCGGGACTGGCTCATGCCTGCTGAGCAGCCCTTCCTCGTGCCACCCGCGCTCGCCGAGCGTTTGGACCTGCCCGATGACCCGGAACGGTTGACCTTCGAGGTCAAGGACTCGTTCTGGCTCTACGACCTGGCAGGATCCGCGCTCTGCTGGCTCACCCGCGCCGACAGCGCTCGCCTGCCCGCCGAGGTGCGCCGGGGGCAACCTGCGCCACACCGCTGGCCATCCGCAGACGTCGAGCGCGACCTCGACCGCGTGGTCCGCTTCGTCGAAACCGGCCGACGCACCAGTCGGCACCGCGAGGTCACCGAGCGCACCTGGGATCGCCTGTATGCCGTGCTGCCGGGTGCCCGCGCGCTCGCCGGCACCTTCCCGGATGCGAGCGGGCCGAACTGCTTCGGCACGGTCATGGCAGCCGCCGGCACACCGGGTGCCGACTCGACGTGGATGCAGCGGGAGCCCTTCGAGTCCTGGCTCGCCGAGTCCACGGTGGCCGGCGGTCGCGACGACGATCCCGGGACGGTGCTGGTGTGGCGCGACCGCGAGGGCCAGGTCCAGCACGCGGCGGTCACGCTGGGTGCTGGCTGGGCGTTGCACAAGCCCTCGCAGGGATGGATGTCGCCGACCAAGGTGCTGGGGGTGCGCGAGGTGATCTTCAGCGCCAGACAGCGCGGTCACCACCTGGAGCGCCGCCAAGTCACGCAGGGTGCCCCTTGACAGGCAGCGAAGGGGCCACCTGCGTCAGGTGGTCAGGGCGGAGTGCCCACGCCAACCGTTCAGTCGGACCAGGCCTCGGCGAGTAGCTCGAAGGACCGGTCGCGCATCGCGGGGTCATAGCAGTAGGTCGTGATGATCGCCTCGTCCAACCCGAGGTCCTCGACGATGGCCTCGAGTTGGGCCACCACGGTCGCCGGTGAGCCCACCGCCCGCACCGCCTGGAACCCCTCGACGAACCCCGCCACCTCCGGTCCGATCGCGGCGGCGAGGTCGCGCACAGGCGGCTGCAACGGCATACGGCGGCCGGTCCTGATCCCGGCGGCGAGTTGCTGCGCGGTGGTGAACAGGTAGGCCGCCTCCTCGTCGGTCGGCGCGACCAGCACGTTCACACCGGCTATGACATACGGAGCCTCGATCGAGGCCGTCTCGAAATCGGCCCGGAAGCGCTCGCGATAGAGGGCGATCGCGTGGTGGCGCAGCTCCGGCGCGAAGTGCGACGCAAAGGCATACGGCAACCCGAGGAAGGCCGCGATTTGGGCGCCGTCGAGGCTGGATCCGAGCATCCAGAGCGGCACTTCGGTGCCGACTCCGGGAACGGCGGTGATCCGCCGACCGATCGAATCACTCGGATCGGCCGGTGCGAAATACCGGTGCAGCGCAACGACGTCCTCGACAAAGGTGTCGGTCGTGTCCGCCCCGCGCCGCAGCGCCCGCGCGGTCATCGGGTCGGTGCCCGGCGCTCGCCCGAGACCGAGGTCGATCCGGTCGCCGTACATCTCGCGCAGCGTCCCGTAGTACTCCGCCACCATGAGCGGACTGTGGTTGGGCAGCATCACACCACCCGCGCCGAGCCGGATCCGCTCGGTGTGCTCGGCCGCGCGCCCGATCAGCAATGACGTTGCCGCAGAGGCGAATGCGACGGAGTTGTGGTGCTCGGCATACCAAAGTCGTTGATAACCAAGGCGATCGGCGACCTGGGCCAGACCGAGGGAGGACTGCACGGCGTCGCGCACGGACGAGCTGGCGCTCACGGGCACGAGATCGAGGATGGACAGCGGGATGCGGGTGCTCACCGCTCCACGGTATGCCGTGCGCCGACTGCCGCCTTCGCCCGTCCCGAACGGCACCCGCCTAGCATGGCCGAATGAGCGGTCTGATGAGTGATCGAGCAGTCCGTCGGGAGATCAGCAGCGTCGCCATCGTCGGCGCCGGCGCGATGGGCGCCATGTATGCCGTGCACGTCGCCGAGGCGGGCTTCGACGTGAGCCTCGTCGCGACCGGCGAGCGGGCGCGGCGGTTGGCGCGGGACGGCATACGGGTCAATGGGCGGCACTGGACCTTCCCCGTGACCGATCCGACCTCGTCAACTCAGCCCGCCCCCGTCGACCTCGTCCTCGTCGCGGTCAAGGCCGCCCAACTCGCCGAGGCCGTCGAGCTCATCGCCCCGCTGGTCGACCGCGACACGACGATTATCTCCTCGCTCAACGGCCTGGACAGCGAGGAGGCGCTGGCCGCGCGCTATGACCCGGCGCAGGTGCTGCTGTCGATGGCCGCGGGGATGGAGACGCAGCGGGTCGATGGCCAGGTGCAGTTCCGGCGGGTGGGGCGGTTCAGCATCGGCGTCGACCAGCGCCTGCCCGCGACCGCGCAAGCCGAGCAGGCCGAGAGGGTCGCGGCTCTCGGGCGGGCCCTCGATCGAGCGCACCTGGCCTGGCAGCAGCCCGACGACATCCTGCATGCCCTGTGGTGGAAGTTCATGGTCAATGTCGGCGCCAACCAAGCATCGGCCCTCATGCACGCGACCTATGGCGTGCTCAAACCGCCCGGCCCAGCGCGGGATTTCATGCGGGCGCTCATGGACGAGGTCGTCGCGGTGGGGCGCGCCGAGGGTGTCGAGCTCACCGAGGCAGACCTCGCGCAATGGGACGCCGTGCTCGCCGGCCAGCCCGACGATGGGCGCACGTCGACCTTTCAGGATGTCGAGGCCGGGCGCCCGACCGAGGTCGAGATCTTCGCCGGCCGGGTGGTGGGGCTGGGAGCGAAACACGGCATACCGACGCCGTTCAACCAGACTGTGCTGTGGGTCCTTCGGGACTATGCCGCGCGG
Organism: Actinomycetales bacterium; assembly: GCA_016710645.1. Classification (GTDB taxonomy): domain Bacteria; phylum Actinomycetota; class Actinomycetes; order Actinomycetales; family Dermatophilaceae; genus Phosphoribacter. Next base: position 21,630 of record JADJVI010000050.1, on the reverse strand, counting down.
CTGCCCGCCTGAGGCGGGCTGCCCGACTGACGCTCAGAGCAGCGAGCGGGGGTCGGACGGGACGTCGACGGCATACCGCTGCAGGATCTCCAGCGGCACGATGTCCAGCACCGCGGCGTTGGTCGCCGCGAGGACGACCGGTGCCGCGAACCCGGCCTCGTGCGCGCGCAGCCAGTTGCGCGCCGTGACGCACCAGCGGTCTCCAGGGCGCAGGCCGGGGAAGCCGTAAGACGGGCGCGGCGTCGACAGGTCGTTGCCGATCATCTGCTGATGGGCGAGGAATTCGCTGGTGACGACGGCGCAAATGGTGTGGCTGCCCAGGTCTTCGGGGCCGCAGGCGCAGAAGCCGTCGCGATAGAACCCGGTCAGGGGATCGGTGCTGCAGGAGTCGAGTTCGCCGCCGAGCACGTTGCGCTGCGCCATGCCCCAGTATGCGGTGCGGGCGCGGCCCACCGGTGGGTCCGTGAGGGACGGGTTGGCGACGGGTTAGCGTCTGGGGCGTGACGTGGATGGAACAGCTGGGTAGCCGGATCGTGCCGGCCACCACCCGCCCCGAGTTGGTCGCGTCGACCCTGTGGCTCATCGTCGTGGGGGCCGTGCTCGTGGTGGCGCTGCCGGGGGTGTGGCGGCTGGCTCGGCTGCTCGTGACCTTGGTACATGAGCTCGGCCATGCGTTGGTGGGGTTGGCCGTGGGCCGCCGGTTCACCGGGTTCGTCGTGCGGTGGGATGCGTCCGGACATGCGGTGACGGTGGGCAGGCGCGGTGGTCCCGGGCAGGTGGCGATGGTGTGGACGGGGTATGCCGCGCCCGCCGTGTGTGCCGCCGGGTTGGTGTGGCTCGCTGAATCGGGTTGGAGCGCAACGGTGCTCAGCGTGGTGTTGGTCATTCTCCTGGTCGTGGCGCCGCGGATCCGGTCGGTGTTGACCTTGCTCGTGTGGCTCGGGGCTGCGGTCGGGGCCGGCGCTCTGTGGTGGTGGCGCGACGACGCTCGTCAGGCTGCCGTGCTGATCGGGGTGACCCTCGTGCTGCTGGTCGGGGGCTGGCGGCACCTGTTGGCGGTTGCTGGTCGCCGTGGCCGCACCGCTGACGACGACCCGAGCGTGCTGGCCCGGCTCACCCATCTGCCGCGGGTGCTGTGGATCCTGAGCTACCTCCCCGTGCACCTGGCGGCCACCGCATGGGTGGCTCGGACGCTGCTGCCGGCGCTCACGTCCTGACCGGGATGGTCGGATCGCGCGGGTGCCGTTGTGGGACAGTCGGATCGGTGGCCCTTTCGGCGCGGACAGGTGACAATCGGGTATGCCGGGTGGTCAGGTTCAGGTGCTGCGCGCACGGGAGGTGCCGCTGGGCGGCATCCGGGCCATGACAGTGCGGCGCACCTTGCCGCACCGGGATCGGTCCTTCATCGGGGCGTGGTGTTTCGCCGATCACTATGGACCTGACGACGTCGATGAGACCGGCGGCATGGACGTGCCGCCGCACCCGCACTCGGGATTGCAGACCGTGTCGTGGCTCTTCGCGGGCGAGATCGAGCATCGCGACACCGGTGGCGTCGGGTGCTTGGTGCGGCCCGGCGAGGTCAACCTGATGTCCGCCGGGCGGGGGATCGCGCACTCGGAGGTGTCGACGCCGGCGACCACGGTGCTCCACGGGGTGCAGTTGTGGGTGGCGCTGCCGTCGACAGCCGCTGACACGGGCCGCGATTTCGTGCACCACGCTGCGCCACCGCTGCCCCTGCCCGGCGCTGCCGGCACGGCTCGGGTCTTCGTCGGCTCCCTGCCGGGGGTCGGGGAGTCGCCGGTGCCGACCTTCACACCGCTGCTCGGAGCCCAACTCGATCTCGCGCCCGGGGCGACGTGCACGCTGACGGTCGACCGGGCATACGAGCACGGTCTGTTGGCCGACACGGGGGAGGTGAGCCTCGACGGGGAGGCGCTGGCGACCGGAGATCTGGGCTGTGTCGACGCCGGGGCGGTCGAGCTGACTGTTGCCGCGGGGGGCGCTGGAGCGCGGGCGGTGCTGCTCGGCGGGGTGCCCTTCGACGAGGAGATCGTCATGTGGTGGAACTTCGTCGGGCGCAGTCACGAGGACGTCGCCGCCATGCGCTCGGAATGGGAGGCTGGGTCGCAGCGCTATGGGGACGTGCCCGGGTATGCCGGGCCGACCCGCCGCATCCCCGCGCCGCCGCTGCCGGGGGTGCGCCTAAAGCCGCGAGGACGATTGGGAAGGAGACTGTCGTGACGGATCAATCTGGTTCTAATGCAGGTGAATTGGTGGTGTCTGACCACACGGACAAGAGTCGGTTCGAGGCGCATGTCGACGGTCGGTTGGCGGGTTATGCGGAGTACGAGCAATCCGACAGCGTCATCACGTTTACGCACACGATCGTCAAGGACGGCTTCGAGGGGCAGGGCATCGGCGGCCGCTTGGTGCGGGCAGCGCTCGACACCGTGGCGGCCTCGGAGGGGGTGCGGGTCGTCGCAGAGTGCTCCTTCGTCGCGGCCTTCATCGACAAGCACCCGGAGTATCAGCCGCTGCTGGCGTCCTGACCTGCTGCGCTCGCCGCGAGCTGACGGATCTGGTCGGGCGTGACGCGGCAGCAGCCGCCGATCAAGCGGGCGCCGTGGGCGACCCAGTGTTGGGTGTGTCCGGTGACTGTGGGGGAGCCCGTCCAGCGGCGGGCCGTGGCGTCCCAGAGCTCGCCGCTGTTGGGATAGAAGACGATCGGTATGCCGTGCGCGGCGTGTCTGGCCGCCGCCGCCACGATGTCGAATTCCGTTGGGTCGCAACAGTTTGCACCGACGGCGATGACGTTGTTGGTGGCTGCCGCGATCTCGTAGGCGGCGGCGAGGCTCTCTCCGGTGCGCAGGCGCCCGTGGTGCGGCGTGACGGAGAGCCAGAACGGCATACCGAGGGTGTCGAGTTCGGCGCAGATGGCCTCGACTTCGCGTAGCGAGGGGATGGTCTCGACGGCGAGGGCGTCGGGCCCGGCCTCGGCGAGGGTGTGCAGGCGCGGGCGGTGCCATGCGCGAAGGGCCGAAACGGTGAGTGTGTCGTCGCCGCGGTATTCCGAGCCATCGGCGAGCGTGGCGCCATAGGGGCCGACGGAGGCGGCGACCCAGCGTTGTATCCCTTCGTGGTCTTGGGCTGCCTCGGCCGCAACGCGGGCCTCGAAGACGCTGCGGCGCAAGGCTGTTGCTGCCTCATTGGCTGTGCGACCGGCAGCCAGGAATCCGCTCTCGCTGACCTGATAGCTCGCGGTGGTCGCGATCCTCGCGCCTGAGGCGAAGAAGTCGGCGTGCGCGGCGCGGATTTCGTCGGGATTGTCGAGCAGCAGCCGAGCCGACCACAGCGAGTCGGACAGGTCATGGCCGCGCGCCTCAAGTTGAGTCGCCAACCCGCCGTCGAGCACGACCACCTCACCCGCGGCGAGCGCATCCGTGAGCGTCACGACGGGATCAGTCGACATGCCGCGAGTATGCCGCCCGAGCCGGCCGACGACGCCTTGCCCGTGCTGGAGTCCCAAGATGCCACCAAGCGGCCCTTTCGACGCTCGAGCTCTCACAGGGAGAGGTATGTAGCGCGGGGCTATACGCAGCTATACCGCCCTAGACATTGCTATACCTGACTACAGGGCTGCTCCTAGACTCATCGGATGGCTGGGGATCTCGGGCAGTCGGGGGGGACGCTCACCGAACTCGAACGTGATGACTGGGGTGCGCCGCCAGTCGACGCCACCCACGTCATCCGCCGGTGCACCGAGCTGCGCCGGATCCCGTTGCAAGACTTCGGAATTGAAGACCTCCGCCTGATGATTGCGCAAGCCATCAGTTTGCCGATCCTCGTGCCCATCGCACTCGCCCGCCTCAGCGACGACCCGTTGGCCGAAGGCGACTTCTATCCCGGTGACCTGCTCGACCAGGTCACCAAGGTGCCCGACACCTACTGGCAGGCCCATCCCACTCAAGCCGAAACCCTCGCACAGACCCACGCTGCCCGCCCATCGGCTATCTGAGCCCCGCGTCACCCAGGAGGCACCCTCATGCGCGCCATCGCTCAGGCGGACCGTCGCCCCGACGCCGTGGTCGTCACGAGTTCGTCGATCTCCAGCAACGGCCTGCCCGAGTTCAATGGCTGGTTCGTCGTCCTGCCCGCTGACTGCCCAGCCGCAGACCTCGGGGCTGCCCTCGCCGACGCACTCGAGGCCAGCCAACGACACCACAACTTCGAGGCCAGCCCGCTGGCCAGGACAGCCTCAGATCGACTGGCGCCGGTCTACGCCGCGGTCGGGGTGGCCTCGGCCCGCGCCTACGCCAAGGGCGCCGCCAGCGCAGCAGTCGAGCGGATAGACGGCCGCTACTACCTCCAGCCGATGAAGCCCCAGGCAGGCGGCTTCACGGCATACGGGCAAGAGCGCGAGTATGCCGGTGACGCGCCTCGCGAAACCCTCGGCGCGTGGTGCCGCGCGGCTTTGGACGCTGTCGCCCCGTCATCCTGATCGCCTGCGCGCCCCCGTAAAGTCACCGAGCGTGCAGCCGCAATCCCTCACCCTCGTCACCGACTTGCTCATGGCCAAGCTGCTCGGCTCTGTCGTCGAGGACTACGGCGACCATCTCGCGGTGCGCTCGCCGGCCAATCCGGACCACTGGTGGGGCAACTTCCTCGTCCTCGCGACCGCACCCGAGCCGCACGACATCCCGCACTGGCTGGCCCGCTTCGCCCAACTGCACCCCGACGCTCGCCACTGCGCGATCGCCCTCGATACCGCGCCGCCCGACTACGACCCCGAACCCTGGCGCGCGCACGGCCTCAAGCCCGGCCGCAGCACTGCGCAGGTCCTCGACCGCGCGACCCTCGCCCCGCCGCCCCACCCCAACACCGCCGCCGTATGCCGTCCGCTCACCTCCGATGCCGACTGGCTGGACCTCGCCCAACTGCAGAAGGACAACCGCGGCGACTACCCCTTGGCCGAATATGGCCCCTTCGTCGACCGCTCGGTGGCGGCCCGCCGACGCCTGGTCGAGCAGGGCCACGGGCAGTGGTGGGGTGCCTTCCTCGACGGCCAGTTGCGATCGTCGATGGGGCTGTTCAGTGACGGCCTTGGAGTGGCCAGATATCAGCACGTCGACACCCACCCGGACGCCCGTCGCCAGGGCCTGGCTGGCACCCTGGTCCACGCCATCGGCCGCTGGGGTCTCACGCCCACCGATCAGGGCGGCCTCGGCGCGGACCGGCTCGTCATCGTGGCCGACACCGACGACGTGGCGATCCGGGTCTACCGCAGCGTCGGTTTTCGCGACACCACCCCGATCCACGTCTTCGAGCGACCCGGCTGGGAGCGACCCGGCTGGCAGCAGCCCGACGAACCGCCGCAGGAGTCGATCAGTCCGGAGGCGTGAGTCCCGAGCTGCGGGACGGCATACCGGAGCCACTGCCGGACGGCGCGGAGGGGAGACGCGACGGCATACCGGCTCGAATCCCGGCAGCAATCTCACCGGGGAAGCCGAACCGGGCGTCGAAGGCCGGGCGTTCGGAGCGGATCCGCGGCAGTGCCGTGAAGTTGTGGCGCGGCGGCGGGCACGAGGTGGCCCACTCGAGGGAGGCGCCGTAGCCCCACGGGTCGTCCACGAGCACGCGCGGGGCGGTGCGCCAGGTCTTCCACACGTTGTAGAGGAAGACCAGCGTCGACGCGCCGAGCAGGAAGGCGCCGGTGCTCGAGATGACGTTGCCGACCTGGAAGCCCTCCTCGGGCAGGTAGTCGGCGTAGCGGCGCGCCATGCCCTGGATGCCCAGCAGGTGCTGGATGAGGAAGGTCGTGTGGAAGCCGACGAAGAGCATCCAGAAATGGATCTTGCCGAGGCGTTCGTCGAGCATCCGGCCGGTGAGTTTGGGCCACCAGAAGTAGTAGCCCGCGAACATCGCGAAGACCACCGTGCCGAACACCGTGTAATGGAAGTGCGCCACGATGAAGTAGCTGTCGGTGACGTGGAAATCCAACGGTGGGCTGGCGAGGATGACCCCGGTCAGCCCGCCGAAGAGGAAGGTCGTGACGAAACCGATCGCCCACAGCATCGGTGTCGACATCGTCACCGAACCGCCCCACATCGTGCCGATCCAGTTGAAGAACTTCACCCCGGTGGGAACCGCGATCAACATCGTCATGATTGAGAAGAACGGCAGCAGCACCTGGCCGGTGGCATACATGTGGTGCGCCCAGACCGCGGTCGACAACGCGGCGATAGCGATCGTCGCGATGACCATCGACTTGTAGCCGAACAGCGGCTTGCGCGAGAAGACCGGCATGACCTCGCTGATGATGCCGAAGAACGGCAAGGCGATGATGTACACCTCCGGATGCCCGAAGAACCAGAAGAGGTGTTGCCAGAGCATCACGCCGCCGGCCTCGGGATCGAACAGATGCGCCCCGAAGACCCGATCGGCCGCCATCGCGAATAGCGCCGCCGCGAGCACCGGGAACACGATCAAGACCATGAGCGAGGTCACGAGCACGGTCCAGGTGAACAGCGGCAGCCGCCACATCGTCATACCGGGCGCGCGCAGGCAGATGATCGTCGTGATGAAGTTGACCGATCCCAGAATGGTGCCGAATCCGCCCAGGGTGAGCCCGAGCGCCCACAGGTCACCGGCCAGTCCGGGACTGTATGCCGCGCTCGACAGCGGCATATAAGCAAACCACCCGAATGCCGCTGCACCACCCGGCAAGAGGAACCCGCTGACCGCGATGAGGCCGCCGAAGAGATAGATCCAGTAGGCGAACATGTTCAGGCGCGGGAAAGACACGTCTGGCGCGCCGATCTGCAGCGGCACGATCGCATTGGCAAAACCTGCGAAGAGCGGTGTCGCGAAGAGCAACAACATGATCGTGCCGTGCATGGTGAAAAGCTGATTGAACTGCTCCGGATTGTCGACGACCTCCAGACCCGGTGCCGCGAGCTCGGCCCGAATGACCATCGCCATGAGGCCACCGAGCATGAAGAACAGGAACGTCGTGCCGAAATACAGATTGCCGATGACCTTGTGGTCGGTGGTCGTGATGACCTTGACGATCGACGGCCAGACTCCGGGTCCGGATCCGCCGGCGGAGGGGCGGTCGTCCGGGCCGGGTGGGGGGCCGGCAGGGCGGGTCGGGACGTCGATCGTCGTCATCACGGTCTCGTTTGTTCGGAGGGAACGCCCACATCACGGTCGATGTGGTCGGCCAGCATGTGCAGCACCTGGGACACCGCCGCGCAGTCCGCGACCCGTTCGACGGCCCGCGTCGGCCCGGCGCCGACTTTGATCCCCAGGTCATCGGGTCCAAGCCGCGCGAAGGCCGCTTCGTCGGTGACGTCGTCACCCAGGAAGACGACCGCCGCCGCTCCCGACATGGCCCGCAGCGTCTCGACCGCCACGCCCTTGTCGGCGCGGGTCGTGGTCGCCTCGAGCACGTCGCTGCCTGGCAACAACCGCACCCCGGGTATGCCGTGCAGCGCCTGCCGCGCGGCCTCCAGCGCCGCGTCCCGCAGGTGCACCGGCATACGGCGCACGTGGACCGCCACGGCGGTGCGTTTGAGCTCGACCCAGGCGCCTGGGTGGTCGGCCGCGACCCGGTGGGCGGCGACGGCAGCCGCGTGGACGGCGTCGATATCGACCTCGACGTCGAGGTCGGATCGGCGCGCGTCGAGGCCCGGATGGTCGTCCCATTCGTCGCCATGGCTGCCGACCATGAGCACGCCGGGGCCGATTTTGGCGACGCCGCTGAGGCTGGCCAGGTCGCGTCCGGAGACGAGTGCGACGGGTATGCCGTGATCGACCAGGCGGCGCACGGCCTCGACCGTCTCGGGCAGTGGCGTGACGCTGGCCGGATCATCCCCGAGCGGCGCCACCACCCCGTCGAAATCCAGGGCAACAAGCAGTGGGTGCCGTTTCGCGACGGCTGCCAGGCGGTCGGCCAGCGAGGAAACGAAGACGGTTGTCATGACGCCACCGCCCCATTGCCGCTGAGCTCGGTGAAGAAGTCGGCGGCCCACCGCTGGACGGTGCGCTGCAGGACTACTCGGCGCAGGCGGCGCATCCGCGCGCGGCGATCGCCGGACGGCATACCGACGGCTCGGACAATGGCGTCCTTCACTCCCGCGATGTCGTGCGGGTTGATGAGCAGTGCCTGGCGCAATTCCACTGCTGCGCCGGCGAATTCGCTGAGGATGAGCACCCCGTCGCCGTCGACGCGTGCGGCGACGTACTCCTTGGCCACGAGGTTCATCCCGTCACGCAGTGGCGTGACGAGCATGACGTCGGCCGCCCGATAGAGCGCCGCCATCGCAGCCCGGTCGTGGTTCTGGTGGAGGTAGACGACGGCCGGCTGGCCGATGCTCGCGTAGTCGCCGTTGACCCGCCCGACGATGAGCTCGACCTCATCGCGCAGCCGGCGATAGTCCTCTACGCGTTCGCGGCTGGGGGTGGCGACCTGCACGAGGACGACCTCTGCGGGGTCGATGCGCCCCTCGGCGAGCAACTCGGCATACGCCTGCAGGCGGTGCCGGATGCCCTTGGTGTAGTCCAGCCGGTCCACCCCCAGGATGATCCGTCGTCCGCCTAGGTCAGCGCGCACTTGCGCGGCCTGTGCGGCCACCTCGGGGCTGGCGGCCAGGGCGCTGAGCGCAGCTGAGTCGATGGAGATGGGGAAGTCGGTGACCGTCACCCCACGCGTGCCAGCGGTGCTCAAGTCCGGCACCCGCAGCTGACCACGGCGCCGCGAGAGTCCGGTCAAGGCCCGCGTGGCGCGCAGGAAGTTGTCGGCGTCGGCGTCGATCTGGAACCCGATGAGGTCCGCCCCGAGCATTCCCTTGACGATGTCGGTGCGCCACGGCAGCTGGGCAAAGAGCTCGTAGGGCGGGAAGGGGATGTGGGCGAAGTAGCCGATCCGCACATCGGGGCGTCGCTCGCGCAACATCTGCGGCACGAGCTGAAGTTGGTAGTCTTGCACCCACACCGTCGCACCCGGCGCGGCGACCTCCGCGGCGCGCGCTGCGAACCGATCGTTGACCCGCAGATAGGCCTGCCACCAGGACCGCTCGAAGGTCGCCGGCACGATGACGTCGTGGTAGATCGGCCAGATGGTCGAGTTGCTCAGCCCCTCGTAGTAGGCCTCCACCTCGTCGGCGGACAGCCGCACGGGCACCAGCGAGATGCTGTCGGCCGTGAAGGGCTCCACCGTCTCGTCGGGCACACCGGGCCACCCCACCCAGGCGCCCTCGCGCGCGGCGAGGATCGGCTCGAGGGCCGTGACGAGGCCCCCGGGCGCGGTGACCCAGGTCGGTCCGGTGGGTCCGTCGACCCGGTCGACGGGCAGCCGGTTGGCCACCACGACCAGATCAAAGGTCGGCGGGGTCGTGCTCATCGTCCAACTCCCAACACAGTGTGTGTGACGGTTCCGCGAGGAGGGCCGAGGCGCCGCCACGCGAGTGCCCTACCCAAGGGCACGTCCGGGCAAACGGCCCGCCACCAGCCGGTATGCCGTCCGGTCCCGTTCCGTGGGACCGCATCGTCCCGGTCCGTGGGACGGATTCATCTCGCAATCTCTATCCCGCCATCGACTAAGGGTTGCCTTACCTGGCGGTATGTGGTCCCCTGGAATCGGTGGACCGGCTCGAACCCGTTGGCTGGCTAGCTGTGACTTGAGGCTGCCATGTCGTCCTACGAATCCCCCCGCAACCGCGTCGAGCGGGACGCCCTCACCGAAACCCTGTTAACCCAGGCCGCGATGGCCGATGACCTGTCGCGCCGTCGGCTGCAAGACCAGGCCATCGTCGTCAACCGCAACCTCGCGCTCGGTCTGGCGCGGTTCTTCCACGGCCGCGGGATCGAGAACGAAGACCTCGACCAGGTCGCCATGGTCGGACTGTGCAAGGCGGTGCGTGGCTACCGGCCCGCCGAGGGCACCGGCTTCCTCCGGTATGCCGTGCCCACCATCCGGGGAGAATTGCGCCGTCACTTCCGCGATCACGGGTGGCTGGTGCGCCCGTCGCGGTCGGCTCAGGAACTCGGTGTCGCCCTGCGCACGGCCGAGCCCGCGCTGGAGCAGGAGCTGGGTCGCGCGCCGACGCCGGCCAAGCTCGCCGAGGTCATGGGCTGCGACACCCGAGAGCTCAGCGCGGCGGTGGCTGCCCAGGCCGGGTTCCGGGGCATCTCGCTGGACACCCCGTTCTCCGAGGATGGTCTGTCCTGGGGCGAGGTGCTCACCGACCCCCAGGACCCCAGTGCCCGGGCCGAAGATCGGGTCGTGCTGCGCGAACTCATCGACCAGCTCGACGGTCGTCGTCGGACGATCCTCGCCCTGCGTTTCGACTTCGACCTCACCCAGGCCGAGATCGGGCGGATCGTCGGGCTCAGCCAGATGCAGGTGTCGCGAGTGCTGTCCGAGACGCTGGGCATGCTGCGCACCTGGCTGACCGAGGGCGCCCCGCAGCGCTCCCGCCCCGAGTGGGTGAGGAGCCGCAGCGCCATTGACGCCGAGGTGGCGCGGGCGACCGTGATTGGCGCGGCGATGGCTGGGTAGAGCACGGGAGCGGAACGCACCGAAGTCCCGACGTCGGTCGGCGCACGGCATACCGCAAGGGCCGTGGCAGCCGGAATCATCGGCCGTCGGGAGGGGGGCAGGCACGCGTGGCAGGACGCGGTGCCGCTGCTGCGGTGTCCGGATGGTCGGTGGCGACGTCCGGACGCCGCAGCTTCCTGCTGTTCCCCCGCAGTGGCGGGTGAGGTCGCGGGTTATCGTGAAGGCGATCGGAGGGCGAACCGCCCTAACGACCGACGATTCGGTGATGCGATGGACACCCCGGCCGCCGCCCCGGCTCCGCTGCCGCAGGGCCTGCTCGGTCCCCGCGGCGAGTTGTTGTGGGCCGATGACCTGTTGCGTGGCCTCGTGGCATGCTCGGCATCGGGCCCCTCTGCGCCGCAATGGGATTCGCTGCTGTCCCAGGTCGAGCGCGCTGCCGCGCAGGTGCTGGAGAGTGGCGTCGGGTGCGTCGACGCGGATCCGATCCGGTTGTTCGGCTGCGACGACGCTGGACGGCCGATGGAGACCTATTGGCTGGCCGCGCTGTCGCCGGACGCCAATGGAGGGGTCCGGCTCGCGCTCGTCGAAGTCACCCGCCGCGTCATCGTGGAGCGCCGCTGGGAGACGGTCCGAGCACTCTCTGCCCTCGATATCGCCCAGCAGCCCGACCTCGCGCACGCCGGACGCGCCGTCCTGTCGACCCTGCAGTCCAACCGCATCACGCTGCCGTGGGGGCTCTGTTATGTCGACAGCGGGCACGGCTTGGAGTTGGTCGACGCGTATGCCGTGCGCCACCCGGGCCGACTGGCGCTCGCGAGCCTCGGGGCGGCGCCCGGTCCGGAGTCGGCCCACCCCTTGGAGCGAGCCCGTGCGCAGCGGTCCGACCGCCTGGTGCTGTCCGGTCCGCTGCTGCGCGAGGTCGCTCCCAGTCCCCTTGGCCCGACCCCGCCTGCCCGTGCCGCGTTGCTGCGCCTTTGCAGTGATCGCACGGGCGAGGAGGTCGGGCTGCTCGTCCTCGGGCTCAATCCCTATCGGCCGGACGAGGGATTGTTCCGCGAGTTCCTCACCCTGGTGCGGCAGCAGGCGGAGATGGTGCTTGAGGCTGCCGCCGCCGATGCGCGCGCCGCCCATCTGGAGGTCGCTCTGGCCAGCAACCGCACGGTCGCCACGGCGATCGGGATCGTCATGGCCCGGGAGCAACTCACCGCCCAGGCGGCCTTTGCTCGACTGCGTCAGGTGAGCAACGAGCTCAACCGCCGAGTGGTCGACCTCGCCGACCAGGTCGTGCTCACCGGCGCCCTGCCCACCTCGCCACCCGGGTAGCGGTCGGCTGGATTGGTCCGGACAGCAGCGACGGCGACGCCCAGTCATGAGCGCCGCCGTCGTGAGCTGGCGGAGGATAGGGGATTTGAACCCCTGAGGGTGTTAACCCAACACGATTTCCAATCGTGCGCACTAGGCCACTATGCGAATCCTCCGTGGGCGAGGGTACCGGAGCGCCCGCCCGGCGCCGAAATCGCCGACCGGCCTGGGCTGGCTCACCCGCGCCGCGGACCTCTTCACCAGTTTTGGTGTGGCGGATTCGGCGCCCTGGCGCATGTTCTGCCGCACCAAAACTTGTGGCCCGGGTGGGGTGCGCCGCGGAGCCCTTCCCAGTTTTGGTGTGGCGGATTCGGCGCCCTGGCGCATGTTCTGCCGCACCAAAACTTGTGGGGGGTGGGGGGTGCGCAGTGGGCGCTGACCTATGATGAGCACGGCACCCCGCGTGGTGGTACCTCACTGAACTCCCCCAGGGCAGGAATGCAGCAAGGGCAGGTGAGCTCTTCCAGGTACGCGGGGTGTCCTGCTGCCCGGCATACCCACTGCCCTTCATACCCGCGCACCGCGGGCAGGGAGGCCGCGGGGAAGCCAGCCACCCGGCATACCTGAGCAGGTATGCCGTGCCCCTCACCTCACGCGGTGGCCGAGGCCTCGCCGCCGAACCGATAACCGAACCCCGCGACCGCCTCGCCGATCCGCGGACCACCGGCCGCACGGATCTTGGCGCGCAACCGACTGAGGTGGACCTCGACGACATGGTGATTGCCCGGCCACGGCCCCCAGACCCGGTCGAGCAACTCGCTGCGCGGGACGACGCGATGGGGGTTCTCGGAGAGCACGACGAGCAGGTCGAACTCGATCCGGGTCAGGTGCAGAGGAGCTCCCGAGATGAACGCGCGGCGCTGATCAATGTCGACCAGGAGGGTGCCGAGGACCCTTTCGTTGGAGACCAGGCCGTGAGTCCGGGCCGCGCGCGCGATGAGGGCGCCGACGCGGGCCAGGAAGACCCGATGCGGATAGGGGCTGGCGAGGTAGTCGTCCGCGCCGGCGGCGAAGGCGAGCAACTCGTCGATCTCGTCGCGGCTGGGTCCGATGACGAGAATCGGCAGATCGCTGGCTGCGCGGATTTGTCGACACTGGTCGTAACCCGAGGGTCCGTGCGGACCCATGCCGATCACTAGAAGCGCATCCTGGGTCGCATGGGCGGCAGCCAAGGCCGCGCGCACATCAGCGACCCGCACCGTCACGTGATCTGACCGCACGGCTGCGCTCGCATCGGAGTGCACCGAGGGGTCGCTGGTTAGGAGGATGACCGTCCCCATGTATACATCTGCCCTATCCCCTGAAACGGCCCCCGAAGCCGTTTCCCAGAGTAGAGGGTTCCACCGACAGGGTCATCCCCTTTCCGGGAAATGTCGGGGAATGTGTAGGTGGCCGTCGGGTGCATTTATCCACAAATCGGACATGGCGCTGGGGGTCGTCCCCCGGTTGGGGGACGGCCCGACACATCTCACAGCGACGACACGCCGGTATGCCGTGCCGCCGGGCGTTCGTGAGGGCTTCGTGAGCGGTCCGGGAAGTCACGGTGAGGCCGGTCCACCATCGTGTGCTCCACGGGGGTTGACGCAGGTGTCGACAAAGGGGAAGTGGCATGGCTGGGTTCTCGCGCTCCACGTCATTGGGGTATGCCGTCCAACCGACTCACGTGTGGCGGCGGTGGGTGCGGTTCGTCGCCGTGCTCGCGGCGGTCGCAGTGGTCGGAGTGTTGGGCAGCGTCCGCATCGCGTTCGCCGCGGACGGACCTCCGACGCTGGTCTCCGACCAGGCCGACTATCCACCTGGCGGCACGGTCGTGCTCTCCGGCGCCAACTGGGCGGCGGGTGAGCAGGTCCACATCGTCGTCAACGACGACGCTGGTCAGACCTGGTCGCTATCCAGCGGCGCCAATGGCGCTCCCGCCGACCCGGTCGCCGGCGCTGACGGGGCGATCTCCTACACCTTCGCGCTCCCCGCGTGGTTCGTCGCGAACTACACGGCTACGGCCAGCGGCGCGAGCGGCACGGCATCCGTGACATTTACCGACTCAGCGGTCAAGACATTCGATCAATGTGCCAATGACACCGGCAATGGCTATCCGTCGACGTCCAACGACCCAGGCTGCCAGTGGGTGAATGGCAACCTGCAGCAGTCCAACTCCGTTTACAACGAAGGCGATTCGACGCCTCAGCGGTTGGCGCTGACCGGCCTCATCACCGGTCAGACCTACACCCTGGTCTTCACCTACCAGACCAGCAAGGGCGGCCTGCACGCCTACGACTACCTCACGACCTACAACGCGTCCGAGACGTGGATCACCGACCAGTGCCAGAGCTTGACCCCCTGCTCGATCGCCGGTGCGTCGACCTACCCGATCCCCACGACCACCCCGCAGAGCGGCGGTCAGAACTTCACCATGTTCGGCGGCACGATGACCAACGCGAGCATCGTGATGCCCAGCTCGTATGCCGGTGACACCATCGCCACGGTCACGCTCACCTTCACCGCCACCGGCGCCGACTCGGTGCTGTGGTTCGGCGGCCACGTCGCGTCCCAGCTCGACTGGGGCACCGGTCAGGGTGCCGGCTCGATCTCCGGATCGCCCTACCACGTGAGCCTGGTCAGCCTGCAAGAAGGCAGCGGCAAGCCCGCCTCGCTGGGCTCGATGGACAACCAGATGGCCTCCGGTGCCGTCCAGACTGCTGGCACCGTGACGATCATCAAGGACGCCGTCCCCAACAGCGCTCAGGACTTCAGCTTCACCCTCGCCAGCGCGACGTCGTCCAAGACCTTCCCCCTCGATGACGACGCCGACCCGACGTTGTCCAACACGGCGACTTACAACGTGGCCCCCGGCACGTGGACCCTGACCGAGGCGGCCACCTCCGGGTGGGACCTGTCCAATATCACCTGCACCGGCGGCACCTATGTGGTCAACGGCGCGACAGCCACCCTTACAGTCGTGTCTGCCAAGACCATCACTTGCACCTACACCAACAAGTTCGTCTACAAGAACCTCGTCGTCAGCAAGACGGCCACCACGGCATACAACCGCGACTGGACCTGGGCCATCACCAAGTCGGTGACCCCGGCGAGCCAGAACGTCGCCAGCGGGGCGACCGCCGACTTCACCTACACGGTGACGGCAGTCCCGACCGCCCACGAGTCCGGCTTTGTCACCTCGGGCGTCATCACGGTGACCAACCCCAACACCGTCCCGGTCCCCGGCGTCAGCCTGGTCGACGCCATGACCGGCGGCACCTGCTCGATCACCGGCACCACCAGCGGCATCACTGTCGCGGCAGGCGCCACGCTGACCTTCCCCTACACGTGCACCTTCGCCAGCAAGCCGGCGTCGGCGGTGACCAACACGGCCACCGCGACCTGGACGGCCGGTATGCCGTACGGCACCACCGGCACGGCGTCGGGCACCGCATCGGCCACCTTCGCGCAGGCCAATGTCACGGTCACGGGGCAGACCATCACGGTCACCGACGACAAGACCGACCCGGCCCACCCCGTGGTCCTCGGCACCGCCGACGCGACCGTGCCGTCCAGCCAGGTCTTCACGTACACGCTGACCAAGACCGCCCCGGCCGGTGGCTGCACGAGCTTCACCAACACCGCCTGGCTCGGCACCGACTCGGCGCACCCGGCGACCGCAACCGCCTCGATCTGTGGCGGCTCGGCACTTGAGGTCTCCAAGACGGCGACCCCGTCATTCACCCGCGACTGGACCTGGGATGTCGCCAAGGTCGCCGCAGCCCCGCGCGTCATCGCCGACCCGGCCACCGGGACGGCGACCGCGTCCTACACGGTGACGGCCACCACGACCAAGAGCGACTCGGCCTGGACCGTGACCGGCACGGTCACACTGCACAACCCCAATTCGGTCGCCCTCACCGGCGTCACCGTCACCGACAGCCTCCCGGGCGCGACCTGCACCCTCGGCACCGTGCCGACGAGCATCGCGGCCGGTGCCACTGAGACGGTGGACTACACCTGCAGCTTCACCAGCGACCCCGGTGCGGGCACGTTGACCAACACGGTCACCGCGAGCTGGGCGGACAGCGGTTTCGTCAAGTCCGGCTCGATCTCGGCGACCGCCTCGACGACCTTCGCGGGCCTGGCCCCGTCGGTCGAGCACGGCGCGACCACCGAGGTCACCGACCCGCAGGCGGCCACCGGCTTGCCCGCGACGGCGACCGCTCCGGCGGGCGGCAGCTACGAGGTCACCGCGACGTGGACCAACCCGAACGCCGGCACCTGCCAGTCGTTCGTCAACACCGCGTCGGTCACCGGCGACACCGCCTCCGCCACGGTCGAGGTATGCCGCGGCGCCGACCTCACGGTCTCCAAGACCGCGACCGGCTCCTACGACACGACCTACGCGTGGGCCATCGACAAGAAGCTCGGCGACGTCCCCGGTGTCGTCCCGTCCGGCTCGACAGTCGACTACCCCTACACGTTGACGGTGACCAAGGCCGGCCAGACCGACTCCGGCTGGGTCGTCACTGGCGCCATCACGGTGAGCAACCCCAACACCTGGCAGGCCGTCACGCTCACCGGCGTGAGCGACGCCCTGTCGGTCACCGGCGCGAGCTGCGTCGTCACCGGCGACCAGACCGCGTCGATCCCCGCTTCCGGGTCGGCTCAGTTCTCCTACACCTGCACGTATGCCGTGCAGCCCACGGCATACCAGGGCACGAACACCGCAACCGCCACCTGGGATGCCGCCGCGGCACACACCGCAGCCGGCAGCGCGAGCGGCGACGCGGCATACACCCTGGCTTTGCAGGGTGAGACCAACAAGACCGTCACCGTCACCGACACTCAGCATGACTCGTGGACGCTGGATTGGGCGACGGCCGCGGCCTCGACCGACCTGACCTACACGATCACCCGGACGGCGCCGGAGGCCAGCTGCGCGACCTACGACAACACCGCAGCAGTCGTCGGCGACAACGCGGTGCAGCTCGACAGTGACTCGGTCTCGCAGCAGCTCTGCGGTGCCTCGCCGCTGACGGTCACCAAGACCGCCACGGCGGGCTACACCCGGACCTACCCGTGGACGATCGCCAAGTCGGTCGACCAGCCGACCGTCGTGGTCAGCGAAGGCGGCAACACCACAGTCACCTACACGGTCGACGTCACCCGCGGCACCCCCACGCCGACCGCGTGGACCCTCACCGGTGACATCGTCGTGCACAACCCGAACAACTTCGAGTCGATCACCGCCACGGTGACTGACGCCGTCGACATCGCCGGGCTGACCTGCACCATCGTCGGTGACCCGACGGTGACCGTCCTCGGCGGCGCCGACGCCACGCTGCACTACACGTGCACCGTTGCGGCGGGCGCCAACCCCGGCACCCTGTCCGGCACCAACACCGCCACGGCAACGTGGGATGCCGCAGCGGCTCACACGGCTGTCGGCTCTGCCACCGGCTCCGCTGGGGTGGCCGGCACGCTGACTGGTTCGGTCGACGAGTCGATCACTGTGACCGACCCGATGGCTCCCGGTGGGGTCGTCGGCACCTTCACCGACACCGGCAGCGCGAGCTATGACGTCACGCTGACCGGCACCGTCGGCCAGTGCCAGACGATCGACAACACCGCGACGATCAGCTCGACCGGTCAGTCCGACGACGCGAGCGTCCAGCTGTGCATCGTCACGGCGCCGACGGCGACCAAGACGGCGGCCGGCAGCTTCACCCGCACCTATGACTGGAGCATCGCCAAGGCTGCGGAGGCCACCCAGGTCAACGTCGCCCCCGACGGCACCGCCACCTTCACCTACACGGTGACGGCCACCCAGGGCACCACCACCGACTCCGACTGGGCGATGGCGGGCACGGTCACCGTGACCAACCCCAACGGCTTCCCGGTGTCGGCCACGGTCACCGACCTGCCCCTACGGCGCGGCTGCTTCGTGCACCTACCCCGACGGCGCGACGGTGTCCGTCCCGGCCAATGGGTCGGTCGGCGTCGCCTACTCGTGCACCGGTCTGGGTGCGCCTCCGGCCGTCGCCTCCAACACGGCCACCGTCGCCTGGACGGCCGAGCCGGTCTCCGGCCAGCCGGTCAGCGGCACGGCATCGGCGTCGGTCTCCCCGGTGACCTTCACCGAGACCAGCTCGGTCGACAAGTCGATCGCGATCTGGGACAACAAGACCGGCACCACCCCGGTGCAGATCGGCACGGCGGTCTGGGGCGACCCCGCCACCCAGAGCGTCACCTACTCGGTGACCAAGCCCGCGAGCGACGCCACCCCGGGGAGCTGCCGCAGCTACGACAACACCGCGTCGTTCGCCACGGCAGCCAACGCCGACACCGCGTCGGCGACGGTGACCATGTGCGTGGGCGCCGACCTCACGGTCACCAAGACCGCGACCGGCTCCTACGACACGACCTACGCCTGGACCGTCGACAAGGCCGTCGGCGACTTCCCGGCGTCGGTCGCTGGTGGCACCGACGTGACGATCCCTTACACGGTGATCGCCACCAAGACCGGCCAGACCGACTCTGGTTGGACGGTCACCGGAACGATCACGGTGACCAACCCCAACTCGTGGCAGTCCGTCTCGCTCACCGGCGTCACTGACGCGCTCTCGGTGGACGGCGGCACCTGCACGGTCACCGGTGACACGACCGCGACGCTCGCGAAGTCCGGCGGCTCGGTCACCCTCGACTACACCTGTACGTATGCCGTGGCGCCGGCCTCCTATTCCGGCACCAACACCGCGACGGCGACCTGGGACCAGACGGCGGCGTTCACCGCGCACGGCTCGGCGTCGGGCACGGCGGCATACACGCTGGATCTGGCCGGTGAGACGAACGCCGAAGTGACTGTCACCGACACGGTGGGCGGGGTCACCACGACCCTTGGCACCGTGGCGATCGGCGAGTCGCCCAAGACGTTCAGCTATGACAAGACCGTCACGGCGCCTACCGGCTCCTGCCTCATGATCGATAACACCGCGACGATCACCGAGACCGGCGCCACCGACACCGCCTCGGCGATGGTCTGCGGCTATGCCGCGGTGACGGCCTCAAGACCGCCGCGGGTGCCTTCGCCCGCGACTGGGACTGGACCATCGTCAAGGACGCCGCGGCGACCCACCTGGTCGCCGACCCGGCAACGGGTGAGGCCACCGCGACCTACACGGTGACGGTGACCCCGAGCAAGACCGACTCGGGCGCCGTGGTGTCCGGCTCGGTGACGGTGACCAACCCCAACGACGTCGCCATCACGGCCACCGTGACCGACGCCCTCGGCGAGGTCACCTGCCCGGTCAGCCCCGGCACCGTCGAGGTCCCGGCCAATGGTTCGGCGACCGTGAGCTACACCTGCGCGCTGGCGTCGGTGCCGACCGGCACGGTCACCAACACCGCGTCGGTGAGCTGGCCGGCAGTCGCCTATGTCCCGGCGGGCTCGCTGGCGCCCTCGGCTGTTGTCGACTTCGGTGCGGTGACCCCGACCGAAACCGACTCGTCGGTGACCTTCACCGACCCCAACGCTCCGGCTGCGAGCTACGGCCCGTTCGCCGCTGCCGATGGGGTGCAGTCGGTGAGCTATGACCACACGTGGACCGGCACCGCCGGCACCTGCGTGGACTTCACCAACACGGCGACCCTCTCGACCGGCGGTTCCGACGACGCGACGGTGCAGGTATGCCGTGCTGCCGCGATCTCCGCCACCAAGTCCGCCACGGGTGCTTACGCCCGCGACTGGACCTACACGGTCGACAAGACCGGCCCGGCCGACCGGCTCTATGCCGACCCGGTCACCGGTGACGTCACCGCGGACTACACCGTCGTCTTGACGCCGACCAAGCACGACACCGGCGCCACGGTGACCGGATCGATCACGGTGACCAACCCCAACGACGTCGCCCTCACGGTGACGGTGTCCGACGTGATGGCTGGTGCGACCTGCCAGCTCACCTCGGCCGACCGGACCCTGCCGGCCAACGGCTCGTTGACGATCACCTACAGCTGCGCGCTCGATGCCGTCCCGACTGGCTCGGTGACCAACACCGCGACCGTGTCGTGGCCGGCCACCGGCTTTGTCGCTGCGGGCACGCTGAGCCCGGCCGCCTCCAGTCGACTTCGGTGCGGTCTCGCCGTCGGTGACCAACGCGACGACCACGGTAACCGACCCGGTCGCCGGGTGGACCGGTGACAGCACGGTCGTGTCCGCCGGTGACGGCAGCCCGACCACGCTGAGCTACTCGCACGTCTGGAACGTCGGCACCGCCGGCACCTGCCAGACCTTCGACAACACGGCGACCTCTCGACCGGCGGCTCAGACAGCGCCACCGTCGAGGCCTGCCGCGGCGCCGACCTCACCGTGACCAAGACGGTCGCGACGAGCTACCACCGGGACTACGACTGGACCATCACCAAGACCGCAGCAGCCCCGCAGGTCTCGACTCCGGCTGGCACCCCGGTGACCTCGTCCTACGACATCGTCGTGGCCAAGGCCGGGTCCACCGACTCCGCGTGGACGATGACCGGCACCATCACGGTGACCAACCCCAACACCTGGCAGGCCGTGACCGCTGACGTCACCGACCTCACGGACATCGGCGCGAGCTGCACGGTGACCGGTGGCAACGACGTGGTCATCCCGGCCGGGCAGTCGGTGACGCTGAGCTACTCGTGCCAGTTCGCGAGCCAGCCGGCATACACCGGGTCCAACACCGCGACCGTACAGCCAAGACGCTCGGCACGCTGGATTACCTCACCGCGCCGGCATCGACGACCTACACCGACACGATCCTCGTGACGGCGTGGCCGGGACGTGCACGGCATACGACAACACCGCTGCCATCACCGAGACCGGCCAGGCCACCTCGGCGAGCGTGACGGTGTGTGGAGTGTCGACCTCACGGTGGCCAAGACGGCGGCCGGTGGATTCACCCGCACCTACGACTGGACGATCGCGAAGTCGGCCAGCCCGGCGGCCCAGACGATCGCTGCTGGTCAGCAGGCGACGGTGGACTACGGCGTGACGGTGACCCCGGAACGGCTACACCGACTCGGCGCAGGCGCTCACCGGCACCATCACGCTGACCAACGCCAATGACTGGCAGGACATCACGGCGACGGTGACCGACGTGGTCGACATCGCCGGCGTGACCCTGCACGATCGACGAGGGCGCCACGGTCACCGTGCCGAAGTCCGGCACGGCCACGGTGCACTACACCTGCTCGAGGTGACTACGCCGGCGACTACTCCGGCATCAACACCGCGACGGCGACGTGGGACGCAGCGACGTCGTCCACCCCGACTGGCTCGGCATCCGGCACGGCCCGACGTGGCCCTGACCCAGACCTCGGTGAACGACACCATCACGGTGACCGACACCCCGGCCGGCCAGTCCACCGTCACCCTCGGCACGGCCACCTGGGCCGACGGGCCCGCACACCTTCCCGACCTACCTCCGCGCAGTTCGGCGGCGTGGCGGGGACGTGCACGGCATACCTCAACACCGCGAGCATCACCGAGATCCCGGGCCGCAGCGCGACTGCGTCCACCGAGGTCTGCGTCGGTGCTGACGTCACGGTGACCAAGACTGCAGGCGGACCTTCACCCGGACCTACCCGGTGGACGATCACCAAGGCCGCGGAAGACACCACGGTGGAGACCACTCCGGGCGGTGACGCGGTGTTCAGCTACACCGTCAAGGCCATCCCGGGCACCCCGGTCG
>JADJVI010000049.1 GCA_016710645.1 Actinomycetales bacterium | reverse complement strand
GCGAGGTCACCTGCCCGGTCAGCCCCGGCACCGTCGAGGTCCCGGCCAATGGTTCGGCGACCGTGAGCTACACCTGCGCGCTGGCGTCGGTGCCGACCGGCACGGTCACCAACACCGCGTCGGTGAGCTGGCCGGCAGTCGCCTGTCCCGGCGGGCTCGCTGGCGCCCTCGGCTTGTTGTCGACTTTGGTGCGGTGACCCGACCGAAACCGACTCGTCGGTGACCTTCACCGACCCCAACGCCCGGCTGCGAGCTACGGCCCGCCCCGCCGCTGCCTATGGGGTGCAGTCGGTGAGCTATGACCACACGTGGACCGGCACCGCCGGCACCTGCGTGGACTTCACCAACACGGCGACCCTCTCGACCGGCGGTTCCGACGACGCGACGGTGCAGGTATGCCGTGCTGCCGCGATCTCCGCCACCAAGTCCGCCACGGGTGCTTACGCCCGCGACTGGACCTACACGGTCGACAAGACCGGCCCGGCCGACCGGCTCTGGCCGACCCGGTCACCGGTGACGTCACCGCGGACTACACCGTCGTCTTGACGCCGACCAAGCACGACACCGGCGCCACGGTGACCGGATCGATCACGGTGACCAACCCCAACGACGTCGCCCTCACGGTGACGGTGTCCGACGATGGCTGGTGCGACCTGCCAGCTCACCTCGGCCGACCGGACCCTGCCGGCCAACGGCTCGTTGACGATCACCTACAGCTGCGCGCTCGATGCCGTCCCGACTGGCTCGGTGACCAACACCGCGACCGTGTCGTGGCCGGCCACCGGCTATGTCGCTGCGGGCACGCTGAGCCCGGCCGCCTCAGTCGACTTCGGTGCGGTCTCGCCGTCGGTGACCAACGCGACGACCACGGTAACCGACCCGGTCGCCGGGTGGACCGGTGACAGCACGGTCGTGTCCGCCGGTGACGGCAGCCCGACCACGCTGGGCTACTCGCACGTCTGGAACGTCGGCACCGCCGGCACCTGCCAGACCTTCGACAACACGGCGACCCTCTCGACCGGCGGCTCAGACAGCGCCACCGTCGAGGCCTGCCGCGGCGCCGACCTCACCGTGACCAAGACGGTCGCGACGAGCTACCACCGGGACTACGACTGGACCATCACCAAGACCGCAGCAGCCCCGCAGGTCTCGACTCCGGCTGGCACCCCGGTGACCTCGTCCTACGACATCGTCGTGGCGGGCCGGGTCCACCGACTCGCGTGGACGATGACCGGCACCATCACGGTGACCAACCCCAACACCTGGCAGGCCGTGACCGCTGACGTCACCGACCTCACGGACATCGGCGCGAGCTGCACGGTGACCGGTGGCAACGACGTGGTCATCCCGGCCGGGCAGTCGGTGACGCTGAGCTACTCGTGCCAGTTCGCGAGCCAGCCGGCATACACCGGGTCCAACACCGCGACCGTGACGTGGGACGCGACCGCGGCCCACACCGCCACGGGCACGGCCTCTGGCTCGGCAGGCGTCGACTTCGGCGATCCCACCACCGAGAGTGACCGCACCATCACGGTGACCGACACTCCCGCCGGTGGCTCGGCCAAGACGCTCGGCACGCTGGATTACCTCACCGCGCCGGCATCGACGACCTACACCGACACGATCACCGTGACGGCGTGGCCGGGACGTGCACGGCATACGACAACACCGCTGCCATCACCGAGACCGGCCAGGCCACCTCGGCGAGCGTGACGGTGTGTGTGGGTGTCGACCTCACGGTGGCCAAGACGGCGGCCGGTGGATTCACCCGCACCTACGACTGGACGATCGCGAAGTCGGCCAGCCCGGCGACCCAGACGATCGCTGCTGGTCAGCAGGCGACGGTGGACTACGGCGTGACGGTGACCCCGAACGGCTACACCGACTCGGCGCAGGCGCTCACCGGCACCATCACGCTGACCAACGCCAATGACTGGCAGGACATCACGGCGACGGTGACCGACGTGGTCGACATCGCCGGCGTGACCTGCACGATCGACGAGGGCGCCACGGTCACCGTGCCGAAGTCCGGCACGGCCACGGTGCACTACACCTGCTCGGGTGACTACGCCGGCGACTACTCCGGCATCAACACCGCGACGGCGACGTGGGACGCAGCGACGTCGTCCACCCCGACCGGCTCGGCATCCGGCACGGCCGACGTGGCCCTGACCCAGACCTCGGTGAACGACACCATCACGGTGACCGACACCCCGGCCGGCCAGTCCACCGTCACCCTCGGCACGGCCACCTGGGCCGACGGGCCGCACACCTTCCCGACCTACTCCGCGCAGTTCGGCGGCGTGGCGGGGACGTGCACGGCATACCTCAACACCGCGAGCATCACCGAGATCCCGGGCCGCAGCGCGACTGCGTCCACCGAGGTCTGCGTCGGTGCTGACGTCACGGTGACCAAGACTGCGGGCGGACCTTCACCCGGACCTACCCGTGGACGATCACCAAGGCCGCGGAAGACACCACGGTGGAGACCACTCCGGGCGGTGACGCGGTGTTCAGCTACACCGTCAAGGCCATCCCGGGCACCCCGGTCGACTCGGCCTGGTCGATGGGCGGCACCGTCACGGTGGCCAACCCCAACGACTTCCAGTCGGTCACCGTCGACATCACCGACGTCCCGAACGTCGGCGGCGGCGCGACCTGCACCGTCACCGACGGGTGGGCGGAGATCCCGGCGGGTGGCTCGGTGACGCGCACCTACACCTGCACGCTCACCGGTATGCCGTCCTCCTACACCGCGGGCTCCAACGCCGCGACTGCGACCGTGACCGCTGGCTCGGTCCCGACCGCGGCCGTGACCTCGGCAGCCGTCCCGGTGGCCTTCACCGAGACGACCTCCGTCGACAAGAACGTCCCCGTGCTCGACGACAAGACCGTCGCCGGCACGTCGACCTCGCTGGGCACCGCCGAGTGGAACGCGACCGGCACCCCGGTGACGTTCAGCTACTCGGTGACCCAGCACCCGACCACGGTCGGTGGCTGCACGGCATACACCAACACCGCGTGGATCGACCTCACGACGGCGACCGACCCGAGCGCCTCGACCACGGTCCAGGCGTGCGTGGGGACCGACCTCACGGTGACCAAGACCGGAGCGGGCAGTTTCAACCGGCTTTACACGTGGGACATCGACAAGTCCCTCGCGACGAGCGTCCCGACGAGCGTTGTCGGCGGCACCTCGGTTGACTTCCCCTACACGGTGGCGGTCACGAAGACCGGTTATGTCGACTCCGGCTGGACCCTCAGCGGCCAGATCACGGTGAGCAACCCCAACACCTGGCAGGACGTCACGGCGACGGTGACCGACACCCTCGGTCTCGGCGGCGGCGCGAGTTGCACGGTCACGGGTGGCACCAACGTGGTCGTGCCTGCTGGGCAGTCGGTGACGCTGGACTACACGTGCACCTTCACCAGCCAGCCGACCTACACCGGGTCCAACACGGCGACCGTCACCTGGGACAGGACGGCTGCCCACACGGCGACCGGTTCGGCCTCGACAACCGTGCCCGTGACGCTGTCGCTGGGCCAGGAGACCAACCGCACCATCACGGTGAGCGACACCCAGTACACCCCGGCCACGCCGTGGACGCTGGACTACCTCACTGCGGCCGCCTCCACTCCGTTCACCTACACCCTGTGTCGCACGTCGCCAAGACCGGCAGCTGCCAGACCTTCGTCAACACCGCGAAGATCGACCAGACGGGCGAGAGCGACACGGTCACCGCCAAGCTCTGCGGTGGTGCCGACCTCACGGTGAGCAAGACGGCGACGGCGTCCTACACCCGCACCACCTGTGGACCATCGACAAGCGCGGCACCAGCCCGGCGGCGACTCTTGCCTCCAGCGTCTCGGTGCCCTACACCGTCGATGTCCTGCCCAACGGGTATGTCGACTCGGCCTGGTCGTTGACCGGCACCATCACGGTGACCAACCCCAACGACTGGCAGTCGGTCACGGTGTCGCTCGCCGACACGGTCAACCTCACCGGCCTCACCTGCACGGTCAACGGCGGGACGACGACGCTCACCCTGGCCGCCAGCCAGAGCAAGACCGTCGCCTACACCTGCACCGGGGCGCCGTCGAGCTACACCGGCACCAACACGGCCACGGCCACGTGGGACAAGGCCGCGGCGCACACCGCCAATGGCTCGGCGTCCGGCACGGCAGCGGTCAGCTACGTCATGACCAAGGAGGTCAACAAGGTCATCACGGTCACCGACAAGGTCACCGGCTCGACCACGGTCAAGACGCTCGGCACAGTCGACTGGGCCAAGGGCATCCAGACGGTCAACACGGCCGGCGGGGTGACGGGCGCGATCGGCGGCTGGCAGTTCCGCTACAGCAACACGTATGCCGTGCCCACCAACGGCTGCACCTCCTACACCAACACGGCGACGATCTCCCAGACCGGGCAGACCGACGCGGTGACGGTCTCGGTGTGCGGCCCGCCGTGGATCGGTGACGGCACCATCGGCTACTGGCAGAACAAGAACGGCCAGGCGATCATCACCGGTGGCGCCTACACCAAGACGCTCGTGGGCACGAAGTACATCAACGTGTGCAACGTGACCACGTGGTTGCGGCAGTTCGCTCCGTTCCAGGACCTGTCCGCCACGTCCACCTGCGCCCAGGTCGGCACCTACGTGCTGAACGTCATCAAGTCCGCCAATGCCTCTGGCGCCACGATGAACGCCATGCTCAAGGCCCAGATGCTGGCGGCAGCGCTGAACTACTACTACACGACGGTCGAACCGCGCCGCAGTGCCCCCGCCGGGTCACTCTCGACGATGACCTTCGACATCTCGCCGTGGAGTGGGGCGTTCGGTGGCGCGACCAAGATGACGCTCCTGCAGATGCTGCAGTACGCGTCCTCGCAGTCCAACGTCGCCGGCACCATCTGGTACGCACAGAACAAGACCACGCAGGGCTTGGCCAAGGACGCCTTCCAGGCGATCAACATGAGCCGGATCCTCGTGGTCGGGTAAGTCGTCACACGGCATACCCCCTGCCCGGTATGCCGTGTGGCTAGCTCCCGACGGGGCGTCACCTCTGCGGAGGTGGCGCCCCGTCGCGGTGCTGGGTGGGCATCCGCTTCATCCAGTGGGGTGACTGGGGAAGCGGATGCCCTCTCCACCCGATGACGCAGATGGCCCCTTGCCGTCATCGCAAGGGGCCATCTCTGTCAGGTGCAGGAGCCACCCTGACTCGTTTGGCTGGTTCGGGTCCCTCGAAGCAACCAAACGCGTCAGTGCGGGTGGCTCTCAGCCGCGGTGGGCGTCGGTCTGGACCTGCTGGCGATGGAAACCCCAGCCGAGGAACCCCACGGTGAGCGCCCCGAGCAGGCTCAGTGCCCCTGTGACGGCGTCCAGCGAGCCAGCGGCGCTTGCAGCGGCATCCACCGATGCTGGATCGGTGGCGGCACCCGTGGCGACCGCAGCGACAGCCTGGACAGCGCCGCGGGCTCGCTCGACACACACCAGCAGCGCCAGCCAAGCGAACAGGCCTGGCGCCAGCGCCCACGCGATGAGGGCCGGGATGCCCACCCCTGGCGAGAACACCGGCGTCGGCGCCAACCCGCGGAACGCCCCGATCAGCGCCTGCCCGAGGATGATGCCGCCGAGAGCGGTGACCCACGGCATAGCTTCAGGGCTGACCCGTCCAGCGAGAGCCAGGCCCGTGCCGGCGAGGGTGACGCAGCCGGCATACAGCAGGGCAGGGAGCGCGAGGTGAGCGACGGCTTCGTGCCGAGGCGGGATGCCGAGCAGGGGTGGCGTGCCGACATTGTCGCCCTGCAGACGTAGTCCTTCGGCGGCGCCGAGCAGGCCGGCTGACGCGACGAAGGCACCGAGCAGCGAGGTCCACAGCGATGCCTCGGGGGAGCCAACCCGCAGGCACAGCAGTGCGCTCCCAGCCAGCATGGTTAGCGTCGCAGCGACCAATCGAATCGGATTGCGCCGCAACCCGATCAGGTCTCGCCGGACGATGACCTGGAAGGCCCGGGCGGGCCGCAGGCGCAGCGCGCGCCCGCGCACCGGACGTCCGCCTGCCGCCAGGCGAGCGCCGCGCAGGTCGCCCATGAGGACTGCGCCGCCCATGGTGCGGGAGGCGATGGCCTGATCGTGCAAGGCCGACACAGTGAGGCGGCGCAGCGGATGCGCGACCGCGCGGCCACCCCCTGGGTATGCCGTCCGGCCGGCCCCGCGGGCGCTGGCCTGGCCGAGCAGCCAAGCCCATGCCACCGCAATCCCCGCGAGCATGCCGCCTGCGGCACCGACGGCCAGCACTCCCAGACCTGCCAGCCCGATGAAGGCCATCGCCCCGGTCAGCACCAGCCCGAGCAGGGTGCCGACGATGACGCTGCCGAAGCGGGCCAGCCGCCACCAGGTTCGCAAGGTCAGCGCGCGGTCGAGCGGACTCGCGACGACGAGGTCGATATAGCTGAGGTCCGGCGCGATCGGCCCGCGTACTCGTCCGAGCAGCCAGGCCACGACGGCGAGGGTCCCGACGACGCCGACGAACCAGGCCGTCACCGCCGCGGGCGAGGAGCCATCGGCGGCCGCCCGCCAGGGCTCGGGGTCGACCCCTCGCAGCGCCTGTTGGGTGAAGGGCAAGCCCCAGAACAGCGCGAAGAGGACGGCGACGTAGACGGCATACGCGGCGTTCTGCCACGAGCCACGCCGCCCGCCACGCGCAAGCACCTCGCGGACCCGGTGCATCCGGGCTGTGTCGCTCACCGGCGGTGCTCGCGACGGAGGTCGCACGGCGTCACCATGCCGCCAGCTCCAGGACGTAGTCGGCCAGGGCGTCGGACAGGCCCTCGTCATGGGTGGCGATGACGAGAGTCTGGCCGGATTCGGTTCTGGCCGAAAGGATGTCGGTGAGGATGGCGCGCTTGTGCGGGTCGAGGCGCTGCTCGGGTTCGTCGAGGACCAGCACCCTGGCGGGTCGCTGCAGGAACAGCGCGAGATGGAATAGCTGCTGTTGTCCTGACGACAGCTCATACGGGAATCGCGTTGCTAGGTGGGCGATTTCGAGCGACTCAAGCATTTCGGCGGCCCGTGCATCGCATCCGGCGGGGTCGCCTCCCCAGGTCGCGTCGACAAGGACCAGGTGGTCGGTCACCGTGAGATCCCGGTATGCCGTCGGCGCACCGACCAGCGCCGCGAGGGCTGCGCGGGTGGCTGGGTCGCGGTCATCGACGGGTCGCCCGCGATAGGTGACCGTGCCGGCCGTGGGAGCGAGGAGCCCGGCGACGATGCGCAGCAGCGTGGTCTTGCCGGTGCCGTTCGGGCCGCGGACGACGACGCACTCGCCTGGCCCCGCGACCAGGTCAGTGGGATGTAACAGCCAGGCGCCGTCGACCTGCTTGGTCACTCCATCGGCCTGCAGGACGTCAGCGCCAGCGGCGGCCGGCGCGCCGGAGGGGAGGGAGGGGTCGGCGGGAGAGGACGGCATACTGGCCATCATCCCCCGCCGGGCGGGTGGGCTCGCCTCGTCGGGTGCAATAATCGGATAAATTCTACATTCCAGCATTAACCGTCATAAATACTGTCATTTGCCCCAAGGCACCCTCAAGCCTTTCGCGACAATGTTTAACATGTGCCCGTCTGGTTAGGATGACCGCCATGGGGGAATCGCGACGTCTCGTTCATCGACGCACGGTTGCCAAGGGCACTGCCTGGGCCGTGCCGGTCATCGTGGCCGCTGCGGGCACACCGGCCTTCGCGTCCAGTGTGTGCACGACGACGTGCAGTGACCTGACCGCGTCGACCGGAGCGCTCAACTTCGGCACCGGCACGACGTGGAACACCACGACCAACAGCTTCGGCAACGGGTGGACCGGGGCGACATCGCCGACGACGGCGAAGTTCATGGCGGGCAGTGACACGCACGTATTCCGCAGCCCTAACTGGACCCCCGGGGCGACAGCAGGGTGCAAGAGCGGTCAAACGACGTGTAGCGCGGGCACTGCGGTGGGCGCAGTGACGATCGGCTTCGGTGGCGACCCGTTGCAGGCCAACACGACAGTGTCCTACACCTCGAAGATCTTCTGCCTGCCCAAGGGGAAGTACACCTTCAGCTTCACCTACTCGTTCGTCGGGTGCTGGTTCCGCGCGCAGTACCTCACGGCATACCTCGTCAACGCCGACACCGGCGTGAAGACCCAGGTCGGCAACCAAGTCGCGGCGCCGGCGGCTTCGGCGCCCGGCCACGGCACCATCTCCGCCACGATCACCGTCGCGACACAGGCCAACTATCAATGGCGCTATGAGTGGACCTTCGGCACCGACACGGGCGCGACCTACACCGACAACACCTGCACCACCAACGCCAACGACATCGGGATCTCGGCGCCGTCGTGCTCGTTCGTTGCGGCCTGACGGACTGCTGGCGACGGTCGGCGCATCCGGCTGTGGACGGCATACCGGCTGTCGCCCCTCCCCACTAGGTTGGGGGGCGTGACCACCGCTCTGTACCGGCGCTACCGACCCGAGACGTTCGCCGACGTCATCGGCCAGGAGCACGTCACCGAGCCGCTCATGCAGGCGCTGCGCACCCAGCGGGTCGGGCACGCCTATCTCTTCTCCGGGCCGCGGGGCTGCGGCAAGACGACCAGCGCCCGCATCCTCGCCCGCTGCCTCAACTGCGAGCAAGGACCGACGCCCACGCCATGCGGCACGTGCGAGTCGTGTGTGGCGCTCGCGCGCGGTGGCCCTGGCAGCGTCGACGTCATCGAGATCGACGCGGCCAGCCATGGTGGTGTCGACGACGCCCGCGATCTGCGCGAGCGCGCGTCCTATGGTCCGGCGCAGAGTCGCTTCAAGGTCTACATCATCGACGAGGCTCACATGGTCACCCCGCAGGGCTTCAACGCCCTGCTCAAGATCGTCGAAGAGCCGCCCGAGCACGTGAAGTTCGTCTTCGCGACGACCGAGCCCGAGAAGGTCATCGGCACGATCCGCTCGCGCACCCATCACTACCCCTTCCGGCTGGTGCCGCCGGCCAAGCTCACGGCCTACCTGGAGAGCCTGTGCGCTCAGGAGCAGGTGGCGGTCGCGCCGGGGGTGCTGGGCTTCGTCACCCGGGCCGGCGGGGGGTCGGTGCGTGACTCGCTGTCGGTGCTCGATCAGCTCATCGCCGGCTCGGGGCCGGAGGGGCTGACCTACGAGGGCGCGGCGTCGCTGCTCGGTTTCACGAGCGTCGAGTTGCTCGATGCCACCATCGACGCCATCGCCGCCCGCGACTCTGCCGCGGTCTTCGGCCAGATCGACAAGGTCATCGAGTCTGGCCACGACCCGCGACGCTTCGCGATGGACCTGCTGGAGCGGTTGCGCGACCTCATCATCGTCGCCGCCGTGCCCGATGGTGCCGCCCAGGTGCTGCGCGGCGTGCCCGAAGACCAGCTCGACCGGATGCGCGGCCAGCAGTCCCGCTTCGGCCCCGGTGAGCTGTCCCGCGCGGCCGACATCGTCAGCACCGGCATCACCGAGATGACCGGAGCGACCTCCCCGCGGCTGCAGTTGGAATTGATCTGCGCGCGCGTCCTGCTCCCAGCCGCCTCGGGAGAGCAGGGGTATGCCGCACGGCTGGACCGCATCGAACGTCGCCTCGATCTCGCGGCGTCCGGCTCGGCGGCGCACTCGCCCGAGGTGGCAGCTGCACTGCAACGACCCGGTATGCCGCCCACGCTCACGCGCGCGGTCGCCGAGTCCGCCCCGCGGCCGATCGTCCCGCCGCCGCCGGCACAACTTGCGCCCACGGCGGATCAGTCACCAGCCGCGCATCAAGCTCCGGCCGTCCATCAGGCGCCGGCTGGGCAGCATGTGCCAATCCCACCCCCCGCTCCGGTGCACGCCCAGCTGTCGCCCACATCACGCGAGGCGATCCCGCACGTCGAGGTCGTCGAAGTGGTCACCCCCCCGCCCGACCTCGACATCGTCGGCATCCGGCGGGTCTGGCCCGAAGTGCTCGGCCGGATCTTCACTCGGCGCCGGGTGACGTGGACCTTCGTCTCGCAACATGCCTCGGTGCTCGACTACGACGGGCAGCGCCTCGTGCTCGGCATCGCCACGGTGGGCCTCACCAACACCTTCCGGGCGGGCAATCACGCCGAGGTCGTCCGCCAGGCGCTCATCGACGAGATCGGCCTCGATGTCATGGTCGAGGGGGTGGCAGCCCCGCACGACCAGCCCGCCGCCGCCGCGCCGGCCCCGACGTCCGCTCCGGCGCCTGCGCACTCGTCAGGGTCAGCGCAGCCCACCGGGTCGCCTCTTGAGGAGACGATGCCGACGGCGCCTTCTGGCCCCGCACCCGAGGTTGCCCCGCCGCCATCGGAGCAGCCGGCGTGGTCCGCGGCGTCCGAACCCGCTGAACCAGGGGCGCCCTCGTCGCCCACCCCGCCAGTCTCGGAACGAGCCGCCCCGTCCGCGCATTCGGATCCCGCCCCCATGCCAGGTCCTGCGGCGTCGACGGCTTCGGCCGCGCCTTTGGCTCCTGAGTTCGCAGCGTCGCCTCCGGACCCGCACGACCGCCGAGCCGATCAACGAGATCGCGGCCGCGCGCGAGGCCAACACCGCGGCGGCCCATGCTGCGGCCCACAACGTGCGCGAGGAACTCGCCCGGGCCAAGGCCGCCACTCGCCGCTCGCTGGAGGAGCGGCACCGACCCGGCGCACGGCATACCGGGGCCGACCGAGCTGCGCCCGGAGGTGCTGGCGCGCCGTCGACCCAGCCCCAGGACGATCCCGACGCGGCCGAGGTGAGCTTCGACGACGAAGACGTCACTCCTGACCTCGAGATGGGCCAGGCGGTCATCGAGCGCCTGCTCGGCGGACGGATCGTCGACGACGGCGATGGCAACGGAGGTGGGCGGTGATCTACCAAGTCGGGTCGGCGGTGCTCAAACCGCTCACCCACCTCATCTATCGGCCGAGGGTCACCGGGCTGGCCAATGTGCCCCGCGACGGTGGCGTGATCATCGCGAGCAACCACCTGTCGTTCATCGACTCGTTCGCGATCCCGCTGGTGGCGCCGCGGCAGGTGAGTTTCCTGGCCAAGGACGACTACTTCACCGGCGAGGGCATCGTGGGGCAGGCCAAGCGAGCCTTCTTCGAGGGGGTCGGCGCGATCCCCGTCGACCGCGAATCCAGCCGCGCGGCGCAGGAGTCGCTCGACGTTGCGCTCGCCGCGCTGCGGGCCGGCAAGGCCTTTGGCATCTACCCCGAGGGCACCCGCTCGCGCGACGGCCGGCTCTACCGGGGCCGCACCGGTGTGGCCTGGCTGGCGCTCACCGCAGGGGTCCCCGTCGTGCCGGTGGGCCTGCGCGGCACCGAAAACATCCAGCCGGTCGGCGCGTCGTTCCCGCGGCTGGCCAAGGTCTCGGTCGCCTTCGGTCCGCCGATCCACCCGGAGTCCTACACCGGTATGCCGCAGGGCCGGGCCCGGCGCGAGCTCACCAACGACGTCATGGACGCCATCGCGACGCTCAGCGGCCAAGATCGCGCTGACGAATACAACTCCCCGCCCGGCGCCCCCAATGCCGACTGACCTCATCCCCTCGAGCACTGACCGCATCCGGGGCGGCATTTACGGCTTGCTCGTCGCCGATGCCTTGGGGTTCCTACGAGTTCCCGACGCCTCCAGATCCCGCCGTTGCACGCCATCGAGATGACCCCGCCGCCCGGCTTCCACCGCGCCCACGGTGGCGTGCCGACGGGCACCTGGTCCGACGACGGCGCGCAGGCGCTGGTCCTGCTCGAATCGCTGATCCGTTGCCGCGGCTTGGCCGTCGACGACCTCGGTTGCGGCCTGCTCGCCTGGCTCGACCAGGGGCCGGTATGCCGTCGACAGCCGGGTTTTCGACGTCGGCATCCAGACCAACCAGGCGCTCTCGCGGATCCGCAGTGGTCAGCCCGCCGCGACCGCCGGTGCCACCGACGCGCGGGCCAATGGCAACGGGTCACTGATGCGGGTGCTGCCGCTGATCTTCGGCCCACACGCCGCTGACGACGCCCAACTCATCAAAGACGCCTTCGCCCAGTCGGCGGTGACCCACGGTCACCTGCGCAGCCAGGTCGCTTGCGCCGTCTATTGCCTGTGGGCGCGGCGCATCCTCGACGGCGCTGCCGTCGACCGCGCGTGGCAGGACGCGCGGGAAGCCTTCGAGAACCGGTATGCCGCGGGGTCACCCGAGCGCGCCGAGCTCGACGTCCTCGTCCCCGCCGACGGCCAGGTGGGCTGATCGCGGCACCGGCTACGTCGTCGACAGCCTGCGGGCAGCGCTCACGCTCTCACCGGCGCTATTGCCCGGCCGGGCTCCCCCGGCCGGAGCAGCCGCTGGACTACGAAACGGTTGTTCGGCGGGCCATCGCACTGGGCGACGACACCGACACCACGGCGTGCATCGCCGAGGGATCGCGGGGCTGGTTGTGGGGGAGCACGGCATACCGCAGCGGTGGCGGGACGCACTGCGCGGGCGTGACCTCGTCGACCCCCTCCTCGCGACGCTCGGATAAGCAGCGAGCGACAACCGGGCTGGCGGCGGCTACCCGGCATACCGGGCTCTTGAGGGGCGTCGCCTTCCCGCGCCATCGAGAGCCGCAGCGACACACGCGGGCGCGGGGAGGGCGGCGTCCGAGCCGATGTCGGCGGCGCCCCGTAGTCTGCTGGGGTGTTCGAAGGCATCGTGCAGGACCTCATCGACGAACTTGGGCGGCTGCCCGGGATCGGCCCCAAGAGCGCCCAGCGCATCGCCTTCCACCTGCAGGCCGACGCCGCCGATGTGAGCCGGCTGGTCGAGGTGCTTAGCGAGGTCAAGGCCAAGATCCGGTTCTGCCGGGAGTGCGGCAATGTCGCCGAGGCCGATCTGTGCCGGATGTGCGGCGACTCGCGACGCGACCGGAGCGCGATCTGCGACGTCGAGGAACCTGGGTGGACGTGTCGCCCATTGAGCGCATTTCGGGAGTTCCGCGGGCTCTACCACGGCCGCTCGGCGGGGCCATCTCGCCGATGGATTGGTGTCGGGCCCGGCGACCTGCGCACCCGCGCAGCTTATGGCCCGCCTGGCCGACGGCCCGGTGACCGGAGGTCATCATCGCCACTGACCCCATGGGATCGCCGGCGAGGCGACGGCCACCTATCTCTCACGCACCCTGCTTCCGGGCTCGGGTGAGCGGCGTGGACGCGCGTACTGCATCGGGCCGCCGGTCGGTGGATCCCCGGAATACGCTAACGAGGGGTGACCTTGGTCGAGCGCCCGAAGGAGGCGCACCGTCCATGCCCGACCGGATCGTGCCGATCAGCTGAGAGGGAGGCCCGCCGCCTTCGCCGACGAGACCGCAGCCCAGACCCGGCCTATCTCGGCGCCGTCGCCGAGGTTGCCTCCGGCGGCTCGCCCGACATCGCCATCCCCGTGTTGTTGCTGGCCACCGGGCAACTGCTGCTCGCCGGATCCCGGTTGGGCGCCATCCAGGACGTCGTGTTGGTCGACCGGCCCGAGGCCGACCCGGGCCCCGACGCCGACGTCGAGTGCTGCGCGACAACCTCGCCAACCTCTTCGAGGTCATCGACGCACTACGCCGACGTCAGTGGTCGACCCGGTCACCGCCGCCGAGCCTACCAAGGGATGCTCTCCAACGACATCCACCGGGATCCTCCCTGGCGCTCTCCTACAGGCTGCGGCATTGCCGACGTCGGCCGCCGGGTCGAGGCGCTCTGGTGGTGGCAGTTCTCCTACCTGTCGACTTGGGGCGAACGCGCCGCAGCGTCATTGCGGGTGCTCCAGTCGATCCTCGCTCACCTGCGGCTCGACGCCGACGACGAGGTCGTGGCCGACGCCGAGTTCGAGGCCCTGCACCCGTGAGGTGACGGGCACGGCATACCGCGCCGTGGTGTCTTGTGGTCTGTCGGGTGCGTGGGGTCTCACGATGTGAGCCGCGCGTCTCGGCATGTGAGGCACAAACCAGGCTCCGGTATGCCGTGGATAAGCTTTCGGGGTCCCTGACCAGTCCCCGCGGGAGCCCTGTCGTGAGCCTCATCGTCCAGAAGTACGGTGGATCGTCGGTCGCTGATGCCGAAGGCGTCAAGCGCGTGGCGCGTCGCATCGTCCAGACGAAGCAGGCCGGCCACGACGTGTGTGTCGTGGTCTCGGCGATGGGCGACTCGACCGATGACCTCATCGACCTGGCCAACAAGGTGAGCC
>JADJVI010000048.1 GCA_016710645.1 Actinomycetales bacterium | reverse complement strand
CGGTGGCTACGGCTTCACGAACGAACACCGCGCCGCCCGCGCTGGTGGCGGACGCCCGCGTCACAAGATCTGGGTCCGGCTCGAACGAGATCATGAAGGAACTCATCGGCCGCGACCTGGGCCTGTGGACCGACTCTCCGACAACACGGATCCGCGGCCGCGCCGCTCGTGCTAGAGCACGAGGGCGCGGTCGCGCTCGTCACCGGCGCCAGCCGGGGATCGGGCGTCAGTCGCAGCCCGCCTCATCGCCGACGGTGCCCGGGTGGTCGTCACGGCACGCACCCCGAGGCGCTCGCCGACGCCGTGGCCCAGTTGGGTGGCGCGCAGTATGCCGTCGCGCTGGCCGGTAATGCCGCCGACCCGGCCCATCAGGCGCCGCCATCGAGCTGGGCCCACGATCGGTTCGGTGGGCTGGACTACCTGGTCAACAACACCGGCATCAACCCGCATACGGGCCGTTGCTCTACACCCGACCGAGGGTAGCGCGCAAGATCTCGACACCAACGTCGTGGCGGCTGCGTGGGTCAAGGCTGCGATCGACCGGGGCTCGGCAGCGCCGCGCACCCGGGCGCAGTCGTCAACATCTCCTCCGCTCGCCGGCCTCGGGGCCAGCGGGGCCCTGGGCTGGTATGCCGTCGAAGGCCCGCTCATCCACCTCACCATGGAGCTGGGCCCGCAACTGGGCGGATGTCCGGGTCAACGCGGTGGCGCCCGCAGTGGTCAAGACCCGCTTCGCCCAGGCCCCGATGCCGGCCGCGAGCCCCAGGTCGCCCAGGCCTATCCGCTCAAGCGGCTTGCGTTGCCCGACGACGTCGCCGGGGGCAGTGTCGTTCCTGCTCAGCGCCGACGCGGCGTGGATCACCGGTCAGACTCCGTCGTCGACGGCGGCGTCACCCTGGGCGTCGGGCTGTAGTTGCTC
Source organism: Actinomycetales bacterium (assembly GCA_016710645.1). Taxonomy (GTDB): domain Bacteria; phylum Actinomycetota; class Actinomycetes; order Actinomycetales; family Dermatophilaceae; genus Phosphoribacter. Next base: position 21,588 of record JADJVI010000048.1, on the reverse strand, counting down.
GCTGTCGTTACTCTCGCCGGCGGCGGGGCGCGGCATACCGGGTCTTTGAGCCGCAGCATGCCTTCCTGCGCGAGCGTCACCATGAGCGCCCGTCCTGGCTGACCATCCGCCCGACCTCGAGCCCCCGACCGCCCTGGGCGGACGGGGCTGCTCATCGTGTAGGGGATCCAGTCGTCGGCGCGCACCGTCCGGTGGAACCACATCGCATGGTCGAGGCTCGCCGGACGCAGCCGACTGTCCATCCAGCACCCCGTGTCGCCGCAACACCGGCTCCAGCGAGTAGACCGAGGCATAAAGCGACAGAACCGCCGCGTGGATGATCGGATCGTCGGGCAGCTCGTGCCGGGCGCGCAGCCAGACGTTCTGGCGGGCAATGATTCGAACCGGAAACTGGGTGTAGATATTGCCCTCGACATGGCGCAGCTACGTGGGCGCTCCAGCGCGAAGAAGGACCGCACGCCGGGTCGGTGTTTTTCGCGCAACTCGTCCAGCGACCGCATCCTCCGGAAGGGACCGGCGGCATCGGGTCGTGGTGCTCCATGCCCTCAGCCGGCTCCGATGGGCCAAAAGCCCATCGACAGGATGGTGCGGCCGTACTGCACCGCCTGCACCCGGCGGGTGGAGAAGGATCGCCCGTCGCGCACCTTCTCGACGAGGAATTTGATCGGGTGGCTGTCGTCGCCGCCGCGCACGAAATAGGCGCGTGCAACGAGTGGATCGGGCGGGCACGCCGTCGACGGCGTCGACGGTGCGCGACGCGGCGACCAGCGACTGGGCGAGCACCCTGGCCACCGAAGACCCGGCCATGCGGCATCCGTTGGCTGCGGCCGACGAACACCACCGGGAGAACTCACCGAGGTCGGTCTCGTCGTCGCCGGGCATTCCTTCGTAACGGACCCTGGCTTGACCGAGCTCCGCAGGTCCAGGACCTCCAGCAGGTCGGCGATCGAGTCACGGGAGGGCGGGTTCAGCGGGCTCACGCCTGCTGACATTAGCCGCATGCCGTGACCCTCCGGTCGGGGGTGCGTCGGCGGTGTTAGTCGCGGGGGTCCGCCGGCGACGTAGATGACCTGGCCGTTGATGAATCCGGCGGCATCGCTGGCCAGGAAGGTCACCAGAGCGGCGATGTCCGCCGGCTGGCCGACCCGGGCCGGAGGGGTTCTTGGCGGCCGCTGCGGCGAGGACTCCTCGAACGGCATGCAGTCCGGCCTTGGCCGTCGAGTAGTTGGTCTGACCCCGGTTGCCCTGCGCGGAAGTGGAGGACAGGTTGATGATCCGGCCGAATTTCGCCGCGACCATGTGCGTCTGGCAGGCCCGGGTCATGAGGAAGGAGCCGCGCAGGTGCACGCTCATCACCAGGTCCCAGTCGGCCTCGCTCATCTTGTGCAGCAGGTTGTCGCGGGTGATGCCGGCATTGTTGACCAGGATGGTCGGGGCGCCCAACTCGGCGGCGACCCGGGCGACGGCGGCCTCGACAGCAGCGGCATCGGCCACATCGACCCCGACCCCGATCGCGTGCCCGCCGGCGTCCTGATCTCAGAACCCGTTGTCTTGCAAGCTGATTCGTCGAGGTCGAGAATCCCCACGGCGTGCCCGGACGCGGCGAGATGGCGTGCGGTCTCCGCCCCGATCCCGCGAGCGGCGCCGGTGACAATGGCTGTGCGAGGGGTCGTCATATCCCCAAAGCTAGTCCAGGGTGGTCAGCCCTTGAGCCGCAGCATCCCCTCTTGGGCGACGGTGGCCACGAGGCGCCCGTCGACGGCATACAAGCTGCCGATGCCGAGGCCGCGTCCGCCCGACGCGGAGGGGCTGTGACCGGCGTGCAGGACCCACTCGTCGGCGCGCGCCGCGCGATGGAACCAGATTGCGTGGTCGAGGCTTGCTTGGCGCAGTCGGGGTTCGGCCCAGCTCACCCCGTGGGCGCGGAGCACCGGTTCGAGGATCGAGTAGTCGGTCGAGTAGGCGAGGAAGGCCGCGTGGATGGTGGGGTCGTCGGGCAACCGCCGCCGGGAGCGCAGCCACACGCTCTGGTCGGGGGTCTGCTCGGGGCCGGGGCCGGCATACAGGTTGCCTTCGACGTGACGCAGCTCGATCGGACCCTCGAGGATGCACACCACGGCATACGGGCCCGGTATGCCGTCCAGCGCCGCGGCGACGTCCTTGAGGCGCTCGGGCGCTGGGACGGTGGGCATCGGGTCGTGGTGTTCGAGTCCGGGGGAGGCATCTTGGAAGCTCGCGGTGAGCGTCGCGAGAAGGCGGCCGTCCTGCACGGCGAGGATGCGGCGGGTGGAGAAGGATCGGCCGTCGCCGAGCGGCTCGACGACGTAGTGGACGTCGGCGGTGTCCGATCCGGAGGCGAGGAAGGCCGTGTGCAGCGAGTGGATGGGACGTCCGCCGCCGGCCGGATTTGGGTCGGCCGGGGTGACCGTGCGGGCGGCGGCGATGATCCCCTGGGCGAGAAGTTGTCCGCCGAAGATCCGCTGATAGCGCTGCTTCTGGCTTGAGCCGACGAAAACCCTTGCAGCCGTGGGCGCTAGCTCGGCTGGGTGGTCGTCCTGAGTCGGCTGGACCGTCACCGTGACCGGCTCCACCTCGCGCAGGTCGAGGAGGTCCAGCAGGTCGCTCACCGGCTCGAACGGCGCATCGGTCATGCTGCTGAGGGTAGGACAATGGCCGCATGAGTCAGGTCACCGAGGTCCTCGTTCCGCTGCGTTGGTCGGACATGGACGCCTATGGGCATGTCAACAACGTGCAGTTCGTGCGGCTGCTCGAGGACGCTCGCGTGGCGATGCTCGTTGATTGGTTCCCCGAGGGGCTCGAGCAACTGGACCGCGGGATCGTCGTCGCGCGGCACGAGATCGACTACCTGGCTCCGCTCAACTATCGCCCGCAGCCAGTTGCCGTCGACGTCTGGGTGACCCGGATCGGCGGGGCCAGCTATGACATCGGCTACGTCATCCGCGACCCGCAGTCGTTCGGCAGCACTCGGTATGCCGTGGCCGAGACGACGCTCGCGTTGTTCAACCTCCGCGATGGCGTGCCGCGTCGGATGGCGGCGGAAGAACGCACCCAGCTACAGCGGCATCTCGGGGATCCGGCGCCGCTGCGCAGTAGGCGCTCGCTGTGACCGTGTCGCTGGAGTTCTCCGACCCGCAGGGGTATGCCGACTTCGTCACCTTGGTGCGCAGGGCCCGGTCTGCCGATCCCGACGCGGCAGTTCGGCTGATCACCCGGGGATCGGTGCTCGGTGTTTGGGTCGGGGTACTACCCGGGTCTGGTCTCTTTGCGGCTGGCGCGGCGGTGGGTCACCGCGGGTTCGCGCTGGGCGCTCCCATGGCTGCGGGGTGCGATGTCGTGGTGTCCGCGGGCGCCTTGACGGACCGGTTCGCTCGTGACCTGCCCGGCGCGACCGTGCTGTCGGTGCCCCCGGCTGCCGTGCACGCGCCCTGGGCCGGCCAACTGCCGCTCACCGGCCCGTGGGAGTGGGTGGGCTCGATCTCGGAGTCCGTCTTGGCCGCTCGCGCTGCCGAGGGGATTGCGTCCGTGGCGCAGGCCGTCCCCGACGCAGTGGGATCCGCGGCGGTCGATGCCGTGCGGCGCCGGATCTGGGACGCTCCGCTGCCGGTCGTGCTCGGCGATGGCTACGGCTCTGACTCCGGCTCGGGCGACCGGTCAGATCCGGCGGATCCTGTCGGATGGTCCGTGCCCACCGGTGCGGCTTTCGCCGCGTCGGTGCTCGGCCTGCTCCCCCGGGGGAGCGGCTCCTCCGGGGTGTCTGGCGCGCGTGGGGTCGGTGGCGGTGCTGGTGCGGGGGAAGGTGGTGCCGGTGGGGCCGAGATTCCTCAGGCGACTGCCCAGGTGTATCGCTGCGGACGCTGGTCTCGGATCCGCCTTGAGCGTGGCCACGTCTTCGCCCGCGCCTAGCCGTTGATCGCCAAACCCAGGCTTCGGATACAGGCGTCACCCGGCCGCGGCGCTCTCTGCGCAGATTGGGCAGACTTCGCCGCTCATTCTGTGGCTACGTCCGAAGCTGGAAGTGGATTGTCTTAGCCCCTAGTGCGTGTTCGTCTCGGGTGATCTGGTGGTGGTAGGCGGGGTCGTGCATTGTCCGGTGGTGGAAGCCGCACAAGGGCACGGCTTTGTCGAGGTCGCTCAGCCCGCCTCGGGACCATGGGTCTTCGTGGTGTAGCTCGGACCAGGCGTATGGGCGGTCGCAGTCTTCCGCGGCGCAGGTCTCGTAGATGGTGGCTAGTGCGGTGCGTTGGTGGTCGTTGAAGAATCGGTTCTGTCTGCCGAGGTCGAGGATTTGGCTGGGTCCTCCGAGGATGGCGGGGAGGATGTCGGCGGCGCAGGCGATCCGTCTGGCGGCGCTGGCCGAGAGCAGGTGTCCGGTGTCGGTGGTGGCTGCTGCACTGGAGGGACTCATCTGCAGGAGGGTCCCGGTCAGCTCATGGACAGTGGCTTGCAGTTGGGCGGCTTTCGCGGCGCCCATCACTTGTTCGGCGGTCATCGTGACGATGACGGTGGAGGCGACTTTCCCGGTGAGCTTCTCGGTGTCCAAGTGCTCGATCAACTCGGTGAGAGCGCGTCCGCGGCGGTGGGCCCAGTCGATGTCGGCCCAGTCCGCGTTCCGCCCCTCAACCCGCTGTCCGCTCGCGCCGGTCGCTGCCTCGGCGGCAGTGGCGCCGATCCCGAAGGGCTCCTGGCCGAAGGTTCCTGCCGTCCGCCCGGTCGCGCCGGTCGTCTCTGCCCCGACAGTCCCGAATGCCGCGTGCCCATGTCCGCCGGTGCTACCGGTCGTCGTCTGGGCACCCGCACCGAACGCCGAGTGCTCGGGCGTGCTGGTGGCACTGAGCAGGTCAGCCGCGACGGATCCGTCGGTGAAACATCCGGCTGGGGTTTGTCCGTCAGCGAGGGCCTTTTCGGCGGCGTGGCGCAGGTGATCGCGGCGGGGTGCGGTCATCGACTGCAACACCTTCCGCAGCACCCCCGCGACCGTGGTCGGCAGCAGTGCCCGCAGTTCGGTGGTGCCGTTGCCCAGGTCACGCAGGGTCACCGTCGAGGACCGGTACGCCCGACGTTCCTCATCCAACAATTGGTGCTCAAGGTGATCGGCGACTTCAGCGGCGGTCTTCTCCGCGGCAGCCAGCGCCACCTTCGCTGCCCGGTCGAACTTCCCGGGGTTCAGATGGGCGGCCTGGCGCACGAGCGAGGTTTGGACCTTCTCCCTCTCCACCGGCGTCAGGGTCTTGGGCAGCTTGTTCATGGTTCGCACGACGATCCCGACATTCGACACCGAGACCTCACCAGCCTCGAACGCCTCACGCGTGAGGTCCAACCCGTCCGCCAACGCGGTCGCGAGCACGACGTCACGTTGTGCCGTCGCACCCCCACTTCGAGTGGTCGCAGCGACCCACGCCGACGTCGACGAATGCCCGAACCGGCGATGCACCTGCTGCTGATCGGCCCGAGCTACCAGGGCCAACCGCAGCGCTTCTGCCCGTCGCACGATCCGATCGGCTTCGTGGATGTCCGCAGACGAGATCACGACCTCAACATCCGAGTCAGCGGCCAGCTTGGCGTGGATCCCATCGAACGTCGCATGCACCACCGCCGTCGACAGCCCCACCACCCCCGACTTCACCCGCTCCTCACCCGGGACCCGGCCGGACGGCATACCGCCGCCTGGCTGTCGGTCGAGGTGAGTGATCGTCATGCGGCCATTGTACTAAGACATATGTTCGAGCGCAAGGGCTATCGAGTTTCACCCAAACTCAGTTCAGGCGCACTGGTGGATGGCCCAGAGCGGCCTCTGATGGCGCCGCCGAATCCCTAGACCCGCGCGAGAACCTCGCCGTGCAAGAGGGCGAACCACCCCTCCGGAGAGCCGCCCCAGGTGCGCCATGCTGCAGCGATCCGGTCGAGGTCGGCCTGGCTGGCTCCCGCCGCCAACGCCTGCTCGGCGAACTTTTCACCGGCATACCGTTGCGCCTGGCTCTCGCCCCACCAGCGGCAGCGTTCGCGATCGGCGTAGGTCCAGACCGACGTCGAGAAGGTGGCGTCAGTCAGCCCGGCCGCCGTGGCCCATGCGCGGATCCGCCGCCCAGCGTCCGGCTCGGCACCGTTGGCGCGCGCCACGACCTGGTAGAGCGCGCGCCACTCCTGCAGGCCCGGGACATCGGGGTACCAGACCATCGCCCCGTAGTCGGCTTCCCGGGCCGCGACCCACCCGCCGGGTCGGGCCACCCGGGCCATCTCGCGCAGTGCTTGGGCGGGGTCGCTCATGTGATGCAGCACTTGGTGGGCGTGCACGACGTCGAAGCTGTCGTCATCGAACGGCAGGCCCAGCGCGTCGCCGACCACGAATCGGGTCACGGTGTCCTCGCTGGCAGCCGCAGTGGCTCGCGCGGCCTCAAGCGCCTCGGGAGCGCTGTCACAGCCCACGACCTGGCCGGGGGAGACCAGCCTGGCCAAGTCGAGGGTCACGCTCCCGGGTCCGCACCCGACGTCCAGCAGGCTCATCCCAGCCGAGAGGACGGGCACGAGGTATGCCGCGCTGTCGACTGCCGTGCGCGCGGAGTGGGATGCGATGGTGGCAGCGTCATGGCCATGGGTGTAGCGGTGGTGGTGATCGCCCGGGTGCCCCGGGTGCCCCGAGACGGTGTGTGACATGCCGTCGCCGTCGCACAACCGAGCGCTGGACAGCTCAGGACGTCCGGCCGGCGGAGGCAGCGGAGGCAGCGGCGGCAGCGGCAGGTGAGTGGGACGGCATACAGCGCAATCCGGTGACCACCGCGAGGGCCGCGATCGCCGCCAGCAGCGTGTAGATCGCGAGGTAGACCGCCCGGCCGCCGTGGTCGCCGCTGGCGAAGATCGCCGTGGCCGCTCCGATCCCCACGACCGAGCCGAGCACGTCCGACAGCTGGAGCGCGGCCGAGGCGCGACCGTGTTCCTGTGCCGACGTGAGGTCGAGGACCAGCACCGACAGGGTCGTCGAGCCCGCGCCCATGGCCAGTCCACATACCGCGATACAGGCCGCGAAGACCCAGGGAGAGGCCTGGGTGAGCACGGCTGCGATGACCGCCAGCGTGCCGACGGTCAACACCGCGGCACCACCCCAGACCAGGTGAACCCGTCGCGCCAACCCATCAGAGCGCACCCGACCCTGCAGCCACGACCCGAGGCTCCACCCCACGGACCCCGTCGCGAGCACAGCGCCGGCCATGGTCAGGCCGAGGTTCCACCGCTGCACGAGCATGAGCGGCAGGAAGGTCACGGTCGCCATAAACGACCCGTTGAACAGTGCGCGGGAGGCGATGACAGACGGGAGCCCGCGGCGCGCGACCAAAGTGCCCGCGGGCAGCAATCGCGGTGTGGCCCAGAGCAATCCGATGACGCCGACGATCGCGAGCGCAGCCACGACCCCCAGCGAGGACAATGCGCCGGCAGCCTCGGAGCCGGCTTGCCGCTCGTGGATGGCCAATTGCACCAGCCCCGCAGACAGGGCGACCACTGACCCCAGGCGCGCGGTGCGGCGGTGATCGGCGACGTCGAGTTCGTCGGCGGTCTCGTCAGCCGGAGGCGGAACACCGATGTCAGCCCGTCGCAAGAACACCAAGGCGCCGGCTACTACGGCGGGCACGACGACAATCCCGAACACCCAGCGCCAGGAGGCGACCGTCGTCAGCCACCCGGACACCGGTGCTCCGACGACCGACGGGATGACCCACGCTGCTGAGAGCCAGGTAAAGACCTGCGGGCGCAACGGCGCAGGGAAAACCCGGCCGATCGCGACGAACTCCGACACGATGACCAGCCCCGCCCCGACGCCGGTGACCACCCGACCACCGATGAGCACGCCCCACGACGGCGCGAGCGCGCAGCCCAGGGTGCCGATCGCGAAGAGGGTCTGGCCGGCATACAGAGCTGGCAGGGGACCGGCACGGTCCGCCCAGATCCCCGCTGCGACAATCCCCAGCAGCATCGCGGTCATCATTGACGAGAAGGCCAACCCATAGCCACCGATGGCATCGAGTTCCGCAGCGGCCCGCGGCATCGCCGTCGAGACCGCCATCGCCTCGAAGGCGATCATCGTCGTGAGCAGCACGAGCGCGACCGTGACGACCCGGTATGCCGGTGACATCGGTCCCGTGCGCGGCGTCGCCGCAGGCAGTCGGGAAGGCTCGGTCACCCCGTGAGATTACCTGCCGGGCCGACCGGCGGCGCATCCGCTCAGGAGCCGGGCGGCCAGGCCCCGCGTTGAGCCAACACCTCGGCCAGTACGTCGATCCGATCGCTGACCAGGCCGTCGACCCCGAGGTCGAGCAACCGGTGCATCGGATGAGGGTCATCGACGGTCCACACGTGCACCTGCATTCCGCGTGCGTGAGCCCGCTCCAGCAGCCGCGGGGTCACCAGGCGCGTCACCGTGCGCCCGGCGCCGTGAGATCCGGTATGCCGGACCGGCCAGGTGATCGTCTCGGGCACCTGCAGCACCTGGCCGATATCTCGCCCAGGGGGCACCCGGCTCGGCCGAAACCGCAACGCCGCCACCTCCGACGGACCGGCTGCCGTCGCCACTCGACCCCCGGCCAGCGCCCGGAAGTCGCGCAACCGCTGCATGGAGAAGGACCCCACGCAGACCCGGTGGGCCGCGCCGAAGTCCTGGATGAGACGCCACAACGGCGCCACCGCACCGGGTGCCTTGATGTCGATGTTGAACCGGGTCTCGGGAAAGGTGGCCAGGCAGTCGTCCAGGCGCGGCACGGCATACCGGCCGTCGATCCGCACCCGCGAGACCTCCTCCCAGGTGAGGTCGGCAATCGCGCCCGTGCCGTCGGTGACCCGGTCCAGCGATGCGTCGTGGAAGGCGACCACCACCCCGTCGCGCGTGGCGTGCACGTCGGTCTCGAGATAGCGAAAGCCCAGGCCGACGGCGGTGACGAACGCCTCCAGGGTGTTCTCACGCCCGACGTTGTCTGGGTGCAGCGCCCCGCCGCGATGCGCCAGTCCGATGGGCGGCGCGTCGAAGTAGGGAAAGTCACGCGCCGGACGATGCACGCGGGTCACTCGCCCGCCGTCAGCAGGTCGCGGATGACCTGGCCGAACTCCGTGGCCGTGCGCCCCTCGTGAACGACCGCCGTGACATTGGCGACGATGGGCATCCAGACACCGTGGGCCTGCGCGAGCGCGAGCATCGCCGCGCATGAAGACACGCCCTCGGCGGTCTGCTTGGTCACGGCGACGACCTCATCGACGGTCAGCCCCTTGCCGAGGTTGCGCCCGAAGGTGGAGTTGCGCGAGTGCGGCGACAGGCAGGTGACGACCAGGTCGCCGACCCCCGCCAACCCCGCGAAGGTCGCCGGGTGCGCCCCCATCGCCTCGCCGAGCGCCCGCATCTCGCTCAAGCCCCGCGTGATGACCGCGGCGGTCACCGAGTGGCCCATCCCCAACCCCTCGGTCATCCCGGAGGCCAAGGCGATGACGTTCTTCACGCAGCCGCCCAGCTCAGCGCCGACGACGTCGTCGTGAACATAGGGCCGGAAGTATGCCGTGTGGCAGGCGTCCGCCACAGCGTGCGCGGTGGGCAGGTGCTTGGACGCGACGGTCGTGGCGGCGGGCTCGCGCGCGGCGATCTCCCGGGCGATATTCGGCCCCGACACGACGGCGATCTGCTCAAGGGGCACATGGCAAGCCTGGTCGATGACCTGGCTCATCCGCAGGGAGGTGGTCTTCTCTAGGCCCTTCATGAGCGACACGACGATGACGTCGTCAGGCAGCAGGTGACCCCATTCGGCGAGGTTGGCGCGCAGCGTCTGCGCGGGCACTGCGAGGACCGCGATCCGCGCGCCGTCAAGCGCCTCACCGGGATCGGTCGTCGCCGAAACACTCTCTGGCAGAACGAGATCGGGCAGATAGCGGGCGCTGGTGTGGGTCCGCTGGATGTCGTCCACCTCGTCGGGGAACTTCCCCCACATCCGCACCGTGCACCCCGCAGCGGCCAGGACCGAGGTGTATGCCGTGCCCCAACTCCCGGTGCCGAACACGGCCACCTGGGGGCGCGCGGAAGTGTCACTCACAGGGGCAAGCGTGGCACGGCATACCGGCCCGATGCGAGGAAGCCCGCGTGGAACTCGCGAGCGACTCGCGAGCAACGCGCGAGTGGCCCGCGAGGGGAGGTGAGTGGGGCACCGGAAGGTGACACGATGGGCCCTATCAGCCCTCGACGAGGAGGATCCCTCGATGGATGCCCAATCCCGCGTGCCGGCGCCGGTCAACGAACCGGTCCTCGGATACGCACCCGGTAGCCCCGAACGGGCCACCCTGCAGCGCGAACTCGACCGCATCGGGTCCGAGTGCATCGACCTGCCCAGCACGATCGGCGGCCGCAAGGTCATGGGTGACGGCCGTGAGGCGAGTGTCGTCCAGCCGCATGCCCATGCCAAGGTGCTCGGGCGGATGAAGCTGGTGAGCGCGGACCAGGCCCAGTCGGCCGTCGACGCCGCGATGGCCGCCGCCCCGATGTGGCGCGACCTGGCCTTCGAGGACCGCGCGAGCATCCTGCTGAAGGCCGCCGACCTGTTGGCCGGTCCGTGGCGCGCCACGCTCAACGCCGCGACCATGCTCGGCCAGAGCAAGACCGCACCGCAGGCCGAGATCGATTCGGCGTGCGAGTTGATCGACTTCTGGCGGATCAACGTGCACTTCGCCCAGCAACTCCTCGCCGAGCAGCCGCCGCTCAACTCCCGCGGCGTGTGGAACCGGTCGGACTACCGCTCGCTGGAGGGCTTCGTCTACGCCATCACGCCGTTCAACTTCACGGCGATCGGCGGCAACCTCCCGACCGCGCCGGCGCTCATGGGCAACACCGTCGTGTGGAAGCCGGCCCGCACTCAGCAGCTCGCCGCGCACTACACCATGGCGATCCTGGAAGCCGCCGGCTTGCCCCCGGGCGTCATCAACCTGGTCACCAGTGACGGCGCCACGCTCTCCAACGCCGTGCTCTCTTCGCCCGACTTCGCGGGTCTGCATTTCACCGGGTCGACGTCGGTCTTCCACTCGATGTGGGAGACGGTCGGCAAGAACATCGGCACCTACCGCACCTACCCCCGCCTGGTCGGCGAGACCGGCGGCAAGGACTTCGTCGTCGCCCACCCGTCGGCCGATCCCGACGTGCTGCGCACCGCGCTCATTCGGGGCGCTTTCGAGTTCCAGGGGCAGAAGTGCTCGGCTGCCTCGCGCGCCTACATCCCCGCCTCGCTGTGGAAGCGGATGGGCCAGCAGCTGTGCGACGAGGCCAACTCGCTCACCCAGGGCGATGTCACCGACTGGGGGCAACTTCATGGGTGCGGTCATCGACGCCGGTGCCTTCGCCGACCACAAGGCCGCGATCGACCGGGCCCATGCGACACCGGGCATCGAGGTCGTCGCCGGCGGCACTTATGACGACTCCGAGGGCTACTTCGTGCGCCCGACCATCCTCAAGGTCGACGACCCCACCGACGACTGCCTGCGAGTGGAGTACTTCGGTCCGATCCTCTCGGTGCACGTCTACGAGGACGCCGACTACGACGCCATGCTCACCCAGATGGAGTCCTTCGCGCCCCTATGCGTTGACCGGTTCGATCATCGCCCAGGACCGCGTGGCGATCGCCCACGCGATGCACGTGCTGCGCTTTGCCGCGGGCAACTTCTACATCAACGACAAGCCCACCGGCGCGGTCGTCGGCCAGCAGCCGTTCGGCGGCGGCCGGGCCTCGGGCACCAACGACAAGGCCGGCGCAGCTCAGAACCTCATGCGCTGGACCTCGGTGCGCTCGATCAAGGAGACCTTCGTCCCGCCGACGGACTACCGCTACCCGTCGATGGGCTGACCCCTCGCCCTCAAGGCACATAGGTATGCCGTGCGCTCACCCGAGCGCACGGCATACCTGTCTGGTGCTCAGCCAAGCGGCACAGGCGAGCCGCCCGCGCCGTCAGTGCTGCTCGGCGAGCCAGGCGATGCCGACCTTGTGCTCCTTGCGGATACCGGCCAGTGCGGAAGGGGGCGGCGGCTTCCTCGACCTTCCCGCCGATGAAGGGAACCCGAGCCTTGAGCTCGCCGTCGACGGTGACCTGCGTGCCCTCGGCGATCGGGTCGAGACGGATGGTGCCGATCAGGCCGATGGGGGCAGTGCCCATGGTGATGTTGAGGTCGCCGATGCGGGACCCGTCGGCATCGGCGGGGTGGTAGTTGATCGTCTCGACAACCTGGATGGTCTGGCCGACGAAGCTGCGCACGAAGTCCGGGAAACCACTGGTCGGCAGCTCGCGGGTGGTCACCACGGTGGCTTCGGTCGAGGTCACCGTCACCGACTCCGAATGCGTGATCGCGTGCGTCGCCTCGCACTTGCGGGACTGGAACTCCTCGTCGGTCATCATCGCGAAGACGGTGTCGACGGGTGCGGGATAGGTGAAGGACTCCGAGATCTGCATGCCCGAAGGCTACTGGCCTCCAGGCGTGGGTCCCGATGCCCTCGCTGACGGGAGACCGGCGGTCCTGGCCAGCGCATGCTCGGCCAGCTGCAATTCGCGAGTGACGGCTGCCCGCGCCCGACCGAGGCGAGCGTTGCTGCGATCCAGGGCGGCCTGCAGGTCGGGTGCCGCCTCGCGGCGAGCCTGGATCGTCGGCACGGTGACGACACCATAGGGCTCGATGACCCGCCAGCCCTGCACCTCCAGCCCGGCGGCAGCGGCGCGGACCCTGAGTCGCTCGTGGCTGGCCAGCGCCTCGGCGAGGTCTTGGGCGTAGACCTGCAGCGCGCGTCCGGCGCGGTCGAGTTCACCGGTGACGGCGGCAGCCATCCGTCCGGTCGCGCTGTTGGAGTCCAACGGGTATGCCGTCCGGGCAAGTCCCGCAGCCCCACGCAGCAGCGTCCCGCCCAGGTGAGAGCAGGAGGCGGGGTCGCCGCCCAGAGCCGTCATGGACGTCCCTCAGCGAGGATCGCCAGCCGGCTCAAGGAGGCGACCGCCTGCTCGGCGAACCCGTCCGCGGCCCGTTGGGCGCTGTCATCGCCGAGGATCGGGTCGAGCGTGCCGACCTCGCGTGCGATGGCCCGAGCCTGCGCAGCTACCGCGAGTGCGGCGAGGTCACCAACGTCACGGCTGCGACTGGCGGGAGTGCGGCGCATGCCGCGAGTGTAGGTGACCCGTCGTGATCGACCCGGAGGGATGTCCACAGGTCTGGGCAGTGAGCCGCTGCTTCGCGCACACCAATCCGGACCCCGCCGCGCGGATCTACTCAGGCAGCCACTCGACCAGCCGCGCCAGGCCGTCGGCCAACCTCACCTGCGGTCTCCAGGCCAGCGCCAGTTGCGCGGGCTCGATCGTGGCGCTGGCGTGCCGGACGTCGCCGTCCCGGAACTCTCCGGTCACCCGAGGGGCCGGCGCGTCGACTCGGGCTGCGAGGGTCTGTGCCAACGCCAGCACCGTTACGGGCGATCCCGACCCGATGTCATAGGGCGGGTCCGGTCGCGATGGCGCCACGTCGAGCCCGGCCAGCAGCGCCGCGGCGACGTCGTCGATATAGACGAAATCCCGCAGCATGAGCCCGTCCTCATAGACCGGGATGGCCGCGCCCGACCGAGCCAGCCGGGCGAAGAGGGTGACGATGCCGGTGTAGGAGTTGGTCGGCGACTGACCCGGGCCGTAGACGTTCTGCAGCCGATAGAGCACCGGCCGCACCCCCATGGCCAGGCACCACGCGGAGACCAGGTGTTCCTGCGCGAGCTTCGTCGCGGCATACACGCTGGTCGGTGCGGGGTGGACCGTCCGAGCGTCGTGGGGCGCGGGAGTGAGCCCGGCGAAGTCTCACTGCGCCGCGCCGAGCATGGCGCGTGAGCGTTGCCCGGGGTAGTGCACGGCCCCAGCAGGGTCCGTCCACGCGCCTTCTCCATAGACGGCGCGACTCGACGCAAGCAGGATCCGCTGCGGTCGTTGCTCGTGACGCACGAGCGCGTCAAGCATCTGGGTGGTGCCGACCACGTTGACTCAGACCGTGGCGACTGGCTTCGGTGAGCGACTGTCCGGTGCCGGTCTCAGCTGCGAGATGGATGATGACCTGCGGGGTATGCCGGTCCAGCAGGGCGTCCCAGGCCGCCGCGTCGGTGACATCGCCGACGACAAGCTCGACCGGGGGTCGAGCGCCGCCAACCGCTGGCGCTGCGGATGCACTTGAGGGTGCAAATTGTCCAGTGCGATGACCTCGTCGAAGCGGTCGGCGAGGCCGCGGGAGATCGCGCACCCGATGAAGCCGGCGCCGCCAGTCACGACACAGGTCGACGGCATACTGACCTTCCTGGCAGGGCTTTTTATCGGGTGGGTAGAGGCCTAACGCGAGGGGCGTAGGACCTTTGCCATCGGCACCGTTGAGCGTCTGAGGATAGGCTCGTCCGAGGGGGCACAACGGGGTGCCCTCGACGGACGAGAAACAGGGTTTCACACGATGACCACGTCGCCGGAGCAGTCGCGCGCCCACGCGTTACACACCGCAGCGGGCCTGGCGAAGAAGTCCTCACCGGAGGCTGTCGAGGCTTCCTGGGCCGCTACTACCGGCATGTGGCCACGGAGGACCTGTTGGCCCGCACTCCGAAGACCTGTTGGGGCCGCGCTCTCCCACATGGACCTCGCCCGCGAGCGCCCGGTCGGCACGGCCAAGATTCTGGTGGACAACCCGTCGGTCGAGACCCAGGGCTGGAGCTGCGGGCACACCGTCATCCAGGTCGTCACCGACGACATGCCCTTCCTCGTCGACTCGGTCGCCATGGCAGTCACCCGTCGGGGTCGCGCCCTGCACCTGGTCGTCCACGCCCCAGCTGGTCGTCCAACGCGACGCCGCTGGCCACCTCGTCGAGGTCCGCGACACCGACGTCAAGGCCGAGGGTGAGTTCGGCGTCGGCACCGAGTCGTGGATGCACCTGGAGATCGACCGGGTGAGCGACGCCGCCGAACGCGCAGCCATTGCTGACGAACTGCGCGCCGTGCTCGACGACGTGCGGGTGGCCGTCGAGGACTGGCCCAAGATGCGCGCCCACTGCCGTGATCTTGCCGATGAGCCGCGCGGCGGCCCCCCGTAGGGCTGCCCGAGTCCGAAGTCCTGCAGAGCATCCGCTCCTGAATTGGCTCGCCGACAACCACTTCACCTTCCTGGGCTACCGTCAATACCACCTCGACGAGGCCGACGGTGAGACAGTGCTCGTGCCCGACACGGGTCCGGGTTGGGGCTGTTGCGATACGACGCTCCGGATCGACGGGCTTCGCGCGACTCAATCCCGAAGGCTCAGGCGCGCGCCCGCGACAAGGAACTGCTCATCCTCACCAAGGCCAACTTGCGGGCCACGGTCCACCGCCCGGTTCACTCCTCGACCACGTCGGCATCAAGACCTTCGACGGTCAGGCGAGAGTGACGGGCGAGCACCGGTTCCTCGGGTTGCGGCGGCCGCGGCATTCCACCGAATCCATCCTCAACATCCTGATCTCGGCGACCGGGCTCGCGAGAGGTGCTCGACCGGGTCGGCTTCGGGCAGCGACAGCCACTCCGGTAAGGACCTTCTGGCAGGCGCTGGAGAGCTACCCCCGTGACGAGCTCCTCTCTCCCGACCAGCAGCGACCAGCTGGTTGAGGCCGCCGAACCCTGTTGCACCAACAGGAGCGGCTGCGCACCCGGCTCTACCTGCGCCGGGATACCTCATGGCCGCTTCATGCCGGCGGACGCCTTCCGCCGCGATTCTGCTACAACCACCGCGGTGCGGTTGTGGATCGAAAAACCTGCCGCACGCGCCTTCGGCGCCGAGAGCGCCGACTTCAAGACTTGGGTGAGCGAGTCGCCGCTCGCTCTAGGTGCACTTCGTCGCGCGGGTGCCCAAGGGAGCCCCGATGTCGACGGTCGACGTCGAGGCGCTCGAGCGACATTGTCGATGCCACCCGCACCTGGGACGAGGACCTCGTCGAAGCCGTCCGGGCCGAGCACGGTGAGGAAGCCGGTGCGCGGCTGTCGGCCAAATATGTTCGCGCGTTCCCGAGGCTTCCAAAAGAGGACTTCGCCGCGCGCGTGGCGGTCACCGACCTCAAACGCATCGAGGCGCTCGCGACGCCGCAGTCGATACTCAACCTCTACCACGAGCCGGACTGGCCGGCGAAGAGCGCCGCATCAAGGTCTACCGCCACGACCCGCTCGCTCACGGCAGCGCTGCCGGTCTTCACTCACATGGGCCTGGAGGTCACCGACGAGCGCCCCTTACGGGCTGACCCGCGGGGGTGGCGCTGGGGTCTACATCTACGACTTCGGGCTGCGAGCCAGCTCGGCGACCGTGTGGGGGCGAAGGTGCTGAGCGCGAGCCGATCCGGGCGCGCTTCCAGGATGCCTTCTCGGCGGTCTGGCGCGGTGACGCGGAGTCCGACGGTTTCAACGCGCTGGTTCTCGAGGCCGGCTCCACCTGGCGGCAGGTAACCGTGCTGCGGGCGCTGGCCAAGTACCTCCGCCAGACCCAGGCCACCTTCTCCCAGGACTACGTCGAGCAGGCGCTGGTCGCCAACCATGACATCGCCCGGATGCTCGTCGAGCTGTTCGAGACCCGCTTCGACCCCAGCCGGTATGCCGAGTCAGGCCGGCGCCACCCGCGCCGATGCCTCAGAGGCGGTCGTCCAGCGGATCCTCGACGCGCTGGTCGAGGTGAGTTCGCTCGACCACGACCGCATCGTCCGCTCCCTGCTGGGCGTCATCAAGGCCTCGTTGCGCACGAACTACTACCAGGTGGACGCGAACGGGGCGCCCAAGCCCTACTTCTCGCTCCTACTCGACCCCAAGGCGATGCCCGAGCTACCGGCCCCCCGCCCGATGTTCGAGATCTGGGTCTACAGCCCGCGGGTCGAGGGTGTGCACCTGCGCTTCGGCAAGGTGGCCCACGGTAGCTTGAGGTGGAGCGACCGTCGCGAGGACTTCCGCACCGAGGTGCTCGGGCTGGTCAAGGCTCAGATGGTCAAGAACTCCGTCATCGTGCCGACCGGCTCTGGGGGTGGTTTCTTCGCCAAGAACCTCCCGGACCCGGCCGTTGATCGAGACGCCTGGTTGGCCGAGGGCAAGGGCGCCTACCAGTGGTTCATCTCGGGTCTGATCGACCTCACCGACAACCGGGTCGGTGACGCCATCGTCCCGCCTGTCGACGTGGTCCGGCACGACGCCGACGACTCCTATCTCGTGGTGGCCGCCGACAAGGGCACGGCGACGTTCTCGGACATCGCCAACGCCAAGGCGCAGGAATACCAGCTTCTGGCTCGATGACGCCCTCGCCTCGGTGGCTCGGTCGGCTACGACCACAAGGGCATGGGCATCACCGCTCGTGGGGCGTGGAGTCGGTCAAGCGGCACTTCCGCGATGGGCATCGACACCCAGACGGAGGACTTCACCTGCGTCGGCATCGGCGACATGAGCGGCGACGTCGTTCGGCAACGGCATGCTGTGCTCCGAACACATCCGCCTCGTCACGCGGCGTTCGACCACCGGCACGTCTTCATCGACCCCACCCCGGACGCAGCGACCTCGTATGCCGAGCGGCAGCGGCTGTTCGAGCGCCCCGGTCGTCGTGGGCCGACTACGACGCATCGCTCATCTCGGCCGGTGGCGGGGTCTTCGCCCGCTCGGCCAAATCCGTGGCCATCACGCCGGAGATGATCACGGTGCTCGGCCTCCCAGCCGACACGACGAGCATGACCCGGGCCGACCTCATCAACGCCGTGCTCAAGGCGCCGGTCGACCTGCCGCGGAACGGTGGTGGCATCGGCACCTACGTCAAGGCTTCCAGCGAGGGCAATGCCGCCGCCGGTGACCGCGCCAACGATGCGGTGCGCTCGATGGCGGGCAACTGAGAGTCAAAGTCGTCGGCGAGGCGGCAATCTCGGGTTCACCCAGCTGGGTCGGATCGAGGCCGCCAACAAGGGAGTTCGGCTCAACACTGACGCCATCGACAACTCGGCGGGCGTCGACACCAGCGACCACGAGGTCAACATCAAGATCCTCCTGGGCCGACTGCTGCGCGAGGGCGATATCACCATCAAGCAGCGCAACACGGTGCTCGCGTCGATGACCGACGAGGTCGCCCATCAGGTGCTGCGCGACAACTACGAGCAGAACGTGTTGTTGGGCAACGCCCGCGCCCAGGCCTACGAAATGGCTGCGGTCCACCAGCGGCTGATCCACCACTTGGAGAGCCATGCCGACCTCGACCGGGGGCTGGAATTCCTTCCCAGCGACGCCGAGATCGGCGGCCGGTTGGCCAACGGCAAGGGGCTCAGTTCGCCCGAACTCGCCGTCGTCGTGGCTTACGCCAAGCTCGACCTCAAGGCCACGGTGCTCGCCTCGACGCTGCCCGATGACCCGTGGTTCGAGGGCACCCTCGCCGAGTATTTCCCGAGCCGCATCCGGGCGGACTACCCGAGGGCCTGGACAAGCATCCGCTCCGGCGCGAGATCATCACCAACGCCGTGGTCAACAACATGGTCAACCGAGCGGGCATGACCTTCGCCTTCCGAGCGGCCGAGGAGACGGGTGCCGATCCGGCCCAGATCGCCCGGGCGTATGTCATCACCCGTGATCTTCGGGTTGGCGACTACCTGGCCACTGTCGAGTCCTTGGACAACCAGGTCACCACAGCTGCCCAGACGACCCTGTACCTGAACTGCGTCGGCTGCTGGACCGCGCCGCCTGGTGGTCCTTTCCACCCGGTGGGGAGAGGGTTGGACGTCGCGGCCGAGATCGCCCTGTTCCAGGAGCCGATCGCGCAGTATGCCGCGCTGGTGCCGCAGGTCCTCCAGGGGTCCGGAAACGGCGCCGGCTGGAGCGGCGGGCCAAGGAACGCGTCGAAGGCGGCACGCCCGAGCCGCTCGCCATGCGCGCCGCGTCGCTGCTGGACGTGTTCTCCCTGTTGGACATCGTCCGCATCGCCCACGACAGCAACACACACCGATCGAGGACACACTGCGCGTCTACTACTACACGCGTCCGAACGCGCGGCATCGACGACATGCTCTTCCGGGTGTCGCAGCTGCCACGGGAGGACCGCTGGGATGCCTTGGCTCGCGGCGCCTTGCGCGATGACCTGTATGCCGTGCTCGACGGCATCACCCGCGGGGTGTTGGCGACCAGCAACCCGAGCAACGACGCGAAGACTCGAGTTCGGGGAGTGGACCACGGCCAACTCGGAAGCTCTGGACCGCGGCGCGGTCTGGGTTGCGGGCCATCTTGCGACTGGAAAAACCCCAATATCGCGGCGTTGTCGGTGGCGTTGCGCACCCTCCGGGCCTTTGTGCGCAGTTCCGGGGCCGAGTAGGGGCCGACGGTAGCTTCCAGGTTGATCGCCCGGCCTGCTCGGCACGATGCCAGGTGTCGGCACGGCTAGGCTCTGGCCGTGCCGACCCTCGCCGAACTCGTCCGCGAGCATGCTGCGCTGACCCCGGCCGAGGAGGACTGGGTCCGACTGGTCGTCTCGGACTGGCAGTTGGTGTCCGACCTGTCGTTCGCTGACCTGGTCTTGTGGGTGCGCATCGACGCCGAGTCGTGGCATGCCGTCACCCACGTGCGCCCCACGACCGGTCAGACCGTGCATGTCAAGGACCGGTGGGGCGCGGGCGTCGGTGCGGCGGGCCAAGATGCTCCAGGAGAGCTTTGCGACCCAACGGGTGTTGCGCGACCGCGACACTGGAGTGGTCCGAGGACCAGCCGGTGCGGGAGGAGTCCATCCCGTGGTTCGCAACGGCCGCGCGCTGGCCGTCATCACCGGCATACCAATCTGGCGATGATGCGCACCCCGAGCCGGCTGGAACTGACCTACCTCGCTACCGCAGACTCGCTGCTGCGGATGATCTCCACCGGTGACTTCCCCGCACGCCAGCGCACCGACCGGGCTCCGTCGAGGGCCCCGAGAGTCGGCGACGGCGTGATCCGGCTCGATGTGGACGGGCAGATCAGTTATGCGAGCCCCAACGCGGTGTCGGCACTGCACCGGATCGGGCACCTGGGGAGATCCTCGGGCCTCGCTGGCCCAGGTCGTCACCTCCGTGCTGCGCGACACTCACCGGTCGACGAAGGGATGCTGCTCGTGCTCACCGGACGCCAACCGTGGCGCACCGAGGTGAGCAATGCCGGCGCGGTCATTTCGATGCGGGCCATCCCACTCACCGGAGGTGGGCCAGCGGGTGGGGCGATCCTGCTGGTGCGCGACATCAGTGAGCTGCGCCGTCGCGAGCAGGAGTTGATGACCAGGGACGCGACGATCCGCGAAATCCACCACCGGGTGAAGAACAACCTGCAGTCGGTGGCGGCGTTGCTGCGGCTGCAGGCCCGGCGGATGCCGGACGCCAAGCGCCGGGCCGCTCTCGCCGAGGCAGTGCGGCAGTCGGCACCATCGCCCTGGTCCACGGGACTCTCAGTCGCGGGCTGGACGAGACGGTGGAGTTCGACGAGGTGGCTGATCGCGGTCGAGCGGTCGTCGAGGTGACCACGCACAGCGGAGCCGTCGATGCGGCCCGGGTGGGGTCTCGGACGGTCCGCGCCGATGATGCCAGCCCTGGCGATGATCGTCAGTGAGCTGGTCCAGAACGCCGTCGAGCATGGGGTGTGGCGGCACGGGGGCACGGTGGGTTGAGGCCGGCGCAAGCCGGCCGGGATGGCGACGACGTGCTCACGGTTACCGACTGACAATGGCGCGGGGCTGCCCGGCGGGAAGCCCCCGACCGGGGGAACGATCGCGGGTCGGCCTTGGGCACCCAGATCGTCCAGTCACTCGTGCAGGATCTGCGCGGAAGATCACCCGGGGCTGGTTGGTCACCCCCCGCCGAGGGGCACCGCTGAAGTTCGCCGCCACTGCGCCGTTTACCTCGCTCCGCGTAAGGCGGCCCAACCGTCGATGAGAAGTGCAGTGGTCAGCCGGCGCGGCGCGCTCGCGCGTTGCGACGCTTTCGAGCGCCCGAATGACGCTCGTCTTCGACAGAGGCCACCCCGCACGCCCGCGTCTTGTCCCGGACTCAGGGCCCACTTCAGGCAGGTGTCGATGACTCACAGCGACGGCAGACCGCCTGGCTTCCTCGATCTGGAACAACGGCCGGGCCGGTGTTCCCGATCGGGAAGAACAACTCCGGAGTCTTCATCGGGTAGGCAGCGCGGTCGCGCCAGTCCATGAGGATCGCCCTGTTCGAGGTCGCGCGCGCGATAGGCGGCGCGCCCACTGTTGAGGTGAAGCGGGGTCGTGCTGATGACGTCCTTTACCGATACTGCGGCCGTGCGCGATCCATCACAACCCACCCCCAACGTAGACTCTTCAGTGGTTTCACCCGGCACTCACGTCCTGAGAGAGGCCAATCGTTCTTAGTACATTGGCCCATACGGGCACGACAAGCAACGGGGACATGCATCACGTTTGTTCTTGGATCAAATAAACCTCGGGTGTCGTCGCCAGTGACCGGGGTGACAATACGCCTGGTCAACGTCGGGACGTAGGATTTCGGGCGTGACCTCAGCCTCACCTCCCACCTCGCTCAGCACCGCCTGGCGCACCGCCG
>JADJVI010000047.1 GCA_016710645.1 Actinomycetales bacterium | reverse complement strand
GGTGGCGGTGATCGTTCGGGCGCCCCTGCCCTGAGACGGTGTGTGACATGCCGTCGCCGTCGCACAACCGGAGCGCCGGACAGCTCGTGGACGTCCGGGCTGGCGGAGCAGCGGAGCGCGTAGCGGCATGCAGGTGGTGTTTCTTCCGGATTTGATAGCGCGCGCAATCCGGTGACCACTCAGCGCGAGGGCCGCGATCGCCGCCAGCAAAGCGTAGGATCGCGAGGTAGACCGCCCGGTCGCCGTGGTCGCCGCTGGCGGAGATCGCCAGGCCGCCCGATCCCCACGGCCGGAGCGAGCACGTCCGATAGCTGGAGCGCGGCCGAGGCGCGACCGTGTTCCTGTGCCGGGACGTGAGGTCGAGGACCAGCACCGACAGGGGTCGTCGAGCCCGCGCCCATGGCTAGTCCAGACTACCGCGATACAGCCCGCGAAGACCCAGGAGAGGTCTGGGTGAGCACGGTCGCGCTGACCGCCAGCGTGCCGGCGGTCGCCACCGCGGCACCACTCCGGTGGCCAGGTGAACCCGTCGCGCCAACCCATCAGAGCGCACCCGACCCTGCAGCCACGACCCGGAGGCTCCACCCCACGGACCCCGTCGCGAGCACAGCGCCGGCCATGGTCAGGCCGAGGTTCCACCGTTGTACGGAGAAGCTGAGCGGGTGCAGGAAGGTCACGGTCGCCATAAACGACCCGTTGAACAGTGCGCGGGAGGCGATGACAGACGGAGCCCGCGGCGCGCGACCAGTGCCCGCGGGCAGCAATCGCGGTGTGGCCCAGAGCAATCTGATGACGCTGACGATCGCGAGCGCAGCCACGACCCCCAGCGAGTGACAATGCGCCGGCAGCCCGGAGCCGGCTTGCCGCTCGGATGGCCAATTGCACCAGCCCCGCAGACAGGGCGACCACTGACCCCAGGCGTGTGGTGCGGCGGTGATCCGCGACGTCGAGTTCGTCGGCGGTCTCGTCAGCCGGAGGCGGAACACCGATGTCAGCCCGTCGCAAGAACACCAAGGCGCCGGCTACTACGGCGGGCACGACGACAATCCCGGAACACCCAGCGCCAGGAGGCGACCGTCGTCAGCCACCCGGACACCGGTGTTCTGACGACCGACGGGATGACCCACGCTGCTGAGAGCCAGGTAAAGACCTGCGGGCGCAACGGCGCAGGGAAAACCCGGCCGATCGCGACGAACTCCGACACGATGACCAGCCCCGCCCCGACGCCGGTGACCACCCGACCACCGATGAGCACGCCCCACGACGGCGCGAGCGCGCAGCCCAGGTGCCGATCGCGAAGAGGGTCTGGCTGGCATATGAGCTGGCAGGGGACCGGCACGGTCTGCCCAGATCCCGCTGCGACAATCCCCAGCAGCATCGCGGTCATCATTGACGAGAAGGCCAACCCATAGCCACCGATGGCATCGAGTTCCGCAGCGGCCCGCGGCATCGCCGTCGAGACCGCCATCGCCTTGAAGGCGATCATCGTCGTGAGCAGCACGAGCGCGACCGTGACGACCCGGTATGCCGGTGACATCGGTCCCGTGCGCGGCGTCGCCGCAGGCAGTCGGGAAGGCTCGGTCACCCCGGAGATTACCTGCCGGGCCGACCGGCGGCGCATCCGCTCAGGAGCCGGGCGGCCAGGCCCCGCGTTGAGCCAACACCTCGGCCAGTACGTCGATCCGATCGCTGACCAGGCCGTCGACCCTGGAGGTCGAGCAACCGGTGCATCGGAGCGAGGGTCATCGACGGTCCACACGTGCACCCGCATTCCGCGTGCGTGAGCCCGCTCCAGCAGCCGCGGGTCACCAGGGGCGTCACCGTGCGCCCGGCGCCGTGAGATCCGGTATGCCGGACCGGCCAGGTGATCGTCTCGGGCACCTGCAGCACCTGGCCGATATCTCGCCCTGGGGGCACCGGCTCGGGCGAAACCGGCAACGCCGCCACCTCCGACGGACCGGCTGCCGTCGCCACTGACCCCCGGCCAGCGCCCGGAAGTCGCGCAACCGCTGCATGGGAGAAGGACCCCACGCAGACCCGGTGGGTCGCGCCGAAGTCCTGATGAGACGCTACAACGGCGCCACCGCACCGGGTGCCTTGATGTCGATGTTGAACCGGGTCTCGGGAAGGTGGCCAGGCAGTCGTCCAGGCGCGGCACGGCATACCGGCCGTCGATCCGGCACCCGCGAGACCTCCTCCCAGGTGAGGTCGGCAATCGCGCCCGTGCCGTCGGTGACCCGGTCCAGCGATGCGTCGTGGAAGGCGACCACCACCCCGTCGCGCGTGGCGGCACGTCGGTCCCGAGATAGCGAAAGCCCAGGCCGACGGCGGTGACGAACGCCTCTCCAGGGTGTTCTCACGCCCGACGTTGTCTGGGTGCAGCGCCCTGCCGCGATGCGCCAGTCCGATGGGCGGCGCGTCGAAGTAGGGGAAAGTCACGCGCCGGACGATGCACGCGGGTCACTCGCCCGCCGTCAGCAGGTCGCGGATGACCTGGCCGAACTCCGCGGCCGTGCGCCCTCGTGAACGACCGCCGTGACATTGGCGACGATGGGCATCCAGACAACGGCCTGCGCGAGCGCGAGCATCGCCGCGCATGAAGACACGCCCTCGGCGGTCTGCTTGGTCACGGCGACGACCTCATCGACGGTCAGCCCCTTGCCGAGGTTGCGCCCGAAGGTGGAGTTGCGCGAGTGCGGCGACAGGCAGGTGACGACCAGGTCGCCGACCCCGCCAACCCCGCGAAGGTCGCCGGGTGCGCCCCATCGCCTCGCCGAGCGCCCGCATCTCGCTCAAGCCCCGCGTGATGACCGCGGCGGTCACCGAGTGGCCCATCCCCTAACCCCCTCGGTCATCCCGGAGGCCAAGGCGATGACGTTCTTTCACGCAGCCGCCCAGCTCAGCGCCGACGACGTCGTCGTGAACATAGGGCCGGAAGTATGCCGTGTGGCAGGCGTCCGCCACAGCGTGCGCGGTGGGCAGGTGCTTGGACGCGACGGTCGTGGCGGCGGGCTCGCGCGCGGCGATCTCCCGGGCGATATTCGGCCCCGACACGACGGCGATCTGCTCAAGGGGCACATGGCAAGCCTGGTCGATGACCTGGCCTCATCCGCAGGGAGGTGGTCTTCTTAGGCCTTCGCGAGCGACACGACGATGACGTCGTCAGGCAGCAGGTGACCCCATTCGGCGAGGTTGGCGCGCAGCGTCTGCGCGGGCACTGCGAGGACCGCGATCCGCGCGCCGTCAAGCGCCTCACCGGGATCGGTCGTCGCCGAAACACTCTCTGGCAGAACGAGATCGGGCAGATAGCGGGCGCTGGTGTGGGTCCGCTGGATGTCGTCCACCTCGTCGGGGAACTTCCCCACATCCGCACCGTGCACCCCGCAGCGGCCAGGACCGAGGTGTATGCCGTGCCCCAACTCCCGGTGCCGAACACGGCCACCTGGGGGCGCGCGGAAGTGTCACTCACAGGGGCAAGCGTGGCACGGCATACCGGCCCGATGCGAGGAAGCCCGCGTGGAACTCGCGAGCGACTCGCGAGCAACGCGCGAGTGGCCCGCGAGGGAGGTGAGTGGGGCACCGGAAGGTGACACGATGGGCCCTATCAGCCCTCGACGAGGAGGATCCCTCGATGGATGCCCAATCCCGCGTGCCGGCGCCGGTCAACGAACCGGTCCTCGGATACGCACCCGGTAGCCCCGAACGGGCCACCCTGCAGCGCGAACTCGACCGCATCGGGTCCGAGTGCATCGACCTGCCCAGCACGATCGGCGGCCGCAAGGTCATGGGTGACGGCCGTGAGGCGAGTGTCGTCCAGCCGCATGCCCATGCCAAGGTGCTCGGGCGGATGAAGCTGGTGAGCGCGGACCAGGCCCAGTCGGCCGTCGACGCCGCGATGGCCGCCGCCCCGATGTGGCGCGACCTGGCCTTCGAGGACCGCGCGAGCATCCTGCTGAAGGCCGCCGACCTGTTGGCCGGTCCGTGGCGCGCCACGCTCAACGCCGCGACCATGCTCGGCCAGAGCAAGACCGCACCGCAGGCCGAGATCGATTCGGCGTGCGAGTTGATCGACTTCTGGCGGATCAACGTGCACTTCGCCCAGCAACTCTCGCCGAGCAGCCGCCGCTCAACTCCCGCGGCGTGTGGAACCGGTCGGACTACCGCTCGCTGGAGGGCTTCGTCTACGCCATCACGCCGTTCAACTTCACGGCGATCGGCGGCAACCTCCCCGACCGCGCCGGCGCTCATGGGCAACACCGTCGTGTGGAAGCCGGCCCGCACTCAGCAGCTCGCCGCGCACTACACCATGGCGATCCTGGAAGCCGCCGGCTTGCCCCCGGGCGTCATCAACCTGGTCACCAGTGACGGCGCCACGCTCTCCAACGCCGTGCTCTCTTCGCCCGACTTCGCGGGTCTGCATTTCACCGGGTCGACGTCGGTCTTCCACTCGATGTGGGAGACGGTCGGCAAGAACATCGGCACCTACCGCACCTACCCCCGCCTGGTCGGCGAGACCGGCGGCAAGGACTTCGTCGTCGCCCACCCGTCGGCCGATCCCGACGTGCTGCGCACCGCGCTCATTCGGGGCGCTTTCGAGTTCCAGGGGCAGAAGTGCTCGGCTGCCTCGCGCGCCTACATCCCCGCCTCGCTGTGGAAGCGGATGGGCCAGCAGCTGTGCGACGAGGCCAACTCGCTCACCCAGGGCGATGTCACCGACTGGGGCAACTTCATGGGTGCGGTCATCGACGCCGGTGCCTTCGCCGACCACAAGGCCGCGATCGACCGGGCCCATGCGACACCGGGCATCGAGGTCGTCGCCGGCGGCACTTATGACGACTCCGAGGGCTACTTCGTGCGCCCGACCATCCTCAAGGTCGACGACCCCACCGACGACTGCCTGCGAGTGGAGTACTTCGGTCCGATCCTCTCGGTGCACGTCTACGAGGACGCCGACTACGACGCCATGCTCACCCAGATGGAGTCCTTCGCGCCCTATGCGTTGACCGGTTCGATCATCGCCCAGGACCGCGTGGCGATCGCCCACGCGATGCACGTGCTGCGCTTTGCCGCGGGCAACTTCTACATCAACGACAAGCCCACCGGCGCGGTCGTCGGCCAGCAGCCGTTCGGCGGCGGCCGGGCCTCGGGCACCAACGACAAGGCCGGCGCAGCTCAGAACCTCATGCGCTGGACCTCGGTGCGCTCGATCAAGGAGACCTTCGTCCCGCCGACGGACTACCGCTACCCGTCGATGGGCTGACCCCTCGCCCTCAAGGCACATAGGTATGCCGTGCGCTCACCCGAGCGCACGGCATACCTATGTCTGGTGCTCAGCCA
Source organism: Actinomycetales bacterium (assembly GCA_016710645.1). Classification (GTDB taxonomy): domain Bacteria; phylum Actinomycetota; class Actinomycetes; order Actinomycetales; family Dermatophilaceae; genus Phosphoribacter. The sequence continues at coordinate 11,360 of JADJVI010000047.1, read as the reverse complement.
AGCGGCACAGGCGAGCCGCCCGCGCCGTCAGTGCTGCTCGGCGAGCCAGGCGATGCCGACCTTGTGCTCCTTGCGGATACCGGCCAGTGCGGAAGGGGCGGCGGCTTCCTCGACCTTCCCGCCGATGAAGGGAACCCGAGCCTTGAGCTCGCCGTCGACGGTGACCTGCGTGCCCTCGGCGATCGGGTCGAGACGGATGGTGCCGATCAGGCCGATGGGGGCAGTGCCCATGGTGATGTTGAGGTCGCCGATGCGGGACCCGTCGGCATCGGCGGGGTGGTAGTTGATCGTCTCGACAACCTGGATGGTCTGGCCGACGAAGCTGCGCACGAAGTCCGGGAAACCACTGGTCGGCAGCTCGCGGGTGGTCACCACGGTGGCTTCGGTCGAGGTCACCGTCACCGACTCCGAATGCGTGATCGCGTGCGTCGCCTCGCACTTGCGGGACTGGAACTCCTCGTCGGTCATCATCGCGAAGACGGTGTCGACGGGTGCGGGATAGGTGAAGGACTCCGAGATCTGCATGCCCGAAGGCTACTGGCCTCCAGGCGTGGGTCCCGATGCCCTCGCTGACGGGAGACCGGCGGTCCTGGCCAGCGCATGCTCGGCCAGCTGCAATTCGCGAGTGACGGCTGCCCGCGCCCGACCGAGGCGAGCGTTGCTGCGATCCAGGGCGGCCTGCAGGTCGGGTGCCGCCTCGCGGCGAGCCTGGATCGTCGGCACGGTGACGACACCATAGGGGCTCGATGACCCGCCAGCCCTGCACCTCCAGCCCGGCGGCAGCGGCGCGGACCCTGAGTCGCTCGTGGCTGGCCAGCGCCTCGGCGAGGTCTTGGGCGTAGACCTGCAGCGCGCGCGTCCGGCGCGGTCGAGTTCACCGGTGACGGCGGCAGCCATCCGTCCGGTCGCGCTGTTGGAGTCCAACGGGTATGCCGTCCGGGCAAGTCCCGCAGCCCCACGCAGCAGCGTCCCGCCCAGGTGAGAGCAGGAGGTGGGTCGCCGCCCAGAGCCGTCATGGACGTCCCTCAGCGAGGATCGCCAGCCGGCTCAAGGAGGCGACCGCCTGCTCGGCGAACCCGTCCGCGGCCCGTTGGGCGCTGTCATCGCCGAGGATCGGGTCGAGCGTGCCGACCTCGCGTGCGATGGCCCGAGCCTGCGCAGCTACCGCGAGTGCGGCGAGGTCACCAACGTCACGGCTGCGACTGGCGGGAGTGCGGCGCATGCCGCGAGTGTAGGTGACCCGTCGTGATCGACCCGGAGGGATGTCCACAGGTCTGGGCAGTGAGCCGCTGCTTCGCGCACACCAATCCGGACCCCGCCGCGCGGATCTACTCAGGCAGCCACTCGACCAGCCGCGCCAGGCCGTCGGCCAACCTCACCTGCGGTCTCCAGGCCAGCGCCAGTTGCGCGGGCTCGATCGTGGCGCTGGCGTGCCGGACGTCGCCGTCCCGGAACTCTCCGGTCACCCGAGGGCCGGCGCGTCGACTCGGGCTGCGAGGGTCTGTGCCAACGCCAGCACCGTTACGGGCGATCCCGACCCGATGTCATAGGGCGGGTCCGGTCGCGATGGCGCCACGTCGAGCCCGGCCAGCAGCGCCGCGGCGACGTCGTCGATATAGACGAAATCCCGCAGCATGAGCCCGTCCTCATAGACCGGGATGGCCGCGCCCGACCGGAGCCAGCCGGGCGAAGAGGGTGACGATGCCGGTGTAGGAGTTGGTCGGCGACTGACCCGGGCCGTAGACGTTCTGCAGCCGATAGAGCACCGGCCGCACCCCCATGGCCAGGCACCACGCGGAGACCAGGTGTTCCTGCGCGAGCTTCGTCGCGGCATACACGCTGGTCGGTGCGGGGTGGACCGTCCGAGCGTCGTGGGGCGCGGGAGTGAGCCCGGCGAAGTCCCACTGCGCCGCGCCGAGCATGGCGCGTGAGCGTTGCCCGGGGTAGTGCACGGCCCCAGCAGGGTCCGTCCACGCGCCTTCTCCATAGACGGCGCGACTCGACGCAAGCAGGATCCGCTGCGGTCGTTGCTCGTGACGCACGAGCGCGTCAAGCATCTGGGTGGTGCCGACCACGTTGACCAGACCGTGGCGACTGGCTTCGGTGAGCGACTGTCCGGTGCCGGTCTCAGCTGCGAGATGGATGATGACCTGCGGGGTATGCCGGTCCAGCAGGGCGTCCCAGGCCGCCGCGTCGGTGACATCGCCGACGACAAGCTCGACCCGGGGGTCGAGCGCCGCTGGCCGCTGGCGCTGCGGATGCACTTGAGGGTGCAAATTGTCCAGTGCGATGACCTCGTCGAAGCGGTCGGCGAGGCCGCGGGAGATCGCGCACCCGATGAAGCCGGCGCCGCCAGTCACGACACAGGTCGACGGCATACTGACCTTCCTGGCAGGGCTTTTATCGGGTGGGTAGAGCCTAACGCGAGGGGCGTAGGACCTTTGCCATCGGCACCGTTGAGCGTCTGAGGATAGGCTCGTCCGAGGGGGCACAACGGGGTGCCCTCGACGGACGAGAAACAGGGTTTCACACGATGACCACGTCGCTTGAGCAGTCGCGCGCCCACGCGTTACACACCGCAGCGGGCCTGGCGAAGAAGTCCTCACCGGAGGCTGTCGAAGGCTTCCTGGGCCGCTACTACCGGCATGTGGCCACGGAGGACCTGTTGGCCCGCACTCCCGAAGACCTGTTGGGGGCCGCGCTCTCCCACATGGACCTCGCCCGCGAGCGCCCGGTCGGCACGGCCAAGATTCTGGTGGACAACCCGTCGGTCGAGACCCAGGGCTGGAGCTGCGGGCACACCGTCATCCAGGTCGTCACCGACGACATGCCCTTCCTCGTCGACTCGGTCGCCATGGCAGTCACCCGTCGGGGTCGCGCCCTGCACCTGGTCGTCCACCCCCAGCTGGTCGTCCAACGCGACGCCGCTGGCCACCTCGTCGAGGTCCGCGACACCGACGTCAAGGCCGAGGGTGAGTTCGGCGTCGGCACCGAGTCGTGGATGCACCTGGAGATCGACCGGGTGAGCGACGCCGCCGAACGCGCAGCCATTGCTGACGAACTGCGCGCCGTGCTCGACGACGTGCGGGTGGCCGTCGAGGACTGGCCCAAGATGCGCGCCCACTGCCGTGATCTTGCCGATGAGCTTCGCGCGGCGGCCCCCGTAGGGCTGCCCGAGTCCGAAGTCTCGCAGAGCATCCGCTTCCTGAATTGGCTCGCCGACAACCACTTCACCTTCCTGGGCTACCGTCAATACCACCTCGACGAGGCCGACGGTGAGACAGTGCTCGTGCCCGACACGGGGTCCGGGTTGGGGCTGTTGCGATACGACAGCTCCGGATCGACGGGCTTCGCGCGACTCAATCCCGAGGCTCAGGCGCGCGCCCGCGACAAGGAACTGCTCATCCTCACCAAGGCCAACTCGCGGGCCACGGTCCACCGCCCGGTCTACCTCGACTACGTCGGCATCAAGACCTTCGACGCACAGGGCGAGGTGACGGGCGAGCACCGGTTCCTCGGGTTGTTGGCGGCCGCGGCATACACCGAATCCATCCTCAACATCCCGATCCTCGGCGACCGGGCTCGCGAGGTGCTCGACCGGGTCGGCTTCGGCAGCGACAGCCACTCCGGCAAGGACCTTCTGCAGGTGCTGGAGAGCTACCCCCGTGACGAGCTCTTCCAGACCAGCAGCGACCAGTTGGTCGAGGTCGCCGAATCCCTGTTGCACCAACAGGAGCGGCTGCGCACCCGGCTCTACCTGCGCCGGGATACCTATGGCCGCTTCATGTCGGCGATCGTCTTCCTGCCGCGCGACCGCTACAACACCGCGGTGCGGTTGCGGATCGAAAACCTGCTGCGCACGGCCTTCGGCGCCGAGAGCGTCGACTTCACCACTCGGGTGAGCGAGTCGCCGCTCGCTCAGGTGCACTTCGTCGCGCGGGTGCCCAAGGGTGCCCCGCTGCCGACGGTCGACGTCGAGGCGCTCGAGCGCGACATTGTCGATGCCACCCGCACCTGGGACGAGGACCTCGTCGAAGCCGTCCGGGCCGAGCACGGTGAGGAAGCCGGTGCGCGGCTGTCGGCCAAATATGTTCGCGCGTTCCCCGAGGCTTACAAAGAGGACTTCGCCGCGCGCGTGGCGGTCACCGACCTCAAACGCATCGAGGCGCTCGCGACGCCGCAGTCGATAGAACTCAACCTCTACCACGAGCCCGGACTGGCCGGCGAAGAGCGCCGCATCAAGGTCTACCGCCACGACCCGCTCTCGCTCACGGCAGTGCTGCCGGTCTTCACTCACATGGGCCTGGAGGTCACCGACGAGCGCCCCTACGGGCTGACCCGCGGGGGTGGCGCTGGGGTCTACATCTACGACTTCGGGCTGCGAGCCAGCTCGGCGACCGTGTGGGGCGAAGGTGCTGAGCGCGAGCCGATCCGGGCGCGCTTCCAGGATGCCTTCTCGGCGGTCTGGCGCGGTGACGCGGAGTCCGACGGTTTCAACGCGCTGGTTCTCGAGGCCGGCCTCACCTGGCGGCAGGTAACCGTGCTGCGGGCGCTGGCCAAGTACCTCCGCCAGACCCAGGCCACCTTCTCCCAGGACTACGTCGAGCAGGCGCTGGTCGCCAACCATGACATCGCCCGGATGCTCGTCGAGCTGTTCGAGACCCGCTTCGACCCCAGCCGGTATGCCGGTCAGGCCGGCGCTGATCGCGCCGATGCCTCAGAGGCGGTCGTCCAGCGGATCCTCGACGCGCTGGTCGAGGTGAGTTCGCTCGACCACGACCGCATCGTCCGCTCCCTGCTGGGCGTCATCAAGGCCTCGTTGCGCACGAACTACTACCAGGTGGACGCGAACGGGGCGCCCAAGCCCTACTTCTCGCTCAAGCTCGACCCCAAGGCGATGCCCGAGCTACCGGCCCCCCGCCCGATGTTCGAGATCTGGGTCTACAGCCCGCGGGTCGAGGGTGTGCACCTGCGCTTCGGCAAGGTGGCCCGCGGTGGCTTGAGGTGGAGCGACCGTCGCGAGGACTTCCGCACCGAGGTGCTCGGGCTGGTCAAGGCTCAGATGGTCAAGAACTCCGTCATCGTGCCGACCGGCTCTAAGGGTGGTTTCTTCGCCAAGAACCTCCCGGACCCGGCCGTTGATCGAGACGCCTGGTTGGCCGAGGGCAAGGGCGCCTACCAGTGGTTCATCTCGGGTCTGATCGACCTCACCGACAACCGGGTCGGTGACGCCATCGTCCCGCCTGTCGACGTGGTCCGGCACGACGCCGACGACTCCTATCTCGTGGTGGCCGCCGACAAGGGCACGGCGACGTTCTCGGACATCGCCAACGCCAAGGCGCAGGAATACGGCTTCTGGCTCGATGACGCCTTCGCCTCCGGTGGCTCGGTCGGCTACGACCACAAGGGCATGGGCATCACCGCTCGTGGGGCGTGGGAGTCGGTCAAGCGGCACTTCCGCGAGATGGGCATCGACACCCAGACGGAGGACTTCACCTGCGTCGGCATCGGCGACATGAGCGGCGACGTCTTCGGCAACGGCATGCTGTGCTCCGAACACATCCGCCTCGTCGCGGCGTTCGACCACCGGCACGTCTTCATCGACCCCACCCCGGACGCAGCGACCTCGTATGCCGAGCGGCAGCGGCTGTTCGAGCTGCCCCGGTCGTCGTGGGCCGACTACGACGCATCGCTCATCTCGGCCGGTGGCGGGGTCTTCGCCCGCTCGGCCAAATCCGTGGCCATCACGCCGGAGATGATCACGGTGCTCGGCCTCCCGGCCGACACGACGAGCATGACCCCGGCCGACCTCATCAACGCCGTGCTCAAGGCGCCGGTCGACCTGCTGTGGAACGGTGGCATCGGCACCTACGTCAAGGCTTCCAGCGAGGGCAATGCCGCCGCCGGTGACCGCGCCAACGATGCGGTGCGCGTCGATGGCGGGCAACTGAGAGTCAAAGTCGTCGGCGAGGGCGGCAATCTCGGGTTCACCCAGCTGGGTCGGATCGAGGCCGCCAACAAGGGAGTTCGGCTCAACACTGACGCCATCGACAACTCGGCGGGCGTCGACACCAGCGACCACGAGGTCAACATCAAGATCCTCCTGGGCCGACTGTTGCGCGAGGGCGATATCACCATCAAGCAGCGCAACACGGTGCTCGCGTCGATGACCGACGAGGTCGCCCATCAGGTGCTGCGCGACAACTACGAGCAGAACGTGTTGTTGGGCAACGCCCGCGCCCAGGCCTACGAAATGGCTGCGGTCCACCAGCGGCTGATCCACCACTTGGAGAGCCATGCCGACCTCGACCGGGGGCTGGAATTCCTTCCCAGCGACGCCGAGATCGGCGGCCGGTTGGCCAACGGCAAGGGGCTCAGTTCGCCCGAACTCGCCGTCGTCGTGGCTTACGCCAAGCTCGACCTCAAGGCCACGGTGCTCGCCTCGACGCTGCCCGATGACCCGTGGTTCGAGGGCACCCTCGCCGAGTATTTCCCGAGCCGCATCCGGGCGGACTACTCCGAGGGCCTGGACAAGCATCCGCTCCGGCGCGAGATCATCACCAACGCCGTGGTCAACAACATGGTCAACCGAGCGGGCATGACCTTCGCCTTCCGAGCGGCCGAGGAGACGGGTGCCGATCCGGCCCAGATCGCCCGGGCGTATGTCATCACCCGTGAGATCTTCGGGTTGGGCGACTACCTGGCCACTGTCGAGTCCTTGGACAACCAGGTCACCACAGCTGCCCAGACGACCCTGTACCTGGAACTGCGTCGGCTGCTGGACCGCGCCGCCCGGTGGTTCCTCTCCACCCGGTCGGGAGAGTTGGACGTCGCGGCCGAGATCGCCCTGTTCCAGGAGCCGATCGCGCAGTATGCCGCGCTGGTGCCGCAGGTCCTCCAGGGGTCCGAACGGCGCCGGCTGGAGCGGCGGGCCAAGGAACTCGTCGAAGGCGGCACGCCCGAGCCGCTCGCCATGCGCGCCGCGTCGCTGCTGGACGTGTTCTCCCTGTTGGACATCGTCCGCATCGCCCACGACAGCAACACACCGATCGAGGACACACTGCGCGTCTACTACCACGCGTCCGAACGCTTCGGCATCGACGACATGCTCTTCCGGGTGTCGCAGCTGCCACGGGAGGACCGCTGGGATGCCTTGGCTCGCGGCGCCTTGCGCGATGACCTGTATGCCGTGCTCGACGGCATCACCCGCGGGGTGTTGGCGACCAGCAACCCGAGCAACGACGCGAAGACTCGGTTCGGGGAGTGGACCACGGCCAACTCGGAAGCTCTGGACCGGGCGCGGTCTGGGTTGCGGGCCATCTTGCGACTGGAAAACCCCAATATCGCGGCGTTGTCGGTGGCGTTGCGCACCCTCCGGGCCTTTGTGCGCAGTTCCGGGGCCGAGTAGGGCCGACGGTAGCTTCCAGGTTGATCGCTCCGGCCTGCTCGGCACGTGATGCCAGGTGTCGGCACGGCTAGGCTCTGGCCGTGCCGACCCTCGCCGAACTCGTCCGCGAGCATGCTGCGCTGACCCCGGCCGAGGAGGACTGGGTCCGACTGGTCGTCTCGGACTGGCAGTTGGTGTCCGACCTGTCGTTCGCTGACCTGGTCTTGTGGGTGCGCATCGACGCCGAGTCGTGGCATGCCGTCGCCCACGTGCGCCCCACGACCGGTCAGACCGTGCATGTCAAGGACCAGGTGGGGGCGCGGGCGTCGGTGCGGCGGGCCAAGATGCTCCAGGAGAGCTTCGCGACCCAACGGGTGTTGCGCGACCGCGACACTGAGTGGTCCGAGGACCAGCCGGTGCGGGAGGAGTCCATCCCCGTGGTTCGCAACGGCCGCGCGCTGGCCGTCATCACCCGGCATACCAATCTGGCGATGATGCGCACCCCGAGCCGGCTGGAACTGACCTACCTCGCTACCGCAGACTCGCTGCTGCGGATGATCTCCACCGGTGACTTCCCGCACGCCAGCGCACCGACCGGGCTCCGTCGAGGGGCCCCGAGAGTCGGCGACGGCGTGATCCGGCTCGATGTGGACGGGCAGATCAGTTATGCGAGCCCCAACGCGGTGTCGGCACTGCACCGGATCGGGCACCTGGGGGAGATCCTCGGGGCCTCGCTGGCCCAGGTCGTCACCTCCGTGCTGCGCGACACCTCACCGGTCGACGAAGGGATGCCGCTCGTGCTCACCGGACGCCAACCGTGGCGCACCGAGGTGAGCAATGCCGGCGCGGTCATTTCGATGCGGGCCATCCCACTCACCGAGGTGGGCCAGCGGGTGGGGGCGATCCTGCTGGTGCGCGACATCAGTGAGCTGCGCCGTCGCGAGCAGGAGTTGATGACCAAGGACGCGACGATCCGCGAAATCCACCACCGGGTGAAGAACAACCTGCAGTCGGTGGCGGCGTTGCTGCGGCTGCAGGCCCGGCGGATGCCGGACAGCCAAGGCCGGGCCGCTCTCGCCGAGGCAGTGCGGCGGGTCGGCACCATCGCCCTGGTCCACGAGACTCTCAGTCGCGGGCTGGACGAGACGGTGGAGTTCGACGAGGTGGCTGATCGCGCGGTCCGAGCGGTCGTCGAGGTGACCACGCACAGCGGAGCCGTCGATGCGGCCCGGGTGGGGTCTTTCGGTCGGGTCCGTGCCGAGGACGCGACCGCCCTCGCGATGATCGTCAGCGAGCTCGTCCAAAACGCCGTGGAGCACGGGGTGGGAGGTAGCGGCGGCACGGTGCGGGTCGAGGCGCGGCGCAAGGCGGGCCGGGACGGCGACGACGTGCTCACGGTGACCGTCACCGATAACGGCGCGGGGCTGCCCGGCGGAAAGTTGCCAGCCGGTCGGACGATCGCGGGATCGGGCCTGGGAACCCAGATCGTCCAATCACTCGTGCAGGACCTGCGCGGCAAGATCACCTGGTCGACCCCGCCTGAGGGTGGCACCGCTGTCAAGTTCACCGCACGACTGCGCCGCCTGCCCTCGGGCTAGCGGGGCAGGCGGCGCAATCTGTCGAGAGAAGTGGCCGGGTCAGCCGGCGCGGCGGGCCCGGGCGTTGCGGCGCTTGAGCGCCCGACGCTCGTCTTCGGACAGGCCACCCCAGACGCCCGCGTCCTGGCCGGACTCCAGGGCCCACTTGAGGCAGGTGTCGATGACCTCGCAGCGACGGCAGACCGCCTTGGCCTCCTCGATCTGAAGAATGGCCGGGCCGGTGTTCCCGATAGGGAAGAACAGCTCGGGGTCTTCATCGAGGCAGGCAGCGCGGTCGCGCCAGTCCATGAGGATCGTGCTCCTTGTTCGAGGTCGTGCGTCGATAGGCAAGGCCCGACGGTTAGCCGGAGGTGAAGCGGGTCGTGCTGATGACGTGTCCTGATACCGATACTGCGGCCGTGCGCGATCCATCACAACCCACCCCCAACGCAGACTCTTGTGTGGCTCTCACCTGGCACTCACGTCCTTGAGAGGCCAACCGTCCTATATTGGCCCATACGGGCACGACAAGGCAACGGGACATGCATCACGTTTGTTCCCGGGTCGATCAAACTCGGGTGTCGCCAGTGACCCGGGGGTGACAATACGCCTGGTCAACGTCGGGACGTAGGATTTCGGGCGTGACCTCAGCCTCACTCCCCACCTCGCCCAGCACCGCCCGGCGCACCGCCGCGATCATCTGTGGTGTCGAGGCGCTGGTCATGGCCGTCTTCGGCCTCTATGCGATCGTGCGCTTCGTCGGCGGCGGTTTGGACGACCCGATTCGCGTCCTCACCGAGGGCCTGCTCGTCCTGCTCTTCGCGGCAGGCGCGGCCCTGCTGGCCAAGCTCTGGCTCGGCAGGTCGGGATGGCCCGGCACCCCCACCGTCGTGTGGCACGTCCTGCTCATCCCGGTGGCGTGGGGCATGTGGGAGTCCAAGCAATACCTCATCTGCGCTGCTCTCGCACTGGCGATCGTTGCGGCCATCTGGGCTGCCGTGACCGCGGGTGCTGAGGCCACCGCGGCAGCCGAGCGCGAAAGGCAGCGACCTCAGCTGACCCGCAGCCAGGCTCCCCAGCCGCCGTGCAGCACCAGCCACGCGAGCAGGCCATAGCCCGCCTGACCGGGATGCACGCCGTCACCGGTCGCCAGATCAGTCTGCCATTGCTCGTGGCTGACGAGCGGGGCGAAGCAGTCCACATAGGGCACGCCACGCCGCGAGCAGACATCCGCCTGAGCCTGCACGAGCACTCGGACTCGCTCGTTGAGCTCGGGATCGGCGCTCGGGGGCACCCCGACGACGAACGGACTGATCCCGCTAGAGGTCGCCTCGTCGATGATGTTGGCCAGGTTCAGCCGTGATCTAGCGGTCGACATCCCGTGGCGCAGGTCGTTAAGCCCCACCGACACCACGAGCCGACGCTCGTGCCGCTGCGCCCAGCGCGGCATACATTCCGCGCGCCAGCGCCCCACGATGTCACCGGAGTCCTGCCCGCGCACCCCGAGGTTGTATGCCGTGAGGTCGAGTTCCGGGTGTTGGCTGCGGTGCACGACCCGCCCCACCCATCCGAGCGCTTTGGGGTCGCCATAACCGGCAGTGAATGAGTCACCGACGAAACACAGGCCCACGTCGCGGCGGCCCTCCTCGTCGATGCTGAAGGAGGCGCTGGGGGTGAACTCAGGGCCGAGGTTGCCGTCGGTGGCGCTCGGCCAGGCCGGTCCCGCACCCGCTGCGTGGGAATCCACGATCACTCCTTCTCGTCGGGCTCGTCGGGCTCATCGGGCTCGTCGGCCGGGTCCCAACTCTCGTCGTCGTCGAGGCGCGCGAGCCAGGTGGCCAGGCGGTCGATAGCCGTTTCGAACTCGGGATGCGGTCAACCAAGGTTCGCAGCGCGTCGGCGAGCCGCTCCATGCTCAGCTCGTCCTGCCCGCGGCGGCTGGCCAACTCCTCGATGCCTCGATCGGTGAAGTACACGCCTCGGAGGCTACCGCGACCGGAGCCGTGCGGCTCACCGAGGGTGAGCCGCACGGCATACCGGTATTGCTGCGTCGATCAGCGGGTGAACGCCCGGTCGAGCAGGTCGGCCTGTTCGATCTCGTGCATCTTGTGCGAGCCCGTCGCCGGCGACGCTGAGGCGGCCCGGCTCACGACGCGCAAGGCGCGGGTCTCGCCCTGGGCTGCAAGCAACTCGGGCAGGTTGAGCGCCATGAACGGCCAGGCGCCCTGGTTCTGCGGCTCGTCCTGCACCCAAAGGACATCCGCGTTGGGGGTAGGCCCGCAGCGCCGCCGCGATCTCCTGGGCCGGGATCGGCGCCAGCTGCTCGACGCGGATGATTGCGGTCTGGTGTCACCCCGCTTGGCGCGAGCGGCTTCCAGATCCCACACCACCTTGCC
>JADJVI010000046.1 GCA_016710645.1 Actinomycetales bacterium | reverse complement strand
TTGTGAGCGCCGTCACGAGCTGACCCTGGACAGTGGGCGTCACCGACCCGTTCCCGCCAAACACGATCACACGGGACTTGGCAGGAGCCACGCTCTTCAGGTATTCAGCCGTTGCGGGAGACAGCGAAGCACTCGCAGTAAGCAGCAGCGGAGCGTCCAGGTTCGCAGCGTAGCCACCAGCGAACACCGCGTCGGCGTAGATCTCACCTGATGCGACAACGTAGTCGACAGGTGCGTCAGCGCCGGTGCCGAAGACCTGCTTGGCCAGCATGGCAGCCGTCTCGTAGCGGTCAGCACCCACAACAACGTTGGTCGCTTCAATCGGCTGCCCCTGCCAACCTGGCTTCATGGCCTTGGCGGCGTTGCCACCAACCGCCCAAATCTGACGGTGCGCCATGTCGCCACCAGCCCACGGACCGTTGCTCGCCACTTCGAATGTGGACTGGTCGACTCCCGTCGCGCCCATGGTGAGCAGCACAACACCGTTGTGCTGCGCAGCCGCCGCTCCAGCAGCCAGCGCGTCCGGGAAGTTGTAGCCGTCAGCAAAGAACACGTCGAGGTTGTCGCCGCCGTCCTCTTCGATCAACCAACGGACCTCGCTCGCGATTGCGGCTGAGGTCTGGAAGCGGTTGGCCCCCGAGTAGCGCTCGACATACGACAAACCGGCTCCCTTGGAGGTATCGAGAGTCCCATCAGCCTTCCACACTGGGTCGGCGGCGAGCTGCTTGGCGATCTTGTCGGTCAGCACTCCGGTGCCCGATGTGATAGCAACGGACCGGAACTTGCCTTCGTCGCCGGAGGCCTTCTTGCCGTCGCAACCAAGCACCAGGAGGCTGACAATGCGCGGGTCGAGAGCATCGCCGTTTCCATTGGGGGCTCCGGGAGTGACGAGAATGGGAGCGTCGAGCAAGTCGGCCAAGGGGGCCGAAGCCAGCGCGTCCGCGTAGTTGTTGCTGTCGGCCAGGATCAACTCCGAGCCCCAGTCGGAGCGGCTGCAAAGCGCCTTGATCGCGGTTGCGACTCGGTCCGTGTCCGCGATCCTACCTACGTAGGGGCCGTCAGTGCTGTAGATCACAGCGCCATCGATCTGAATGGGCGGTGCGTCATCAACAGCCGCGAAGGCGCTTGGGCCACCATCGCAAACGCGGCGGTAACGGCCAGCGCCGCGCCCGCGATGCGACGAGTCTTCTTTGACATTCAATTACTCCTTATGGTTGCGAAGCTCCTACTGGCGCACACTAGCAGGCGGACGCCGTTCGGACCCCCATTTCGTTTCCGTTGTTTCGAGTTGGGGAGTGCCCCCGTGAGTCGCGGAGACACCGGCGGCTCCGACGGTGAGTATGCCATTGGTGATGCAGTGAGGCAAGCGACGAAAGCTACGCCGGCCTTGGCTGTCCCCAGGACTGGGGACAGGCTGTGGATATCTGACAGGTCCCGCGACCGATCGACGCTGAAGCATGCACATCGACCGGCGCGAATGGGGCCTGGTCGCTGAACAATTCTTCGGAGCCAGGTGAGACTCTGGACACGTGGACCGTGCTTGAGGCCGCTCGCCTGAGAAGGTGAACACGTGCAGGGCGGGCAGGGACGAGAACCGCGAGATGAGGTCACGGCTGTTGCCGCTGCCCAGTTCCTAGAGCCAGGCAGCGCGTTTGCCTTCCTGGCCGAACACCGCACCCGGCTCTTCCCGCCGGCGCTCTTCTCCGAACTATTCCCTTCGGGTCGCGGTCGCCCCTCTATCGACCCCACGGTGGCCGCCGCAGTGATGGTCTTGCAGGCCCTCTACGGACTCTCGGATCGCCAGACCGTCCATGCACTGGCGTTCGACCTACGGTGGAAGCTGGCATGCGGTTACCCCGTGGAGACCCCGAGCTTTCACCCTTCGACGCTGACCTACTGGCGACGGCGCATTGCATCCAGTGGCGCGCCTCGGCTTGTCCTCGAAGCCGTCCGGGAAGCGCTCTCACAGAGTGCCGGCGCGGGGTAACGCCGCGTTCCGCTGGTCACCTTGAGGAGGTCCGGCGGCTGCGAGCCGGGATTCGACGCGCCGGCCCGATGACCCGGAAGCCGGTGACGTGCTGACTCGGGTATTGAACGCGATTGCCCGCCCATGAGGGGAACCAGCTATCGCGGTGAGCCTCCGGGTGACAGTGTCGTCGACGATCTCCAACTCATCGAGAAGCCGGACCTCGTGCGCGCGTCGTCGCGAGCTTGCCCAAGCTCATCCAATTTGCCCACCTCAGGAACAGCTGAGATTGTTCAGCGCGGGTCTAGCGCCGGAATCGGTCCGCGAGAGCGATCCAGCCGAGCCAGAGCAGCGCCCCCGCGGCCAGCAGGCCGGTGAGCGACAACGCCATCGGACCGGGCGCGGGACCAACCGCCGCAAGCCGCCCCGAGCCAGCCGCGCCGGTCCCCAGGGCGGCGAGCACCCAGATCCCCAGACCCAGCAAGCCGACGGCCACACTGGCGCTGAGCGCCTTGCCTCGCCACCTGCCCAGCCGCGACCACTGGTGGTCGGCCGACCGACCGACGTAGACCCCCACGAGCACCGGCAGCGCCAGCGCCGCCCGGGTCCAACTCGGATAGACCCCGTCGCCCGGGACCAGCCCAAGCGCAGGGAGCATCGGCAGCAGCCCCGGATGCGACCCGTCCAGACCGATGTGCCCGCCAGCCGTGACCTGGAACCCCGGGCCGGCCAGCACCGACAGGGCCCACACGCCGAGCGTCGGCAGATAACACAGTTGCCCGAGGGTGAGCAGCAGCCCGCCGACGAGACCCGGCGACACCACGGCATACAGGCTCGTGACGGCGTCCCAGCGCACCACCAGAGCCGCGAGGACAACCACGAGCGACAGCCCGCCGAGGGCGAGCACGCCGCGCGCCGCAGGGACAACTCCGCGCACCGCCCAGGCCGGTATGCCGGTCAGCCGCTCGGGGAGTCGATCGTCCGCTCGCAGCAGCCCGCGCGCCACCTCCAGAGCCAGGGCGGCGACGGGCACGCTGAGGGCCAGCGGCAAGCCCACGACGGACGGACGGACGGGGCCAAGCAGGGTGAGCAGTGTCGCGGCGACGACGGCGACGGCATACCCGCCGAAGAAGTCGAGGGTGAAGCGGACCCAGCCGACCTCGTCCCGGTCCCGCCCGCGTTCGAGCGTGCGCAGGGTCACCCACACTGCGGCGAGCCAGATGCCCAGCGGAGTCAATCCGACACTCCCGCCGCCCACGCCCAGCCCTACGCCGTGGCCGAGCAGCCACGCCGCGCTGGCGAATCCCACCGCCGCGCCGAAGTCGGCCGTGCCCGCGGCCGAGGTGCCCCACGCGAGAGCGACGAGCAGCAGCACCGCGCACCAGGTCACCGTGGCCGCCACGAGCCCAGCGCGCAGCCCCGGGAGGCGACCGTCCAGGAGTTGCCCGGGGCGCTGGCCGTGGCGCAGGCGGAGACTTTGCAGGGTGCTCATCACCCCGCCTATCGTCCCCGCTGCCGTCCCGGAAACCGCTGAGGGCGCGCCGGGGAAGTCCCGACGCGCCCTCCTGCAACGGTGATCAGCCGGCCAGGCCCGCCATGATCTCGCGCATCAGCGCGGCGGTCTCGGACGGGGTCTTGCCGACCTTGACTCCGGCGGCCTCGAGGGCTTCCTTCTTGGCCTGGGCGGTGCCGGAGGAGCCCGACACGATGGCGCCGGCGTGGCCCATCGTCTTGCCCTCGGGGGCGGTGAAGCCCGCGACGTAGCCGACAACCGGCTTGGTCACATGCTCGGCGATGTAGGCCGCGGCCCGCTCCTCGGCGTCGCCGCCGATCTCACCGATCATGACGATCGCGTCGGTGTCGGGGTCCTCCTCGAATGCCTTGAGGCAGTCGATGTGCGTGGTGCCGATGATCGGGTCGCCGCCGATGCCGACGCCGGTCGAGAAGCCGTAGTCGCGCAGCTCGAACATCATCTGGTAGGTCAGCGTCCCCGACTTGGAGACCAGGCCGATCCGGCCCGGGCCCGAAATGTCGGCGGGGATGATGCCGGCGTTGGACTGTCCGGGGCTGATCAGGCCGGGGCAGTTGGGGCCGATGAGGCGGGTCGTGCCCTTGTCCTTGGCGTAGTTGTAGAACTCCGCGGTGTCCTTGACCGCGACGCCTTCGGTGATGACGACGGCCAACGGGATGCCCGCGTCGACGGCCTCGATGACGGCGGCTTTGGTGAAGGCCGCCGGAACGAAGATGACCGAGACGTCGGCGCCGGTGGCGGCCATCGCGTCGGCGACGGTGCCGAAGACCGGCACCTGCTGGCCGCCGGGGAAGTCGACCGTCGTGCCCGCCTTACGCGGGTTGACGCCGCCGACGATGTTGGTGCCGGAGGCGATCATGCGGGTCGTGTGCTTCATGCCCTCGGAGCCGGTCATGCCCTGGACGATGACCTTGCTGTCCTTGGTGAGGAAGATTGCCATGTGTCTGCCTTAGTCCTTAGTCCTCGTCGGGGCGATCAGTTCTGGGCCGCGGCCAGTTCGGCCACGCGACGGGCAGCGCCGTCCATGGTGTCGACACGCTCGAGCAACGGCAGCTTGGCCGCGTCGAGGATCGCGCGCCCCTTCTCGGCGTTGTTGCCGTCCAGGCGCACGACCAAGGGCTTGGGCGTCTTGCCGTGGCTGGCGAGGATCTCGTAGGCCTTGACGATGCCGTCGGCCACCGCGTCACACGCGGTGATGCCGCCGAAAACGTTGACGAAGACCGCCTTGACCTGACCGTCCTCGAAGATGACGTCGAGACCGTTGGCCATGACCTCGGCGTTGGCGCCGCCGCCGATGTCCAGGAAGTTGGCCGGGCTCGGGTGCGAGCCATCCGCGGAGGTGAACTCCTCACCGGCATACGCGACGACGTCGAGGGTGGACATCACCAGACCCGCACCGTTGCCGATGATGCCGACGCTGCCATCGAGCTTGACGTAGTTGAGGTTGCGCTCGATGGCGAGCACCTCGAGCGGGTCGGTCTTGGAGTGGTCGACGTACTGCTCGTGCTCGGGGTGACGGAAGTCGGAGTTGCCGTCGATGGAGACCTTGCCGTCCAGCGCGACGATGGCGCCGTCTTCGGTCTTGACCAGCGGGTTGACCTCGACGAGCGTGGCGTCCTCGGCGTTGTAGACGTCCCAGAGCTTGCGGATGACATTGGCGATCGCCGGCTTGTCGGTCTCGTTGAAGCCCGCCGCGTCGACGATCTCCTGCGCCTTCGCGGCGTCGATGCCGACGTTGGGGTCGACGGCGACCTTGGCCAGCGCCTCGGGACGCTCGACGGCGAGGGTCTCGATGTCCATGCCGCCTTCCTTGCTGCACATCGCGAGGTAGGCGCGGTTGGCCCGGTCGAGCAGGATCGAGAAGTAATACTCCTCGGCAATCTTGGCGCCCTGGGCGATCATGACCGTCTTGACGGTGTGGCCCTTGATGTCCATCCCCAGAATGGCCTCGGCGGCCTCAGCGGCGGCCTCGGGGCTCTTGACCACCTTGACACCGCCGGCCTTGCCGCGGCCACCGGTCTTGACCTGTGCCTTGACGACGACGACACCGCCGCTCTTGGCTCCGACGCGCTCGGCCGCGGCCTGCGCCTCCTGTGGTGTGCGGGCGATCTCGCCGGCCAGCACGGGAACCCCGTGCGCCTCGAAGATGTCGCGTGCCTGGTACTCGTACAGATCCACGGGCGTCCGTCCTCGTCGTCGAAGGGGCCTGACCTGCCGGGCGCACAGCGATGACTGCCGACCCGGGGGGCTCATTTGGACTGTAGTGCACAGCCGGAAAGGCCAGCGCGCGCGCTCCCCCGGCCATGACCAACATCACCTGGCAGCCCTCGTGACGCACCTCACGCCCAGCGCAGGCCGCCTGGTCAGCCGATCGAGACGTCTTGGCCCGAGGGGACGAGCAACACCCATACCGGTCCCGCGCTGAAGGTCAGCCTGGCCCCCGCCGCATCGGCGAAGACCGTCGGCGACGTCGCGGTCGAACGGCTCCACGTCCCGCTGAACGCCTTCCCGTCGCGCAGTACCCGCACCGGCCCGCTACCCACCACCTCGGCCACCGGCGTCGGTTGCCCGTTGACGTCGCGATTGGCCGACGGTGTGCTGCGTACGGTCTGCACCACCACGGCGGCAGCGCCCACCTGGGCACCGTCGGAGAGCTCCGGACGCCCATCGGTCCACACCAGGTAGCGCTGGACAGTCGCGTCCCAGCGCAACTCGATTCGAGCCGCCGGGTATGCCGTCCGCACGCCTGCCGCAGGCGTCCCACCGGCCGGGGCCGGCCCGAAGCGGAAGCCGACGTCACCGGCATACGTGCTGCCGCCGGCCCGCGCCAGCAGCGCGCTCGGGGAGGCCATGAGGTTGTAGGGAGCCGACCGACCAGCAACGCGCTGGTAGCCCGCGCCGGACAGGTCATAGGAGACATGTCGGGCCGCGCCGGCCCGGATGATTCCGAGGGTGTAAGCCGACGCCCCGGAATAGCCGAAGGCCACCGTCCCGTAGTTGGCCAGCAGCACCGCGTCGGTCTCGCGCGCGCTGCGCACCGGCCCGACCTGGGCCGGAAGAGCGCTGGCGTAGACCGCGAGCAGCCGGGTCAGGCCGCCCTCGACGAGTTCGACATAGACGACGTCCGCGGCCCCCAAACCCACCCGCGGGCGAGCGGCCGCCGTGTTGTCGATCTTCACCGCCAGCACGGGACCCGAGAGGGTCCCGGAGGGGTATGCCGGTCCGCTCGGCGTGGCTGGAGCTGTGGCTGAAGCAGGGGCTGTCGGCGTGGGGGCCGCAGGTGAGGCCGCCGAGGTGGTCAGCGGCGCAAGTGCCGTCGTGGACGGCGGGTTGGGTGCAGGGGTGCCGGTCTCTGCTGAGCACCCCGAGGTCCCCCACAGCAGACCGACGCTCAGCAGGCCGCCCAGAACTGCGGACGTGAAGACGCGGGGGGACGGCATACCGGAGAGCCTAAGCGCCGAGAGGGGATCCACCAGGTTCTTTGGTTGTGGGGCCCGGGCCGAAGCCAGGGCCCCACAACCGATGTCGTGTGTCGGGCGTCTATGACGAGCACTCCGTGGAGTGCGAGAGCCAACGCGGGATGCGGGAGTTCCGGGGCTCTTCCACCTATTCACGACGGTGACGATGCTGCACCCTGGGGGGATGAGGTACCGCGACGTCTGAATTCATGATGGGGGACGACAGTGCGTCGCGCGGCGCCGAGGGCGCTTTCCTTACCAAGATTTTAATGTCGGCCGGGTCGCCGACCTCTTGCACTCAGTGCGCGGTGACGTGCTCCCGCACCCAGCCGACGATGTCCTGAGTGGTGGCGCCGGGGGTGAACACGGTCGCCACGCCCATCGCCTGCAAGGCCGGGATGTCGGCATCCGGGATGATCCCTCCGCCGAAGACGACAATGTCGCTCGCGTCGCGGGCCTTGAGCAAGTCGACGACCTTGGCGAAAAGCGTCATGTGCGCACCCGAGAGGACCGACAGGCCGACAGCGTCGGCGTCCTCCTGAATGGCGGCTTCCACGATCTGCTCGGGCGTCTGGTGCAGGCCGGTGTAGACCACCTCCATGCCCGCGTCACGGAGCGCCCGCGCGACGACCTTGGCCCCCCGGTCGTGACCGTCCAGCCCGGGCTTGGCAACGACGATCCGCAGCGGAGACTCACTCATGTCCGCACTCTAGCGAAGCCCTCCGGCCGCCGACAGGGCGAGGCGCCCCCCTGCCTCGACGCGGTGACGCTCGTCACATCGATGTCGCGATCTGAGACGATGGTTTGGATATAACGAAAGGGTCACGCTACCCTCGGCGAGGTTGTTCCACCGGCGGGAGAGAGCTGCACGTGTCTGACACGCGATACCGAGGGCGTCACCGCGCTCGGCGGAAGTCTCCGCTGACCCCTCAAATCGTTGGCACCGGGCTCATCCTGCCAACTACGGCCACCCTCGCCATCGTGTCGCTGGGCGGCAACAGCCCGAGCGTCGCTCTGGCCGGCAACGGCGCCGATCTGTCGATGCAGGCCCAGCTCCAGGCTACGACGACCGACGACGCCGAACTCGCCGCCATCAAAGACCAGGACGCACCGGCCCTGGCGCGAGTCGTCGACGACCGAGTCGCCCGCGACAGTGAGCGCGCCCGGCTGGACGTCGTCGCCACCGAGAACGAGAAGCGCAAGGCGCAAGAGGAAGCACTCGCTGCCAGCGACCAGGCGCTGGAGGTCACCCAGGGCGCTGGTACTGCCACCACTGCCGCGGCTGCCGCACAGGACACCCCAGCGCCCGAGGCGGTCGGGTCAAAGGCGTGGGTCAAACCGCTCAACTCCAGCTACGTGCTCACCTCCGGCTATGCCTGGCGCTGGGGCAAGATGCACCCCGCCCAGGACTTCGCCATCCCGGTAGGCACCCCGGTCAAGGCCATGTCTAGCGGCGTCGTCATCTTCGCCGGCTGGTCGGGCGGCTATGGCAACAAGGTCGAGATCAAGTACTGGGACGGCACGGTCTCCTGGTATGCCCACAACAGCTCGCTCAAGGTCAAGGTGGGCCAGCGGGTCAGCCCCGGCCAGGTGGTGTCCCTGTCGGGCAACACCGGACATTCGACCGGTCCCCACCTGCACCTGGAGATCCACCCCGGCGGTGGCGATGGCACGGTCTCCCCGATGGGATGGTTGCGCCAGAAGGGCATGCCGATGTGAGGGAGCGCGCTGCGCTCACATCACACCACTCACCTCAGCGTCACAACTTCTCGACCGGCGCATAGCGCAACAGCAGGCGCTTGACGCCGACGCTCGCCCCGAAGTCGACGTGGGCCAGCGCCCGTTCCCCTTCGCCCTCTACGCGCACCACGGTGCCCAGCCCGAACGAGTCGTGGGACACCCGGTCACCGGCCGCGAGCGCGATCGCCGGTCGATTGCCCGCCGATCGCACCCCCGGACGCCCGAAGGACGCGATCGCCGGCGTCGTCACCGACCGCCCGAACCGCGACGAGTCGGACGAGGCCGCGTCCCTCTCCCACACCAGCAGGTCGGTGGGGATCTCGTCCAGAAACCGTGATGGCGGGAAGTACTGCGGCGCACCCCAGGCCGAGCGGACCGCCGCGCGGGACAGGTGCAGCCGCTCGCGGGCCCGGGTGATGCCGACATAGGCCAGCCGGCGCTCCTCCTCCAACTCCTTGGGGTCGCCCAGCGAGCGCAGATGCGGGAAGGTGCCGTCTTCCAGACCAGTGAGGAAGACCACCGGGAACTCCAGGCCCTTGGCGGTATGTAGGGTCATCAGAGTGACCACGCCCGCGTCGGGCAGTGGCTCACCATCGGGCCCCGTGGGCGCGTCTGGGATCTCGTCGGCGTCGGCGACCAGAGACACCCGTTCCAGGAAATCCTCCAGCCCACCCGAGCTTGCGCCGTCGCCCTCCTCGGCGCGCGCCTCGTCGAATTCCTGTGCCACAGCGACGAGTTCGGCGAGGTTTTCCACGCGGGTCTCGTCCTGCGGGTCGGGGCTCTCGCGCAGCTCACGCAGGTAGCCACTCTGCTCAAGGATCGCCTCCAGCAGGCCGGCCACGCCGGATCCGCCCTCGAAGACGGTGCGCAGGTCCTCCAGCATCCGGGTGAAGGCCTCAATGGCGGCCACCGACCGGGTGGCGATACCCGGTGCATCGGCTGCTCGGCCGAGCGCTGCGACGAACGGGATCCGCTCCCGCTCGGCGAGCTGCGCCACACAGGCTTCGGCCCGCTCGCCGATCCCCCGGCGGGGCACATTGAGGATGCGGCGCAGGTTGACCGTGTCGGTCGGGTTGGAGATCACCCGCAGGTAGGCGAGGGCGTCCTTGACCTCCTTGCGCTCGTAGAACCGGGTGCCGCCGACGACCTTGTAGGGGATGCCCACCCGGACGAAGACCTCTTCCACGGCCCGGCTCTGCGCATTGGTGCGATAGAACACCGCGACGTCCTTGGGCTTGACCCCGTGCTGGTCGGACAACTCGTCGATCCGTCGCGCGATGAAGGATGCCTCGTCGTGCTCGTTATCGGCGACATAGCCATGAATGCGGTCGCCGTTGCCCGAGTCGGTCCAGAGGTTCTTGGGCCGACGGTCGGGATTGCGGGCGATGACGGCGTTGGCGGCTTGCAGGATGGTCTGCGTCGAGCGGTAGTTCTGCTCCAACAGGATGGTCCGCGCGTCGGGATAGTCCTGTTCGAACTCGACGATGTTGCGGATCGACGCCCCCCGGAAGGCGTAGATCGACTGGTCGGCATCGCCCACGACGACCAACTCAGCCGGCGGGACGGCATACGGATCGGGTTGTGCCCCGGCAGTTTTCGCGCCACCGCCGACGATCTCGCGCACCAACTGGTATTGCGCGTGGTTGGTGTCCTGGTACTCATCGACCAGCACATGGCGGAACCGCCGCCGATAGTGCTCGGCAACGTCGGGGAAGGCCTGCAGCAGGTTGACCGTCGTCATGATGAGGTCGTCGAAATCGAGGGCGTTGGCCTGGCGCAGCCGCCGCTGGTAGGCGGCATAGGCCTCGGCGATCATCCGCTCGTGGTGGCTACCGGCCTCGGCGACCTGTCGCGCGTAAGTCTCCTCGTCGATGAGCTCGTTCTTGAGGTTGGACACGGCGTTGGAGAACGACCGCGGCTGATAACGCTTGGGGTCGAGGTTGAGGTCGCGCACGACCATCGTCATGAGCCGCTGGCTGTCGGCGGCGTCGTAGATCGAGAACGACGACTTCAGGCCGAGCTTGGTGGACTCACGGCGCAGTATCCGCACGCACGCCGAGTGGAAGGTCATCACCCACATCGACCGCGCCCGACCACCGACCAACCCTTCGACGCGCTCGCGCATCTCGGCTGCGGCCTTGTTGGTGAAGGTGATGGCCAGCACCTGCCCCGGCTGCACGCCGCGTGCGGCCAGCAGGTAGGCGATCCGCTGGGTGAGCACCCGGGTCTTGCCCGATCCGGCCCCGGCGATGATGAGCAGCGGAGAGCCCTCGTGGACGACGGCTGCGCGCTGCTGCGGGTTCAGCCCCGCCAGGAAGGTGTCCGGGTCGACCTGCGGCGCCTGCCGGGTGCCCGGCCACAGCGGGCGGTCACCGGCGTAGGGATCGGCCGGGACGGCATACGGGTCGGGTTCGGGCTCGTCCGGCGGCGGTGGCAGATCGGGGTCAACCGCCCACAGGGGTATGCCGTGCTCGTCGACACCCGTCGTGCCGCCGCCGCGACCCGCGTCGCGCTCTGGGGCCGGCCGCGCCGGCAGCGGGGCGTGCGGATGGGAAGCCGCAGCCCGCGAGCCCCGAGCCGGAGGCGCGTCGAAACCGGGGATCCCGAGGTCGTCGAAGAGGGTGCTCATAACGGGGTCAACCCTACGTGTCGGCACCGACGTAGGCTGACGCCATGACCGTTGCCGAAGCCCTCCGCGTCCCCCGCCATGGCGATGTCAGCGTGCTCACCATCGAGTCGCTCGACATCCCCGACCCCCGTCCCGGCCAGGTCCGGGTCCGCGTCGCGGCCGGCGGGGTCAACTTCATCGACGTCTACCAGCGCGAGGGCATCTACCCCATGTCGTTGCCCTACACCCCGGGCATGGAGGGCGCCGGCATCGTCGACGCCGTCGGCGAGGGGGCCGGGTTCCTCGTCGGCGACCGGGTGGCGTGGGCGATGCGGCCCGCCGCCCACGCTCAGCTGGCCCTGGTCGGCGCTGACGCGCTCGTGCCGGTGCCCGACGACCTCGACCTGGAGACGGCCGCCGCAGCGATGCTCCAGGGGATGACCGCCCAGTTCCTCACCCGCAGCACCTTCCCCGTGCAGGAGGGCACCCGCGTGCTCGTGCACGCGGCGGCCGGCGGGGTGGGTCAGTGGCTGATTCAGGTATGCCGTGCCCTCGGCGCCACGGTCATCGGCACCGCCGGCAGCCCGGAGAAGTGCGCGATCGCCACCTCGCTGGGGGCTGCTGCGTGCCTGAACTACACCGAGTACGACACCCAGGAGGCCCTGGCTACCGCGGTGCGCGAGGCCGCCGGAGGCGGGGTCGACGTCGCCTATGACGGCGTGGGCAAGGCGACCTTCGACGCCTCGCTGGCCTCGCTGCGCCCGCGTGGCATGGTCGTGCTGTTCGGTGGATCCAGCGGTCAGGTGCCGCCCTTCGACCTGCAGCGACTCAACGCAGCCGGGTCGGCCTTCGTCACCCGCCCCTCGCTGGGCCACCACGCGGGCACCCGCGAGGAGTTGCTGTGGCGCTCGGGCGAGGTGTTCGGCTGGCTGCTGGACGGCACCGTCAAGCTCAGCATCGGGGGCCGGTTCCCGCTGCGCGACGCCGCGGCTGCCTATGAGTTGCTGGAAAGCCGCGGCAGCACCGGGAAGCTGCTGCTCATCCCCTGACGCTCACGCCGTGGGGCGTCAGCTGTAAGACCGCCACAGCGCCGCGATCGCGACGTTGAGGACGGTCAACCAGAAGACCCCGTCGACGAGGCTGCCGACTGACGCGGTGGCCACCGGTGACGGCGATCCGGCGACCGGCGCTGCCGCAGCGGCGCGACGCTGACGCACGTTGGCGACCTCGGCCAGCCCGAGCACCGCCAAGGCGACACCGAGCTTGACCCCGATCTTCATGTGGTTGGGCGGGTCGTCCTTGTCCATGGAGGCGATCCCCGCGAGGATCAACCCGGTGATCACCTGAGCCCGGGCCCCCCATACGATGCTGGGGATGATGCGCCGGTCGTGGCGGACGGCGAACCAGCCGCCGACGATGGCCGCCATGCCGAGCAGGTGCAGGACGACGATCAGCTCGTTGAGGAACTTCATGCCGGGCACCATACCCGAGCCCGGTCCGACCGTATCCCCGAGGTGAAGGTGAGCATGACGGCATACCGGAAGGACCTGCTGGTCGTGCTGGGGCTGGCGATGTCCCCGCTCATCGCCCTGGGCTACTCCCGGTTCGCCTACGCGCTGCTGCTGCCGGCGATGCGCTCGGAACTGCACTGGTCGTTCACGACAGCGGGGCTGATGAACACCGTCAACGCCGTCGGCTACCTTGTCGGGGCCCTCGGCACGGCCTGGTTGGCTGCCCGGGTCGGCCAGCGCGCAGCCTTCGTCGGCGCGCTCGTCGTCACCGTTCTCGGGCTCGCTGCGACGGCTGCCACGACCTCGCTCAACCTGCTACTGGCCGCTCGCACTGTGCTCGGCGCTGCGGGAGCGGTCGCCTTCGTCGTCGGTGGCGCGATCACCTCGACGATCTGCCGGCGGCATCTGGCGCACCAGTCTGCGGTGCTCATCGGCACCTACTTCGCCGGTGGCGGCGTCGGCATCGTCGCCTCAGGGTTCGCCGTTCCGGCCATCCTCGACCGCCAAGGAGCCCCGGGCTGGCAGCTCGGGTGGGTCGCGCTGGCGATCCTGGCGGCGATCGGCACGCTCGCGGCGGCCTGGGCCGCGTATGCCGCCCCGACCACCGCCCCACAGCGCGGTCCGCGGCGTCCCCGGCCCCGTGGACTGGGCTGGCTGGCCTCGGGCTATCTCCTCTTCGGCGCGGGCTACATCGGCTATATGACCTTCATCGTCGCGTTGCTCACCCAGCTGGGAAACCCGCCGCGGGCGATCACCGCCTTCTGGGTGTTGCTGGGTGTGGCCGGGAGCATCAGCGGCAGCGTGTGGGCCGGCCTGCTCAAGACCGCGGTGGGGGGCTCGGCAGCGGCGGTGCTCTTCGTGCTGCTCGCGGTGGCGACCGGCATACCGGCCGTCACGGCGTGGACCCCGGCCCTCTATTTCTCCGGGTTCCTCTTCGGGTTGTGCTTCCTGTCCCTGGTGAGCGCCGTGACCGCGGCGGGGCGCGACGCGGTGCGGCCAGAGGACACCACGGCGGCAATCGCGCTGCTCACGACCGTGTTCGCTCTGGGCCAGGTCATCGGACCGTGGTTCACTGGCGTGCTCGCCGACCAATCGGGTGGGCTGCAACTCGGGCTGGGGATCTCGGCCGGCCTGCTCCTGATCGGCGCGGTGCTCTGTCGCCTGCAGCCAGCCCGAGTGCCCGGCGCCTGAGCAGGCTGAGGCCGGCTCAAACGATGCGCCGCCCGACGGCCCAGGCGGTCAGCTCGTGGCGCGAGGACAACTGCAGCTTGCGCAGCACCGCCGACACATGGGTCTCGACGGTCTTCACCGAGATGAACAGCTCCTTGGCGACTTCCTTGTATTGATAGCCCCGCGCGATGAGCCGCATCACTTCGCGCTCGCGGGCCGAGAGCCGGTCGAGTTCCTCGTCGACCTCGGCCACCTCCCCGGCCGTCGACCCGAAGGCATCCAGGACGAACCCTGCCAGCCGCGGGCTGAACACCGCGTCGCCGTCGCGCACCCGGGCGATCGCTCGGGCCAGGTCGGAGGGGCTGATCGTCTTGGTGACATAGCCGCGAGCGCCGGCCCGGATGACGGCGATGACGTCCTGCGCGGCATCCGAGACCGACAGCGCGAGGAATCGCACCGGCTGACCGGCCTCCGTCGTGAGGCCGACGCACCCGCGCAGCACGTCGACCGCACCATTGCCCATGCCGCCGGGCAGGTGCACGTCGAGCAGGACGACATCGGGCCGGGTCTGCGAGACCACCTTGACCGCCGTGTCGACGTCGGCGGCTTCCCCGACGATCTCCGGAGTCCACCCGGCTGCGGCGACGCTCGCGCCGCCGAGCTCAGCCTTCACGCCCGAGCGGAACATCGCGTGGTCGTCGACGAGCACCAGGCGCACGGTCTGGGTTGGGGTCACGGGAGGGTCTCCTTCTCGACAGGATCAGGCAGGACGGCGGGTATGCCGGGTGGCAGAACGAGCGAGACTTCCGTGCCGTCGCTCATCCGGCGCACCCGGGCCGAACCGCCGACCCGGGCCATGCGGGCCAGGATCGACTCGCGCACACCCAGCCGGTCTGCGGGCACCGCGTCGAGGGCGGCGAGGTCGAAGCCGTCGCCGTGGTCGCGCACGAAGACCTCGGCCTGGTCGCGGCCCACCTCGGCATAGACCGAGACCGGCGGCCGGGCATGACGCACGGCGTTGAGCACGGCCTCGCGAGCGGCCATCACCAGCGCCTCCCCTGCCTCGTCCACGGCCCGATCCCCGGTCACCACGAGGTCCACCGGTATGCCGTGATCGTCCTCCACCTCGTGCACCGCCGCGGTGATCCGCTCGGCCAGGCTGTCGGCTCGCCGCGGCTGACCGGCATACAGCCAGGAACGCAGTTCGCGTTCTTGTCGGCGGGCCAATCGCACGACTGTGGCGGGGTCGTCGGCGCGACGCTGGATGAGCGCGAGCGTCTGCAGCACCGAATCGTGCAGGTGCGCAGCGATATCCGCGCGTTCGGTCTCGCGGACTCGGGCGATTCGCTCGCGTTCCAGGTTGCGCACGAGGGTGACCAGGAAGGGCGCCGCCACGGCGGCGACCCCGAGCAGCACGGCAAGCGCGGCGAGAGCGCCGTTCCAGACCCCCTCAACACCGCGCCCCTGGGTCATCAACACCAAGCCCCCGACCGCGGCGAGGATCACGCCGAGCAGCACCTGCCCGATGGCGACCGCCCGACCCCACGTCGAGCGGCCCGCCCAGCGTCCGACATGATCCGCGTCGACCTGGTACCACCCGATGAAGGCGCCGACCGCGATCGCCAGCAGCGGCACGGCGTACCGGGGATCGCGGGCGATGCCACCCATCGGGGTCCGCATGGTCAACCCGGCCAGGACGAGCAGGAAACCCAGGAACACGAGCACGTGGGAGATTCGCACCGGCCTACGGGCCGGACGCGCGGGCCCGGACGCGCCGACCGGTGGAGTGCTCACAGGTCCATCTTGGGCCATGGGAGCGGGTCCCGCTCCGGACCCGGGGTCGAAGTCAGGGGGCGCTCAGGGCTCAACCCCATGGCCGCTGACCCGACCCGCGGCTGACGATGGGGTCATGACGAACCCTCCCGGCCAGCCCAGCGGCCTCGACGGCTTCTTTGCGCGGCTGCGGGCCAGCGGCTACTACCGGGACACCTCCGAGAAATGGATCGGAGGCGTGTGCTCGGGCCTGGCTCGACGGTGGGGCATCGACCCGATCCTGCTGCGCGTCGGCCTCGTGGTGCTGGCGATGTTCAGCGGCTTCGGATTGCTTCCCTATCTCGTCGCGCTGGCCCTGCTGCCCGACGAAAGCGGCCGGATCTGGGCCGAGTCGGCGCTGCGCGGCGGTGACGGGAGGGGCATCGCCCTCATCGTCCTGGTGGCCATCGTCATGATGGGCGACATGTCGGACCTGCCCTGGCCGGTGCTCCTCATCCCGGTCGTCGCGATCGGCTGGTGGATCCTCCGCGGGCATCGGCGCGGACTGACGATGGAGCAGATGGCGCAGCAGGCCAAGGACAAGACCCGCCGGGTATTCACCCGAACGCCCCCGCAGCCGACCACCGCCGCACCTCCGGCCCCCTCCGACACTCAGACCTGGGGTATGCCGTCCGCCCCCCCTCCCCCGGCCGCCCCGGCGTCCGACCCCGGGCCATGGGGTCCGACCGGGCCGCAGGATGCCGGCGGGACGGCATACGGGCCGGCGTACGGGACGGCATACGGGCTGGCTTCCCCGCAGCCGATCACGCACGGGCTGGGGCCGGGCCGCACTGACGTGCGCTACCTGCCGGTCGCCAAGCCGCCGCGACGTCGGTCGCCCGGGTTTCTCGGCTTCCTCATCGTCACTGGGCTGTCCTTCGTCGCTGCCGCTGCCGCGGTCTCGGTCGGTCGGCAGCGCGCGGTGCCGTACTCCGACCTCGCGGTCGGCGGTGCCGCTGCGGTGCTCACCGCGGCCGTCTGCCTCGTCGCCCTGGGCCTGCTGGGCCGTCGGGCGCCCTTCCTGAGCTTCCTCGCCCTGTCGACGGCCGCCCTCGTCGCCGTCGCAGCCGTCTTGCCACCGAGTTTCCAGCCGGTGGGCGGGATCACCACCCTCGGCGTCCAGACCTGGATGCCGGACAACAGCACGACCCCGGCAGCCGCGACCTACAAACTCGGGGCGGGAGAGGCCACCCTCAACCTGGCGCGGATCACCAGCGATGCCGACCGGATGCCGATGAGCGCCGCTGTCTCGATGGGTGAGCTGACCGTCATCGTGCCGGCTGGCCTCACCGTGCAGGTCGAGGCGTCGGCGGGGCTCGGGGACGTCAGTGAGCGAACCCTCAAGCCCGGCGAGACCTTGCCCGCCAATTCGGGAGGGAAGGCCGCGGGCACCACCACGCTGGGATCGGGGGCCCAGATCGCCCGCACCCTCCTGGTCGGATCCGGCGACCCCGACGTCGTCGTCACCGCCAAGGTCGGACTCGGCGAGATCCTCGTCGTCCGTCCCGACGGCACGCCCATCACCGACCTCACCACGACAGGAGCCCGGTCGTGAGCGCCCAGCCGATCCCTCCCACTGCCCCCGACTCGTCCGCGCTGGCACCACCCCCCGCGCCGATCACCGGCCCGAACTGGGGGCTCATCGTCCTAGGCACCCTGCTGGCCATCGTGTCGGCTGGCGAGCTGGCCCACTTCTGGGGCCTCAACGTCGTGGACGAGTCCTGGCTCACGCCCGAGACCCTCACCGCGGTCGGGGTGGCCCTGCTCGGCCTTGGCCTGGTCGGCGTCGTCATGGGCCGTCGGCGGCGATAGCGCGGTAGTCGGTCCAGATCGCCCGGCAGGTTGTCGTGAGCGCCAGCTCCGCCACCTGCTCGTGGGGTGACCACACGGCATACGCGGTTGTGCCGCCGACGTCGTGGACGACCGGGTCGGTGGGGTGCGGACAGTCGGCGAGGTAGATGATCCGCACGGTCTGGAAATCCTCCAGCCGACCGTCCGGTGCCCGGCCGATCCACCGCGAGGACCGCACGCCGAGCACCCCGGTGACCTCGATCACCTGCCCGGTCTCCTCGCGCACCTCGCGGTGCAGTCCGTCCTCCGGGAGTTCGCCGGGATCGAGCCCGCCTCCGGGCCACCCGATCCACCCGGGGGCATTGGTCCGGTCGCTGTATGCCGTGAGAAGCACCCCGCGCTCGCTGCTCACCACGGCGTAGACGGAGATCCGCTGGACTCGGTGCGGCTGCTCGCCAGGCGCCATCTGCAAATCGGCGTCGTGCGGGATGCGTCCTGAGCCAGGCGGGAGCTGGGCAAGCTGGGCGCGCTGATCGGTAGCGGCGGGCGCCCCGAGCGGCTGCACGACGACCCGGATCTCGACCTCATGGGGTGCGCTGCGACCGGTCACGTCGTCCAGGCTCAGCGGGGCCCAGCCGTGTCGAGCGAGGAGGTCATCCAGGGTGTCGCCGTGTTCCCAGACCGCTCGGACAACGGTTTCGCCGGTGTCGGGGTGCAACCCGGTGACCAGCAGCGTGGACGGCCCCAGCGGCGTGCTCATCTCAGCCCGGGGTGGCCGACCACTGCGGCCGGGCCGCGATGGCCCGTCGGTACTCGGTTTCGGCCAGGCCCACGACGGTCGGCCAGTCCTGGGTCGGGGGCACCGACTGGTTGTGCTGGCGCATCCTGGCCCGCACGCCAGGGTGGATGACCAGCGTGGTGAGGCAGCGCACCATCTCGTCGTCGCTGTGCGCGAGGAAGCCGTTGACGTCGTCGGTGACGAACTCCCCTACCCCGGAGCCGGCCCGCCCGACGATCGGGAGCCCCACGGTGCGGGCTTCCAGGGCGGCGATCCCGAACGATTCGAGAATGGTCGGCGAGACGTAGATGTCGGCCGCGGCATACCGGGCCTTGAGGTCCTCGCGTGTGACCCGACCCGGGAGGGTGATCCACCCGCTCGCCTGGTGGCGAGCGATGAGTCGCTCGACCGCCGGTCGTTCCGGGCCTTCACCGAGGATCTCCAGCCGCACGTCCTTGCCGGGGGCCGCCCGGCGCACCGTCACCGCCATCTCGACGAGGGCCAGCGGACGTTTGCGGGGGGCCAGGCGCATGGCGCTGACCAGCCGGACGACCTCGTCGTCGGGCTTGGGGCGCACCGGCAGCTGCCAAGCCGCGGCGTCGATCCCGTTGGGCAGCACCGCGACTGGCGGTCCGTTGACGATCTTGCGCAGCGGCGCGGCGGCAATGTCTGATACGGCGTTCATCGCCATCCCGTGCCTTGCCCATCGACGGACGACGCCGAGGGCGCGGACGGCATACGCAGCCTTGTCCAGGACGCAGTGCCAGGTCATGACGGTGGGGATCTTCAGCAGCGAGGTGAGCACCGCCGCATCGGTGGCGAACGGGCTCACCACCCCCATGTGAATGTGCGCGACGTCGAATCGGCGCAACTGCGAGCGCAATTGGAGTGGCGCGAGCGGGTTGACGGGGAGGTCCTTGGGCAGCGCGATGGCGAGCCGATGCACCGGTATGCCGTCGACGGCGTCGACCGTGCCGCGCCGCGGCACCCCTTGACTGCCATCGCCCGGAGTGGCCGTGAAGACCTCCACCTCATGCCCCGCCGCCACGAGCCGGGTCGCGAGGTCGTGGACTTGCACCTCGATGCCCCCCAGGCGGGGCAGGTAGCAGTCGGTAAGCATGGCGATCCGCACCCCGCAACTCTGCCACGGTCGCGGCCGGGTGGCGGCCAGTCAGGGACTGGCCCGGACGGCATACCGGTCCGGGAGAATGGGGCCCATCATGAGGCGAACCATCGTGGCGCTGCACGCCCACCCCGACGACGAGGCCCTGCTCACCGGCGGGACGCTGGCGCAGGCGGCCGAGGCAGGCCACCGCGTCGTCATCGTCACGGCGACCGACGGGAGCCTCGGGCTCACCTCACGGACCTATGACCGCCAGACCCTCGGACAGGTGCGCCTGGGTGAACTGCGCGAGAGCGCGGCCCTGCTCGGCGCCGAGCGGGTGGAATGGCTGGGCTTTGCCGACAGCGGGATGGGGCCGGAGGTGCTGCCCGATCCACAGGGGCTGCGGCGGTTCGTGCGCGTGCCGGTGGCGGAGGCTGCCGAGCGGGTGGCTGCGATCTTGAGGGAGGAGGCGGCCGATCTGCTCATCTCCTACGACCGCAACGGTGGTTACGGCCACCCAGACCACCGCCGGGTGCACGAGGTCGGAGCGCTGGCAGCCGAATTGGCCGGGACGCCAAGGGTGTTGGAGGCCCGGGTCTCCGACCGGGTGGCCGCGATCATGAAGCCCCGACACGTGGTCTTCGATCCCCTGGAGCCGGTCACCCATGTGGTCGACGTGCGGCCCTGGCTGGAGGTCAAGCGCGCGGCGATACGAGCCCACCGCTCGCAGCTGGAGGCTGACGGTCCGGTGCCGCGCAATATCGAGCTGCTGACCCGGCTGCCCGCGTTGGTGCTGTCCCGAGCGATCGGCACCGAGCGGTTCTATGACCCGGCACGACCGCCAGGATCGCCGGTCAGCTCCCACCTCTGGTGGTGAACCGGTCCGCCGAGCTGCGCATCCGAACCTGATGGGCCACGAGGGCCTTCCGGTGCCGCCGGACATGAGCCGCGAGCGACCGGCCGTACAGGTCGCGGTACCTCTTCGAGCGATGCCAAAACCGGGGAGACAGAGCAGGGCCACCCCATCCAATGACTGAGGCCAAGAGCACCCACTCGGGTCGTGTGGATCGGTGAAGAAGCCAGACAGTGAGCGAAAGAAGGATCACCCAGAGGGCGCCGAGGTGGATGAGCGAGTTGACGTACCTCGCCCCTCTCGCCGCATAGATGCGCTCGGTGTGCCGGTAGACCCGTGAGCCCACACATGCGGCTGCCAGAAGGCACTCGGCCGCCAGAAGGACCGCCAAGTCGCGGGCCCCAGGCGCCCCACCCGTCAAGGGCTGCCAGACGCACCACACGACCGCCACAGCGAGGCTCGTGCACAATCCAACCGGCCAGCTCCACCGCCACACCGCGCGAAGTGTCTGCACCGCGAGGACCCGCCATCCGGGTGTCTCCCCAGGTCTCGGCAGGGACACACCCTCAGCAACTGCCTCCCGCGAAAGCTTGGCCAGCCGGACCTCCACGGCCCGCCTCGCGAGCTCGTTGCGCCACGTTGGCGAGTCCAACAGTGCCGCCATGGACCCCATGAGGACCGCGACCGCACTGATGACGACCTTGTTCGGCAGGGTGTCCAGGGTCCAGGGCAGCAAAGCCAGGGCAAGCCAGGCAAGGACCGATCCCGTGAAGGCAGCAATCGCCACGAAGTCCCCCACCACCGCCGCCTGAGCTGCGGTTCGGGCACCTGCAGGCGATCTGTCGCGGTCCATTGCCGCCGCGATGAACATCGTCGCAACGACACCAGCCATTCCCAGGGTCCAGCCGGTGAGGTCGTCGGCCTTTCCGACAAAGCCGGTCGGCATCTCACGCAGGAGGCTTCCGACGCCCTGGACGGTCAGTGGAGCGGGTGGTGGCGAGGCCAGGATGAGCCCGAAGAAGAGGATGAAGGCGGCCATCACGATGCTCGCGATGGGTCCCATCAGGCCACTGCGCGCGAATTCCCCAGACAACCGGCCCCGTTCCTCGATGTCGGCGGCCTCAGCGAAGGCCGACAGGGCGGGGTCCTTCTCTATCGTCGAATCGGTCGGAGCTTCCGTGGACTTGCGCCACCACCTCATCTTCATGAGGACAGCGGACCCCGAAACGTGCATGCCTGCAACCGGAACGGTTGCCCGGACGCGGATCAGCTCGGTTTGCGCAGGCGGGCGATCTGGCGGGTGCGGGCTTGCTCGGCGAGGGAGTCATCGAGAGGCTCGGGCTCGAAGGGGCGCCCGGTGGCCAGCTCGGCAGCAGCGGCGATGAGAGCATCGGCGACGGCCGGGTTGGCGGGAAGGATCGGCCCGTGCAGGTAGGACCCGATGACGTTGTGGGTGCGGGCCCCCTCGGTGCCGTCGGTGCCGTTGTTGCCATGACCGACGACGACCCGGCCGAATGGGGCTTGGCCAGCGCCGAGAACCGTTGCACCGGAGTGGTTTTCGAACCCAACCACCTGACCGAAGTCGGTGTCCAGGACGATCCCGCCGATCATTCGGGTGGACTGCCCGCGAGTCGTCACGTCGAGGATGCCCAACCCGGGCAGCTCGACACCGTCATGGGTGATGAACGCGTGCCCGAACATCTGATACATCCCACAGATCATCACCATCGGCACCCCGTCAGCGGCCAGTCCGCGCAGCCGATCGGCATTGACCTCCAGGTCGTCCTGCACCCGCGACTGCCCGGAATCCTGCCCGCCGCCGCCCATCAGCAGATGCGCCTGCTCGGGCCACGGCATACCGGGGTGGTGGTCGTGCACGACGCAGTCGTAGCCGTGGCGCCGGATCCGCGCCGCCAGGCAGCGGGTGTTGCCCAGGTCGCCGTAGATCGACATCTCCCGGGGATAGAGGTGCACGAGGGTGATCTGGCCCTTCGCGGTCACGACGCGTCCTCCCCGATATCCGGCAGGTCGTAGCGCGCGGCGAGCATCCGGCGCAGCGTCATCATCGCCGTGTAAGTGCAGAAGATCCGCTTCGGACCAGCGGGGTATGCCGTGAGGAACCGTTCCAGCGCGGCCTCCAGATCGGGCTGCACCTCACGCACGGGAACCTCGTCATAGTCCAGCCGCAGCGCCATGTCGTAGGCCCGCACGCCCGAGGTCATCGCCACTCCGGGTCCCCGCAGCGACTCGAACGACACGTCGTAGAGCCAGGACACGTCCTGGCCGTCGGCGTAGTCGTCGTTGATCGCGACCATCGTCGTCACCGGCTCGTTGCCATAAGTCGACAGGGCGACCGTGAAACCGGCCGGGTTCTTCACCAGCACGAGTTCCAGCGGCTGCCCGTCGACGTCGATGACCTCACCGCGCCCGAACGGCGGCGCGACCCGCGCCAGCGCATCGGTCGCCAGGCGCGGGCTGAACGCCGACCCCAGCACGGCACGCGCCATGGTGACCGCGGCCGTGGCGTTGATCATCGCGGCCAGGCCGCGCTGGCGCAGCGTGATCGGGCCGACCACCGTCTCACCACAGCGCACCGAGAAGACGCGGGCATCGAAGGGGTGCAGCAACCCGTCGCGCGGAGTGGGGGGCGGCACGGCATACCCGTCCTCGAAGCGCACATCGGCTTCGTGCAGCGAGGGCACTTGGTCGGCAATGTCGGGATCGACTCCGAAATAACGCACCTGTATGCCGTCCGGCAAAGCCGGCGCGATGCGCGCCACGAAGGAGTCGTCACGGTTGAGGACGACTAGCTGGGTGGTCGCCTGACCGAGCGTCGTGAGCAGCCGCGCGGTCGTGTCGATCTCGGCGAACCGGTCGAGCTGGTCGCGGGCGACGTTGAGCAGCAGGGCGTGCGTGGGCGCCACGACCTTGGCGAACTGCAGGGCGTGCCACTCGTCGAGCTCCAGGACGGCGACATCGGCCGCGAGCCGGCCGGTCACGCCGACCTCGCCGAGCATCGCTGAGATCACCCCGCGGGTGAAATTGCTGCCGGTCGGATTGGTGAAGACGCGACGCCCGTGGGCCTGGATGATCGCGGCGAGCATCTTGGTCGTTGTCGTCTTGCCGTTGGTGCCGCTCACGACGACGATGCCGCCACTCACCCCGCGCAGGGCTGTGGCCAGCAGACGCGGGTCGATGCGTTCGGCGACCAGGCCGGGCAAGGCCGACCCGCCACCACGCCGCCGGGCGGCCAGCCGCACGGCCTTGCCGGCAAGGATGGCCGCACTGGTCCGGAGCACTCGACCACCCTAGTGCGGGTGTGACCGGCCCAGCGCGAGGCTGGCCGCACGGCATACCCCGGGGGGTTCTATCCTGAGAGCATGAGCGCCCCGGGTTCTTCAGCAACTGAGGCGACCGCGCGGCTGGTTCTGCACCTCGACGCGCCCGCCATCGCCAACTTCAGCACGCCGACGGTGGCCCTCAACGGCGCCCCGGTCCCAACTGCCTTGGGCGAGAACGTCTTTCCGGTCGCGCCTGGTCCCACGACGGTGTCCGTCGAGTGCGAGGGTTTATGGACCCACGGTCACGCCGAGGAGACCGTCTCGATTGCTCCCGGGCAGACGGCCCACCTCTGGTATGCCGCGCCCTACCTGTCGACGTTCGCGGGCTCGATCGGGCCGGACAAGCAGAAGCACCGCGGCCTGCTCCTACTCGCCGTCGTGCTCGCGCTGCCGATCGTGGTGACGATCATCAGCCTGTTCGTCGCACTGCTCACCGCCGACGACTGAGGCGGCGATCGCGCCGCCTCAGCGTCACTCCCACTCGATGGTGCCCGGGGGCTTGCTCGTGATGTCGAGCACGACCCGGTTGACCTCGCGCACCTCATTGGTGATCCGCGTCGAGATCTGGGCCAGCACGTCGTAGGGCACCCGGGTCCAGTCGGCGGTCATGGCGTCTTCGCTGGTCACCGGCCGCAGCACGATCGGGTGGCCATAGGTGCGGCCGTCGCCCTGCACGCCCACCGAGCGGACGTCGGCCAGCAGCACGACCGGGCACTGCCAGATCGAGCGGTCCAGCCCAGCCGCGGTGAGCTCGGCGCGCACGATGGCGTCGGCTTGGCGCAGGACGGCCAGCCGCTCGGCGGTCACCTCGCCGATGATCCGGACTGCCAGGCCCGGGCCGGGGAACGGCTGTCGCCAGACGATCTGTTCGGGGACGCCGAGCTCGAGCCCGACCGCGCGCACCTCGTCCTTGAACAGCGAGCGCAGCGGTTCCACGAGTGAGAACTGCAGGTCCTCGGGCAGTCCGCCGACGTTGTGGTGCGACTTGATATTGGCCGCGCCCTCGCCACCACCCGATTCCACGACATCGGGATAGAGGGTGCCTTGGACGAGGTATTCGATGGGGTGCCCATCAGCCTCGGCGTGGCCCACGACGTCACGGGCGGCCTGCTCGAAGACCCGGATGAACTCCCGGCCGATGATCTTGCGCTTGGTCTCCGGGTCGCTCACCCCGGCCAACGCGTCGAGGAAGCGCGCCCGAGCATCGACCACCACGAGCCGCACGCCGGTCGCCGCGACAAACTCGCTCTCGACCGCCTCGGGTTCACCCTCGCGCAGCAGCCCGTGGTCGACGAAGACACAGGTCAGCTGGTCGCCGACGGCCCGCTGCACGAGCGCGGCCGCGACCGACGAGTCGACCCCGCCGGACAGCGCGCAGAGCACCCGACCCTGGCCGACCTGAGCGCGCACCGACTCGACGAGTTCCTCGACGACGTGCTCAGGGGTCCAGTCGGCGGCCAGGCCGGCGCCCTTCCAGAGGAAATTCTCCAAGACCCGCTGCCCGTATGCCGTGTGCAGCACCTCCGGGTGCCACTGGACTCCGTAGAGCCGCCGGGCGTCGTCCTCGAAGGCCGCCACCGGGGCGCCGTCGGTCGCTGCAGTGACCCGCATCCCCTGCGGGGCGACGGTCACGGAGTCGCCGTGCGACATCCACACCGACTGCTGGGCCGGTTGGCCGTCGAAGAGTGTCGAGGTCGTGTCGAGCACCCGAGCCGGGGTCTGGCCGTACTCCCCCGTGCCCGTGGCCGCGACCGTACCGCCGAGGGCCTGGGCCATCGATTGGAAGCCGTAACACATCCCGAAGACCGGAACCCCGGCCGCCAGCAGCGCGGGGTCCAGGGACGGTGCGCCGACGGCATACACGCTGGCCGGTCCGCCGGAAAGGATGATCGCGGCCGGGCGCTTGGCCAGCATGTCCTGCGCCGACATGGAGTGGGGGACGACCTCGCTGTAGACCTTGGCCTCGCGCACCCGGCGGGCAATGAGCTGGGCGTACTGCGCGCCGAAGTCGACGACGAGGACGGGACGCGAGGCGAGCGTGTCGGTCATCTCGGGCGGCTCAGTAGACGCGGGCAAGCATCGCGTTGGTCTCGGCGGTGACCCGTCGCTCGGCGAAGAACGGCACCAACGGGACGAACCCGGACAGCAGGTGCAGGACGATCCGCTTGACGCCCCACGCGCTCTTGAGCCCGAGGTTGGCGATCGAGGCGGCGTATCCCATGTAGATGAAGCCGTGGATATAGGACCAGTTGTCGGTGAAGAAGTTCTTCTGGCTCATCCCGTATTTCATGATCATCTCGACAACGAGGATGAACAGGGCGATACCGGCGACGATGGCCATGACCCGGTAGATGCCCAGCGCCTTGCGCAACTGCAGGGGCTTGGCAAGGTTGGTCGGGTACATGCTCACGGGGTGACTCCTTGGGCGGGACTCTGGGGCAACACTTCAGGCGCCAGGCTACGGCGGTGGGCGTCTCGGACCATCTTCCACCACATCCACAGGGCGAAGAGCGCGAAGATCCACCACTGCAGCGCATAGGCCAGGTTGCGCAGGGTGAAGCCGGAGGGCAGGTCCGGCGGCGGCACCCGTTCGATCTCGCCGGGAGCGGGCGTTTGGCCGGCCGCAGCCACACCCCCCGGATCGGGCGTCTCGGAGACCGCAAACAGGAAACCGTTGTAGACGTCACCACCCCACTTATTGAGCAGTGCCGGCACGTCGATAGACCCGATCTCGTTGGGCCCCAAGGATTTCTTGGCGGACGTCGGGGATTCGCTGGGTGCCAGGCTCCCGACGATGGTCAGCGGTCCGCTGGTCACCGGCGCGGGGGAAGCCGCGCCCGGCACGAAACCCCGCACGATCGCCACCCGCGCCCCGGTGGAGTCGACAACGAACGGCACCAGCACCCACGAGCCGCTACGGCCGGTCAGTCGACGGTCGACGACGAGCACCTGCGACTCGGGTTCGTAGTGGCCGGTGACCGAGACCCGCCGGTTGGAGCCATCGCGCGGGAAAGCGGTGTGCGGCGGCATCACGGTGTCGAGGGCAACGACCGGACGGGCGGCGGCCTCGTGCATCGCGGCCTGCTCGGCGTCCTCGCGGGCGACGTTCATCTGCCACAACCCGAGCAGAATGAAGCCATACCCCACGACCAGGACCGCCGCCAACAAGCCCAGCCACTTAGGGGTCAGGACGGTCCGCAACACGGGTCCCAGGCTAACGGCATACCGAAACTCGTTGGCGGCCACCCGCCTGCGGCGCCTACCGTGGACCCTCGTGCGTGCGCTTCCCTATGACCATCCCGGGACCCCGGTGCTGCGCTCCCCCTGGGCATTCCTGCGCTGGGTGGGACGCGGCCAGTGGGTCACCTTGGTGTGGGGCATTGCCTTCGGCGTGCTGTGGATGGTGTCGCAGGCCCTCATCCCCGCGACGATCTCGCGGGCCATCGACGAGGGCATTGTCGCGGGCGATTCGACGGCGCTGACCCGGTGGTGTCTGGTGCTCACCGGGCTGGCGCTGGTGACGGCAGGTGCGGGCACGCTGCGGCATCGAATGGCCGTGCTCAACTGGATGCAGGCCGCCTTCCGGGGCGTGCAGCTCATCGGCTGGAAGGCCGCCGACACCGGCCCGGCGCTCACTCGCGCGGTCCCCGCCGGCGATGTCGTCGCGACCGTCGCGTCTGACTCGATGCGCCTGGGTGGGCTCTTCGACATCACGGCCCGCTTCTCGGGGGCGGTCATCTCGTATGCCGTCGTGGCGGTCATCCTGCTGCGTTCCTCGCGGCCGCTGGGTCTGGTCGTGCTCATCGGCGTGCCGATCCTCGTGGCCCTGCTCGGGCTGCTCGTCCGTCCCCTGCAACGCCGCCAGGCCGCCCAACGCGAGGCCTCCGGGGCGCTCATCGGGCTCGGGGCCGACACCGTGGCCGGGTTGCGCGTGCTGCGCGGCATCGGGGGCGAGTCGACCTACTTGCAGCGGTATGCCGTGCAGTCGACTGCCGTGCGCGACAGCGGTTTTCGGGTGGCCGGCATCCAGGCTGCCCTCGACTCGGCGCAGATCCTGCTACCGGGGATCTTCGTGCTCATCGTCACCTGGCTGGGGGCGCGCTTCGCCATCCAAGGGCAGATCACCCCGGGTCAGCTGGTGGCCTTCTACGGCTATTCGGCCTTCCTCGTGCTGCCATTGCGCACGGCCACCGAGTTCGTCGACCGGGCCACTCGGTCGGTCATCGCGGCACGCAAGATCATCCGGGTGCTGGAGGTCGAACGCGACGACGCAGCCGTGGCCACCGCGCTCAGTGACGTCGATAGAGCTGCGAATTCTCTTGCGCCGCACCACGACTCGCAGGTTGCCCTCGCTGACGAGGCGAGCGGGTTGCAGGTGCGTGACGGCGAGTTCGTCGCCTTGGTGTGCGCCGACCCCGAGATGGCGACCCACCTGGCCGACCGGTTGGGTGGCTTCGGCGTCGACGCGGTCGCGCTCGCGGGGGTGCGGCTGCACGGCATACCCCTGGTGTCGTTTCCGACCGCGCAGGTGCGGGCCGAGATCCTCGTGAGCGAGAGCGACCCGCGGCTTTTCACCGGGAGCCTGCGCGAGCAACTCGACCCGTGGGGGCGGCACACCGACGCGGATCTGCTCGCCGCGCTGGCGACGGTCAGCGGCGCCGACATCCTCGAGGCGCTGCCCGAGGGCCTGGACAGCGAGGTGCAGGAGCGTGGCCGGTCCTTCTCTGGCGGGCAGCGGCAGCGGCTGGCGCTCGCACGGGCGCTGCTGGCGCACACCCCAGTGCTCGTGCTCATCGAGCCGACGAGCGCCGTCGATGCTCACACTGAGGCCCGGGTGGCGGCGGGGGTCCGTGCGCAGCGAGCTGGCCTCACGACGGTCGTCGTCAGCGTCAGCCCGCTGGTGCTCGACCACGCCGATCGG
Source organism: Actinomycetales bacterium (assembly GCA_016710645.1). Classification (GTDB taxonomy): domain Bacteria; phylum Actinomycetota; class Actinomycetes; order Actinomycetales; family Dermatophilaceae; genus Phosphoribacter. The sequence continues at coordinate 93,034 of JADJVI010000046.1, read as the reverse complement.
GTGGTCCTGCTCGGCGAGGACGGCCGGGTGGCTGCCACCGGGACGCACCGCGAACTGCTGCATGCCGACCCGGCATACCGAAGCATCGTCATCCGAGGGGAGGCCGACTGATGAGTGATCCTCGTGGCGCCCTTGACGCGCAGGAGGTCGACCCGGTGCGGCGCACCCTGCCGGTCGCGGACGGGCCCGCGGTGAAACGACAGGCGGGGGCGCTGCTGCGGCAATACCGTCGCGAACTCGGCACGGTCGTCGGACTGCACGCCGTGGCGGCGCTGGCCGGGCTCGCCGCACCTTTCGTCGTGGGCCGGCTGGTCGATGACATCACCCGCGGCACCGACCTGGCGACGGTGGATCGACTCGTCGGAGCGCTAGCGGTCGCGATCGTCGTCCAAACCGGGCTGGTGTGGGCGGCGCGACGGTCCTCGTTCCGGCTCGGCGAGCGGGTCTTCGCGCAGTTGCGCGAGCAATTCATGACCCGGGTCATGGCGCTGCCCCTGTCTGTTGTCGAGCGGGCCGGCACCGGCGACCTCGTCGCGCGCACGACCAACGACGTCGAGGCCCTGTCGCACGTCGTTCGGTTCGGTATCCCGTCGATCTTCGTCGCGGTCGTGACGCTCGCGATCACCGGCGTGGCCGCGGTCGTCACCGGCGGGTGGGTGGCCCTCCCGATCCTCGTCGGGGTGCCGATCATGTGGTTGTCCACCCGGCGGTATCTGCGCTTCGCTCCGGCTGGCTACCTGCGCGAGCGCGCCACGTATGCCGTGCTCAACGGCGTCGTCACCGAGACCGCCGAGGGAGCGCGCACCATCGACGCGCTCGGGCTGAACGGCATACGGCGCGGGCGGGTGGACGCGGCGCTGCGACGCAGCTTCGCCGCCGAGCTCTACACGCTGGGATTGCGGATGCGGTGGTTCCCGCAGGTGGAGTTCGCCTACCTCTTCCCGGTCGCCGTGACCCTCGCGTGGGGTGGCTGGCTGGTCAGTCAAGGGCGCGCGAGCGTCGGCGTGGTGACCGCGGTCGCCCTCTATGTGCAGCAGCTCAGCGCGCCCTTGGACGACCTGCTCATGTGGCTCGACGAGGTGCAGGTCGGGGCCACCTCGTTGGCTCGGGTCATCGGGGTCGCCGATGTGCCTCCGGATCGCTCGGCCACTGGAGACGAGCCGGCCGACTCGCATCTGCGGGTCGACGAGGTCCGCTATGCCTATCGCTCGGGCCGTGACGTGCTCGGCGGCATCTCGCTGGACGTGCGACCTGGCGAGCGGCTGGCGATCGTCGGGCCGTCGGGCGCGGGCAAGTCGACGCTCGGGCGGCTCATGGCCGGCGTCGACGGACCACGCGAAGGCCGGGTCGACGTCGGCGGCGTGCGACTGGTCGACCTGACCCTGGAGTCGCTGCGCGGCGAGGTTGCGCTGGTGACCCAGGAGCACCACGTCTTCGTCGGCACGCTCGCCGACAACCTGCGCTTGGCGCGGCCCGAGGCGTCCGATGCGGCGTTGCGGGAGGCATTGGAGGCTGTGGATGCGTGGGGCTGGGCATCAGGTTTGCCCCTTGGGCTGGCGACTGCCGTTGGGTCCGGGGGCCACCGGCTCACCGAGCCGCAGTCTCAGCAACTGGCCTTGGCACGGCTCGTGTTGGCCGACCCGCACACGTTGGTCCTCGACGAAGCGACGTCGCTGCTTGATCCGCGGGCGGCGCGGCACCTGGAGCGTTCGCTCGCCGCTGTGGTCACGGGACGCACTGTGGTGGCCATCGCGCACCGACTGCACACGGCTCACGACGCGGATCGAGTCTGCGTCGTAGACGGCGGCCTGGTCACCGAGATCGGCCCGCACCACGACCTGATCGAGGCCGACGGCGCGTATGCCGCGCTGTGGCGTTCGTGGCGCGACGAGGCTCCGGTCGGCTGACCCCCTAACTGGGGCAGCCGACCAGGACACGCCGTCGAGCGGTGTCCATGAGCAGGTCGACGTTGTCGGTGCGCTGCTCGACGCTGCCGAGGCCCGGAGGCAAGTCGGGTCTGGGGCTGCCCGACTCGCTGCTGCTCTGAAACGTCGTGAGTGCCGGGTTGACGTGCACATATGGGCGGTCCCAGAACGGCATACAGGGTGGGAAAGCCGCCGGGAGCCCCGCTCGACGTTGCTCGTCCGCCATGGCCTCCAGAGCTGCCCTGAGGTGCTGCGCGCGGGATCGCCAGTCGTCAGCGCGCAGGACCTCGGCCAGTTCGATCTGGACCTCGGCGGTCAGGGGCAGCGTTCGGAAGAGGGTGCCTCGCCACTTGGCGTATGGCGCCCAGCGCCGGCTCACCAGGAAGCCTAGGTGCATGACGATGTCCACCAGACGGGCGGCGATGACGCGGGACCCGAGGTCGTCGCCGCGGTGACCGGACCGCTGCATCAGGGGAAGCTCGTGATCGATTCGCTGCCAGTCGCAGGCCACGAGGTATCGCCAGATGTCGTCGGGGTACCAGGCCAGCGACTGGCGCAGTGCGGTCAGCTCGCCGGCGGGGTCTTCGAAGACCTCTCCGGCGGTGATTTCGAGTACGGCCTGTCCGGTCAGGGACAACCAGTCGGACGTCGTGGGGTCGGCGCAGGGGTCGAAGCCCAGCCGGGAGTGCAGGTCGGCCATGGTCAGGACATCGACAGCCAACGTCGGAGCTGGCTGACCGGTGAACGCGATGCGCGTCGGGAGGCCGGCATACCTGTCCGGCAGGTGCTCTTCGAGGGCCGTGGAGATATCGGAGCGCGCCTCAGGGCGGACCACCACCTGAAGGCGCAGACCCCAGTCGTGATCCCGAGACATCTCGTCATCGAGGCCCAGAACATCCGATCCTGGGCCGAACCGACCCACTGCTCGCGGCTGCGACGGGGCGACCCTGTCGAGGAGGGGACCGACCACATCGGACCAGTAGGCCCGCGCCAGCGCGATCCCCGACCGGGCTTCCATCATGCCTTGAGCGTACGACCCGGGTGCGCACCCACGGGTATGCCGTGAAACCTCTCCGACCCGCGGGCCCGTGCCAGCACGCTGTCACGACCGGCACCGATTCTGCCCGCCCGTGAGGAACTCTGATTCGACACGAAAAGTGCCCATATTCTCTTGCGAATCAGACGTGTGTTCGATAGAATGAGGTATGGCCGCCACCCAGATCACGGAGCACGAGATCCAGGAGTTCATCTCCGATCTCGCACTGCTCGACGGCCACGGCCCGGGGGTCGAGGACGCCACCCGAGTGCAGCTGATCACCGCCCTGGAATCCCTCAAAGCAGCCGCCGCAGCAGCCCAAGCCCGGATCAGCGTGACCTTCGCCGAGTCCCAACGCGCAACCCAACGAGCCGCCGGCATGCCCCGCGACAAGATCGGTGCCGGCATCGCCGCGCAGGTGGCCCTGGCCCGCCGCGAGTCACCAAGTCTCGGCTCCCGACACCTGGGCCTGGCGATGGCACTCGTGACAGAGATGCCGCACACCCTGGCCGCCCTCACCACCGGCGAGCTGTCCGAATGGCGCGCCACCCTCATCACCCGAGCCACCGCCACCCTCACCGAAGAGCACCGCCGCGACATCGACTCGCGCTTGGCCGGACGCCTGGCCGGACTGTCCGACAAACAGGTCGCCGCCGCAGCCAACGCCCTGGCCTACGAACTCGACCCCCGCACGGTCGTGGAACGCCACGCCTACGCCCGCTCACAGCGGCGGGTCTCCATCCGCCCCGCCCCCGACACCATGGCCTACCTCACCGCCCTGCTGCCTGCCCACGAAGCCGTCGCCGTCTACGCCGCCCTCACCCACACCGCCGCCACCGCCCGATCAGACGGCGACCCCCGCAGCACCGACCAAGTCAAAGCCGACACCCTCGTCGAACGCATCACCGGACAAGACCACGCCCACCACGTCCCCATCGACATCGGCCTGGTCATGACCGACACCACCCTCACCGACACCGACCACACCCCCGCCATCCTCCAGGGCTACGGACCCATCCCCGCAGCCCTCGCCCGCGACATCCTCCGCGACACGATCCGACCCGCTGGCAGCAGCCACAGGCGAACGCCATCGTCGGACGGTTCCATCGATGGCCACCATCAAGCCGACGCTTACCGCGCCCGTCGGGTCTCTGAGCGAGCTGACCAACGCGACCCCGGCGCCCCTCACACCCAAGACTGCTCACCCAAGGACCACGACCAAGCCCGGCCACCTGAGCCTCACTCGGGAGGTTGCCCAACCGAGGGCCACGACCAATCGAGCATCGACCAGCGAGTCAATGCCCATGCCGATACCGCGGATCGGGCGACCGAGATCGATCGAACACTCAACGCGACCCGTCCAGAGGCTGAGCTCGACTCCGCGCCGAGCGGGCTGGTCATCGACGTCTTCCAGCGGCCTGCACCCCGGTCAAAGCAACAGCACGACCAGCCTCCCAGCGACCAACAGCGCAGCGCCCCGCACGACGCAGAGCAATGGACCGGCAACGACATCCACACCGCAGCCGTCTGGATCCGCCGGCTCTACACCGACAAACGCACCGGCGTCATCACCAGCGCCGACCGCAAACGCCGCTACTTCCCCGAACACCTTCGCCAGCTGGTCATCGCCCGCGACCAATGGTGTCGCACCCCCTACTGCAGCGCCCCCATCAAACACATCGACCACGCCCAACGCCACGCCGACGGCGGACCCACCACCCCCGACAACGCCCAAGGCCTCTGCGAACGCTGCAACCACACCAAAGAGACCCCCGGCTGGACCACCACCACCAACCACCTCCCCGACGACATCACCGTCATCCTCACCACCACCCCCACCGGCACACGCCACCACAGCACCGCACCCCCCTGGCACGCCGCCTAGAGTGCCAGCGCAGCCAAGAGCAGGTCGAGCTGCTCTTGCACGTACTCCTCCAGCGACCGCGTCGGCGCCAGGTCCCAATGCTTAAGGGCCCAGCCATGCGCGGCGAGCTTGAGATTGTGCGCGACCAGATCCGCGGGCACGGGGCGGAAGGCGCCCACATCAATGCCCGCTTGCACGGCGGCCCGGAACGGGTCGATCGTCTCGCGTTCCAGCCGCATGATTTCTTCGCGGCCCGCCCCGTCGAGGGTCTGGCTCTCTCGATAAGCCAAGAGCACCGCATCCCGCTTGGCGTCGATGACCCGACAGAAGCGCGAAAAGCCCTGCGCGAGTTGGGCATACGGGTCGTCGCCGGCGGACAGCATCGCAGCCGGCACCTCGTCGCGGAACTCCTCCAGAATGTCGACGATGACCGCGCGAAGCACGTCCTGCTTGTTGCCGAAGTACTGGTAGATGAGCCCCACACTCATCCCGGCCGCCTCGGCCACCGCCTGCATCGACATCTCGTGGTAGCCGGTCCGCACCATGATCGCCGCGGCCGCCCGCAGGATCGCCGCCCGTCGCGCCCGGACCCGAGACTCGCGCGCGGCGGGAGAGCGCCCCGACACCCGAGGCTGCGCGACTGTCGCCTTGCTCACCCTTGACACTCTACCGATTCATGAACCATCATTCAATGAATAGCCGTTCAATGAGAGTGAGCGCGACATGTCCGACGTGGCCTTCCAAGACATCACGTATGCCGTGCACGACACCGCCGCGGTCATCACCATCAACCGTCCGGAGCGCTACAACGCCTTCCGCGGTCGCACCGTCGAGGAGCTCATCAAGGCATTCCGGCTGGCCTGGGCCGACTCGGCCGTCCGCAGCGTCATCTTCACCGGCGCCGGCGAGAAGGCCTTCTGCACTGGCGGCGACGTCAAGCAGCGCGCCGAGACCGGCGACTACGGCCCCACCGAGTCGGGGATGTTCGAGATCGGCAACCTACACAAGGTGATCCGCGACATTCCCAAGCCGGTCATCGCCGCGGTCAACGGGGTCGCGGTTGGCGGTGGGCACGTCCTGCACGTCCTGGCCGATGTGTCGATCGCCAGCGAAACTGCCCGATTCGGTCAGGCGGGGCCGCGGGTGGGCAGCTTCGACGCGGGCTTCGGCACGGCATACCTGGCCCGAATTGTGGGCGAGAAGAAGGCGCGCGAGATCTGGTTCTGGTGCCGCATCTACTCCGCACAGGAAGCCCTCGCGATGAACCTCGTCAACAAGGTCGTGCCGCCCGACCATCTGATGACCGAGGCGAAGGCGTGGGCCGACGAGATCGCCGCCCTCTCCCCCACGGCGATCCGCTTCCTCAAGCAGTCGTTCAACGCCGACACCGACCACCAGGCCGGCTTCTCCAACCTCGCGATGACGGCTCTCGACCTCTTCGTCGACTCCCCCGAAGGCCAGGAAGGCGCCGCGGCCTTCGCGCAGAAGCGCCCCGCCGACTTCGCCGCCCACGCGCGCTGGCACTGACCGGTCACAGCGATGGACTACGCACTCGACGCTGACCAGGAGAGCTACCGGCAGTCGGTCCGGAAGTTCGCCACCACGGTGCTGGCACCGCACTACCAGTCCGACGACAAGGCCGCGCGGTTCCGCCGCCAACTCGCCACCGACATGGCCCGCATGGGGCTCACCGGGCTGCGCATCCCCGAAGAGCACGGCGGTCAGGATGCGAGCGCGGTCATCGCCGGCATCGCGGCGGAGGAGGTCGGGCGCGCGGACTTCAACGCGGCATACCTCATCATCAACACGGTCCTCATCAGCGACGTCATCGTCCGCAACGCAACGCCGGAGCAGCAGGCGGCCTGGTTGCCGGGCATTTCCAGCGGGCAGACCGTGCCCTGCATCTGCATCACCGAACCCGGCCACGGCACCGACGCCGCAGCCATGGAGGTCCGCGCCGAGCCCGCCCAAGGCGCCCAAGGCGCCCAAGGCGGCTGGACCCTGCACGGCGAGAAGACCTCGATCACCCTGGGCATGGACGCCGACCGCGCCGTGGTCCTGGCCCGCACCGGCGGACCGGGCGCGCGGGGCATCAGCGCCTTCTGGGTCGACCTACACCACCCGAGCGTCACCCGATCGCAATTCGACGACCTGGGCAGCCGGGCCATCGGCCGCGCCAGTCTGCACTTCGACGCCACCCCGATCCCGCCCGACGGGCTGATCGGCCAAGAGGGCCAGGGCTTCGTCTCGGTCATGCAGGGCTTCGACTACTCACGGGCCGTCATCGGTCTGGCCTGCCTCGGCGCGGCCCAGATCTCCCTGGAAGAGGCGCTGCAGTGGTGCCGCGACCGCGAAGCCTTCGGCGCGCCGATCGGCACCTTCCAGGGGGTGTCCTTCCCGCTGGCCGAGGCCGCGACCTACCTCAAGGGCGCCCGCCACGTCTGCCTGGAGGCGCTCTGGCGCAAGGACCACGGCCTCGATCACAGCGCCGAGGCCGCGATGGCCAAGTTCTGGGCACCCAAGCTCGCCACCGAGGTCATCCACCAGTGTCTGCTCACCGTCGGCCACGTTGCCTACTCCTCCGAAGCCCCCTTCGGGCAGCGGTTGCGCGATGTCATCGGCCTGGAGATCGGCGACGGCACCGCCCAGGTCTCCAAGCTCGTCATCTCCCGGCACCTGCTCGGCCGCGCCTTCGCCCCCTGACCCCGCACTCGACAAAGATCCGAAAGGACACCCCATGGGCCGCCTCACCGACAAGGTCACCGTCGTCACCGGCGCCGGCGCGGGCATCGGCCGCGCTATCGCCACCACGTGCCACGCAGAGGGTGCCATCGTCATCGTCACCGACCTCGACGGTGCCGCGGCTGCCGACACAGCCACCCAGCTCGGCGACCGCGCGATCCCGTATGCCGTGGACGTCACCGACCGCACGTCGGTCCAGGCCATGGTGAGCGGCGTCGTCACGGCATACGGGCGGATCGACGTGCTGGTGAACAACGCCGGCTGGGACCTGGCCATCCCGTTCGTGCAGAGCGAACCCGACTTCTGGGCCAAGGTCATCGCCGTCAACTACGTCGGGGTGCTGCACACCTGCCGCGAGATCCTGCCGGTGATGATCGAGGCCGGCGGCGGGCATGTGGTCAACCTCGGCTCGGACGCCGGTCGGGTCGGGTCCTCCGGCGAGGCGGTCTATTCCGGCGCCAAGGGCGCGATCATCGCCTTCTCCAAGGCCATCGCCAGGGAGGTCGCCCGGCACGGCATCAATGTCAATGTCGTCTGCCCCGGTCCCACCGACACCGCGCTGTTCAACTCGCTCGGCGGCGACAACCCCAAGCTGCGCGAGGGCCTGGCCCGCGCCATCCCGTTCCGGCGGCTGGCCACACCAGCGGATATCGCTGCGGCCGTGGCCTTCTTCGCCTCCGACGAGGCGAGCTACCTCACCGGCCAGACGCTGAGTGTCAGCGGCGGCCTCACCATGAGCTGACAGAGGATTCCCCCATGGACCTGGCCCTGACCGACGAGCAACTGGCCTTCCGACAGGTGGCGCGCGAGTGGCTCGATGCCACCGTCGTCCCACACCGACGCGACTGGGACCGTGCCGAGCAGGTGGACACCTCGATCATCCGCGGCCTCGGCGAGATGGGCTTCCTCGGGCTGACCATCCCCGAGGAGTACGGCGGTATCGGCGGCGACTACATCACCTATGCGATGGCGATGGAGGAGCTCGGCCGGGCCGACTCCTCGGTGCGCGGGATCGTCTCGGTCTCCAACGGCCTGGTCGGCAAACCGATCCTCGGCTTCGGCACCGAGGAGCAGAAGCAGCGCTGGCTGCCCCGGATCGCCAGCGGCGAGTCGCTCGGGTGCTTCGGGCTCACCGAGGCCGAGACCGGGTCAGATGCCGGCGGGCTGAGCACCCGCGCGGTGCGCGACGGCAGCGACTATGTCATCGACGGCCAGAAGATGTTCATCACCAATGGCACCTGGGCCGACGTGTGCCTGGTCTTTGCCCGCACCGGCGGCCCGGGACCGAAAGGCATCAGCGCCTTCCTCGTTCGCACCGACTCCCCCGGGTTCGTCCGCACCGAGATCAAGGGCAAGCTCGGCCTGCGCGGCCAAGCCACGGCACAGCTCGCGTTCGACGCGGTGCGGGTGCCGGCTGACGCGCTGCTCGGGCAGGAGGGCCAGGGATTCACCATCGCCATGGCGGCGCTGGACAAGGGCCGGGTCTCGGTCGCCGCCGGCTGCGTCGGCATCATCGCGGGTTGCCTGGAGTCGGCCCGCGAGTATGCCGTGCAGCGCACCCAATTCGGGCGCCCGATCGCGAGTTTCCAACTGGTCCAGGAGATGATCGCCGACATCGCCGTCGACGCCGACGCCGCCCGGCTGCTCACCTGGCGGGCAGCTGATCTCGTCGAACGGCACCTGCCCTTCACCGTCGAGGCGTCCAAGGCCAAGCTGTTCGCCTCCGAGGCCGCTGTGCGCGCGGCCAATCTCGCGGTGCAGGTGTTCGGCGGCTATGGCTACATCGACGACTATCCGGCCCAGAAGTATCTCCGCGACGCCCGTGTCATGACCCTCTACGAAGGCACCTCACAAGTCCAGAAACTGCTCATCGGGCGGGCCGAGACCGGCGTGAGCGCATTCCTCTGAGGTCTGTGAGACTGGTCATCACGCCCGGTCTACCGCCAGCACCACCCGCCGCACCCGCGTCCCGCGAAGGAGTCCCCATGGCCACCCAGACACCACTCGGCCTGTTCGGTGTGGAAGCGCTTATCGACGAGGATGACCGCGCCTTGCGCGATGCGGTGCGCGCCCTGCTCGACGCCCGAGTCCGGCCGCACATCGGCGAGTGGTACGAGTCGGGCACGTTGCCGGCCCGCGAGCTGGCCCGCGAACTCGGCGATCTCGGCCTGCTCGGAATGCACCTGCAGGGGTACGGCTGCGCGGGCACGAGTGCCACGGCATACGGGCTGGCCTGTCTGGAACTGGAGGCGGTCGACTCCGGGGTGCGCTCGCTGGTGTCGGTGCAGGGGTCGCTCGCGATGTTCGCGATCCACCGCTGGGGCAGCGAGGAGCAGAAGCAGCACTGGCTGCCGCGGATGGCGACCGGAGAGGCGATCGGCTGTTTCGGTCTCACCGAACCCGACTTCGGCTCCAACCCCGCGGGCATGCGCACGTATGCCGTCCGCGACGGCTCCGACTGGGTGCTACGCGGCTCGAAGATGTGGATCACCAACGGCTCGATCGCCGATGTCGCGGTGGTGTGGGCGGCGACCGACGAGGGGATCCGCGGGTTCGTCGTGCCGACCGACACGCCGGGATTCTCGGCCCCGGCGATCAAGGGCAAGCTGTCGCTGCGCGCATCGGTCACCTCCGAGCTGGTGCTCGACGACGTGCGGCTGCCGGAGTCTGCGCTCATGCCGCTGGCCAAGGGACTGTCCGGGCCGCTGTCCTGTCTCAACGAGGCCCGATTCGGCATTGTCTTCGGGGCGCTCGGTGCCGCCCGCGACAGCCTGGAGGTGACCCTGGATTACGTCGCTTCGCGCGAGATCTTCGACAAGCCGCTGGCGGGATACCAGATCACCCAGACCAAGCTCGCCGACATGACCCTGGAGCTGGGCAAGGGCATGCTGCTCGCCCTGCATCTCGGCCGGCTCAAGGACGCCGGCACGGTCCGCCCCGAGCAGATCAGCCTGGGCAAGCTCAACAATGTCCGCGAGTCACTCGCAATCGCCCGCGAATGTCGAACTCTGTTGGGCGCCAACGGAATCACGCTCGATTACTCGGTGCTGCGGCACGCCAACAACCTCGAGTCGGTGCTCACCTACGAGGGCACCTCAGAGGTCCACCAGCTGGTGATCGGTCAGGCCCTCACCGGCGAATCCGCCTTCCGCTGAGGGCCTGACCGACGCTCACCTCTCGACGAGGATGACGTGCAGGGTCCGGGGGCCATGGACGCCCTCGACCCGGTCGAGTTCGATGTCGCTGGTCGCACTCGGCCCGGAGATCCAGGTGAGCGGACGCGGCATACCGGCCTGCGGATGCAACCGCGAGACCGCCTCGGGCACGTCGTGCACGACCGCGTCTGCCGCGACGACGCACACGTGCACGTCGGGCACGAGCGACAGCGCCCGGCGACCCTGACCTGGCCCGTGGTCCAGGACGATGGTACCGGTCGTCGCGATCCCGACCGCTGACGAGGTCACAACCGCGTCGATGCTGTCCAGCGCGGCCGCAGACAGCGCGTCGTCACTCACCTGACGGACGCCTTCCGGGATCGCTGCGGTCCAGCCCGGGTCGGTACCGTCCGGCACCACGACAGACTGCACGCCGTATGCCGTGAGCGCCGCCGCCACTGCCTCGCCGACTCCGTCAGGCCCGACGCGCACAACCTCGGCCTTGTAGTCCACGACATTCTCGACGAACAGCTCGACCGTCTCGGCCACTCCGGCCGAGGCTTGGTCGACCCAGGGGGTCTCCCCCCGGGCGCCCAGGGGTGCGCTGAGGTCGGCAACAGCGCCGCGCACGCGGGCGAGGATCGCTTCTTTGGCGGTGGTCATGACCGTCCTCCTTCTCGGGCGTCCCACCATTGCCGGAAGGTTTGGGCCGGCAGGTCGGGAATGTCGCGAGCGCCGAGCCACATGCCCATGGCGCCTGGTAGGGGTGGGGGCTGGCGGTTGCCGAGCACCTTGCCGGCCAACACCGACCCCTTCTGAGCCCGTTCCAGCCGCCGAGCATCGGCGAACAGCCAGGCCCCCGCCGCCATCGCGCGGCCCTCGGCGTTGTTGCGGCCCTTGGCATCGACGACCTTGGCCCGCAGGTGCACGAGCAGCTTGGGGATGTCGATGCGCATCGGGCAGGCCTCGAAACACGCACCACACAGGGTCGACGCGAACGGCAACGACCGATCGACGTCACTGGCGGTGCCCCGCAGTTGCGGGTTGAGGATCGACCCGATCGGCCCGGGATAGACCGAGCCGTAGGCGTGACCGCCGGCCCGCTCGTAGACCGGGCAGGTGTTGAGGCAGGCCGAACAACGGATGCAGCGCAGCGCCTCGCGGCCCACCGGGTCGGCGAGCACATGGGTGCGGCCGTTGTCGATGAGCACGACGTGGACGTTCTGCGGCCCGTCGCCCTCATGGACACCGCTCCACATGGACGTGTAGGGATTCATCCGCTCGCCCGTCGAGGACCGCGGCAGCAACTGCAGGAAGGTGCCGAGGTCTTGCCAAGTGGGCAGCACCTTCTCGATCCCGACCACCGAGATGAGCGTCTCGGGCAGGGTGAGGCACATCCGGCCATTGCCCTCGGACTCGACGACGACCAGCGTGCCGGTCTCGGCGACCAGGAAGTTGGCGCCCGAGATGGCGACCTTGGCTCGCAAGAACTTCTCCCGCAGGTGCAGCCGCGCGGCTTCGGCGAGCCGGCGTGGCTCGTCGGTGAGGTCGTCCGGCGCGGGTCGCCCGACCAGACCCATCTCCCGCCGGAAGATCTCGCGGATCTCCGAGCGGTTGCGGTGAATGGCGGGTACGAGGATGTGGCTAGGCCGGTCGTGGCCCAGTTGGACGATGAGCTCGGCCAGGTCGGTCTCCCAGGCGTGGATACCCTCGGCCTCCAGCGCCTCGTTGAGCTCGATCTCCTGGGTGGCCATCGACTTGACCTTGACCACCTCATCGGTGCCGATCGCCTTGACCAGGTCGACGACGATCTGGTTGGCCTCGGCCGCATCGCGCGCCCAGTGCACGACCGCACCACCGCGGGTGAGGGCCTCCTCGGCCTGGACGAGGTAGTCGGCCAGATGACCGAGCAACTCGTCCTTGGCGTCGGCGCCGGCCTGACGAAGCTCCTCCCAACGGGGCACCTCGGCGACCACCTTGGCTCGCTTGGCCCGGATCACCTCGGTGGCGTGGGCGAGGTTGCGCCGTTGTTGGGTGTTGCGCAGAGCCGAGCGGGCGGCATACGGGAATTTCGGCATACCCACGAAGGTGGGCGTGGTCTCCTGCACCGGTCCGGGCACCGGCATACCAGCAGACGTCGGGACGGCGCTCATGCCGGGTCCTCCTCGGTCGAGGCGAGGATCTCGGCCAGGTGCATGATCCGCACCCCGGCGCGCTGGCGCTTGAGCACCCCGCCGATGTTCATCAAGCACATGTTGTCGCCGGCCACGAGCACCTCTGCGCCGGTCTCGCGCACGTGGCGGGCCTTGTCGGAGGCCATTGAGATCGACATGTCGGGGTTCTTGACCGAGAAGGTCCCACCGAAACCACAGCACTCGGTGGCATTCGGCAGATCGACGATGGTGATGCCGCGGACGCCCCGCAGCAACTGCAGCGGTTTGTCGCCGACGTGCGCCACCCGCAGCGAGTGACAGGTCGGGTGGTAGGTGACCCGGTGCGGGAAGTAGGCCCCCACATCGGTCACCCCCAACACGTCGACGAGGAACTCGCTGATGTCGTAGACGCGCGGGACGACGGCTTCGACCTCACGGATCAACCCCGAGTCGCCGCTGCGTTCGGCGAGCTGGTGGTGCTGCTCGCGCACCGCCCCGACGCACGACCCCGACGGCGCCACGACGTAGTCGAAGGACGCGAAGGTCTCGACGAAACCACGCACCAAGGGGATCGCTTCGGCGGCATACCCGGTGTTGGTGAAGATCTGGCCGCAACAGGTCTGCTTGCGCGGGAAGACCACCCGACACCCGAGCCGCTCCAGCACCTTGACCGTGGAGATCGGGGTGCCGGGCCAGACCGTGTCGTTGTAGCAGGCAGCAAAGAGGGCGACGGTCTTGCCGGTCATGGCAGCATCCACGACAGGACGGCCGTCGACTGCAGGCCGACCAGCAGGCACATGACGATGATGAGCCCGATGCTCCACACGATGACCTTGCGGAAGATGTCGGACTCCCGCCCGACCAGGCCGACCGCGGTGGCGGCGATAGTGAGGTTCTGGGGGCTGATCATCTTGCCGACGACGCCACCAGAGGTATTGGCTGCCACGAGCAGGGTCGGATCGAGCCCGGCCTTCTGCGCGGCTGCCTGCTGCAAGGTCGAGAACAGCGCATTGGCGCTGGTGTCCGAGCCGGTGACCGCGGTGCCGATCCACCCGAGGATCGGGGAGAAGAAGGCGAAAGCCGCGCCGGTGCCGGCGATCCACGTCCCGATGGTGATGGTCTGCCCGGAGAGGTTCATGACGTAGGCCAGGGCCAACACCGAGGCGACGGTGAGGAAGGCAAAGCGCATCTTGTATGCCGTGTCTTTGACTTCCTTGGCCCAGCCGGCCATCGACAGGCCATATACGACGGCGGTGATGAGCCCGCAGATGAGCAGGCTGGTGCCCGGGGAGGACAACCACGGGAAGGTGTAGATCGTCGACGAGTTCTTCGCGCCCGATCCGGTGAGCACCTGCCCGTCCAGGCCCGGCCAGCCGATCTTGAGATCGGTCGTCGCCAGCCAGGTCTTGACCGGCCCGACCAACTTGGCAATGGAGAAGATCGCGATGACCAGCAGATAGGGGAAGAGCGCCATGGTGATCCGACCCGGAGTGAGCGACCGGGCGCGGGTCTCCAACTCGGCCTCCGACACGGCATACTGCTCGGCCGTTGTCGCCCCGCCACCGGACGCCTGGGAGCCGGCACCGCCGACGAGGGCATAGTCGCGCTCACGCTCGCGAGCGAGGGACACCACCGCGTCCTCCTTGCCGGCCGGCTGCCAGAAGCGCAGGAAGACAACGGCGGCCGCCAGGCCGACGAGCGAGGCGATGATGTCGGTGAGCTCCACCGAGATGAAGGTGGCCGACAGCCACTGGGCGATCGCAAAGGCGACCCCGACGACGACCGCGACCGGCCAGGTCTGGCGCACCCCGCGACGGCCGTCGACCATGAGCACGAGCAACAGCGGGACGAAGAGCGCGATGACTGGGGTCTGGTGGCCGACGTAGGCGCCGATCTGGGTGTAGGGGATCTTGGTCAGCGAGCCGGCGGTGATGATCGGGGTGCCGATGGCGCCGAAGGCGACCGGGGCGGTGTTGGCCAGGAGCACGACCGCGGCCGCACGCAGCGGCGAGAAGCCCAGCGCCATGAGCATGACGCCGGTGATCGCGACGGGAGCGCCGAAGCCGGCAAGCGCCTCCAGCAGACCGCCGAAGCAGAACGCGATGATGATCGCCTGCACCCGCGGGTCGTCGGAGATGAGGTGGAAGGTCGCGCGCAGATCCTCGAAGCGACCACTGGCCACCGTCACTTGGTAGAGCACGATGGCGGTGAAGACGATCCACATGATCGGGAAAAGGCCGAAGACCGCGCCCTCGGTGGCTGACAGGACGGCCAGCCCGACCGGCATCTTGAAGAACAGCGCGGCGACGACGATCGCCACGAGGACCGACGTGAGACCGGCCCAGTGCGCCTTCCAGCGCAACCACCCGAGGGTGACGAAGACAGTGAGCAACGGGAGCAAAGCGATGAGCGCGGAGATGACGAGACTGCCGCCGACCGGAGCAAGTTGTGGCGTATAGGGATCGGCGGCGAGGGAGAGAGGTGACATCGGGACTCCTGGGTATGACCGGACACGACGGTGGGCTTCGGACACCCAGTGGTCAGACCATTCGTTCGGTAATTCCTATTGGTCAGACCATTGCGGCTGACTTCACGATAGGGAGAGCGCTCGCGCGGGGTCAATGCCGTCCGGCGCAGATCCATGCCGTTCGGCGCGTTCGGCGCGCCAAGCGGTCGGTATGCCGTGTGCGGTCACCGGGGGTGGGTGTCAGGACGCCGTGGCGAGCCGTCATGATGGGCCCGTGACTACCCCAGCCGCTGGCTCCCCTCGAGCCTTTGAGGTCGTCCTGGACTGGGTGGAGTCGCGGATCCTCGACGGCGAGCTGCACGTCGGCGACGTCCTCCCACCGGAGCGCGAGTTGGCCCGGCAGCTCGGCGTGAGCCGATCGGCCGTCCGCGAGGCGGTGCGCACGCTGGCCGCTCAGGGGGTGCTGCGTTCCAGCGTCGGAGCCGGCGGAGCCGGGGGCACCACGGTCACGGCGGTGCCGGCCCGGGCGCTGGAGCGGTTCTTGCGCCTGCACGTCGCCCTGGCCAACTTCCCTGTCGACGACGTCATCCAGGCCCGCATCGCGCTCGAACGCCTGTCAGCCCGGTTGGCCACCGAGAATGCCCGAGCCAGCGACCTCGCGGCGATGCGCGAGGCCTTGGTCGCGATGGACGCCGCCGACATCGACAAGTCGGCGTTCAACGATGCCGACACGGCGTACCACGTGGCGATTGCGGGAGCCGCCGGCAACCGGCTGGTCGCCGACATGACAGTGGCGATCCGCGAGTCCATGCGACTGCCACTGCTGGACGCCTTCCGGAACGTCGGCGCATGGGATGACCTCGTCGAAGGGCTGCGGGCTCAACACCGAGACATCTACCGGGCCATCGAGGCGCGCGACGCCAAGCGCGCCGAGGACCTCGTCGAGGAGCACATCCGGTCGGCGTGGCGACGGCTGGCGCCCTCGTTCGACCGGCGCTGGGGCACGGGCGAGGACTCCCCCACAGTGGCTCAGATCTGAGCCCTTGACCACACGGGTCAGGGCGTCGAACCCGTGACGACGGGCCGCCCGTCGGCCGCCCAACCAGAGGTGCCGCCCGCGACCGACACGGCGTCGAAGCCGAGCCGCTGCAGAAGGTCGGTCATCGCGAGGCTGCGATTTCCACTGGCGCAGATGACGTAGACCCGCCGGTCCTTGGGCAATTCCGTTGCCCGAGAGGCAAGCTGACCCATGGGGATGAGCCGAGCCCCGGGCACATGGCCGGAAAGGTATTCCATGGGCTCGCGGACATCGATGACGAAGGCACCGTCGGCATGGGCGGCGGCAAAGACTGGGCGGTCGATCTCGCGCATGGGGAGCTCCTGTGTGGATCACGGGTGGTGAGGATGACAGGAATATACCCCCTGGGGTATGCTGTTACCGACGCACACCGGCGCCGGGCCTCACCCGTGGCGCAGACCCTCAGGAGCACCGATGCTGCACTTCACCCAGTACTACCTGGACTGCCTCTCCCAGGCGTCCTACCTCGTCGGGGACACCGAGTCCGGCCAGGCGGTCGTCATCGACCCTCGCCGTGACGTCGAGGACTACCTCGCCGACGCGGCCGCCCACGGCATGCGGATCGTCGGCGTCATCAACACCCACTTCCACGCCGACTTCGTCTCGGGCCACCTCGAGCTCGCCGCGACCACCGGCGCCTGGATCGGCTACGGCTCCAAGGCGACCCCGGAGTTCGAGTTCCGCGCCCTCGCCGACGGCGAACGCATTTCGCTCGGTGAGGTCACCCTGCAGATTCTGCATACGCCGGGACACACCCCCGAGTCGGTCTCGGTGCTGGTCTTCGAGCGCGCGGGCGACGACACGGCATACGGCGTCCTCACCGGGGACGCGCTCTTCATCGGCGACGTCGGCCGACCCGATCTGCTCGCCTCAGTCGGCACCTCGGCCGACGAACTCGGCCGCCAGCTCTACCACTCGATCCACACCGTGCTCATGGGGTTGCCCGACGCAGTGCGGGTCTTCCCGGCGCACGGCGCGGGCTCGGCCTGCGGCAAGAACCTCTCGACCGAGAAGCAGTCGACGATCGGCGAGCAGCGCCGGGTCAACTACGCCTGCCAGCCGATGACGGAGGACGAGTTCCTCGCCGTGGTGACCGAGGGCCAGCCCCCGGCTCCGGCCTACTTCCTCTACAACGCAACCCTCAACAAGCAGGAGCGGGGGGTTCGCGAGCCGGGTGCCGAGATCGCCGCACTGACCGACAGGCAGGTCGCCGACGCCCTGGCTGCCGGCGCGGTGGTCCACGACGCCCGGCCCGCCCTGGATTTCGCGGCCGGTCATCTGGCCGGCGCGATCAGCGTCCCGCACGACGGCCGGATGTCCGAAACCGTGGGCATGGTCATCGCTCCTGACCAGCCGGTCATCGTCATGGCTCCCGAGGGCGAGGAGCAGGCGGTCGCCATGCGCCTGGCCCGGATCGGCTACGACACCGTGCTCGGGTATGTGCCTGATGTCGAGGACTACCTGGTCCGGCACGAGGACCAGGTCAGCCGGGCCAGCCGGCTCAATGCCGGCCAGGACGACGCATGGCTGACCGACAACGTCCAGGTCGTCGACATCCGAGGCGCAGGTGAGCTCGCCGTGGGGATGGTGCCTGGGGCCGTGCACATCCCCCTCGCTCAACTGGCCAGCCGCGCCGGGGAGCTCGACCCGGCACGCCCGGTCGTGCTCTACTGCGCCGGTGGCTGGCGCTCCAGCGTTGGGGCCAGCCTGTTGCGCGCCAACGGTTTCACGGACGTCTCGGACATCCTCGGTGGCTATACCGCGTGGGCTGCGACCCACCCGAAGGCCAGCTGAACCCTGCGGCTTGGCGGGGTCTTGACCCTTGCTTCATGGTGCCTTCATTTGACGCGGCCAGGCTGGTGGTCATCGTCAGGAAGGTGCCGACATGACCTCCCCCAGCCCGGCTCGAACTCCCCGCCCAGCCGGCCGCCTCACGGCATACCAACGTCGAATGCGCGCCATCGGGGCGCTCCACCACCGCCGGTATGCCGTGCAGCTCACCGTCGCGGGGCTGGTGGTGTTCGCCGCCGTCCGCCATCAACGCGAGTCCTCCTCAGCAGCGCCGTCGGTGGACGCCCTGTGCCCCTTCGGGGCCGTCGAGTCGCTGTGGACCTGGCTGACGACCGACCGGCTGCTGCCGAAGATCCACCCCTCCACCCTCATCGTCGGGCTCGGCCTGCTCATCTCCGTGCTCATCGCGGGGAACGCCTTCTGCGGGTGGATCTGCCCGTTCGGAACGGTCCAGGACTTGCTGCACCGCGCCAAGCGGGCCCTGCACCTGCCCGACCTCACGGTCCCCCCGCGGGTCGACCGAGCACTGAGGTATGTGCGGTTCGTGTCGCTCGCGGCGATTCTCCTGGTGAGCGCGGGCACCGTGACGCTGTGGTTCTCGGGCTTCGACCCCTATCTCACGCTCTTCTCGCTGCACTGGCTTTTCGAGCCTGACTTGGCAAGCATGTGGCCGGCTCTGCTCGTCCTGGGCTTGGTGCTGGCGGCGTCCTTGCTGGTGGAGCGAGCCTGGTGCCGCTACTTATGCCCCCTCGGTGGACTGCTCAGCGTGCTTGGCCACCTATCGATCCTGCGGGTGCGCCGCAGCACGACGGCCTGCACCGGCTGCAACCTCTGTGTCAAGCCGTGCCCGGTCGGCATCGACGTCAGCAAGCCGGTGGCTGCGGTGAGCACCGACTGCATCGGGTGCTTGGAGTGCGTCGCGGCGTGTCCCACTGGCGGAGCGCTGGTCGTGTCGGCTGCCCTTCCGGGCCGCAAACCCCGGCCCGGCGCCACCCCGAGCGGACCGGTCCCGGTCACCATTCGCCCGCGCAGGGAACGGGACGCCCGATGAAGACACTCAATCGGTTCGTCATGCCGGCCCTGGCCCTGGTGCTGTTCTTCGGCACCATCGGAGTGTCACAAGCCACCGGGTCGTGGGTCACCAGTGGTCGTGAGGTCGTGACCGCAGGGACGACGCTGGGAGCAGCGGACCTCAAGGGATGGATGACTCTCGACCAAGCAGCAGCCGGGCTCGATATGCCGGTCGCCGACCTCATCGCCTTGGTTGACGCACCGCCGGGCGCCCTCTCCGGGGCGACTGCGTTCAAGGACATCGAGGCCATCGTGCCAGGCTTCTCGTTAGCGACCTTCCGGACCGCGGTGCAGGCTCGTCTCGACGCAGCGCCCAAGGGCTAGCGGGGTGGGCACATGACGGCCCCGGTGACCCGGTTGCTCAGGCCGAGCAACACCAGCCCAAGGGCCATCCACCCGCTGGCTGCGCTGGCCGGCATACCGGGCGGGGTCGTCGTCGCCAGTGCCAGCGCGCCGACGATCGGGAAGAAGCCAGACACGGCCGCGCAGGGTGACCCGCCGAGCCCCAGCCGGGGACGCCCATCGACGACCCGGAGGTAGCCGGCGAAAGTCAGCGCCGCTCCCGCTGCCATCGCCAGGAGCAGCAGCGACCAGAGGTTGCCCTCGGGCCAGCCGGCGCTGGACGCGAACGCAAGGTAGAGCGGCGTGAAGAGCAGCGCTGCGATGACGAGGGTGAGCGGCGGCCAGGCCGCCCGCACCGCTCGGCGCCACGGGGCACGGCCCCGGATGCGATCGAGCACCTCGGGCGGCGTCGCGCGCACGAGGGAACGGACCGCCGCGAGCTGCGGGTCATCCGGCCGACGGGGCGGGCGGGCCCAACGGGCCATCAGCGCTCGGCTGCGGCTTCGGTCGGCGCACCATCAGCGGCAGCGTCACCCGCTTCACCTGCGCCGTGGGCGGCGATTTCGGCATGGATCGCGGCCATGTCCAGGCCCTTGACTCCGTCGATGACCTGCTCCAGAGCGGCCGCCGGCAGGGCTCCGGGCTGCGAGAAGACCAGAACCCCCTCGCGGAAGGCCATCAGCGTGGGGATCGAGGTGATGCCGGCCGCGCCGGCCAGGGCTTGCTCGGCCTCGGTATCGACCTTGCCGAAGACGATGTCGGGGTGCTTCTCGGACGACGCTTCGAAGACGGGTGCGAACTGGCGGCAGGGCCCACACCAGGCGGCCCAGAAGTCGACGAGGACAATGTCGTTGTCGAGAACCGTCTGGGTGAAGTCGGCGGCGGCAAGGTTTCGAGTAGCCATGGCGTGATTATACCCCCCTGGGTATTTCTGGTGTGAGTGGCAGCCAGAAGGAGAAGGTGCAGCCGCGGCCGGGACCGTCGGACACGGCATACAGGTCGCCGCCGTGATCGCGAGCCAAGGTGCGCGCGATAGTGAGTCCGACCCCGCTGCCGGGATACGAGCCGCTCGGCGCGCGGTAGAAGCGTTCGAAGATCCGTGCGAGGTCCTGCGGGGCCAGCCCAATCCCCGTGTCGGTCACGTGGACGAGCGCCGCCTCCGCGGCGACCTCCAAGCGCACGGTGACCACTCCGCCCGAGGGGGTGGCATGGATGGCGTTGCCGACGAGGTTGCTGACGATCTGGGCAATCCGGTCCGGGTCGGCTTGCACCCACACCGAGGTCGCTCCGGTCTGCACCTGCAACGCCAGCCCGGCCTCGCTCGCCTGCGCAGCGAGCCGCTGGGCAGCACCGGCGACGACCACAGCCAGGTCGATCCGCACCGGATGGATGGCCAGTCGGCCTTCGTCGGCGCGCGACAGGGTGGACAGGTCCTGAGCGAGCCTGCGCAACCGCCTGGTCTCGACGCGGACGAGGTCGAGTTGGGCGGGCGTCGTCGGGATCACCTCGTCGATCATCCCTTCGAGGTAGCCGTCGATGACGGTCAACGGCGTGCGCAGCTCATGAGCCACATCGGAGATGAGAGCCGTGCGCCGGGCCTCGGTGTCGGCCAACGACTTGCCGAGTTCGTTGACGTCGTGGGCGAGGTCAGCCAGCTCGCGGTCGTGCGGCAATGGCACCTGGTGGGAGTAGTCGCCGTCGGCCAGCCGACGAGCCGCCTCCCGCACCTGCCGCACCGGCCGCACCAGCCGGTATGCCGCGAACGCGCCAACCACGGTCGCCGCCGCCACCCCGACGAGCACTCCGATGAGCAGGGACTGGTCGACGGCCGAGGCCATCTGCTGGCGCAAGGCCCCCATGACACCGGCGCCCTGACCCATCCGCCGGACCCGCTCGTCGAAGAGCAACGGGGCCAGTTGCCGCACGACCAGCAGGGTCGCGACGCCGGCGATGACTGCGACGACCGCGTGAGAGGCAACCAGCCGGGTGACCAGGCTCTTCATGCTCGTCCGACCAGCGGCGCGGCCACGAACTTGTAGCCCACCCCGCGGACCGTGCCGACGAACCGGGGCGCATCGACATCGTCCCCCAGGGCCTTGCGGATGCTACGGATATGCACGTCGACGACCCGCTCGTCGCCGAAGTAGTCATACCCCCAGACGCGTTCGAGCAACTGGGCCCGCGAGAACACCCGCCCCGGCGATCCCGCGAGCACGGTGAGCACATCGAACTCCAACGCGGACAGGTGCACGGGCTCATCGTGGGCTGAGACCTCCCGCCGCGACGGGTCGATGCGAAGCCCGACGAACCCCAGCACGGGCACCTCGGGGTCGCCCGCGGCCGGCCCGGTCGGTGTAGCTGGGATGGCTCGCCGCAACACCGTCTTCACTCGGGCCACGACCTCCCGCGGGCTGAACGGCTTGGTGATGTAGTCGTCTGCCCCGACCGACAGGCCCACCAGCGTGTCGACCTCCTCGGCTCGGGCGGTCACCAGGATGACCGGGATCGGAGAGACACTGCGCACCCGGCGCAGCACCTCCAACCCGTCGAGATCGGGCAATCCGATGTCCAGCAGCACCAGGTCAGCGCCCGGCTGTCCGGGCGCGAGTGCACCCAAGGCGCCCGCACCAGTCGCGGCCTCCTGCACGGTGAACCCGTCACGTTCGAGGTAGGCGCGCACGATGGTGCGGATCTGAGGCTCGTCGTCGACGACGAGCACGCGTGCCCCCATCCGTGTCCTCCTTCCGCCCGGTGCCGATCGATCATGCCCATCGAACCAGGCGCACGCCCTCTCTCACACCTCACCTGACGCCAACCTTCGCGCAAGCTTCACACTCCCCGCAGCGAGCCTTCACGACGCTCGGGTTGAGTTGCTATCAGACGCGGGACAGGCCGCGTCCGACCACCAAGACACGACCCGAAGGAGCCAGCCATGCGCCGACTCACGATCACCGCCCTCGCCGTCGGGACCGCCGGAGCGCTCCTGTTCCCCTCGGCTGCCACCGCGTTCGGAGCCAGCGAGGCAGGACGTCCGCTGCCGACGACGGCCCGGTATGCCGTGCTCGACACCACCACGCCGACCGGCAGCGCCTCACCCGAGCTCACCGCGATGCTCGTGCAGATGCGGGAGGAGGAGCGGATGGCCCGAGACCTGTATGCCGGGTTCCTCGCCAGCTACCCCGAATCCCGGGTCTTCAGCCGGATCAACCTCAGCGAGCAGCGTCACTTCGCTGCCGTCGGGAGGCTGCTCACGGCATACGGGATCACCGACCCGGCGGCGGGCCGCGCCACGGGAAGCTATGCCGACGCATCTCTGCAAGCCGCCTACGACGAGTGGAAGACCGCGGGGGCTGCGTCCAAGACGGCGGCCTACCAGGCTGCGGTGCAGCTAGAGACCCGCGACATCGCCGACCTGGAGAAGGCCATCGCGAGCACGAGCGACGCGCAGGTGCTGCGAGTCCTCGACCGGCTGCTCGCGGCGTCGAAGACCCACCTGGCCGCCTTTACCCAGGCCGCGAATGGCACCGAGCCGACGCCGGGCACGGGTCCGGGGGCTGGCCAGCAGGGCCGGATGGGCCAGGGGCCAGGCCGTGGCCAGGGCAACGGCCAGGGCACCGGCCTGGGCAACGGGGGCGGCGCTGGCAATGGCCGTCAGGGCGGGATGGGGTCGGGGATGGGGACCGGCGCGGCCTGCCCCACCGTCACTGGGCAAGCTTCCTAGGACACCGGGTGCGCCGACGCCGTCGGCGCACCCACCGGGCTCATCCGCTGATAGGGCTGACCTTGGGCCGGCCGCTCGTCGGGCGTGCCCCGGCGCGGCCATAGCGACATGGCCCGCTCGGCCTGGGCCGTGATGGTCAGCGAGGGGTTGACCCCGAGGTTGGCCGAGATCGACGACCCGTCGACGACGTGGATGCCGGGGTAGCCCCAGACCCGGTGATAGGGGTCGACGACACCGCGGCGCGGGTCGTCGGAGATGGGGCAGCCGCCGAGGAAGTGCGCGGTGAGGGGCATGTCGGCCACCGCGGAGATATTGCCGCCGGCGACGACGGGGATGCCGATCCGCGTGGACAGTGCTGCCGACATGGCCCGCACGCCGGCGCTGGCCTGGGGGAACCAGGTCGGGTTGGGCTGCCCGTGCCCCTGGGTCGAGGTGAGCCGCACCCGCCCGAGCACCCGCGCCGCTAGGCCCTTGCGCAGCGTGCCGCGCACGACGAGCGAGTTGTCCAGGCTCTGCATAACCAGGGCGATGACGGTGCGCTCGCTCCACTTGCGCAGCACAAGGGTGCGACCGAAGGCCCGCGGTTGACGCGCCACCTCGCGGGCGAACTGCACCGGACGACGCCAGCGGGCCCGCCCTGGGCCCGGCGGTGGAAGGGTGGGGTCGTCCTCGACCATGAGGGTCGCGAGAGCGCCCATGAGGTTGGAGCCCTTGCCGTAGCGGCAGTTCTCGACATGGGTCACGTCGTCGACATGGAACGAGGTGGTGATCGCGATGCCGCGGGTGAGGTCGGCGTCCCGGGGGGCCTTCATGGCCATCGCGCCGCCGAGGGCTTCGGAGTTGGTGCGAGTGAGGTCGCCCAAGGCATCGGAAAGCGCGGGCAACGAGCCGGTGAGCCGCAACTCTTGCAGCAGCGATCCGGTCCCCCATGCTCCTGCGGCGACGACCACCTGCGCTGCACTGATCGTCTGCCGGTCGCGGCGGACCCAGGCGCCGGTGCGCTCGTGGGTCACGGCATACCCGGCTTCGGGGCGCGCGGGGTCCAGCGGGCGGATGTCGACGACCGTGCGCAGTGGCTCGATCCGCACGCCGAGTCGCTCGGCCAGCCAGAGGTAGTTCTTGACCAGGGTGTTCTTCGCGCCGTCGCGGCAGCCGACCATGCAGTTGCCGCACAACGTGCAGCCAGTGCGCGCCGGGCCCTCACCGCCGAAGTACGGATCGGCGACCCGCTCGCCCGGGCGACCGAAGTAGACCCCGACGGGGGTGCGCCGGAAGGTCGACTCGACGCCGAGGCTCGCCGCTGCGTCGCGCATCATCTCCTCGACCGGCCCCTGGCAGGGGTTGGTGACGACCCCGAGCATCCTGGTCGCGGTGTCGTAGTGCGGGGCGAGTTCGGCCGCCCAGTCGGTGATGTGCGCCCACTGCTTGTCGGCGTAGAACGCGGCCGGGGGACGGTAGAGGGTGTTGGCGTAGTTGAGCGACCCGCCGCCCACCCCGGCGCCGGCGAGGATCATGACATCGCGCAGTCGGTGGATGCGCTGCACGCCATAGCAGCCGAGTTTGGGAGCCCAGAGGTAGCGGCGCACATCCCACGAGGTCTTGGCGAAGTCGGCGTCGGCGAAGCGCCGCCCCGCTTCCAGGACCGTGACGGCATACCCCTTCTCGGCCAGGCGCAGCGCGGCGACCGAGCCGCCGAAGCCCGATCCCACGACCAGGACGTCGATGTCGGTGGTGGACGAGCGGACTCCCCTGTGTGTGGTCATCGGATTCCCCACGCCTTGAGCGCCTTGAGGCCGACGCTGAAGACGCCGGCGAACTGCCGATCGCGCAGGCCGAGCTGCGGCCCGAGCGTGATGAGGTGTTGGGCGGTGATGCTTTGCACCTCGGTGTATTTCGTCATCCCCTCGGGGCCATGCCTCCGACCGAGCCCGGATTGCTTCATGCCGCCCAGTGGCGACCCCATCGAGCCCCACGACGCGGCGTGTCCCTCGTTGATCGAGACCGTGCCGGTGGAGATCTGCGCGGCGATGCGACGCCCCGCCGCGACGTCGCGGGTCCAGATGCCGGTATGGAGCCCGTATGCCGTGTCGTTGGCCAGGGCCACGGCCTCGGCGTCCGAGGCGACCCGATAGACCGACAGCACCGGCCCAAAGGTCTCCTCGTCGCGGCAGGCCATGCCGTCGGTGACGCCGTCCAGGACGGTCGGCTCGTAGAAGAACGGTCCTAGGTCGGGTCGGGCCCGGCCGCCGACGAGCACCCGAGCGCCGTGCGCGACGGCGTCCTGGACGTGGCCGTCGACCCGGTCGAGCTGGGCCTGCGAGAGCAGCGAGCCCATGTCGAACCCGAACTCCAGCGCCGGTCCGAGCCGCATCGCGCGCACCCGCGGCAGGAAGCCGGCGAGGAATTCGTCGGCGACCCGCTCGTGCAGGATGAGGCGTTCGCCGTGCATGCAGAGTTGGCCGGCCGAGCCGAAGGCGGCCCGCCGGACCCCCTCGATGGCCTTGGACAAGTTGGCATCGGGACGGATGTAGAGCGAGTTCTTGCCGCCGAGTTCGAGGGAGAACCCCACCAGCCGGGCCGCCGCCGCAGCCCCGACCCGTCGGCCGGTCGGCGTCGAGCCCGTGTAGGCGACGTAGTCGGCCATGTCCACCACCGCCTGGCCCACCGTCGCGCCATTACCGACGACGACCTGGAGCACCCCGTCGGGCAGCCCGGCCTCGTGCAGCAGCCACGCGGCATACAGGGCCGTGAGAGAAGTCTCCCGGTCGGGCCGCAGCACGACGGCATTGCCGGCCATCAGGGCCGGCAGGGTGTCACCGATCGGGAGGGTGAGGGGGAAGTTCCAGGGGCTGACGATCCCGACGACCCCGATTGGGCGGCGCACAACCTGGGTGCGCGAGAGCACCGGGATGGCGCCCGATAGGTGGCGTTCGCCGAGATAGTCGGCGGCCCGCCGGGCGTAGTGGCGCGCGGAGATCGCGATGCTCGCGACCTCCTCGAAGGCATCGATGCGGGCCTTGCCGGATTCGAGCTGGATGAGGTCCATGAGGGTGCGCTGGTTGGCCAGCACGAGATCGTGGAATCGCAGCAACACCTGCGCCCGGTGCGCGAGGGGCAGCCGAGCCCACGGCCGCTGGGCGGCCCGCCCCTGCTCGATCGCCGTCTGGACGTCGGCCGGCGTGGATTGCGGCAGGCTCGCGAGCGCCGCGCCGGTCATGGGGGTGACCGAGGTATGCCGTTCAGCTCGCGGCCCAGCCACGACGAGGCGGGAAAGCCGTTGCAGGAGAAGTGGATCCACGGCATACCGGCTGATGGTTTGGCTGATGGTGCTGTCGCTCCCCGCGCGCGGTCCCGGCGCGACCGGAGTGGCGTCGGGGGTAGCGCTGGGCGCGAGGCTCATGATCGGCCTATCCGTGGGTCGTGGGGGCGAGGACGACTTCCACGCGCTGGAACTCCTTGACGTCGGAGTAGCCGGTCGTGGCCATCGCCCGGCGCAGCGCGCCGATGATGTTGGTCGTGCCGTCGGCCGCGCGACCGGGCCCGAAGAGAATCTCGGCCATGCTGGCCCGGCGGCCGACCTGGACCCGCTCGCCGCGGGGCAGCGACTGGTGGTGCGCCTCGGAGCCCCAGTGGAATCCGGCGCCGGGAGCCTCGGTCGCGCGGGCCAGAGCCGCCCCGAGCATCACCGCGTCGGAGCCGCAGGCGATGGCCTTGACGACGTCGCCGGACGTGCCGACCCCGCCGTCGGCGATGACATGCACATAGCGACCGCCCGACTCGTCGAGGTAGTCACGGCGAGCCGCGGCGACATCGGCGATGGCGCTGGCCATGGGGGCGTGGATGCCGAGGGTGCGCCGGGTGGTGTGGGCTGCGCCCCCGCCGAAGCCGACCAGGACCCCAGCTGCCCCGGTGCGCATGAGGTGCAGCGCAGCGGTATAGGTCGAGGCACCCCCCACGATGACCGGCACGTCGAGCTCGTAGATGAAGCGCTTGAGGTTGAGCGGCTCGGCCTGGCTGGAGACGTGCTCGGCTGACACGGTCGTGCCGCGGATGACGAAGAGATCGACGCCCGCGTCGACCACCGTGCGCCAGTGCGCCTGGGTGTGCTTGGGGCTCAGCGCCCCGGCGACCGTGACCCCGGCGGCACGCAGCTCGCGCAACCGGTCGCCGATGAGTTCGGCCTTGATCGGCTCGGCGTAGATCTGCTGCATCCGGGCCGTGGCGCGGGCTGGGTCGAGGGCCGCGACCTCCTCCAGGAGCGGCTCGGGATCGTCGTAACGGGTCCACACGCCCTCTAGATCCAGGACCGGGAGGCCGCCGAGGCGGCCCAACTCGATGGCCGAGGCCGGGGAGATGACCGAGTCCATCGGCGCCCCCATGACGGGGATGTCGAAGTGGTAGGCATCGATCTGCCAGGACACCGACACGTCCTCGGGGTCGCGGGTCCGCCGGGAGGGGACGACGGCGATTTCCTCGAGCGAATAGGCCCGGCGACCGCGTTTGCCGCGGCCGATCTCGATCTCGGTCACGGTCGAAACCCTACCCGGCGCACGGCATACGAACGCGCGTCAGTGCGTGACGTAGTTGGGTGCCTCGACAATGCCCTGGACGTCGTGCGGGTGGCTTTCCTTGAGCCCGGCCGACGTGATCCTGACGAACTGGCCGCGCGACTTGAGCTCGGGGATGGTGCGCGCGCCGACGTAGAACATCGACTGGTGCAGGCCACCAACAAGCTGGTGGACGACGGCCTTGAGTGGTCCGCGATAGGCGACCCGCCCTTCGATGCCTTCCGGGACGATCTTGTCGTCGGTGTCGACGTCGGCCTGGAAGTAGCGGTCCTTGGAGAAGGACTTCTTGCCACGCGAGGCCATCGCGCCCATCGAGCCCATGCCGCGGTAGGTCTTGAACTGCTTGCCGTTGACGAAGACGAGCTCGCCCGGGCTCTCCTCACAGCCGGCGAGCAGCGAGCCGACCATGATCGTGTCGGCGCCCGCGACAAGGGCCTTGGCCAGGTCGCCGGAGTACTGCACGCCGCCATCGGCGATGACCGGCACTCCCGACGGGGCGCAAGCCTTGGCCGCCTCGTGGACCGCGGTGATCTGCGGCACGCCCACGCCCGCGACCACCCGGGTCGTGCAGATCGAACCCGGACCCACGCCGACCTTGACCGCGTCGGCGCCGGCGTCGACCAGCGCCTTCGCGCCAGCGCGGGTGGCGACATTGCCGCCGATGACCTGGACGTGCCGGGTCGCGGGGTCGGACTTGAGCTTGGCGATCATCTCCAGCATGAGCCGGGCGTGGCCATTGGCCACGTCGGGGACGAGGATGTCGACGCCCGCCTCGACCAGCGTGGTGGCCCGCTCCCAGGCATCGCCGAAGTAGCCGATCGCCGCGGCGACGAGCAGCCGGCCCTGAGCGTCCTTGCTGGCTTGGGGGTACTGCTCGGACTTGACGAAGTCCTTGACCGTGATGAGCCCGGCCAGGCGCCCCTGCTCATCGATGAGCGGCAACCGTTCGCGCTTGTGCTGGCGCAGCAGCAGGGTGGCGTCCTCGCGGGAGATGCCCTCCGGAGCGGTGATGAGCGGCATCGGAGTCATGACATCGCGCACCAGGGTCGTCGCCCACTCGGCAACCGGGGTGAAGCGCAGGTCGCGGTTGGTGATGATGCCCAGCAGATGGTGACCGGGGTCGACGACCGGCAGACCGGAGACCCGGTATTGACCGCAGACGGTGTCGAGGTCCTCGAGGGTGGCGTCCGGGCCGATGGTGATCGGGTTGCTGATCATCCCGGTCTGGGTGCGCTTGACGACGTCGACCTGGTAGGCCTGATCGGCGATCGACAGGTTGCGATGCAGCACGCCCAACCCACCCTGGCGCGCCATGTTGATCGCCATCCGTGACTCGGTCACCGTGTCCATGGCCGCGGAGACGAGCGGGATGCGGATCGAGATCTCACGAGTCAGCCGCGTCGTGGTGTCGACCTCGCTGGGGATGACGTCGGTCTCCCCGGGCAGCAACAGGACGTCGTCATAGGTCAAGCCGAGGGGGGCGAAGGGGGTGTCCCCGCTCTCTCGGATCGTCTCGGGGGTCATCCCCGGAGTCTACCGAGGCGCCGCGCTCAATCCGCCGGTCGCGGTGGTAGCCCTGGTCGCACCCGGGGCAGCGGACTTCGCGCCGCCGCCGTTGCCGGTGGCGCCGGTTGCCGGGTTGCCAGCAGTGGCGGTGCCGGCACTGGCGTTGGCATTGCTGGCGTTGGCATTGCTGGCGGCGCCGACACTGGCATTGTTGTTTGCGTT
This sequence comes from Actinomycetales bacterium, assembly GCA_016710645.1. GTDB lineage: Bacteria > Actinomycetota > Actinomycetes > Actinomycetales > Dermatophilaceae > Phosphoribacter. Next base: position 63,393 of record JADJVI010000046.1, on the reverse strand, counting down.
GGCGGTGCCGGGGTTTGCCTTACTGGCATTGGCGGCGCCGGTGGCAGCGGCGCGGGCGGAACCAGACTTCGCTGTGGGGTTACCCGGCATGCTCGCGTTGCCATTGGCCGGTTTGCCCGCGGAGCCATTGCCGGCGTTGCCCGAGTTCCCGGCGCCGTTGCCCGAGGGGCCCGACTGTCCGTTGCCGACGCTTCCAGAGTTCCCCGAGCCGCCCGCGTTTCCGGTGCCGGCGCCAGGGAGCGATCCGGAGGGGCTTCCCCCCGATGAGCCCGGGTTCGTCTTCCCCGCCACGTTGGCGGCGGGCGTGCTTGTCAGGGGTGCCCCTCCCGGCGCAGCTGCACTCGCTGCCGCGCCGCTCGGCGACGGGCCACTCACGGGTCCAGCCGACTCAGGCGGAGCCGCTGCCACCGAAGGCCCGACGTCGGCCGCGCCGGCCACCATCGTCGAAAGCGGTCCGGCTCCCGGCCAGGCGACAGGGTCCGCAGCGGACGCCCGCGCCTGCCCCCACGGGAGGATGCTCGCAAGGGGGGCGGGAGCGACGGCAGTCATCGGGTCACCGCTGGTCACACCACCTGGCACGGTGGGGTTGACAGGGCCCCTGGCCGGACGCACGAACGAGTCGAGTCCTCCCGACGGGTTCACGGCGTCGGGCATCGAGCCAGCGATCGGGCTGGCCGGTTGCATTGCGATAACGGAGCCCTCGACCCTGGGCAGGCTGTCGGACACGGCCGCGGCGACACTGGCACCCGACGCCAGGAAAGCGACCGTCGCGAAGGCACCCAGCCCAAAGCGCCGACGCCGACGTTTGGACTGGGCAGGGGGGATCGGATGATCCACCGCTGCCGCGACCAGCGCGAGGAGGGAACCCGCAGGGTCGTCGCCGACATACGCACGGCGACCGACCAATGAGAGCAGGTCGTCGTCGGGACCGAGGAGGTCCATGCGCACGGGAGTGTTCACGAGCGCCCCCCTCCGTCCTTCGTCATCAAGGCCCGCAGACTGGCCAGCGCCCGATGTTGGGCCACGCGTACCGCACCCGGAGTCATCTCCAGCGCGGCGGCGGTCTCCTCGGTGCCCAAGCCCATCGCCACCCTCAACAAGAGAATCTCGCGTTGAGCGGCCGGGAGCCGCTCCAGCAGGTCGAAGGCACGCGACACGTCGTCGTTGACCACCGCCTGGTCTTCGGGGGTCCGGCCGGGATCGGGGCTGTCGGGCACCTCAGCGACGGGCGACGGGGCACGCATCACGGTGCGCTGCGCATCCGCCACTTTGCGGGCGGTGATGGAGTAGACGAATGCCTCGAAGGGGAAGCCACGGTCGTCGTAGGTCGCGAGAGCGGAGTACACGGCCAGGCACACCTCCTGCGCAACGTCCTGGGCCACGTCCTCGACCCCGAAACGGCCCAGGCGAGCGCGGGCGTAGCGCAAGGCGAGAACCCTCACGCGGGCCAGCAGCGCGTCGGTGGCTGCCCCGTCGGACGAGCGAGCGGCAATGAGCAGATCACGCAAGGGTTGCGTGTCTGCCCGCTTCATCGCTTCGGCGGCCGAATTCGTTACCGAGACCGGCCCGTGGACACGCCCGGCGGCACCCTGAGGCGGGTGTGCTGCCTGCTGCCACTGTCCCACTGCGCTGGTCCCCCGTGCGGCCGTCAGTCGAAAGGCCTCGAAGCCCTGCTGCGAGTGTAAGGCGTCACACCGGCGGGCGGAGACGATTCACCGTCGCTGACCTTACCCATTCTTTACCAACCCTTGGTCGGAGGCAGTCCCACCTGAAGGGTGGACCGACATAGCGTGAAAAGCAGCCACCTCGTGTGGTGATACCGCCGCGTACGCTTTCTCAGAGGGGAAGAGATGGCAGAGATCTCCCGCCTGCCCGGCCCGCTGCTGCACCAATGGTCTTGGCAGGAGTCCGGTTCCTGTCGGCGCCTGAGCCCAGACGCCTTCTTCCACCCGGAAGGCGAACGCGGCTCGGCCAGAATCCAGCGCGCGACAGCAGCCAAACGGGTCTGCAGCAGTTGCCCGGTCCTGGCACAGTGCCGCACCCATGCTCTCGCGGCTCGCGAGCCCTACGGCATCTGGGGCGGCATGACCGAAGAGGAACGCGCCGCCGCCACGTCCGCCCGCGTTCCGCTCTCGGCCTGAAGTCCTACGACACCAGCCACAAACGCAGGTATGCCGTGTGCCCTCGCGGGCACACGGCATACCTGTCGGTCGTGCGGACGAACTCAGTGGCCGTGACCGTGGCCGTGACCGGCCGCGGGAGCGGGCTCCTCTTCCTTCTTCTCCACGACGAGCGTGTCGGTGGTGAGGATCATCGAGGCAATCGACGCGGCATTGCGCAACGCCGACCGGGTCACCTTGACCGGGTCGATGACGCCGGCCTTGGCCAGGTCGACATAATCGCCCGTAGCGGCGTCCAGTCCGTGCCCGAGCGGGAGCTCGGCGACCTTGGTCGTCACGACGTAGCCCTGGTGGCCGGCGTTCTCGGCGATCCACCGCAGCGGTTCGGCCGCGGCCTTGCGCACGATGGCAGCGCCGGTGGCCTCGTCACCGCTGAGCTGGAGCTCGTCGATGGCCGTGGCCGCGTGGATGAGAGCGGTGCCGCCGCCGGCGACGATGCCCTCCTCGATGGCCGCGCGGGTCGCCGAGATGGCGTCCTCGATGCGGTGCTTCTTCTCCTTGAGCTCGACCTCGGTGTGGGCGCCAACCTTGATGACGCACACGCCGCCGGCCAGCTTGGCCAGGCGCTCCTGCAGCTTCTCGCGGTCCCAGTCGGAGTCGGTGCGCTCGATCTCGGCCTTGATCTGGTGGACCCGGGCGTCGACGTCGTCCTTGGCACCCTGACCGTCGATGACCGTCGTGGTGTCCTTGGTGATGACGATGCGGCGGGCCTGGCCGAGCGAGTCGAGGCCGATCTGGTCGAGCTTGAGGCCGACCTCCTCGGCCACGACCTGGCCGCCGGTGAGGATCGCGAGGTCCTGCAGCATCGCCTTGCGGCGGTCACCGAAGCCCGGGGCCTTGACCGCGGCCACCGTGAAGGTGCCCCGGATCTTGTTGACCACGAGCGTCGAGAGGGCCTCGCCGTCGACGTCCTCGGCGACGATGACCAGCGGCTTGCCGGACTGGACGACCTTCTCCAGCACCGGGAGCAGCTCCTGGATCGAGGAGATCTTGCTCTGGTTGATGAGGATGTAGGCGTCCTCGAGGACGGCCTCCATGCGGTCCGCGTCGGTGACGAAGTAGGCCGAGATATAGCCCTTGTCGAACTGCATGCCCTCGGTGAACTCCAGCTCGGTCGCCGTCGTCGAGGATTCCTCGACCGAGATGACGCCGTCCTTGCCGACCTTGTCGAAGGCTTGGGCGATCGTCTGGCCGATGACCGTGTCCTGGGCCGACAGTGAGGCGACCTGACCGATCTCGTCGGTGCCCTCGACCTCGCGGGCGTTGGCCAGCAGACGGTCGTTGAGCGCCTCGACGGCCTTGTCCATGCCGCGCTTGAGGGCGGCAGGAGCAGCGCCGGCCGCCACATTGCGCAGGCCTTCCTTGACCATGGCCTGGGCGAGCACCGTGGCGGTGGTCGTGCCGTCACCAGCGATGTCGTTGGTCTTGGTCGCGACCTCCTTCGCCAGCTGCGCGCCGAGGTTTTCGTAGGGGTCCTCCAGCTCGATCTCCCGCGCGATGGTCACGCCATCGTTGGTGATCGTGGGGGCGCCCCACTTCTTGTCGATGACGACGTTGCGGCCCTTGGGGCCCAGGGTCACCTTGACCGCGTTGGCCAGGGCGTCGACACCTCGCTCCAGGGACTTGCGTGCTGCGTCGTCGAATTCCAGCGTCTTGGCCACGATTGCCTACCTCAGCCGATGACGGCGAGGACGTCCCGCGCCGAGAGGATGAGGTATTCCTGGCCGCGGTGCTTGATCTCGGTGCCGCCGTACTTGCTGTAGATGACGCGGTCGCCGACCTGGACGTCAACCGGCACGCGGTTGCCCTTGTCGTCGATGCGGCCCGGACCGACGGCGAGGACCTCGCCCTCCTGGGGCTTCTCCTTGGCGGTGTCCGGGATGACCAGGCCAGAGGCGGTGGTGGTCTCGGCCTCGAGCGACTTGACCAGGATCCGGTCTTCGAGCGGCTTGATGGAAACCGACACTTCGGTGTCCCTTCCCTTCGTGGGTCCTGTCGGCCGGCATGGCCGCACAGGGAATCGTCAACGATGTGGTCGCCCTGGCCGACCTCGCCGTCGCGGGGGTCGACGCCGACCGAGCGTCAGCACTCTCACGGGGAGAGTGCTAACGCCAATCTAGGTATGTCGTTAGCACTCGGTCAAGTCGAGTGCCAGTCCGAGTGGTGCCCGGGGCAGAAGACTCGCCCGGCACGACCTTTACGCTGGCGCCATGACCAGGCGGAGGGCTGCGCGCCGATGACTCCGGAGACCGCCGCGTGGGTCACCTCCCCTGACGCCGCCCCGCTGCTGGCCCAGGCGATGGCGGCTCCCCCGACCGACGAACTGGCCGTGCAGACCCGGCTGCGGCGTGTGGGTCACGCCGCCGAGCAGGTGGCCGCGGTGCTTGCCGTCGTGGCGGCTCGACGACGCGGGCGCGCCAAGTTCGGTGCGTCGGCCGACCGGATGTTCTTCACCCCCGACGGGCTCGAACAGGCCACCAGGCCGGAACTCGCCGCACGGCATACCGCGCGGTTCATCGCGGCGGACGTGGGGTGGGTGGCCGACCTCGGCTGCGGGATCGGTTCGGATGCCAGGTCCCTCGCGGCGGCCGGGCTTGCGGTGTTGGGGGTCGAGGCCGACCCGGTGACGGCCGCCTTCGCCCGCGCCAACCTCTCGCCATGGGACGACGCCCGCGTCGTGACGGGTCGCGCCCAGGAGGTGCCGCTGCCCGGGGAGGCGACCGGACGGCATACCGGGGGTGTCGGGGTGTGGGTCGATCCGGGACGGCGGGTGCGCGGGGTCGCGGACTCGCGGGGGCGCTCGCGGCGGGTGTTCGCACTGGAGGAGATCGAGCCGTCGTGGGAGCAGGTATGCCGGTGGGCCGAGCAGGTGCCCGCGACGGGCGCGAAGTTGTCACCGTCCTTCCCGCACGGGCGCATCCCCGCAGGCGCCGAAGCGCAGTGGAGCTCGTGGCTCGGTGAGGTGCTGGAATGCGCGATCTGGTGGGGGCCGCTCGCTTCCGCCGCGGGGCGCACGGCAGCGGTATGCCGTCCCGACGGCCGCGGCGGGGGGTCGGAGGTGGTCGTCACCGAGGCCGAGGCGGCCGTGGGTTCTGCAGCGACTCAGCCAGCCGTGCGCAGACCCGCTGACCTCGGGTCGTGGCTGTGGGAGGCGGACAAGGCGGTCGTCCGAGCGGGGCTCACCGGGGCTCTCGTCGGACGAGAACTGGCGCCCGGGGTCGGACTGAGCACGGGCGACGCCGCGGCCGACCTGCCCTGGGCCCGTCGGTATGCCGTGCTCGATGCGATGCCTGCGCGCCCCAAGGTGGTGCGGGCCTGGCTGCGCGCCCGCGACGTCGGCTCACTCACGCTGAAGAAGCGCGGGGCGTCGCTCGATCCCCTCCAGTTCCGCCACGACGTGGGGAAACTGGAGGGATCGAGCGAGGCAACCCTGCTCCTGACCACCCTCGGGGCAGCGGTCACCGCCATCGCGCTGGGGTGAGCAGCCGACCTACTTGTGCAGGGTCAGGTTCACCGGGCCAGTGCGAGCGTAGGACGGCACCCCCACGACGTCACCGGGTGTGGTCGTGCCGTCGACGCCGAAGCACCCGAGGACGTAGTTGTGGGTGGGGCCGTCGGAGCACACCACCCACAGATTGGGGTTGCTGGCCAGGATCTGGTAGGCGCCAGCGGCGTTGGCAGTGGCTGTCACGGTGCCCGGAGCGGCAGCGCTGTAGGGATATTCGGTCGAGGTGGCCGTGACCACCGCGCCCGGAATCGGGGCGCCGGCAGAGTCCGTAACGGAGCCGAAGATGCTGGGCTTGGAACGGTCGTACCACGCCGTCACGTCGATGACCACGTCGACGAATCCAAGTTCGTTGTAGACGTCGATGGTGCCGGTCGGGCCCAAGGGGACGACGGCTGCATTGGGGCGGACCTCGCCGACGTTGAGATTGACCGTCGACACCGTGGGACGGGTCATTCCGCCGGGGTAGGCCGCCAAGAAGGTGAACGACGAGGGAGCCACGGCGGTGACGTTGATGGCGACGGCAACAGCGTTGGCCGGCACGCCAAGTCGGCCAGCGATCTGGACCGAACGCACTCCATGGGGGCCGATCTTGCCGCCACCAGCGGCGATCATGTCGTCGGTCCGCTGTCCCGGACGGGTCTCCAAGAAGCGCTTCGGTGACGCCAACGAGGTCATCGTCCCCCAGCTCGGCACGAGTCCGAGCAGGTCCACCACGACGTCGTCATAGCCCTTGTCGTTGTAGATGGAGACGGTCAGGTCGGCGCCGACCCGCGCGAACACCAGGTTGGGGACATTGGCCGCAGCCGGAGAGTTCAGGCTCGAGGTCAACGGGCGGGTCGTCCCGCCCGGATAGACGGTGAGGAAGGTCGCGGCGCTCGGCCACACTGACGTGACATTGAGGACGACGACATCGCCGGGGGACACCCAACTGGCCAAGAATCCCCGGTCAAAGTTCACCGACGTCACCCCGCCGGGTCCGATCTTGCCCGTTCCGGTCTGCAGGCCGTCAAAGGTCGTCGACCCGGGACGGCTGTCCAGCACGCGCAGCGGCGAGCCGCCGTAGAAGTCGTCGATCGTGGCGTAGCGGTAGTAGCCCACAATGTCCATCGCCACGTTGACCCAGCCCTGGTCGTTGTAGACCGAGATGCCAGGCATCTGGTTCGTGGGAACGACGACGAGGTTGGCGGCAACCTGTCCTACCGACAGGTTGAGGTTGCTCGACTCGTCACCGAGGGCCTCCACGGGATCACCGAGAGATAGGTGGCCTGAGTCGGGGCAATACCGGTCAGGTTGACCACCACCGCGGAGATCTCGCCGGCGGCCGGCAACCCCGCCCGATTGGCCAAGCTGAAGTCGTAGTAGCCCTGCGGGCCGAGAGCACCCGCGCCTGCGGCGACGTTGTCGACCGTGGACTGCCCGGGTCGCGTGTCCAGGACACGAGCCGGAGGGACCGGAATGTAGCCCCATCCCGCCCGCGGATCCGCGGCAGCAGCGACGACCTCAGGCGCCAGCGCAGCCGTAGGGGCAGCAGACGGGGCGGCTTGGAGCGTCGCGGGCGACGCGGACAGAACTCGGGTCTTGCCAGAGGGTCGGGGCGCCTTCGACCCCACAGCGGAGGCGAACGAGCCCTTCCCGCGCCCTGGGTCGCCCTGTTGGGGTGCCACCCTGGTCGAAGCGTCAGCTCCCACGCTCACCCGCCCCGCCGGCGACGTGCCCGAATCGGCAGACGCGATGGCTGGCAGTCCCCCCACCACCGCGATCGCTACCAGCCCTGCCACAACCCGACGCATGCGTGATGACATCTACGACAGCCTTCCCCTGGGAACCGACGACCGCTGCGCGCAGCACACCACACATTGCGCGCCACGGATACCCCCGATGTCACGGGGTGACCTGATTCACACAACTCAGAAGCGCGGGTCGGTTTGGGCGCCGCGGTGTTGCACGGCTGCGGCGCCGGCGTGGACCGCCCAGCGCATCGCCAGGTCCCGCGCGTCCCCGCGGCACAAGGAAGCAGCGAGCGCTCCGCAGAACGCGTCGCCCGCCCCCGTCGTGTCGACGACGTCCGCCGGATCGACCGGTATGCCGTCCACTCGCAGGTCGTCCCACTGCGCCCCGGCGGCGCCGAAGGTCACGACCAGCGACCCGGGCAGCAGCCCAGAATCCGCGAGCGCCATCGCCTCGTGCTCGTTGACGATGAGCGGGTCGGCCGCCGCGAGCACGTCGGGCGGCAGCACGGCATACGGGGCGGCATTGATGACCACCCGCGCACCCGCGGCGACCGCGATCCGCACCGCCTCGACGACCACAGGGACGGGAATCTCCAGCGAGCACAGCAGCACGTCGGCTGCGGTGATGTCGTTGACGTCGGCGCGCGCCAGCTCGTTGGCGCCGGGAAGCACGACGATGGTGTTGTCGCCGTTGTCGGCCAGGGTGACCTGGGCCATGCCGGTCCAGTGGCCATGCTTGACCGCCAGGCGCGGGTAGGCGCCCCGGCTGGACAGGCGCACCGAATAGGCCCGGCCCGGCTCGTCGTCACCGACCGCCCCGATCATGACGACCGACGCCCCGGCCTCAGCGGCGGCGACCGCCTGATTGCCGCCCTTGCCCCCGGCATACCGAAGCACCGGCCCGGTCGCGAGGACGGTCTCGCCGGGCCCTGGGATCCGCTCCACCGGGGTGACCAGATCGACGTTGAGTGACCCGAGGACGAGGACGCGACCCATGTTCGCGAGCGTATCGCGCGCGGCGTGGCGCTTCGGTCGGCTCTCCTGCCGCGGGGCCGGTGACGTGCACTACGGTCCCGGTATGCCGTCCCGCTCCTCCGGTCGCACCTCCCGGGCACTGGCACTCGCCGCCGGGCTCGTTGCTGTCCTCGCCGCGGCGGGATGCTCGGACGAACCCACTCCCATCCCACCGGCGGCCCCGCCAGCCCAGTCGGGTACAACGGGTCCCGGTGTCCAGGCGAGTCACTCGGGCTCCACGGCGTCACTTGGCGCCTCGACCGCTCCCGGTCCCACGGCCGGCGCGGCACCTTCGACGGGCCGGACGGCGCCTGGCAGCGCTGCGGGACGCTGTGCCATCGCGACGGTCGCGCAGTTGGCGCCCGCGGCGCGAGTCGGCCAACTGCTCATGGTCGGTGTCCAGCCGGGGTCCGCGGCGACCCAGGTGCAGACGGCGCTGCGCACCCACCAGGTCGGCTCGGTCATCTTCCTCGGAGGGTGGAACGGTGCGGTGGCGGTCAAGGCGGCTACTGACCAACTCCAGGCCACCTCACCGGGACCGGATCTGTTCGTCGCAGCGGATCAGGAAGGTGGCGCCGTCCAGCAGCTCAAGGGCACCGGATTCTCCCCGTTGCCCAGCGCGCTGCGGCAGGGCACCCTCGACCCGGCCAGCCTGCGCACACAGGCGCAGGGCCTGGCCCGGGAACTCGCGGCCGTCGGCGTCAACGTCGACCTCGCGCCGGTGGCGGACACCGTCGCGGCGGACTTCGCCGCCCAGAACGGGCCGATCGGGAAGTACTCGCGACAGTACGGCAGCGACCCGGCCGCGGTCGCCGACGACGTGGCCACGGTCATCGAGGGCCTACAGTCGGCCGGCGTCGTCGCGACTGCCAAACACTTCCCCGGACTCGGGCGGCTGACTGGCAATACCGACTCGACGGCGGCCGGAATCACCGACCCGACCTCGTCCGCCACCGACTCGTATCTCATGCCCTTCCAGCGGGCCATTGCCCACGACGTGGGCATGGTCATGATCTCCTCGGGTCGCTATCCCAAGCTCGATGCCGCCAACCAGGCGATGTTCTCCGAGCCCATCATCACCGGCCTGCTGCGCACCCAGTTGGGTTACCAGGGCGTGACGATCACCGATGACGTCGGCGCCGCCAAGGCGGTCGCCGCCATCCCGGTCGCCGAGCGCGCCACGCGATTCATCGCGGCGGGTGGCGACATCGTCCTCACGGCCGTGCCCGCCCAGGTTCCCGTCATGGCGGCTGCGGTGATCGATCGCGCCAAGGCCGAGCCGGCCTTCGCCGCGAAGGTCGAGGCGGCGGCGACCCGGGTGCTGACCCTCAAGGCGGCATACGGGCTGCTGCGCTGCGGCTGACCGCGCGACGATTCAGGCCTGGACCAGAGTTACCGGCATCGAGGAATCAGCCGGCAGGTCCAGCTCAGACGGCGTGCGACCCCTCGCCACCGCAAGCGACCCGAGGGCCGCGACCATCGCGCCGTTGTCGGTGCACAGTCCCGGCCGCGGCACCCGCAGCCGGATCCCGGCCGACGCGCAGCGGGCCGCCGCCAGGGCACGCAGCCGGGAGTTGGCCGCAACCCCACCCCCGATGAGCAGGTCGTCGACCCCGTGCTCGCGGCAGGCCGCGATGGCCTTGCGGGTGAGGACGTCGACGACGGCCTCCTGGAAGGACGCCGCGACATCGGCCACCGGCACGTCCTCCCCGGACGCTTGCCGGATCTGCACCCAGCGTGACACCGCGGTCTTGAGCCCCGAGAACGAGAAGTCGAAGCGGTGCCGGGCCAGGTCGCGCCCGGTCGTGAAGCCCCTCGGAAAGTCGATGGCCACCCGGTTGCCATCCCGGGCCGCCCGGTCGATGTGCGGCCCACCGGGGAACGGCAGTCCGAGCACCCGGGCGACCTTGTCGAAGGCCTCCCCCGCGGCGTCGTCGACCGTCGCCCCGAGCGGTCGCACATCACCCGTGACGTCGGGCACGAGCAAGAGGCTGGAGTGTCCTCCCGAGACGAGTAGGGCCATGGTCGGCTCCGGGAGAGGGCCGTGTTCGACGACATCGACCGCCACGTGCGCGGCCAGGTGGTTGATGCCGTAGATCGGTTTGTCCAGGGCCAGGGCCAGCGCCTTGGCCGCCGCGACCCCGACCAGCAGGGCTCCGGCCAGGCCTGGTCCGGCCGTCACCGCGACGGCGTCGAGATCCCGCAACTGCACCCCGGCCTGGGCACAGGCGCGCTCGATGGTCGGAACCATGGCTTCCAGGTGGGCGCGGCTGGCGACCTCGGGCACCACGCCACCGAAGCGCGCGTGCTCGTCGACACTGCTCGCGACAGCATCGACCAGCAGGGTGTGGCCGCGGACGATCCCCACCCCGGTCTCGTCGCACGAGGTCTCGATCCCGAGGACCAACGGCTCGTCGGTCCTCATGGCAGCACCCTTCGCATGACGACGGCGTCGACATCGCCGGGTTGGTAGTAGCGTCGCCGCACCGCGATCTCCTCGAATCCGTGGCGCGCATAGAGGGCCCGCGCCGGTGCGTTGTCGGCGCGCACTTCCAGCAGCAGTGCCTCGGCCCCGCGGGCGCCAGCCCGTCGAACGAGTTCGCCCAGCAGCGCATCGCCGACTCCACGACCCCGGTATGCCGCGCAGACGGCGATCGTCATAACGTCGGCGGTGCCGCCGCCGTGGTCGAGGCCGGCATACCCGGCGATGCGGTCGCTGTCCTGGACATCCACGGCGACGAGGTAGTCCCGGCGTGGGCGCTGGGCGAGCTCGGCCCACCAGGTGGCCTCGGTCCAGGCATCAACCGCAAACAGCTCCTGCTCCAGTTGCGCCAGTCCGACGAGATCAGGCCAGGCGACCTCGCGCAGCGTGACCGACGCGGTGGCGCTGGATGGGGCGGTCCTCGCGGCGCTCATCCGAGGGCCGACTTCGCGGTGACATGGGGCGCGGCGTCGGGTCGACGCAGGTAGAGCGGCTCCTGACGGCTCACCAGCGTGCCGGCCCGCATCCGCTGCACCGCGAGGTCGGCCAGAGCCGCAGCCGAGACGTCGAGCAGGCCCTGCTCGGCGGCCATCGGCTGCGATCCAGATAGGGGGTGGGTCAGCGCCTGCGGGTAGAGCCACGGCCCACGACCCACGGCTGATAGCTCTCGGACGTCGTCGGGCAGGTCGGCCGGGCGGGTCACGGCCGGCTCGGTCCGGGCCTGGACGGTTCGGCCGCTCGCTTCGGAGCCAGAGAGTCCGAGCACGGCATACCGGGCCCAGTAGACCTCCTTGCGGCGGGCATCGGTAGCGACCACCAGCTCGACACCCACCGGAAGCCGGTCGCGGGCGGCATACGCGAGGGCGTCGAGTGAGCACACGCCGTGTAGCGCTGCCCCGGTGACGTGGGCGATGGTGCGGGCGGTGACGATGCCCACGCGCAGCCCGGTGAAGGGGCCCGGACCGAGCCCGACGACGACGTCGGTGAGGTCGTGCGGCATGGCACCGGCGCGGGTCAGCACCTCGCGAATCCCCGGGGCTAGGCGTTCGCCGTGTGCGCGGGCATCGAGCGTGGTGGCCTCGGCCAGCACCTGTATGCCGTCGTGCAGCGCCGCGGTGATGGCGGTGGTAGACGTGTCGATGGCCAGGAGCAACATCAGTCGACCGGCTTTCCAGCGGCACGGCATACGGCGCTGAGTGCCTGCTGCGCCTCGGCGGTCGCCCACCGCGGACCGACGCCGACGACCCGCGCCAGCCGCGTGGATTCGCCGGTGAGGGTGATCTCCAGGCGGTCGGCGCTGAGGTGTTCGGCCAGGCCGGCGCCCCACTCGACGACGACGACGCCCGCGTCGAGATCGGCATCGAGGTCGAGGTCATCGAGCTCTAGCGCCCCGCCGAGCCGATAGGCATCGACGTGCACCAGGTCGGGGCCACCGACCAGCGACGGGTGGACCCGGGCGATGACGAAGGTCGGCGAGGTGACCGGGCCACGCACCCCAAGACCCTCCCCCAGTCCTTGGGTGAAGGTCGTCTTGCCCGCGCCGAGGTCGCCGGTGAGGACGATCAGGTCACCGGCGCGCAGCAGCGCCGCGAGGCGCACCCCGAAGTCTTGAGTGTCGCGCGCGGTCGGCAGGACGAGCTCAGCTGGCATGCTCCCGCTTGCGCCGTTCGGTGAGGCCCTCGCGCACCCGGCGTCGCTTGGTGACCGGAGTGACGACGAGGGTGACCCGCGGCTTCTCGGCCGGGTCGAGGTGTTCGGCGCGTGCCTTGGCCGCCCGCTCCAGCAGGGCCAAGAGCTGCTCGTTGAGCAGGTCGGGGTGCTCGAGCATGATGACGTGGCCCGCGTCGCGGATGAGGACATGCTCGCAACCCGCGATGGCTCGGACGATGATCTCGCTGTGCTCGGGCGGCGTGAGGACGTCCTGGGTGCCATTGAAGACGAGGGTCTCGCAGTGCGCGAAGTAGGGCAGCGCGGCGGTCTTGTCGTAGGCGTCGAAGGTCGGGACGAAGTCGCTCATCACACCGAGGTCGGTGCCAAGGATCATCTTGGCGGTGAGCCGGACGACGCTGCGTGGCACTGGCGAAGCGAAGGAGTATCGCTCGACGAGGAACTCCTCCAGGTCGCGGTTGGCCTTGAGCAGGTTGGTCAAGAGCTCGGGACGACGCTGCAATTGGGAGAACACACCCGGCCCGAGCCGCTCCAGCAGCTGCTTGCCCGATGCCGCGACGAACGACGAGCTGGCCAGCGGGATCGACCCTGGCGAGGTGGCGATGCAGGCAAAGGCGACGGTGCGGTCCTTGATGATCTCGGGGTACTCGGCGGCCATCGCCATGATCGTCATGCCACCCATGGAGTGCCCGCCCAGCGCCAGGTCTCCCGTGGGCGCGACCGCCTGGATCACGGCATACAGATCCTCGCCGAGCTGGTCGATGTGGTAGCCGGCCGTGGCGCCCTTGCCGGAACGGCCGTGGCCACGCTGGTCCCACACGACCACGCGATATCCGGCCCGCTTGAGCGCGCGGCGCTGCAGCACCCAGCACTCCGAGGTGAGGCAATACCCGTGCGAGAGAATGACGGTCGGCTTGGGGCGACCGTCCTCGGTGCGGGTGTCGCCGGTGGGTTCGTCGATGCCGACGAAGAGCGTCACCCCGTCATCGGCGACGACCGCCAACTCCTGGTCGTGGGGCTCGATGAGGCTGGAGTACTCCGGCAGTTGGGCGTCCTCACGACGCCGGATGCGGTCGGCAATGAGCCCCGCGGCGCCGAGCGCACCAGCAGCACCCGCAGCACCCAGACTCACACCCATCCCGAGCAGACTCGGGCGGCCTCGACTCACGATGGCTCCTCCGATCCCCCGACATACACCCGCTCGACTCGCGGGCCCAACCGGGTCACGATCTCATACGAGATGGTGTCGGCGGCAATCGCCCAGTCCTGCGCGGTGGGTTCGCCCTCGGCTCCCGGCCCGAAGAGCACGACCTGGTCGCCCGCCTGAGCCGGCGAATCGGCCCCAAGGTCGACGAGGATCTGGTCCATGCAGACCCGCCCCGCCACAAGGTAGCGCCGACCGCCTACCGCGACCGGACCGCGCGAAGACGCATGTCGCGGTATGCCGTCGGCATAGCCCACCGGGATCAGCCCCACTCGGGTATCGGCGGTCGTCACGTGCTGGTGGGCGTAGCTGACGCCCTGACCGGCCGGCAGCCCCTTCACAAGAGCAAACCGCGCCGTGAGAGTCATCGCCGGCACGAGTCCGTATGCCGTCGAATCACCGAGCTCGGGCACCGGCGACAGCCCGTAGATCGCCAGGCCAGGGCGCACCAGGTCATAGTGGGCGCTCGGATTGGTCAGTGTCGCAGCGGAATTGGCCAGATGACGGACTTCGAGATCGCATCCCGCTGCCTCGGCCTCCCGGACCGCCGCCTCGAAGACCTCCTGTTGGTGGCGCACCGTCGGGTGGTCGGGCTGGTCGGCATACGCGAAATGCGACCAGACGCCGACGATCCGGACGATCCCCCGACGCTCCAATTTCCTTGCGCTGGTGAGGATTTCGGTGAAGCCGGGCCCGAAGGCGCCGTTGCGGCCGAGGCCGGTGTCGACTTTGAGATGCAGCCGCGCGGTGCACCCGAGGGCCTGGGCAGCGGCGGCGATCTCGTTCAACTGCCAGGGCGCCGAGGCCGAGAGGTCGATGTCCCGTCGGATCGCCCCCGCAAAATCGGCCCCGGGGACGTTGAGCCAGGTGAAGATGCGCGCGTGAATCCCGCTGTCGCGCAACGCGATCGCCTCATCAAGCAGCGCTGTGCCGAGCCACGACGCACCGCCTGCCGCGGCCGCTCGGGCCACCGGCACAAGTCCGTGGCCATAGGCGTCGGCCTTGACCACCGCCAGCAGCTGGGCTCCTGGGGCGTGCTCGCGCAGCACCCGCACGTTGGCCGTCACAGCCGCGAGGTCAATGTATGCCGTCGCAGGACTCCCCGGGCGGGCCTGCACGGCGGCGGGGGACGGCGAGGGCTGGCTGGCAGTCATCGGTCCTCAGTCTGACATCGTCGGGCCGCGTCAGCGACGCAGCAGGCCGGCGATCGTGGCCGGAAGCGCTGCGGCGACGGCGATCGCCCGCAACGGTCCACCGGCCGAGGCCCGGGTGGCTGCCACCCCGTGGACGAGAACCCCGAGCGAGGCCGCGTCCATGGGCGGGAGTCCGGCCGCGAGCAGGGCGCCGATGACGCCGCCGAGCACGTCTCCGGCACCGGCGGTCGCCAGCCAGGCCGGGGCGTCGGCCTGGCTACGGACCGGCAGGCCCCAGGCATCGGGCGCTACCACGAGGCTGGTCGCGCCTTTGAGCACCACGACTGCGCCGAGCGCATCGGCAGCCGCACGCGCCGAGATCAGCGGGGCCGACTCGACCTGTCCACGAGTGACCTCCCTCCCGGTGAGCCGCGAGAGCAGCGCGGCCAACTCCCCCGCGTGGGGGGTGAGCACGGTGAAGGCGCTGCGGGGGCCGACGAGGGTGAGGGCGCCGGCATCGATGAGGGCGGGCTCATCCGCCGCGAGCGCCTGCTCGATGAGCTCGCGGGTCTCGGTGGCATCTGGGTCCGCGGGATCGACGCCCGATCCGAGCACCCATGCCTGCACCCGCCCCGACGCCGTCACCACCTCCGGGGCGCTGGCGAGCACGAGGGCACGCACGTCTGCGGGCCCGTGGTAGCGCACCATCCCCGGCCCGGTGCCGAGGGCACCGAGCACCGAGAGCACGGCCGCCCCCGGGTATGCCGTGGTGCCGGCCACGATCCCGAGCACCCCGCGGGTGTACTTGTGATCTCCCGGCCCCGGCACCGGCCACAGCGGCCGGACGTCGTCGTGGGTGAGCCGCTCGACCAGCGGCGTGCATCCGGAGAAGTCAAGGCCGATGTCGACGACGGTCAGCAGGCCACAGGTCGCCTCGGTGGCGGGGAGTAGGTGCACCGGTTTGGGCGCACCAAAAGTGACGGTCTCATCCGCTGTCACGGCCTCGGCGGCGGCGACCAGCCCCGCTGGGTCGGTGCCGCTGGGCAGGTCGACCGCGACGACATAGGCGTCCTGGGGGATCTGCGCCACCCACCGCTGCGCCTCCTGGCGTAGCCCTGGGCGCCCGCCAATGCCGGTGATCCCGTCGACGACGACCTCGGCCTCCGCAAGGACGTCTGCCCATTCGCCCGCACCGTCAAACACGAGCGAGCCGTCCAGCAGCACCACGCCCGACCGCTCAGCGTCGGCTCGCGCGCCGGCGTGCACGGGACCCGCGCCAGTGAGGACCGCGGCGGCGTGGAAGCCACCGCGCGCGAGGCGAGCCACGGCATACAGGGCGTCTGCGCCGTTGTTGCCGCCGCCCACGAGCGCGACCACTCGCGTCGCGTCGCGTTCCCTCAACCGAGCGCGGACCACCTTGGCCAGGCCCCGAGCGGCACGAGCCATGAGCTCACCCTCGGGGAGTTGCGCCATCGCGGTGTCCTCGACGGCGCGGACATCGGCCACGGCATACGCGCGGATCATGACGCTCCCTCGGCGACGACGACCGCGGAGGCGATCCCCGCGTCGTGTGACAGCGAGACGTGCAGGTGGCCGATACCCAGGCGGGCGATCTCGTCCTGGACCGTGCCCTGCACCTGTAGGTGCGGGCGTCCGTCGTCGGCCCGGAAGACCGTGACATCGGTCCAAGACAGGCCGACGGGAGCGCCCAGCGCCTTGGCTAGTGCTTCCTTGGCTGCGAAGCGAGCCGCGAGCGACCGCAACGGCAGGTGCTGCTCGGCCGGGCTGAACAGCCGTTGCCGCAACGCCGGCGTGCGATCCAGGGTCGCGCCAAAGCGTTCGATGTCGACGACGTCGATGCCGACCCCGACGATCATCGCGCCTACTCGACCGTGACGGACTTGGCCAGGTTGCGGGGCTGGTCGACGTCCAGGCCCTTGGCGGTCGCGAGCTCCAGGGCGAAGACCTGCAGCGGCACGATCGTGATGAGCGGCATGAGGAGCGTCGGCGCGGCCGGCACCCGGATGACCTCGTCGGCGAACGGCACCACGGCCTCGTCGCCGTCCTCGGCGATGACCAGGGTGCGAGCGCCCCGGGCCCGGATCTCCTGGATGTTGGAGACCACCTTCGAGTGCAGATCATGCGGAGTGTCGGGGCCGGGCACGACGACGAACACCGGCTGACCGGGCTCGATGAGCGCGATCGGCCCGTGCTTGAGTTCGCCGGCCGCGAAACCTTCGGCGTGGATGTAGGCGATCTCCTTGAGCTTGAGCGCGCCCTCCAAGGCGATGGGGTAGCCCACGTGCCGCCCGAGGAAGAGCACCGCGCGGGAGTCGGCCATGAATCGGGCAATCTCGCGGACCCGATCCATCCGGTCGAGCACCGTCTGGACCTTGGCGGGGATGTCGGCAAGGTCAGCCATGATCTCGGCCACCCGTTCGCCGGTCGCAACCCCACGGACCTGGGCGAGGTAGAGCCCGAGCAGATAACACGCAGTGATCTGCGCGACGAACGCCTTCGTCGAGGCGACGGCGATCTCCGGTCCGGCATGGGTGTAGAGCACCGCGTCGGACTCGCGCGGGATGGTCGCCCCGTGTGTGTTGCACACCGAGATGGTGAGCGCCCCAAGCTCGCGCGCGTGCTTGACCGCCATGAGGGTGTCCATGGTCTCGCCGGACTGGCTCACCGAGATGACCAGGGTGTGCTCGTCGACGACCGGGTCGCGGTAGCGGAACTCATGGGCCAGCTCGACCTCGCACGGGATGCGGGTCCAGTGCTCGATGGCGTATTTCGCGGTGAGGCCGGAGTACCACGCGGTGCCGCAGGCGACGATGACGATCTTGTCGACCTCGCGTAGCGAGTCCTCGGAAATGCGCAACTCGTCCAGGACCAGGCGGCCCTCGCTGTCGGTGCGCCCGAGCAGGGTGTCGCCGATGGCCTGGGGCTGCTCGTCGATCTCCTTTGCCATAAAGCTCGGGTAGCCGCCCTTCTCGGCTGCGGCGGCATCCCAGTCGACGTGGTAGCGCTTGCCCTCGGTCGGCGTGCCGTCGAACCGAATAACGGACACCGAGTCAGGGGTGATGGTGACGATCTCGTCCTGCCCCATCTCCATCGCCTCGCGGGTGTGGCCGATGAAGGCCGCGACGTCCGAGCCGAGGTAGTTGGCTCCCTCACCGAGGCCCACGACGAGCGGGCTGTTGCGGCGGGCGCCGACGACGACTCCGGGCTGGTCGGCGTGGATGGCCAACAGGGTGAACGCGCCCTCGAGCTGCGCGACGGCCTCGCGCATCGCTTCGGTGAGGTCGCCGGTGCGCTCGTAGGCCATCGCCACGAGGTGGGCCGCCACCTCTGTGTCGGTTTCGGACAGGAAGCTCTGGCCGGCGTCGACCAGGGAGGTCTTGAGCCGGTGGAAGTTCTCAATGATCCCGTTGTGGATCAGCGCCAGTTTGCGATCTTGGCCGCCGAGATGCGGGTGGGCGTTGTTGTCGGTCGGGCCGCCATGGGTGGCCCACCGGGTGTGCCCAATGGCCGTGCTCGAGGCGTGCAGCGGGTGCGCCGAGATCTCGCTGCGCAGGTTGGCCAGCTTGCCCGAGCGCTTGCGGATCGCGATCTCGTCATCGTCGATGACGGCCACGCCTGCCGAGTCATAGCCCCGGTACTCAAGGCGAGCCAACCCCTCCATGACGACGTCCAGTGCCGTCTCGTCCACCGCTGGACCGACATAACCCACGATTCCACACATGGTCCCCAGCCTAGTTGCCCATGGCGCAAACCCCGACCGCGCGGGCGAGCGGCCCGGTGCGCGCGGTGGGCGGACGGCATACGGAAGAATCCCCGGCATGACGCAACGCCGCGACGGCAACGGCTTCCCCAGCCCCTTCGTGGAGCTGGATCGCCAGCACTGGGCGCGGCTGCATCAGAACCACCCGCTGGACCTCAGCGACGCCGATCTCACCCGGCTGCGGGGCTTGGAACACCCGCTGGACGAGCGTGAGGTGCAGGAGGTCTATCTGCCGCTGTCGCGCCTGTTGACCTTCTATTGCGAGGCGGCAGAGCGGCTGCACGCGGTGACGACCGAGTTCCTCCTGGAGCGGCCGCGGCGCACGCCCTTCGTCATCGGCGTCGCTGGCTCGGTCGCCGTCGGTAAGTCGACCACCTCGCGCATCCTGCGTGAACTACTCTCGCGCTGGCCGTCGACCCCCAAGGTGTCCCTGGTGACGACCGACGGTTTCTTGCTGCCCAATGCCGAGCTGCGGCGGCGAGGGATGTTGCACCGCAAGGGTTTTCCCGAGTCCTATGACCGACGGGCGCTGTTGCGCTTCCTCGCCGAAGTCAAGGGTGGGCGGGCCGAGGTGTCCGCTCCGGTCTACTCGCACCTGCACTACGACATCGTGCCGGGCGAGCGGATCGTCGTCGCCCAGCCGGACGTGCTCATTGTCGAGGGGCTCAACGTCCTCGCGGCGCCGCCGATCCGCCCGATGGGCGGCACGGGGATGGCGGTCAGCGACTACTTCGACTTCTCGGTCTATGTCGACGCGCGGGTCTCACACATCGAGCGGTGGTACGTCGAGCGCTTCCTCAAGCTGCGCGAGACTGCCTTCGCCGACCCGGATTCCTACTTCCACCGGTATGCCGCGTTGTCCGATGCCGAGGCCGAGGCCACCGCGTTGACCATCTGGCAGACCATCAACGGCCCCAACTTGGTGGAGAACATCCTCCCGACCCGGCAGCGGGCCACGCTGGTCATCGTCAAAGGCGAGGACCACTCCGTGCAGAAGGTGCGGCTGCGCAAGCTCTAGGACAGCGGGGGCCGCCTTTGGGACCAGGTGGTTGCCGCCGGGTAGTTAGTACCAGTTGGTGCGCTGCGAGTGACCCCACGCGCTGCACGGAGTGCCGTAGACCGACCGGATGTAGTTCAGGCCCCAGGTGATCTGCGTCACGGGGTTGGTGCGCCAGTCCGAGGCAACCGAGGCCATCTTGTTGCCTGGCAGCGACTGCGGGATGCCGTAGGCCCCCGACGACCGGTTGGTCGCTGTGTAGTTCCAGTTGCTCTCCTTGGTCCAGAGCCGGACCAGACACTGGAACTGAGCATCGTTCCAACCCCGCTCCGCGACCATGACCTGGGCCACTGCCTTGGGGTTGGCTCGCGCGTTGGCCAGCAGCGCCTCACGCTGGGCAGCGCGAGCCACTCGGTCGGCCTCGGCCTGGCGCTCCGCCTCGAGCTGAGCCGCGGCTGCCGCCTGGGCCACCTGAACGGCGACGACGCGGGCATTCGCCTCCCGATTGGCCTGGGCCTTCTCGCCGTCCAGCACGGCCACCTGCACCGGAACATCGGCCGTGGTCGCCGTCGCCCGGGGAGTGGTCGCGGCGCGAGCAAGGTCCATGCTCACGGCATTGTCAGCCAGCGCGATCCGGTCGGGGGCACTGGTGCTCAGGACGTATCCCGCAACGGCCGTGGCGGATAGGGCGAACGTCACACCGGCGTGCCGCAAGGCGCGCCCGGGTGTGGCTGCGCGGGTCGCACCCGCGCTGACTCCCGTGCGCCCGCTCAATGCGACGGAGCGGGGAGAGCCGGCGCCGGCGGCCCGATGCCGTCCGACGTATTGCGAAGCCACGATCCTCCACGCCTGCTCTAGAGACTGCCGTTATCAAACCGAGATGTTCACCGGAGCTTGCCATGAGGTGACGGCGAGCGCCAAATCCGCAACGATCGACGCCTGGCAGAACCGGCGACGGCCAGGCGATACCCTGAGCCGTCGTTGTGACATTCCGGTGAACGACAGGTGACTCGGAGGCGAATCGTGGGGAAGTCCAAAGACTCCACTCAACCCGGGCTTGAGCAGCAGCCGAAGGGCGCCCTTCCCCCGGCGCATCCCACCGTCGGGGTCCCGCCGGAGCGACGTCCGTCGATCGCCTACCAGACCACCCCGCCCAAGGACAACGTCCTCTTCAACGCCTACGTCGCCACCACGCCCGGCCTGCAGACCATCGAGCACTACCGGCGGCACTGGCTACGCCCGGACATCTTCGCCGGCATCGCGGTCGTCGCCTATCTGGTCCCCCAGGTGATGGCCTACTGCGCCATCGTCAACGTGCCTCCCGTGGTCGGCCTCTGGACCGCCCTCCCGGCTCTCATCGTGTATGCCGTGATGGGCAAGTCCCGCCTGCTCTCGGTGGGCCCGGAGTCGACCGTCGCCCTGATGGCCGGCACCGCCATCGCCCCGCTCGCGGCCGGCAACCAGGACAAGGCCGTGCAGCTTGCCGCCGCACTCAGCCTCATCGTCGCCCTGTGGTGTTTCGTCGCCCGGATCTTCCGGCTGGGCGTCATCGCCGAGTTGCTGAGTCAACCGCTGCTCGTCGGCTACCTCGCCGGCGGCGCCGTGCTCATGATCGTCGGCCAGCTCGGCAAGGTCACCGGCACCAAGGTCCATGGCGAGAGCATCGTGGAGCAAGTCCGGTCTTTCCTCGAGGTCGTCAAGGACACCCACCTCACGACGCTCATCGTCGGCGCCTCCACACTCGCTCTGCTCGTCCTCATCCACCTCGTCAAGCACCGCTGGCCGGCCCCGCTCATCGCGGTGGCGGCGGCGACGATCGCCAGCACCTTCATGGACCTGCAAGCCCAGGGTGTCAAGGTCGTGGGCGAGGTCCCGCAGGGTCTTCCGGGGATCGCCTTTCCCGATGTCTCCTGGCACGAGATCCAATCGCTGCTCGTGGCCGGCATCGGCGTGGCTATCGTCGCCTACGGCGACAACACGCTCATCGCCCGCGGCTTCCCTGCACCCGCAGACCCCGACGAAGACCCCAAGGTCAACGCCATCGACGCCCAGCAGGAGCTGGTCGCCCTCGGCGGCGTCCATGTCGCGGTCGGCATGATGGGCGGTTACCCCGTGTCGTCGTCGGCCTCCCGCACCGCGTTGGCTCTCGCCGCCGGCGCCCGCACTCAGATGTACTCGCTCGTGGCGGCTGTCGCCATCGTCATCGTGCTGTTCATCGCCGGCCCGCTGGTGCGCAACCTGCCGCAGGCATCCCTGGGCGCGGTCGTCTTCTATGCGGCCAGCAAGTTGGTGTCGTGGAAGGAGATGCGACGCCTGGCGAGGTTCCGCCGCCGGGAGCTCATGCTCGCCGCCGCCGGGTGCATCGGCACCATCCTCTTCGGCATCCTCGCCGGCGTCGGCATCGCCATCGCCCTCAGCGTCCTGGAAATGGCCCAGCGGCTGGCCCGCCCCCACGACGGCGTCCTGGGCCGCATTCCTGGCCTGGCCGGTATGCACGACGTGTCGGACTACCCCAACGCCGAGACCCTGCCCGGCCTCATCGTCTACCGCTACGACGCCCCGTTCTTCTTCGCCAACGCCGCCGAGCTGCAGCGCCGCGCGCTCACCGTCATCGAGCAGGAGAACGCGGCCTTCCCTGACACCCCCGCCCGCTGGTTCCTGCTCAACGTCGAGGCCAACGTCGAGATCGACATCACGGCCGCCGACGGGCTACGCCAGCTGCACAAGGACCTCGCCGCGCGCGGGGTGCGCCTGGGCCTGGCCCGCGTGAAGAACGATCTTCGCGTCGCCCTCGACAAGGCTGGGCTGCTCGACCTCATCGGCACCGAAATGCTCTTCCCCACCCTCCCGGTCGCCGAAGAGGCCTACATCCAGTGGGCCGCGCTCAACCCGTATGCCGTGCCCGTCACCGAAGCAGCGCCCGAGGAGGAGCCGGCCGCTCCGGTGTGGGGCGGCCCGCAGAACCCCGAGACCTTGTCCGTTCCCGAGCTCGTGCCCACGACGGTACAAGCGGCCCAGGCCGAGGAAGCCGCCGCCGATGAGCGCCTCAATGGGCCCGGCAGTGACGTGCCGCCCGACCCCGGCGCTGTCGGTCCCACGGTGACCGACTCCGGGGATGTAACGACGAAAAACCCCTTCACGACTACCTTCTGGAAGCAGAACCCGCTGGGTCTGGGCGGGCGCTCCAGCGACCATGGCGAGGCCACGGTCGATCCTTCGTCGAATGGCGAAGTCGCTGAGTCGCTAGCGGCGAGCGATTCCACCGTCGCGGCTGCGGCCGCGGCAGCGGCGGCAGCCACGGTGGCCGTAACAGCCGACGCGGCCGGGGCACCGAGCGCCCCATCACCCGTGTCAGCAGCCGTCGACGCTGAGACGGTCACGGCCGACCCTCCGGCGCAGGGGCCCGAGGGCCTCGGGACGCACCCCGAGATCGCGGACCACATCGAATCCGATGCCGCCGACGACGCGGACCAGGCCGATGCCAACGGCCACGACACCAACGGCAAAGGCGCCCACAACGGCAAAGGCCCGCGGAGCAAGAAGCGCGCCAAGACGACCTGACCCCTTCCCCGCGGACGCGGCGATCGCGCAGGTGGGGAGCCGGTCGGCGACGCCGTCAACAGCCCGGGTCCGTGAGGTTCGGCACCCACGCAGACGGCAGCGACGCTGTTCACCTCCTGGGGCGGAAGTGGCAGAGTTGCCACATGAGCACCGACGACCTTGCCTTCGACAGAGAGAGCATTGGCGACGAGCTGGAGGTGTGGTCGGTCGACGACGAGACCCAGCTACAGCCGGGTGACACCCTGGTCGACCGGGGCGTCGACGACGTGCTCGACGAGGGATACTCTCCGCCCGACCGGCCGCGCGGCGCCTACGCCTACGGCACGACGGCCTACGAGCAGAGCAAGCACGAGACGATCGACCAGCGGATCCTCCAGGAGGAACCCGACCCCTACACGGCATACGGTGCGCCCGACGACGAGTCCGGCGACCGGGCCCGCAGTCGCGAGCGGATCGGGGGCGATGACCCCGACGCGATCTTCGCCGACGAGGACTTCGTCGGGGAGGCAGGACGGCGCCGCAGCGGCCGGCTGGTCGCGGCCGGCGAGGACGGCGACCAAGCCTTCGAGAACGACGTGTATGCCGGGGACGTCGGCATCGACGGCGGCGCCGCATCGGCCGAGGAGGCAGCGATGCACATCATCGACGTCGAGGACGATCTCGACTGAGCTCTTCCGAGCCGCCGGTCCGGTCGAACGCCCGGCCCCTCGACCGGCTACCCAAGGCACATCTGCACCTGCACTTCACCGGGTCGATGCGGCTGAGCACGCTCGCCGAACTCGCCGCTGAACACCGCATGCGGCTGCCCGAGGCGTTGACCTCGCACTGGCCGCCACAGTTGCACGCTACCGACGAGCGGGGCTGGTTCCGCTTCCAGCGGCTCTATGACATGGCCCGCGCCTGCGTCCGCGGCGAAGCTGCCTTACGCCGCATCGTCCGCGAGGCCGCCCAGGACGACGCCGCGGAAGGATCGCGCTGGCTGGAGTTGCAGGTCGACCCGACCTCGTATGCCGGCCCGGTCGGCGGGATCACCCCGGCCCTGGAGATCATCCTCGACGAGGCGTCGGCGGCCTCCCGCGACACCGGCACGGGGATCGGCATCGTCGTCGCCGCCTCGCGGATCCGCCATCCGCTCGACGCCCGAGCGCTGGCACGCCTGGCGGCCAGGTATGCCGGTGACGGCCCGGGGTCGGTCGTGGGGTTCGGCCTGTCCAACGACGAGCGGCGCGGCGACACAACGGACTTCGCCCCCGCCTTCGCCATCGCCCACCGGGCCGGCCTTGCGGCCGTGCCCCACGCCGGCGAGCTGCTCGGACCCGCGGCCGTCCAACAGACCCTCGGTTCGCTGCGCCCCGACCGGATCGGTCACGGCGTGCGGGCCATCGAGGATCCGCGCGTGATGGAGGAACTCGCCCACTCCGGTGTCGCGCTGGAGGTGTGCCCGGGCAGCAACGTCGCCATGGGCGTCTTCGCCCACCCGTCGGAGGTGCCGCTGCGCGCACTGGCGGAGCACGGCATACCCATCGCGTTGGGGGCGGACGACCCGCTGTTGTTCGGGTCGCGCCTAGTGGCGCAGTACGAGTTGGCGCGTGACCACCTCGCCTTCACCGACGCAGAGCTGGCCAGGCTGGCGAGCCAATCCCTCGCGGCAAGCCGGGCCCCGGAGAGCGTCCGCACCGCCGCGGCACACGCCACGGCAGCCTGGCTGGCGACCTAAGGTAGACGCCATGATCGCCCCTGCACGCGCCGACTTCCCCCGGGACTTCCGCTTCGGCGTGGCCACCGCGGCCTACCAGATCGAGGGTGCGGTCACGGCCGACGGTCGGGTCCCGTCGATCTGGGACACCTTCACCGCGACCCCCGGCGCTATCGAGCACGGCGACACCGGCGAGCAGGCGTGCGACCACTACCACCGGTATGCCGAGGACGTCGCGATCATGCGTGACCTCGGCGTCGACGGCTACCGCTTCTCCATCGCCTGGCCGCGGATCCTGCCGCCTGGCGGTCGACCCAACGCGGCCGGTATCGCGTTCTACGACCGGCTGCTCGACGAACTCCTCGCTGCCGGCATCACCCCGTGGGCGACGCTCTACCACTGGGATCTGCCGCAGTCCCTGGAAGACGCGGGTGGCTGGGCTGCGCGCGACACGGCATACCGGTTTGCCGAGTATGCCGTGGTGACAGCAGACGCCTTCGGCGACCGGATCTCGCACTGGATCACCCTCAACGAACCCTGGGTCAGCTCATTCCTCGGCTATGCCTCGGGGTTGCACGCGCCCGGGCGCACCGATCACGCCGCGGCACTGGCGGCAGCGCATCACCTCATGCTCGGTCACGGTCTGGCGCTCGATGCCCTGCGCGCAGCCCGGCCGCACGCTGAGGTCGGCATCACCCTCAACCTCACCCATGTCGAAGGACCCGACGACCGGCCGCTGCACGACGAGGCGATTCGGCGCACCGATGCCATTGCCAACCGGATCTTCCTCGACCCGATCCTGCGGGGGCGCTACCCCGAGGACCTGCTCAGCGACACGGCCCATGTCACCGACTACGGCTATGTTCAGACGGGCGACCTGGACGCCATCAGCGCGCCGATCGACTTCCTCGGGGTCAACTACTACTCGCCGCTGGTCGTCACCTCCGGCGTCTACCCCGGCTCGGCCGCGATCGGGATCGTCGACCGGAGTCGCCCACGCACCGGCATGGGCTGGGAGATCGACCCCAGCGGGCTGGCCAAGACCCTCACGAGGCTGACCCGCGACTACGGCCCGATGCCGCTCGTCGTCACCGAGAACGGCTCGGCGTGGCCGGACGTCGTCGGCCCCGACGGGTCCATCGACGATCCCGGCCGGACGGCATACCTGCAGTCGCATCTGCGAGCGTGTCTGGACGCGATCGCCGAGGGCGTCGACCTGCGCGGCTACTTCGTGTGGTCGCTGCTGGACAACTTCGAGTGGTCGCACGGGTATGCGCAGCGGTTCGGGATCGTGCGCGTCGACTACGACACCCAGCGGCGCACCCGCAAGGCCAGCGGCGACTGGTACGCCGGGTTCCTCACCGCCCCGCGCGGGGAGTCGCAGGAGGAGCCGACGTGATCCGCCCCACGGCCACGGTCGGCTCCCTGGTGCTCGTCGGTGCGCTGGCGGCCTGCTCGGACGCGCCGACCAGCACCTCCGCCGCGACGCCCGCGGCCTCGGCGAGTTCGACGTCATCGCCAGCGAGCACACCCGCGCCGAGCACCGCCGACGTGAGTGCGTCCAGCGCCGCGAGCACCTCGGGGACCGCGAGCGACAGCCCGACAACCGCGCTGGCGACGAGCACGGCGACCGGCGAAGAGGCGGCGCCGCCGCCAGGAGTGGTGCCGCTGCCGACCGAGTTCGTGACGATCGACAAGTCGATCAAGGACACCACCCTCGGGCACACCATCACGGTGACCAAGCTGGCCCGCAACGTCTCGTGGCCGCAGGGGCAACGGGCTCAGGCCGCCGCGTTCGAGCTGGTCATGATCGAGATGAAGTGGAAGGCGGGCACGACCTACAGCGCCCCCATCCGCACCGTCGACTTCGCGCTCATCACCGGCTCCACCTATCCGAACCGGCCCGATGCCTCCCTCGATCCGACCCTTGTCGCCGCAGGGTGGACCAAGTTGCCCGAGTCGTTGGTGGCCGGCCAGGAGACGACCGGCTGGATGGTCTTCAAGGTCGACCCCAAGAACGCGCCGACCATGCGGCTGGAATACACCCGGCCCGCACTCAAGGTCCTCGACGCCAACAAGACGCTGGCCAAGAAGGTCTTCCCGCTGACCCTGGTCGGCTGACGCCCGCGCCCGCGCCCGCGGCTGCGGCGACGGCTCAGAGGCTGAGGCCCACCAGCACGGGTTCGTTGACGAGGGTCACCCCGAAGGCGTCCATGACCCCGTCGCGCACCTCGCGCGCGAGGGCAACGAGTTGCGCCGCAGTGGCACCTCCGCGGTTGGTCACGGCCAAGGTATGCCGGGTGGACAGCGCCGCCGGCCCCGGCAGGCCATGCCCCTTGCCGAACCCGGCCCGCTCGATGAGCCACGCGGCGCTGAGCTTGACCAGGGGGTCGCCGGCCACCGACGCCGCCGGCCAACGCGGCATACCGCCAAGGACCTCGGCGCCGAGGCGAGCCGCGATACGCTCCTGGACCTGCGGCCAGTCGCGTTCCGGGACAAGCGGATTGGTGAAGAAGGAGCCGCAGCTCCAGGTGTCATGGTCCCCTTCGTCGAGCACCATCCCACGCGACCGACGTTGCGACAACACGGCTTCTCGCGCCTGCGCCAGGGGCACCCGTTCCCCCAGCGACACCCCGAGCTGATCGGCCAGGTCGGCATACCGGATCGGCGCGCCGAGGTCGCTGAGCCGGAACTGGAAGAGCACGTCGAGGACGACCAGCCGGCCGCGCTCGGCCTTGAGGATGGAGTCCCGATAGCCGAACCTCAGATCGTCCGCAGCCAGAGTCCGCACCTGCTCGAGAGTGCGATCCCAGACGCGGACCGCAGCGATCGTGTCGGCGACCTCCTGGCCATAGGCTCCGACGTTCTGGACCGGAGTGGACCCGACTCGCCCGGGAATCCCCGCGAGCGCTTCGACGCCCGACCAGCCGGCCGCGACGGCATACCCGACGAAGTCGTCCCACACCTCACCGGCGGCGACCCGCACGGACGCACCGCTGCAGGCATCGACGGATTCGACAGTGATCCCCTGGCTGCGCACGAGGACGGCCGTGCCCCGGAAGCCCACGTCGCTGACCAGCAGGTTGGAGCCACCGGAAATGACCAGCAGCGGTTCGTCGGCATCGTCGACCTCGCGCACGGCGTCGACGAGGTCATCGGTGGACTCTGCGACGACAAGCCGGTCGGCCGGGCCACCGACCCGGATCGTCGTCAGCGGGGCGATCGGTGCGGCAAAGGACTCCTGCATCGCGGGTCAGTCCAACGCGACAGTGGCCAGCGCTCGACCGAGCACCTTGGCCCCATCGCACACCGCGCTGAGCTCGACGACGACCTCGCGGGTGTCCGGGTCGACGGCAGTCACCCGGCCGCCGAGCGTGATGTCGGCGCCGGTGCCATAGGGGACGACGACTGGTCCGACGAACTTCGTCGTATAGCGCACCACCCGGCCCGGGTCCCCCACCCACTCGGTGAGCAGGCTGGCCGCCGCCCCCATGGTGAACATCCCGTGCGCGATGACATCGGGCAAGCCCACCGACCGGGCGAAGCGCTCGTCCCAGTGGATCGGGTTGCGGTCCAAGGACGCGCCGGCGTAGCGCACGAGGGTGGCCCGGTCGACGTGCAGCACCCGCTCGGGCAACAGGTCACCCTTGGCCACGTCGGCGGCTCGGCGGATCGCGCTCATGACTGGTCCCCCCTCACGACGAGCATGGAGGTGGACGTGCAGACCGGTTGGTCGTCGACCGTGAGTTCGGTGCGGGTGGTGACCATGGCGTTGCCGGCCACGACCTTGACGGCATCGACGTGCAGCACCCCGACGACCGCATCGCCCGCGGTGAGCGGACGGTGGTGAACGAAGGTCTGCTGGCCATGGACGACCCGAGTGAAGTCGACCCCCATCTCGGGGTCGGTGACGAACTGGGCATCGCACTGCTGGGCGATAAGCACGGCGAAGGTGGGCGGCGCGATGACGTCTCGATACCCCAGCGCCTGGGCGGCCGCCGCATCGACGTGGGCGGGATCGGGGGCCCCGACGGCCTCAGCGAACTCACGGATCTTGGCTGCGCTCACGCCATAGGGCGCGGTCGGCGGGTAGACCCGCCCCACGGACTGCTCGTTGACCGGCATACCGGAACCCTAGAACACCCGATGGTGACTGCCCGCACAGACGAGGAGGCCCCGACCGATGGTCGGGGCCTCCTCGAGGTGGTGCGATCAGGCCTTGCGGCTCGGCAGAACAGCGAGCGAGGCGATGCACGGAGCGTTCTTGTAGTCGTTCTGGTAGAGCTTGAAGAGCTTGCGCATGGTAGATCCCCCTATGGGTCCTCAGGCCGCGGCCCTTGTGGCTCACGACTCGTGGCGCAGGTGCCCGGTTCGTTACCGACTCGTTCACCTTATGTTCACTTGTCTCAGTCTAGCTGTTCATCTCCCGATGAGCAACTTCTTTATCTTACCGACAGCGGCCCTCTTGTCAAGAGCACTTCGTCGGAACTTCGACTGTCCAGCGTGTCTATTAGGTGAACAGATGGCGACGCGGAGTCATTCCCCGATCGTCGAGATTTTGTCGAAAGATTCTCCAGCGGACAGCACGAAGCCCGCCCTCCCTGCCGGGATGGCGGGCTTCGGTGGGCCGCTTGGTCGGGTGAGGACCGGCGGCGCGGGACTCAGCGGGTCTCGCGGTGCTCCGTGTGCTTGCCGCACTTGGGGCAGAACTTGTTCATGGAGAGCCGGTCGGGGTCGTTGCGCCGGTTCTTCTTGGTGATGTAGTTGCGGTCCTTGCACTCCGTGCAGGCCATGGTGATCTTCGGCCGGACATCGGTCGTCTTGCTGGCCACGGGGCTCCCTGCTCTCACTCACTGGGCACGAACTGCTCGTGCGGCTTCGGTCTCGTGCCACATCGCTCGGGCGCGAGGCAACGCTCAAGGATACGGGACGCCAGGGGGTGCCCTGCAAATCCCATCCTGCGGCGCCGATGGCACTGGTAGCGGGAGCGGGGCTCGATCCCGCGACCTCACGATTATGAGTCGTGCGCTCTGACCAACTGAGCTATCCCGCCTCGACCCCCGGGCGGCCGTGCCACTGGGGTCGGCCACTGGGAGTCAGAGCCCCAATAGGGAATCGAACCCTAGACCTTTTCCTTACCATGGAAACGCTCTGCCGACTGAGCTATTGGGGCCCAGGCGCCGCGCTCGCACGGGTGCCTGGTGCATCGCAGAGAGTACACGGTCGTCCCTCAGAGTCCGAAATCAGCGGTCACCCGCCCCTCGAAGCCGCTGCACGGTATACCCCCCGGGGCATCTCGTCGGTCCTCTACGATGACCGGTATGCCGTGGATCGCCCTGCCCCTGGGAACCCTCACCGGATTGGTCATGGGCGCCCTCGGCGGCGGGGGCGCCATCCTCACCATTCCCGTCCTCATCTATGTCCTCGGGCAATTGCCTCACGAGGCCACCACGTCATCGCTGGTCATCGTCGGGCTCAGCGCACTCGCCGCCACGGTCGGGCACCTGCGCGCCGGTCGGGTCCGCGTCGCAGACGCGGCCATCCTCGCTGTCGTGGGTTCGCTGGGGACGTATGCCGGCTCGGCCGCCTCTGCGGCCGTCGACCAACGGGTGCTCCTGGTGTTGTTGGCCAGTCTGCTCGCCGTCGTCGCTGCCCTCATGCTGCGGCCCAGTCCACCCGGCATCGGGTCGGAGAATGCCGTCCCCACGACAGGTGGGGCCAGCCATTGGCTGCGGATGAGCGCCCTGGCCATCGGGCTCGGTGCCTTGACCGGGTTCTTCGGGGTCGGAGGTGGCTTCGCCATCGTCCCAGCCCTCACCCTCGTGCTGGGTTACCCCATGACGACGGCCGTGGGCACGTCTCTGCTCGTCATCACCCTCAACAGCGCCACAGCCTTTGTCTCCCGCCTCGGGCAGGGCGTGCAACTGGACGGTCCGCTGCTGGTCACCTTCACTGCCGGAGCGATCCTTGGCAGCGTGATCGGCGGGTATGCCGGGCGCCGCACCTCCCCGGCCCTGCTCAAGCGCGGCTTTGCGGCCCTGCTCTTCGTCGTCGCGGCATACATGCTCGTGTCGGCGGTCCTGGGGCGGTAGCCGACCGAGCCACGGGACAGTGCCTGCGCGAGGGGAAGGGAACCGCGTAGATTGGCCGCACGTCTTGGTGAGGTAAGCCCAGGGAGAGAAGACACGATGACCGACCAGCCCATGCCCGGATCCGTCCAGGACGCCGCAGCCGCTGTCACCCCGCTCGCACCGCCTGCCCCGTCGATGGAACTGCGACTCGACCCGCCGGCCGCTGCGGCCACTCCGGTCAGCACGACGGCCGCGCCCCGGATGGCGCCGGCGGTCCCCGAGGCGGCCCTGCCGGGGTTGGACGCCAAGGTCGAGTCCTATGTCACCTCGCTGCTCACCGCGGCCCCCAAGTCGCCGCAGTTCGAGGCTAAGGCCAACGACGTGCGCCTCATGGGTGACGACGACATCCGCCGCGCGGCCGAGTCGAGCAACCGGCTGCTGAAGTCCCCCGTCCGGGCGCTGCAGGAGGGCGGCCTGTCCGAGGGCGGCAAGATCGGCAAGACCCTGCTGGACCTGCGCCGCACCGTCGAGGACCTCGACCCGAGCCAGGCGACCGGGGTCAAGAAGGTCCTCGGGATGATCCCCTTCGGCGACAAGATCACCGACTACTTCCGCAAGTACCAATCGGCCCAGAGCCACCTCGACGGCATCCTCAACTCCTTGCGCCAGGGCCAGGACGAGCTCCAGAAGGACAACGCCGCCCTCAACCTGGAGAAGCAGAACCTCTGGGACGCCATGGGCCGGCTCAACCAGTACGTCTACATCGCCGAGCGGCTCGACGCCAAGCTCGCCGCCCACATCGCGACGCTGGAGCTGTCCGACCCGGAGAAGGCCAGCTCGCTCAAGCAGGACGTCCTGTTCTATGTGCGCCAGAAGCACCAGGACCTGCTCACCCAGCTCGCGGTGTCGATCCAGAACTACCTGGCTCTGGACATCACGATCAAGAACAACATCGAGCTCATCAAGGGTGTCGACCGCGCCTCGACGACGACCGTGTCGGCGCTGCGCACCGCGGTCATCGTCGCCCAGGCCTTGGGCAATCAGAAGCTCGTCCTCGACCAGATCAGCGCCCTCAACACGACGACCTCGGGGCTGATCCAGTCGACCTCCGAGATGCTGCGCGATAACTCGGTGCGCATCCAGGAGCAGGCGGCCTCCTCGACGATCGGCATCGAGCAACTCCAGAATGCCTTCGCGAACATCTACCAGACCATGGACGCCATCGACACCTTCAAGGTGCAGGCCTTGGACAACATGGCCGCGACCATCGGCACCCTGGAAAACGAGGTCACCAAGTCCCGCGCCTACCTTGACCGGGCCAACCGCGCCAACCCCACCGTCGCCATGGGCTCGCTCGACATCGGTCGATAGGCCCATGGGCATCGGGGATTGGCTGTTCGGCAGCAAGCAGGAGGAGCCCGAGACCACGGTGCGGCGCGCCCCGACGGCGTCCGACCTGCTCGCATCCGTCGAGCGGGTCGAGCAGACCGCACGCGAGGCCAAGGTCCCGGCGTTGGTGCTGTCGCGGTTGCTGCGGGTCACGGGGATCGTCCGCGAGACGATCCCCCGCCTGGACCGGGTCGGCGTCTCCAGCCTGCAGGGTTACAGCGTCATGGCGACGGCCACCGACTACCTCCCCGAGGCGCTCGGCGGCTACCTGCGCCTGCCCCGACACTGGGCCGACACCCGCCCGGTCGACCGCGGCAAGACCCCGTTGATGATCCTCGTCGACCAGCTCGACCTGCTCGCCGCGACGATGGACAAGGTCTTCGACGCCATCAACCGGGCGGACGCCGAAGCCCTCGTCGTGCACGGCCGGTTCCTCCAGGAAAAGTTCGGCCACGCCTCCACCGGCGGCGAGCTCGCGCTCGGGGCCAACGCTCCCCTGCCCCCGATGCCTTCCAGCACCTCTCACCCATCCGGTATGCCGTCCACCGCACCTGCCGTGCCGGAGTCGGACATCCGCCTGCAACCACCGATCGGACGGTGACGCACCGATGACCCTGCGAGCCGCCGTCGATGCCCTCGTCGACATTGCCGAGCAGGCCGGCATACCGGCTGCTGAGGCGCGCGAGGAGGCCATGACTTTTGCCGCTGCGATCGCCGAGGCCGCGCCCCGTGCTGCCACGGATTGGGCTGCTGCCCAGGCCGATTCGGGTGAGCTCGCGGGCTCTGACGTCCAGCGGATCCACACCGCCTTCTTCGATGCCGCCTCTCGCGGACGGCGCTACCGCGTCGGCGCGACGACCCTGCTGCGCCAGCTCGTCGACACCGCGAACTCGCACGCCTCGGCATACGCGACTGCCCTGACCGAGGTGGCCTCAGCCGCGGCCTCACTGGGCGAGCCGACCATCCGGGTGACGGCGACAGCCGCGGGCGCGGCTGCGGCGCAACTGCAGGCCGCCGCTCCGACCGGCGCTGCCCCCGATGCCCGCTCGCTGCCGGGGTGGCCCGCGACAGCCGGTATGCCGCCGGTGTGGCCGACGCCGACGCTCTCGCCGTTGCCGGGTGGGGGCAGCCAGCCCAATGGCTCTCAGACCAATGGGGCTGACCCGGCAGCAGCGCCGCCCCCCGTCGCGACCGCTGGGGAGGGTTCGGCGGCCCCCGCTCCTGAGGTGCCCGCCGAGCCGACCAAGTCCCTGGACGAGTTGCTGGCCGAGCTCGACGCGATGATCGGGCTGGAGCGGGTCAAGCGCGAGGTGCACCAGCAGGTCGCCATGCTGCAGATCGACGCCAAGCGCAAGGCTGCCGGCCTCAAGAGCCCTGACCTGACCCGCCACCTGGTTTTCGTCGGCAACCCCGGCACCGGCAAGACCACTGTGGCCCGGATGGTCGGCGGGATCTATCGGGCCTTGGGCCTGCTGCCCAAGGGCCAGCTCGTCGAGGTCGACCGCTCCGAACTCGTCGCCGGCTACCTCGGCCAGACCGCGATCAAGACTGCCGAGACCTGCGCCAAGGCCTATGGCGGGGTGCTGTTCATCGACGAGGCGTATTCGCTATCGGGCGACCAATACGGCCAGGAGGCGGTCAACACCCTGGTCAAGGAGATGGAAGACCACCGCGAGGACCTCGTGGTCATCGTGGCCGGCTACCCCGATCCCATGGTCGTCTTTATCGCCCAGAACCCCGGGTTGGCCAGCCGGTTCAAGACCGTCATCGAGTTCGAGGACTACAGCGACGACGAGATCGTCGCGATCCTGCGCAAGCTCGCGGCAGCCGCCGACTACGACGTCACCGAACCCGCTCTTGGCTACTTCCGCACGGTGCTCGCGGCGACCCCGCGCGATCAGTCCTTCGGCAACGGCCGGTTCGCCCGCAACTTCCTCGAGAACGCCATCGCCCGGCAGGCCTGGCGACTGCACCAGGTGAGCGACCCCACTCCCGAGCAACTGCGCGAGTTGCTGGAGGAGGACTTCCGCGGCGAGGACAGCGCGCCCGAGCTCGTTGAGATCGAACGACCAGAGCCCCAGCCCGAGACCGTCACGCCGCCCGGAACCTCCCAGCCGACGGAATCCTCCGAGCCGTCCGACGCCACCGACCAAGGAGACCAGGCATGAGTCAGCCCGCCGCTGCCGCCGCTCCGGCGCCCCCACCGCGGGCAGCCGGCAGCACGGCATACGGGATCCCGGCACCAGCCGCTCCCCCCGCCCCGGCCCCCGGGCCGACACTTCCCACCGGTATGCCGTTGCCAGCCCCCCAGCCCGCGGCTGCCGTGCGTGGGGGCGCCGATACCCCCACGCTGATGCGACGGATCTCGCTGCTCGTCGCCACGATCTGCACGGTCTTCGCGGTCGTCGGCGGGCTGACCCTGGTCGACAACCGCACCGCCCTGGGCCGCGCCGGCACCAACGTCGCGCAGGTCGTCACCGTGCAGTCGGTGTATGCCGATCTGTTGCGAGCCGATGCCGACGCGACCAACGCCTTCCTCGTCGGCGGGCTGGAGAACGCCGCCCAGCGTGCCGACTACGAGGCCGCGATGGGCAGGGTGAGCGAGTCGATCGCCGCTGCTGCCGCCGCCCAGCCGGCCGATGCCACGGCTCTGGCCGCCCTCAATGGCCTCGTGACCGATTACGCGGCCACCATCGAATCCGCGCGGGCTTACAACCGCGAAGGCCTGCCGGTCGGAGCCCAATACCTCAAGATCGCCAGCACCACGCTGCGCGGGCCAGGCCCTGCCGATCCTCGACAACCTCATTGCCGCCAATCGGGACCGGGTCGACGGCGAGATCGCTGACGCCGGATCGTCCTGGCCGTTGATCGTCAGCGGGATCGCAGCCCTGGCCAGTGTCGTGTGGGCCGGCGTCTGGCTGGCCGGACGCACCCGCCGCCGCCTCAATGTCGGCGTGCTCGCTGCCGCAGGTGCCGTGCTCATCGCTCTCGTGGCTGCCACGGGCGTCGCGGTGTCCGCGGCGTCGAGCGCCAAGCAGGCCCGCGACAACCGCGTGCAGGGTGCGCTCACGCTGACGACGATTCGCTCGGCTGCTTACGACGCCAAGGCCAACGAGAGTCTTGGCCTCATCGCGCGCGGGCAGGCCGCCCCCTATGAAGCCCAGGTCAAGGCCCGCCAGGCCCAGGTGAAATCGGGGATGGACACGCTGAGCCGGTTGACCTGGCCAGCGGGATCCGGATCGGTCAACACGGTCAACCAACCGTGGGAGGCCTACGTCGCAGCCCACACCGCGGTGCGGGCCCTGGACGACAAGGGCGCCTGGGACGACGCAGTCAAGGCCGTCACCGACGCCAAGGGAGCGACCGCGACGAGCTTCACCGCCTTCGACGAGGCGTCCGCGGCCGCCCTCAAGCAGTTCGACCAGTCGCTGCAGCAGGAGATCGCCGCACCGCAGTGGCAGCTCGCGCTGGCCGCCCTCGTCACCGTCCTGCTCGGCCTCGGCGCGGCAGCGGCGACCCGGCGAGGCTTCGCGGCCCGGACCAAGGAGTACGAGTGAACAGGTTCCGCGCCGGATGGCTGGCCACGCTCGCCCTGCTGGGCGTGCTGCTGACCGCCTGCTCCACGGCATACGCTCCGACTCCCCTGCCGACCCCGACCTCCAGTGCGGCAGCGACCACCGCCACGAGCCCGACGAGTGCGGCACCCCCGGTGACCTGCGACAACGCGACCACCTCGTATGCCGCGCTGTCGCCTCTGCCGGCCGCCGCCAGTGTGGGCGGGCGACTCGGGGAGATCGCCAAGCGGGGCTACCTCGTCGCCGGGGTGTCCAGTGACAGCCTGCTGCTCGGCTCGCGCAACCCGCTAACCGGGGCGATCGAGGGCTTTGACATCGACATCGTTCGCGAGCTCGCGCGCGCGATCTTCGGCGACCCGGGCAAGGTGAAGTTCACCGTCATCACCGCCGCCCAGCGAATCCCGGTGCTGCAGGACCGCAGTGTCGATGTCGTGGCCCGCAATATGACGATGACCTGCGCCCGCTGGCAGCAGATCGCCTTCTCCAGCGAGTACTACCACGCCGGGCAGAAGGTGCTCGTCCGCAAGGGGTCGACGGCCGCCAAGCTCGAGGACCTGGCCGGGCAGTCGGTGTGCGCGCCCAACGGCACGTCCAGCATGACGACGCTCGCCAAGTACCCCAATGTCAAGGCCGTCGGCTCTGACACGCACACCGGGTGCCTCGTGCTCTTCCAGCAGGGCCAGGTCGCGGCGATCACCGGCGACGACACCGTCCTGGCCGGGTTGGCCGCCCAGGACCCGTATGCCGTGGTGCCCACCTCCGCCCCGATCACCGCCGAGCCGTATGGCTTGGGGTTCAACAAGGACGACGTCGACTTCGTGAAATACGCCAACGGGGTGCTGGAGCAACTGCGCACCAGCGGCCGGTGGAAGGCGATCTACGACACTTGGCTGGCCGGACCGCTCGGCCCGGCTCCGGCTCCGCCCGCGGCGGTCTACGGACGGTGACCGCATGAGTCTGTCGCTGGACGACCCGGTTCCCCCACGGGTCTCAGGTGGGGTGCCCTCGGGCACCGTCGCGCCCGATGCCCCCGGACGGCTCGGCATGCCGTTGTCGGGCCAGGAGGCGTTCGCCTACCTACGCGACCTCGGTGTGTGGCGAGACAAGCGCAAGGCCGAGCTGGACTCACTCGACTCGGCCGCGCTGTCCTCCAGCGACGCCGATGCCTTCAGCCGTGACCTCACCATGTCCATGGCGCTGTGGAAGGCGATCTCGGATCGCTATGACCTGTTGTCGGTGACCTTCGACTCGGGCCGGGTGGGCCCGACCGAGGCGGCCCGCCTCTCGACCCTCGTCTGGGGACGCCTCGACGTCGCGCCCGACTCCCCCGCTGCCCGCGTGGCGCCCTCGACGTCGGGTGCACTGGCCCTGTCATTGCCCGAGGCCTGCCGACTTTCGGATGCCTTGACCTCGTCGCTGCGCGCCCGGCTCTCGCTCGAACCGTCAGGCGCCGAGGTCGGCACCCGTCTCAAGGACGTGCGAGCCACCATCGAACGCATCCGCGACCAGGTGGGCCTAGTGCCCGCCGGCACGCATCGAGAGGCAGCCCGACGGCTGCTCACCCGGTTGGAGCAGCGCTTGCTCGATGTCACCGACCGGGCCAAGCGCGGCGCCGAAGTCGGCGGATTGCTCGCACCCTTGGAACACGACGCCGCCGGCACCGAACGTGACCTCATCGTCGGGGCCGGCCAGCGCATCGAGGACGCCCGAGACGCCGAGCGCGCCGAGCGCCAACGCGAGGAGTTGCTCGCCCGTGGTGCCGCCGTGGGCGACCTGGTCACCCGGGTCGTGTCGTTGGTGACCCCCGCCCCCCGGTTCGGCGTGCCCGACGTGCGGGCTCTCGGGGACGTGCCCACCGACCCGTCCGCCGTCGATGCCTACCTGGTCAAGCTGGACGCGGTCTCGCGCGCGCTGACCCGAGTGCAGACGGCATACGCGGATGCCTTGGCCGACCGGGAGGAAGTCATCGGGTTCGTCGGTGCCCTCGCCGCCCAGGCCCGAGCCGCCGGGCGGACCGATCCCGACCTGGACTACCTGCGCGGGCGGCTCGATGCCGTTCTCGCCGCGACGCCGACCGACCTGCCGCGCGCGAAGGCGCTGCTCACGGCATACCAAGCTCTCGACCGTGCCCTCCCCACCTCAGGAAGCCGCCGATGACCACACCTGCGACCTGTCAGGAACCCGGCTGCACCGGGACCATCCTGGACGGCTATTGCGACGTCTGCGGCACCCCCGCGGCGGCGAGTGCAGCACCCGCTGGCGCACCTGCTGCTGCAGCGCCAGCCCCGACGCCCGCCGCACCGGCCCGGCGCCGGCCGCTCGGCCCGCCGCGCCCGCCGCCGCACCCGCGCCTGCCGCCGCCAGCGAAACCGATCCCGCGGGGCTGCCCGACGGCTCGCCCTGCGCCCAGCCTGGCTGCACCGGCACCATCCTCGACGGCTATTGCGACGTCTGCGGCAGCTCGGCCGACCAGCCGCCCGCCGGCACCGAGTCGCCGATGAGCAGCCCGATCGCCTCCAGCCGCACCGCCGCGAGCAACCGGCTGTCGGCGACCGTCATCGGGTCGGCACGGGCGCGGCAGACCGGCTCGAAGATCACCCGACGGCTGTCCTCCTCGTCGCAGCGCATGCGGGCGGCCCGGTTGGGGGCGGGAATCACGACCGTGCCGCCGTTGCCCGCCATCGACGCATCCGCGGCCCTCATGAAGGACCCCGTCGTCCCCGAGGACAAGCGCTATTGCTCGGCGTGCGGCACGAAGGTCGGGCGCAGCACCGGCGATCGACCGGGGCGCACGACCGGCTTCTGCCCCAAGTGTCGGCAGGCGTTCTCGTTCGACCCGAAGCTCAAGCCCGGCGATCTCGTGGCCGGACAATACGAAGTAGCCGGCTGCCTGGCCCATGGCGGGCTGGGCTGGATCTACCTGGCCAAGGACCGCAATGTCTCCGGTCGCTGGGTCGTGCTCAAGGGCCTGCTCAACTCGGGCGACCCCGACGCGCTGGCCGCTGCTATCGCCGAGCAGCGCTTCCTGGCCCAGGTCGAGCACCCGCACATCGTCGAGATCTACAACTTCGTCACCTACGAGGGTGCCGGCTACATCGTCATGGAGTACGTCGGGGGCACCTCGCTCAAGGCGTTGCTCAAGCAGCGGATGCGCAAGAGCGGACGCTACGACCCCTTGCCGGTCGACCAGGCCCTGGCCTACATCATCGAGATCCTCCCCGCCTTCCAATACCTGCATGACCTCGGGCTCATCTACTGCGACTTCAAGCCCGACAACCTCATCCAGATCGGCGACGACATCAAGCTCATCGACCTCGGCGGGGTGCGCCGGGCCGACGACGACGACTCGGCGATCTTCGGCACGGTGGGCTACCAAGCGCCCGAGGTCGCGGCCGAGGGCGTATCGGTGGCCTCGGACATTTACACCATCGGGCGCACCCTGGTCGTCCTCACGACGGAGTTCAAGGGCTACCAGACCACCTATGTCGACTCGCTCCCGCCGGTCGACCAGACCCCGGTCTTCCAGCACTACGACTCCTTCTACCGGCTGCTGCTCAAGGCGACCGCGACCTCACCCGACGACCGGTTCGCCTCGGCCGACGAAATGCGGGTGCAGATGATCGGCGTGTTGCGCGAGGTGGCTGCCCAGGACGCCGGCGCCACCCGGGCCGCCACGTCCGCGGTGTCGGTGCTCTTCGAGGAGCCGGCCATCGCGACCGACCAGCTGGACTGGTGGTCCTTGCCCGCGCTGCGGCCCGATCCACACGACCGGCAGGCCTCGCTCATCCGCGAGGTGCGCGCGATGCGGCCGCACGAGCGGGCTGATGCCCTGCGCGCCGCCGATCCTGTGACGCCCGACGTGCGCCTCGAACTGGCGCGCGTCGGTCTCGAACGCGGCGACGTCGGCGTGGTCGACATGGCCACGGGTGAGATGCTGCGCGACGATCCCTGGGAGTGGCGCGCGGTGTGGATGCAGGGCCTGCGGGCGCTGCAACAGCGCGACGCCGCCGCGGCGCAGAGCGCCTTCAACGCCGTCTACGGTCAGGTGCCCGGCGAGCTCGCACCCAAGCTCGCGCTCGCCTACTCGTGTGAAGTCAGCGGCGAGCCCGATGTCGCCGAGAGCCTGTATGCCGTCTGCGCCCGCACCGACGCGGCATACACGCCGGTCGGCGCGTTCGGGATGGCGCGAATCCGACTGAACCGCAACGATGTTCGCGGAGCAGTCGAGGCACTCGACCTCGTGCCGACCACCTCGCGGGCCTATCCGCTGGCGCGGGAGAAGCGCGCCCGACTCTTGGCCACCCATGGCAACGGCATTGACGACCTCTCCGAGGCGTTGCGCAGCCTCGACGGGGTCACGGTCGAGCCGATCCAGAAGGCCGAGCTCGAAGTCGACGTGCTGACCAATGCGCTCGCGTGGATCACCTCTCCGGCCGGCAAGAAGCCCACCGTGAGCCACCTACCAGGCGGGGTCGTCGCGACCGAGCCGGGCATCCGCCAGGGGTTGGAGGCCGCCTACCGCAAGTTGGCGACGCTCACCCCTGACCAACAGGCGCGAGTCGCCCTCGTGGACAAGGCCAATCAGGTGCGACCGTGGACGACGTGGTGAGCACCCCCGCCGAGCCGGGCGCCGCGAGCGGCCCGAGCTCTGAGAGCCCCTCCACGACTTCCGTCCCCCGCCTGCTCTGCCCGGCTTGTGGCGCCGAGCGGGCCGAGGACGCGGCCTTCTGCGAGGCATGCGGTCACGACTTCGCCTCCCCCACACCCGGAGCAGACCAGGGAACGGTGTCAAGCCCGCCGCCGGTCGCCGCCGGGGAAACCCAGGCACGGCATACCCCCGTGCGGCAGGAGACCGCTCAGGCTGGCGAGGAGTCACCGCTGGATGTCGGCTGGACCGGACCGGTGGCTGGCGGGGCCGTGGCCGTCGCGGTCGCACCCCCCGAAGGGGCGCGCTGCGCGCAATGCGGCGAGGGGTTCTACCTCGACGGCTACTGCGACCAGTGTGGCGGCAAGGAGCCGGACCCCCGCGACCATTTCGTCGAGACTCCCGCGGCGTGGGTGGCCGGCGTCTGTGACATCGGCAAACGGCATACCCGCAATGAAGACGGCATGGCGCTCTTGGCGCAGGAGCCGACCCTCTCGCATGCCGTGCTCGTCGTGTGTGACGGGGTGTCCAATACGACCGACTCCCACATCGCCAGCCTCGCCGCTGCTCGTGCCGCACGTGAAGTCCTCGCAGCGCCCATCCCCCAGGCCATGGGGTTGCGAGAGGCCTTGGTCGCGGCCGTGCACCGCCGCTTCGCCGATGCCGTGACCGCCGCACGCCGCGCGGTCGTCGAGACCACGCCCGCCACCGGCCCGGGAGCCACCGAGACCCCGCCGTCCTGCACCTTCGTCGCCGCGCTCGTCCACGACGGGCTGGCCGTCGTCGGCAATGTCGGTGACAGCCGGGCCTATTGGCTGCCCGACAACCCCGCCTCCGAGCCTCGACAGCTCTCGACGGATGACTCCTTCGCCGCCGAACAGATCCGTGACGGTATTCCGCGCAAGGAGGCCGAGACCGGCCCCCAGGCTCACGCCATCACGCGCTGGCTGGGCGTCGACTCGCCGCCGGACCTCGCCCCCCACCTCGACCAGGTGCAACTCGCCGAACCCGGGTGGTTGTTGGTCTGCAGCGACGGCCTGTGGAACTACTGCTCCGACGCCCACGACCTGCGCGATCTGGTCGGCCGGACAGTCGCAGCGCTGAGCCCGGTCGGCTCGCCGAGCCAGGCCACGCCGGGTGCCGTCGCGCAAGCCCTGGTCGACTTTGCCAACGGCTGTGGTGGGATGGACAACATCAGCGCCGCCCTGGCCCGCGTGCCTGGCCCGGACGGCATACCCACTGTTGTTGTTCCTGTTCACGAACCCGCACCCGCACCCGCACCCGAAGGGGATGGCGCCGATGGCAACCTTCCGCACTGAGGTCTTCCAGAACGAGTTCCTGCCCGACGGCGGCACCGATGTGCACGCGATCGTGCGCGTCACGTGCGAGGGCGCCGGACAGGCTGGAGCCGACGCGGGCACCGACGCCGCCGAGATCGTCATCGTCGACACCTCCGGATCGATGGGGCCGACTGGCATCGCCCAAGGCCGGTATGCCGCGTCCGTCGCCTTGCAGGAGATTCTCGACGGCACGTGGTTCGCGGTCATCGCGGGCAACCACGTGGGCACGCTCGTCTATCCGCCGGGGCGCTCGACGCAGCAGATGGTGCGGATGGACGGGCGCACCCGGGCTGAGGCGATCGCGGCGGTGCAGCGCTTCCAGGCCGACGGCGGCACGGCGATGGGCACCTGGTTGACCAAGGCCAAGGAGGTCTTCCTCTCGGTGCCCCAGGTCACCCAGCGGCACGCGATCTTGCTCACCGACGGCGCCAACGAGCACGAGACGCCCGAGCAGTTGACCTGGGCGATCCAGTCGGCGACCGGGTTCTTCCAGTGCGACTGCCGGGGTTTGGGTGACCGGTGGCAGGTCGACGAGGTGCGGCGGATCGCGTCGGCGCTGCTCGGCACGGTTGACCTCATCCCGTCGCCGGACCGGATGGCGCAGGAGTTCGCCGCGTTGGTGCGGGCGTCGATGGCTCGTGGCGTGCCGGCGGTAGACCTGCGCGTCTGGGCACCGCAGGGAGCCCAAGTGCTCTTCGTCAAGCAGGTCGCGCCCGACCTGGAGGACATCACCGCCAAACGCTCGCTGGTCAACGCGTTGACGGCGTCCTTCCCCACCGGCGCGTGGGCCGACGAGAGCCGTGACTACCACGTGGCGGTGCGGCTGCCGGCCAAGAGCGTCGGTCAAGAGCAGCTGGCCTCCCGAGTGCAGGTTGTCGTCCGCGACGCCGTGCAGGCTCAGGCTCTGGTCAAGGCCACCTGGTCGGGCGACGAGTCGTTGACCACCCGAATCGACGACCAGGTGGCCCGCTACACCGGCCAGGCCGAGCTCGCGGCGGCGATCCAGGACGGGCTGGCCGCCAAGGCTGCCGGCGACGAGGACGGCGCCACCCGCAAGCTCGGACGCGCCGTGCAGATCGCGACTCAGACCGGCGACGAGGAAATGACCTCGCGGCTGAAGAAGGTCGTCGAGATCGACAACGCCGAAACGGGTACGGTGCGCCTCAAGAAGGCCGTCGAGAAGCTCGACGAGATGGCGCTGGACACCGCCTCGACCAAGACCCGGAGGGTGAAGAAGTGAGCAAGGTCTGCCCCAACGGCCACACGTCCGAGGCCACCGACTACTGCGACACCTGTGGCAGCGACCTGGCGGGCGCGCCTGACGCGACCGGAGGCGCCAAGCCCGGCAACGCCACTCCCCAGGCCGAGCCGGCGGCCCCAGCTGCTCCGTCGTCGCAGGTCTGCCCCAACTGTGCCGTCGAGAGCGCGCCCGACTCGCTGTTCTGCGAAGCGTGCGGTTACGACTTCACCACCGGAGCCATGCCCCGCGGGGTGCCGGCCTCTTCGCTCAACCTCGACCCCCCGGCGGGTTCGGCTGACCCGGCAGCGCCGGAGGCCGAGTCCGCCGCTGCTGCCGGGGCCGAGGTGGGCGCCGCTCCCCTGCCGGTTCCCACGCCGACCGAAGGCACCGGCATACCCCCTGCTGTTGCGCCCGAATGGGTCGCCGAGGTGTGGGTCGACCCGGAGTGGTATGCCGCGCAGGAGTCCGACGAGACCATGCCCTCCCCCGGGTTGCCCGTCGTCGTGCCGCTCGCCGTGCGCAGCGCTCTCATCGGGCGGGTGTCGGCGAGCAAGAACATCGTTCCCGACATCGACTGCACCTCGGACAGCGGGGTGAGCCGCCGGCATGCGCAGCTCACGACCGATGGCACGCGCTGGTTCGTCGAAGACTTGGGGTCCTCCAATGGCACCTTCGTCGGCCAGATCGCGGCCCCGCTGCCAGAAGACCCGATCGAGGTCGGTCCCAAGCGCGAACTCGGCGATGCGGACCGCATCTATGTCGGCGCGTGGACCCGCATCGTCGTGCGCAAGGCCACCGAGGACGAGAAGGCCGCGGCCCTGGCGAGTTGACGGGTTGCCGCCGATCAGATGGCGTCGCGGGACTGCAGGTGTTGCAGGGCGAACCAGCCCGCTGGGATCGGCAGCCAGTAGGTGACGATCCGGTAGAGCAGCACGGCCGAGAACGCGGTCGATGCGTCGACCCCGGCGGCGATGGTGAGGCCCGCCGACATGGCGGCTTCGATGCCGCCCAGACCACCGGGCGTCGGCACTGCTGACCCGATGATGGCGCCTGCGAAATAGACGACGGCAACCGCTGCGACGGCTGGTTGGGCCCCGAAGGCCCGACACGAGAAGTACAGCGCCGCAACGAAACTCATATCCAACAACAGGGCGCCGCCGAGCAATTCGGCGAGCTTGACCGGTCGTTGCAGCACCCCGAGGATCTGCGGCACGACGGCCCGCAACTGCGGGAGGACCCGCTCGCGGAAGAAGGCCCGCACCCGTGGGATCGCGAACAGCCCGGCGATGACGGCCAGAACGATAGGGATCGCCGCGACCACCTTCGCCGGAGGCTGGAAGGATGCCTGCGGCCCTGTGCCCGCCACGACGCTCGCGAGCGCCAACAAGGTGGCATACGAGGTGAATTGGAAGACCTGCGCGAGGCCCACGCTGGCCCCGGCTGCGGTCGGCGTGATGCCCGACCGTTGCAGGTAGCGCGTGTTGAGCGCGATGTTGCCGATCGTCGCCGGCGCGATGAGGCTGCTGAAAGCGACCGCGAGCTGGGTGAGATAGGTGCGCACGAACCGCAGCCGCACC
Source organism: Actinomycetales bacterium (assembly GCA_016710645.1). Taxonomy (GTDB): domain Bacteria; phylum Actinomycetota; class Actinomycetes; order Actinomycetales; family Dermatophilaceae; genus Phosphoribacter. The sequence goes on along the minus strand of JADJVI010000046.1, from coordinate 18,602 downwards.
GGCACCGAGCCATGCAGCACCAGTGATGCGCCAGCGAAAGTCAGGACCGCGCTGGCCAGCGCCGCGAGCCCCCAGTGCCACTCCGCCCGCGACAGGACCGCGCCGAAGTCCACCTGCACGAGTTGCGGCAAGACGATGTATGCCGCGACGGCGCCACCGACGAGGGTGAGCAGGCCCTTGGGCGAGACCCGTCGAAGCTGGATGCTGGCCGGCTCCTCATGAGCGGGAGCGAGCGTCAGCACCTGCTCGCGCAGCTCGTCGAGCAGCTTCTTGCGACTGCGCAGCTCCAGCCGCAACGCTCGGCCGAGGGCCAGTGGCTGCAGCAGCGGGAGGGTGCGGGAGACGAACTTGGCGCCGGCCTCCTGCACCGCGACCTGCACGGCGCGTTCGGCCCCCATCCCGAGAGCGAGCATGACCATGACCCGCGCCGCGTCGGTGCGCTGGGAGAGGTCGTCGCTGCCGACATCGCCGTCACCGGTGGCGACCAGGCCGGCCTTGCCATCGGGAAGGATCGCCACGGTGTCGCGGCTGAAGCCGCGGAAGGCGATCCGATGCTGTTGCAGGGTGAGCAGCATCTGGACGACGGCGCGAGCCTGCTCGTCGGTCAGCCCGTCGCCGATCTCGCGCAGCGTGCGGCCCTCGACGCGAGTCGTGGCGATCGCTGCCGACACACCGCCGACGTCGCAGATCGCCACCGGCACCGGCGCGGTCACGCCGGCCCACTGCAGCGAAAACGCCTGCAGGGCCCGGTGTTCGACTGCCCCGCGCAGGGTGAAGGACGGCGCTCGGGTCGTGGCGCCACGCAGCCGGAGTCGACTCAACAGCCGCCGCCCCGACGCCAACCCGAAGGTGTCCCGGTCGAAGACGTGGACATCGAGCGGGCCTTGCGGACCACGCGCGTGGTAGAGCCGCGCACCCTCGTCGTAGTCGTCAACGAGCACGAGGGTGTGCAGCGGCGTGCCCGCGAGGATGAGTTCGCGGGCCACGTCCGTGCCTGGCGCGCGAGTCGCGCTGGTGCCGAAGGCGAACCGCACCGCGTGTCCGACGATGGCGCCGAGCAGGAACGAGCACAGCAACGCCAGCGCCGTATTGGACCCGGCAAGGAAGGTCGTGACGCTCATCGAACCCAGCACCAACGAGGCCAGCGGCACCAACCAGCGCCGCCCGGAGATGTTGGCGACGACGACGAGGGCGGTGAGCGCGACGACGACGATGTCGAGCGGGTTGGTGCGCCCAGAGCTGCGCACCGGGCGGGTGAGCACCGCAAGGGCAGTGGTCAACTGCCCTTCGCTGATGGCCGCCTTGATGGCCAGGCCGATGCCCGCGGCGATGGCCGCTCCGACGAGCGACTGGACGAACTGCCAAGCCCGTTGCCGCACGACCAGGTCGATGCCCACCGCGATCGGCAGGAGCAACACGCCCGTGCCGGAAACCCAGGCCATCAGCGCGAGGATCAGCCGGGGCACGCCGCTGGTGGCGCCGGCGAGGTCCTGCTCCAGCGCTCCCGCGGTGCCGACCGCGAGGTTGCCGAGGCTGATCGCGAGGAAGGCCAGGGCGGCATACATCACGAGCCAGTAGAGGTCGGCGCCACGCCGGACGCGGTCGGCGATGCGAGGCTCCACAACCTCCACGCTCACCGGAGTCCTGGGCACCGGACCATCCTGCCTCACGAAGCGCCCGATTCGCCGCACCACAGGCGGGCGGCACGGCATACTTGGGCGACTTCACTGCCCGAATGCGAAGGTGACTGCCCGTGCCGCCGGCCTCAGGGAGCCGCCTCGCCGCGGCTCTGGTGCACGTTTACACCGCGATCGGTGCCGTGCTGGCGTTTCTCATGGTGGTGGCGATCGAAGCGCGCGCGATCACCGTCGCACTGTGGCTCTTTCTCGTGGCGATGCTCGTCGACGGCACCGATGGCCTCCTCGCGCGCCGCTTCCGGGTCAAGGAGCACTGGCCGGGATTCGACGGAGCGCTGCTGGACAACATCGTCGATTACCTCACCTATTGCTTTGCGCCGGTGACCCTGCTGTGGATCGGGGGCTATCTGCCCACCGGTCCGCTCGGCTGGGTGGTGGCATGCGCGCCTCTGCTGGCCTCGTGTTTTCAGTTCTGCCGCGCCGACGCGAAGACCGACGACCACCTCTTCTGGGGTTTCCCCTCCTATTGGAACGTCGTGGCCTTCTATGTCGTGGTGCTCGGGCTCGGCCCGGTCGCCACCAGCGCGCTGGTATTGCTCTGTAGCGCACTGGTTTTCGTCCCGATCGGCTACGTCTACCCGTCGCGCACGCAGACCTGGTGGGTCGCCAACATGGTCGGCGCCGGACTGTGGCTGCTCGCGTATGCCGTGATCGTCGCCTCCCTGCCCACGCCCCCGGCGTGGGTGGTCGCGGCGTCGCTGGCTTACATCGCGTTCTACATCGGCGAGTCGCTGTGGCTCACCGCGCGGCGCCGTCGGGCCTCATCCGGCGCCGCGCTGGCCGAAACTGCTCAGCTGCCCGTGTAATAGCCGTCGGCGACGGTGAGGGCCTCGTCGATGATGGCCAGGCCCTCGTGGACCTCCTCGACGCTCGTCGTGCACGGCGGCACGATGTGAGTGCGGTTGAAGTGGGTGAACGGCCACAGCCCCTGCGCCTTGCACGCCGCCGCGAAGTCGAGCATCGGCTTGGCCGCCGCACCACTGGCGTTGTAGGGCACCAGCGGCGCGCGAGTGTCGCGGTCGGTGACCAGTTCGAGCGCCCAGAAGACGCCGAGCCCGCGCACCTCCCCGACCGACGGGTGCTTATCGGCGATCTTGGCCAGCTCCGGACCGATGACGTCCTCACCGAGCATCCGAGCGTGCCCGAGCACATCCTCGTCCTCGAAGATCTGGATCGAGGCGACCGCCGCCGCGCAGGCTAACGGGTGGCCGGAGTAGGTCAGCCCGCCTGGGTAGACCCGGTCGCGGAAGGTGTCGGCGATTGCGTCGGAGATGACCACGCCCCCGAGGGGCACATAGCCGGAGTTGACCCCCTTGGCGAAGGTGATGAGGTCGGGCGTGACATCCCAGTGCTGCACGGCATACCACTGCCCGATCCGACCGAAACCGGCCATCACCTCGTCGGCGATCATGACGATCCCGAATTCGTCGCACAGCGCTCGCACGCCCGCGAGGTAGCCCGCCGGCGGCACGAGAATGCCGTTGGTGCCGACGATGGTCTCCATGATGATCGCCGCGACCGAGCCGGGGCCCTCGACGGTGATGAGGTCGCGCAGGTGCTGCAGGGCGCGCTGTGTCTCCTGCGCCTCGGTCTCGGCGTGGAAGGCCGAGCGGTAGAGGTAGGGTCCCCAGAAATGCACGACGCCCGGTATGCCGGGTTCGCTGGCGACGCGGCGCGGGTCACCGGTCATTGTCAGGGCTCCCGCGGTGGCCCCGTGGTAGGAGCGATAGGCCGCGAAGATCTTGTGGCGGCCGGTGTGCAGGCGAGCCATCCGGATGGCGTTCTCGGTGGCTTCGGCCCCGCCGTTGGTGAAGAAGACCATATTGAGGCCTGCGGGAGCGCGCTCGGCGATGAGGCGAGCGGCCTCGGAGCGGACGTCGACGGCATACCCGGGGGCGATGGTCGTCATCCGGCCGGCCTGCTCGGCGATGGCGGCGATCATCCGCGGGTGGTTGTAGCCGATGTTGACGTTGACCAGGCCCGAGGTGAAGTCGAGGTAGCCCTTGCCCTGGTAGTCCCAGAACCGGCTGCCCTCGGCGCGGGCGATCGGCAGCGGGTTGATCGCGCCCTGCGCTGACCAGGAGTGGAAGACGTGGGCGCGGTCGCTGGCGCGCACGGTCGCCTCGTCGGTGGGCACCGCGAAGGTGGTCGGCTGGGTCGGGTGGCTGGCCTCGGTCATGCGCCCGACTCTAGGCCCGAGGCGCGCGCTAAACCAGCAGCTGCACTCAGCTCCGGCCCTGGTCGATCATTCCGCGGATCGACAGGTCGCCAGGCGGGACGCCTTGGCGCAGCTCGCGCAACTTGGCGATGACGTCCTCCACCGGTGGCCCGCTCGCCCCCTCAGCGGTCCAGGTGATGGGGAGGCGCTTGACGCCGCGTTGGAAGTTGGACTGCAGCCAGACCGGGTCGCCGGCGCTCTCGATCCACGTCGTGCGACCGAGCAATTCGGTGAACATCCGGGTCATCATCGAGCGGGCCAGGAAGGCGCCGAGGCACACGTGCGGGCCGGCACCGAAGGCCAGATGGCGGCGAGCGTTGTCGCGGCGGATGTCGAAGGTGTCGGGGTTTTCAAACACCGCCGGGTCCCGGTTGGCCGCCGCAAACGACACGACGACCTTGTCACCGCGGTGCAGCGTGCGGCCGCCGAGCTCGACCTCCCGTGTGGCGGTGCGGCGGAAGGTCATCACCGGGGTCCACCAGCGCAGCATCTCCTCGACCGCGTTGGGGATGAGGCTCGGATCGTCGCGCAGCGCGCGTTGCGCGGCCGGGTCACCGAGCAGCCCGACCAGACCACCCGGCATACCGTTGCGGGTCGTCTCGTTGCCGGCGACAGCGAACAGCCAGAAGAGATTTTCAAACTCCTCAACCGACACGGATCCCCCGCCCTCGCCGTCGTCGCGCTGGGCCATGAGGATCGACATCACGTCCTCGCCGGGCTGCTCGCGGCGCAGCGTGCCCAGGGCGTGGGCATAGGCGTAGAGGTCGGGCATCCCGGCGCGCGATCGCGGATCGGGCATGAGGCCGTCGGGTCCCGGCTCGGGGCGCAGCGCGTATGCCGTCCGGCCGAGTTCCGTGGCACCGGCCGGGTCGAAGTGGGCACTGACCCGATAGTCGGGGTCCTGCCAGCCGATCACCCGGTTGGCCCAGTCGAACATCAGCCAGCGGTCCTGCGGCGGCACGCCCATGACGTCGGCGAGGGTGAGCAGCGGCAGGTCGGCGGAGACGTCCTTGGCGAAATCGCACTCGCCGCTGGCGCCGCCCTCACCAGCAGCGAGCATCCGATCGACAATCCCGGTGACGTGGCCGGCGACCTGTGCCTCCAGCGCGCCGATCGCTTTGGGGGTGAACGATTTTGCCAACAGCCGACGCAACCGAGAATGCTCCGGCGGATCCATGTTGAGCATCATCCGGCGCACATAGCGCAGGTCCTCGGCGGTGCGCGGGTCGCGCATCTGGGTGCCGCCGAAGGACGACGAGAAGGTGCCCGGATCCTTGAGCACCCGATCGACATCGGCATGCCGCAGCACGAGCCAGTAGCCGGTGCCCTCCGGCCAACCGGGCAACTCCGGCTCGGCGACCGGGACGACCCCGTGCCGCTCGCGCAATGCCGCCAGGGCGGCATACGGGACCTCGCGGGTATAGGCGACCGGGTCGTGGACCAGGCGCGTCGCCGCCCGGTCCTCGTCGGAGAGCAGCGCGTATGCCGTGTCGACCCGACCGCGCGCGGCGGCGCGGTCGGGCACGTCGGTCGGGTCGAGCGGGGGCACGTCGGTCAGCGACTCAATCAGCGGCTAGGAGAGCGCGTCAGTTGGCGCGTCAGTCGGCGAGGAAGCGTTCGATGACGGTCGCGAGCTGGACCGGGGTCTCAAACATGGGGTAGTGCCCGGCGTTGGGCATCACCTCGATGCGGCAGTTAGGGAAGTGCGGCTCCCAGGTCTGGCGGACCGTCGCTTCGCCGAGCGCGGGGTCGTGCTCGCCGGGGATGACGAGCATCTCGTGCTCAGAGCCGGCGATGTCGGCGAGGAAGTCCGGCGTCGCCCAGGCCACCAGAGCGCCGTGGAACCCCTCGACCGTGGAGTGCGAAAGTGAGTGCTCGACAACGGAATTGACCCAGGTGGCGGTGTTGCGATTGCCGGTGGTGAAGTCGATGATGCCGAACCGCATATCGCGGTTCTCCGATGCGCCGTAGAAGAGGTTGTGCCCGGCCTCATCAAAGGGCGTCGGGCTCGCTCCGACCGGCGTGATGCCGACGATCTTGCGGACTCGACCCGGCGCCTTGGCCAACACGCGCAGCACCTCTGCGCCGCCCATCGAGTGGCCGATCAGCGAAAAGGTCTGCACCCCTTCGGAATCCGCGAGGGCCAGAACATCGCCGGCGACCTCGTCGAGGCTGTAGTCACCGCGCTCGTCCATGCGAGCGCCATAGCCACGGTTGTCGAAGAAGTGGTAGGTGAACTGCTCACCGTCGAGGTAGGTCGGGAACAGCCCCCACCCGTCGGCGGAGCCGAACCAGCCGTGCAGGACGTAGACGTGGTGCGGCCCGTGGCCCACCGTGATCTGCGGGATGCTCATGCTCCCGAGCGTAGCCACGCCAGGCGTTCTGCGGGAGGGATCGGTCTCCGGGAACACCCTGCCGACGCTCGCACGGCATACCCCTGTATCTCCCCACGCGGCCCCGGACGTGCCGGGACGGCATACCGAAAGTGCTCGGTATGCCGCCCCGGTCCGTGCGGTGCGAAGGGATCAGCCCGTGACCGACACCACCGTGCGGCCGACGACCGTGGCGCCGTTGTGATGCGTGACCGAGCCGAGGTACTCCTCACCCGCGGTCAGGCCGCTCCACGCGATGCCGACCGAGTGGGTGCCGCCGATGGTGGCGGTGGTCGACCCGCCGCTGGTCACCGTGAGTGACCCGTTGCCACCGGAGACCGGAACCAGCCAACTGCGGACGTCCGCGGTGACCGGCGTGGCACCGACCGCCCAGCCGTGGATGACCAGCTTGTAGGTCCCGTCAGCGGGGGCCTGCAAGCGGATCAGCTCGTTGGTGCCACCTCCGGTGCTCGTGGCGACGAGCGAGCCGTCCGGACCATAGAGGTAGAGGTCCAGGTCGGTGGGATCGGGCAGGTTGACCCGCCACTGGGCTACCCCGACACCGCTGAGGGTGTAGGGCACCGTGACCACGCCGGCGCCGTCATCGGGGCTGGGGTAGGTCTGGTCGGGGTCCTGAGCGACGACGGCCGACGTGTGGGTCGCCGCGACGAGGCCCTCGGCGGTCGCCGTGTAGGGACCGGCGAAGCCGAACTGCACCGGCAACGTGGCCGAGCCGCTCGCGCCGGTGCCGGTCACCGAGGCCGGAGCCGAGAGCGTCGTGCCCTTGACCGCGATCGGGCTGCGGACCTCGTAGCCGCTGCTCTTCCAGGTCAGCGAGCCAAAGCGCCACTGGCCGGCCGGAGCCGCGCCGGTGTTGGTGATGGTCACCGTGAAGGACGCCGACTTGCCCGGGTCAATGGTCAACCGCGACGGGGTGACCTTGACCCGATAACCGGCCGGCGCCTCGACCCGCGAGTCGAAGGTCGTCGTCCGGTCGGCGACGCTGGTCACCGTGCGGGTCACGGTCGTCGTGCCGGCGACCGCCTCGACGCCAATGGAGGCCAGGTTGAGGTCGGCAGCCCGCGTCGGTATGCCGTTCGCGGCCAACGAGGCGCACGTGCGGTCCGCGTTGCCGAAGGCCTCGCGTCCCTCGGCACAGAGGAAGCCGAGGTACTCGTAGAAGCCGGCGTCGTAGACCAGACCAGGCCGGTAAGCCGAGCCGCGCGCGGTCGGGCTGCCGAGGTTGGTCATGCCCGCACCCATGGCAAACGGCGTGGCCGGGCTGACCCGGTCATTGTCCCGGACTGCGGTGTTGGCCGTCGTCATGAGGGCTGACTTGGCCATCGCCGGGGTCCAGTCGGGGTGGGCCTGCTTGAGCAGGGCGTAGCTCCCGGCGACGATCGGGCTGGACATCGACGTGCCCGCAATCGCCTGGAACAGCTGGCCGGTCGGCTCGGCCACGGGGGTGTTGCCGGCCATGATCTGGACGCCCGGTGCGGTGATGTCGGGCTTGATGAGGTCGCCCGCGGTGGGGTTCTCACCACGCGAGGAGAAGTAGGCCATGGTCGGCGAGTAGAACGACGCCTTGCCGATGCCGCCGGCCACCAGACTCCCGGTCGGGTTGGGAGTGCTGTTGATCCACGCCTTGATCTGAGTGCCCGGGGTGTAGTCGATCATGACAGTCGGCACCATGAAGTTGTCCGAGAATAAGGTGTCGACGTCGACGGCGTTGTAGAGGACCATGCCGACACCACCGGCGCGCTGCACCTCGGCGCTCTTGGCCACCCGGCCGTTGCTGCCGCGCTTGCACAGCACGATGGCGCCGGTCACCTTGGCGGGGTCGAGCTTGCCGGCCAGGCACAGCTCGCTGCCGGCGTTGGCCGCGTCGACGAACTTGGCCGGGCCGACGCCCTTGGTCACCGAGGCGCCACGGTAGGTCTTCCCACCGGCCTGGATGTAGCCCTCGTACATCGAGCTGTAGGTGTTGGCGCCCACCGCGGTCACCCACGGCACGTCGGCCGGGCCACCGATGGTCTTGGCGCCGGGGCCGCTGTTGCCCGCCGAGACGGCCGAGAAGACACCCGCGTCGGCAGCAAAGAGGAAGGCCAGGGTGTCGGGGCTGACGGTCGCCGCGCCGCCACCGACGGAGTAGTTGATGACGTCGACGCCGTCAGCGACGGCCTGGTCGATCGCGGCCACCAGGTCGGAGATGTAGCCGCCACCGGCGCCGAGCGCCTTGTAAGCGATGATCTGGGCCCGCGGAGCGATGCCCGACGTCGTGCCCTTCGGAACCCCGAAGATCGACGCCGCGATGTTGGCGTTACCGGCCGCCGTGGACGCGGTGTGCGTGCCGTGGCCCTCGTCGTCACGCGCCGAGTCGAACTCGCCCGGGCCGATGCCCGAGTTGGCGCGGTAGGTGTCCAGGAAGACGCGAGCGCCCACGAGCTTGTTGTTGCAAGTGAAGGGCGCGTCCGCGCTGTTGTGCGCGGTGTTGCCGAAGGCGCAGGCCGAGCCGACCGTCGTGTCCAGCGGCGCGTGTGCGGGGTAACTGCCGTCGTCGGCGAAGCTGGGGTGCTCGGGCCAGATGCCGGTGTCGATGACACCAACGGTCACGCCGCTGCCGTTGACGCCCATGCCCCAGGACTCGGTGCGCTTGGTCAGGCCGAGGAAGTTGTAGAGGTCGTTGGCTCCGGCGAGCTTGTCGATGTTGATGCTGGCGCTGCGCGAGGCCTCGTCATCCGCTGTCACTTGGCGCATGTCGTCCTTGAGCACCAGCGCGACGTCGGGGTTCTTGCGCAGCGACTCAACCTGGGCCGCCGTTGCCGAGACCGCGAAACCGTTGAGGGCGTTGGTGTAGGAGGAGGTCTTGGCCGAGGCCGGGACGCCGGCTTTGGCGAGGACCTTGTCCTGGTTCTTACGCAGTTCTCCCTTGCGCGCCTTGGCGCTGGAGGTATCGAGGTCCTTCGGTGCTGTCGAGATGCAGCGAAGACTGCACGAACTCAGGCGGCGTACTTTGCAGAAATCGTCGCGATCAGTGGGGTCGTGCAACATCGCCCCCAGCAGCCGGGAAGGCCCAGGTCCTCAAGGCGGCATGAGCGGGCGGATCTCGCTTGCTCGGGAGACGGGCAATCAGCCAGAAAGGTCCATGCCGAACACCAGCGCGGGACCGCGCTTGTCGACCTCTCTGTCGAGGGACATGCCGATCTTCTTCGCCACCCCCTGCGATGCCAAGTTGTGAGGTCGAATGATGGCGACGAGATGCTCGATACCGGCATCACGCGCCGCTTCGCGCACCGAGGTGGCGGCTTCTGTGGCGTAACCCAGTCGCCGCACATCAGGGTGAACGTGCCATCCGGTTTCGATGCACCAGTCACCCTCCACCTCTTGCATCGTCAGGCCGCAGTCACCGATGAAGACCCCGCTGTGAGTCTCGATGATCCACAGCCCGAACCCATAGTCGGCGTAATTGGAGACGTTCCAGTCGATCCACTCGGCTGGGCCGCGAGAACCGCCAGTGTCCAAGGTGGCGACGTGGCTCAGGTCGTTTGGCGCCATCTTTCGGAACCGAAGCCTTGGCGTGGATGACGGAAGCACAGCGCCACTCTAGGCGCGCTCGGCGCTCCTGATCTGGCGTCGTGGGCGTGCACTGTCGACAACTCACGTCGAGATGCAGCTAAGACTGCACGATGTCGTGCTGGGTACTCTGCACAACTCGGCCCGTCGGGTGGGGCCTTGCAAGATCGCCTTCGAGCAACCGGGGAGCGTCTACGTACTCTATGCGCTCTATGCGCGGCAGAAGAGTGCGTTCCTCGCAGCCAACTCGCCGTCGTGAACGACCTGCGAATAGTCGCCGGGGTGACAGTCCGCCAACGGTTCTTCTGGCCTGACGCGCCAGTCCTCAAGGTTGCTGAGCGTCAGTCGATGGATTGTGCGCGAAGGCGTAGGGCGTTGGTGATGACGCTGACGCTGGATAGGGCCATGGCGGCCGCGGCGATGATGGGTGAGAGCAGGAGCCCGAAGACGGGGTAGAGGACGCCGGCGGCGACGGGGATGCCGAGGGCGTTGTAGACGAACGCGAAGAACAGGTTCTGTCGGATGTTGCGCATGGTCTTCTCCGAAAGCTCGCGGGCGCGCACGATGCCGGTGAGGTCGCCCTTGAGGAGGGTGACCCCAGCGCTTTCCATGGCGACGTCGGTTCCTGATCCCATCGCGATGCCCACGTCGGCGGCAGCCAGTGCGGGGGCGTCGTTGACGCCGTCGCCAGCCATCGCGACCACGCGGCCTTCGCCACGGAGCTTGGTGACGATGTCGCTCTTGTGGTCGGGCAGGACTTCAGCTTCGACCTGGTCGATGCCGAGGGTCTTGGCGACAGCTTGGGCGGTGACGCGGTTGTCGCCGGTGAGCATGACGATCCGGATGCCGTCCTCGCGGAGGGCTTTCAGCGCGGCCGGCGTGGTGGGCTTGATGGGGTCGGCGATCGCGAAGAGCCCTACGAGTCGGCCATCGGCTCCCATGGTAGATGACGGTGGCTCCGTCGCCGCGCAGGTCATCGGCACGGTTGTTGAGTTCGGTGGTGTCGATGTGGTGGGAGTCGAGGAAGTCGGAGCTGCCGAGGACCAGGACCTGCCCTTCGACGGTGCCGATGACGCCGCGGCCAACGGGTGAGTCGAAGTCGGTGACGTCGGGGATGGGCAGGCTGCGGGGCGGTGGCGGCTTCGACGATGGCCAGGGCGAGCGGATGCTCTGAGGCACGCTCGACACCGGCGGCGAGGCGCAACAGGTCGTCTTCGGATCGCTCGTCGGTGGCGATGATGCCGGTGACGGTGGACCGGCCCCTCGGTGAGGGTTCCGGTCTTGTCGACCACGAGGGTGTCGACCTTCTCCATGCGCCTCGAGCGCTTCGGCGTTCTTGATGAGCACGCCCAGTCCCGCGCCGCGTCCGACTCCGACCATGATCGACATGGGGTGGCCAGCCCGAGCGCGCAGGGGCAGGCAATGATCAAGACCGCGACGGCGACGATGAGCGCATGGGCGAGTTTGGGGTCGGGTCCGACGAGCGCCCATACGATGAAGGCGACGACGGCGACGACGATGACGGCCGGCACGAAGATGCCGGCGACCTTGTCGGCCATGCGCTGGATGGGGGCGCGGGAGCGTTGTGCGTCGGCGACCATGGCGACGATCCGGGCGAGCATGGTGTCGCGGCCGACCTTCTCGGCGCGCATGATCAGGGCGCCGCTGCCGTTGATGGTGCCGCCGATGACGGTGTCTCCGCTGGTCTTGGTCACGGGCATCGACTCCCCCGGTGACCAAGGACTCATCGACAGCTGAGCGACCTCCTCGACGGTCCCGTCGACGGGCACGGCCTCGCCGGGGCGGACCCGCAGCCGGTCCCCGAGCTGGACCGTGTCCAGAGAGACTTCTTCGTCAGCCCCGCTGTCGGTGATGCGGCGGGCGGTCTTCGGTGTGAGATCCAGCAGGGCCTTGATGGCTCCGGAGGTCTGTTCGCGGGCACGCAGCTCGAGGACTTGGCCGAGCAGGACCAGGGTGGTGATGACGGCAGCGGCCTCGAAGTAGACATCGACGGTGCCTGCGTCGCCGCGGAAGGAGGCGGGGAAGATCCCGGGCGCGATGGTCGCGATGACGCTGAACAGCCACGCGATACCGGTGCCCATCGCGATGAGGGTGAACATGTTCAGGTTGCGGGTGCGGACCGAGGCCCAGCCGCGTACGAAGAAGGGCCACCCGGCCCACAGCACGACCGGCGTGGCCAGGACGAGTTGGAGCCAGACGGAGGTACGCGCGGAAATCAGGTCATGCAGGAAGGGGATGAAGTGGCGGCCCATCTCGAGGATCACGATCGGGATGGTCAAGGCGGTCGCGACCCAGAAGCGGCGGGACATGTCAGCAAGTTCGGGGCTGGGACCGGTGTCCGCGGTGACGGTGACCGGCTCCAGAGCCATCCCACAGATCGGGCACGACCCCGGACCGGGACGGCGCACCTCGGGTGCATCGGGCAGGTCCACTCGGCGGCGTCTTCGTTCACGTCCTGGTTGCGCGGGGCCGCGTCGTCGGAGTCTTGAGGGGGCGTGAGGAAGCTGGCCGGGTCGTGGCGAAAGCGGTCGCGGCAACGATCGGAACAGAAGTGGTATGTCGTGCCATCGTGATCGAGGGTCAGCGCCGTGTTGGGATCGACCTGCATCCCGCACACAGGGTCTGTCACGGACTGGCTGGTCTTGGTGACGCTCTGGTGGTGCTCATGGTCGTGCTGCATGTCCGGGTTCTCCTCCGGCAGTGCTCGTGACGCCCGTGTGGCGCCACGGCTGGGCGTGGGTCAGTTGCGGCGGGGCGGTGTAGCCGGCCTCGGCGACGGCCCTGACGACAGCGTCGTCGGAGACGAGACCACTAGTAGTGATGATGACTTCGCCGGCGGCGGCGCTGACGGTCAGGTCTCGCACTCCTGGCAGTGTGGAGACCTGGTGGCGGACGCTGCTCTCGCAGTGGCCACAGGTCATACCGGTGACGGCATACGTCTGGGTGGAGTTCATCCGGTCTGGTCCTTCGGTAGGTGACACTCTCAACAAGCAGATCCCCGAGGGGCAGTCCTGCTTCTCGGGTCGGCCAGTCGTCGGGGTCGGGCGGCCGCCTTCACGGCTTGTTCTCGTGGTTGGTGCCGTGGTTCATCCACGCCATCATCAGGCCCATCATGAGCAGGCAGCCCAGGGCGTAGAGCAGGCCGCCGGCGCCCAGGCGGCCGGTCGCGATCAAGGCGCCCACGAGCAGCAGCATGGGCACGCACATGAGCCACATCAGCCAGTGATGGCCGCGGCCGCGACTGGGCCTGGTGGGCGTCGTCTCAGCCGGTGGTGTGGGGGTGCGTCGGTCGGGTTCGGGGTGTTCTGCTGTTGCATGACTGCTCTCTTGGTCTCGGTTGCGGTGCTCAGGGCTGTCCCCGGTGCTTTCAGCCTGCGGGGACGGTGTCACCCTCGGGTCGTGGTTCGGTGAAGATCTGGTCTAGGCCCCTGCGGGCTTCACAGGAGCTTCTGGACGGTGGCGCCCCCGTCTACGGTGCGGAGCACGGCGCCGTCGATGACGAGGATGGTTTCGATCTGGCCGTCGGTGCCGCTGTGGGCAAACAGGGCTTGCGGGGCTCCGATGCGCTTGGGTTGCAGGGTCCAGGTTGCTCCGGTGTCGTTGCTGGTCGCGATCTGGCCGTTCGTGGTGGCGATCACGATGGTTTGCTCGTCGGCCCATGCGGCGAGCAGGGCCTTCTCGGGTGGGGCCAAGGGCTTCCAGGAGGCGCCGTCATCGGTGCTGTGGAGGAGCCCGGTTTCGGTGGTGGCGAGCAGTGCTCCGGTTTGCGGTGACGCGGCCAGGGTGCGGGGGCAGCGGCGATGGTGCGGGTGGTCCAGTTCGCGCCGTCGGTGGTGCTGCGAAGAGTGCCATCGAAGCCGACCACGCTGGTTGGGCCTGAGGTGAGGGCGTGGAAGTCGGACTCGCCCCCTCGTGACGCGACGCGCCACGTGCGACCCGAATCGGTGGAGGTGATGAGCCCGACCGGCTGGGGGAGGTCGACGCCGGCGCCGGGGTGCCCGGAGGCGTAGTAGGTGCCGTCCGGGGCGACGGCGAAACCCATCAGGTCGATGACCGGGCCGGTCTGGAGGAGGTCGCCGTTGCCGTGGCGGAAGAGTCCCTCGTGGGTGGCCAGGAGCAGGTCACCGGTCTTGGGGTCGCGGGCGACCGCATGGATGTGGGTGATCGCCACCGGCGCCTTGGGTGCGACTGATGCGGTGGAGGTTGACCCTCCCGCGACTGCGGTGGGAGCCGAGCCCGAAGAGACGTTGCTGTTCGGTGTGCTCGAGAAGGTCGAGGTGGTCGTAGCACCATATGCGGCCAGGCTGCCCCAGCCACGAGTGTGCTGCCGACCAAGAGAAGGCGGCCGGGGTGTTCTTGGTGCTCATGAGCGGTACTCCAAGGCGATCATCATGCCCGCCTCACCGTGGTAGGCGTTGTGGCAGTGGACCATCCAGTCGCCGGGGTTGTCGGCTTCCACGTCGATGGCCACTGATTGCATGGGGAGCCATGAGGACGGTGTCCTTGCGCAGTCCTGAGGGCAGGGCGAAGGTGTGGCCGTGGACGTGCGGGGGTGGCTCATCATGGACATGTTGGTGGCGTTGATCCGCAGTCGCTGGCCTGCCTTGACGGTCAGTGGCTCGTTCTTGCCGTATGCGGCGCCGTTGATGCCCCACTGGTAGGGCTTCATCGAGCCTTGGAGGGCCAGGTCAATGGTGGAGTCCGGTGACTTGGGGGAAGCATCGAGGACTTTGCCGGCTGCAGCTGAGAGCCAATGAGGACTTGGCCCGAGAGTTCGCTCGGGTTCACGTCTGGGCCGGGTGCGGTGCCGCTGGCGGTGCGGATCAGGGCCATCGCTTGCCCGCCGCTGGTCTTGCCAAACGGGCGTGCCACGACGGGAAAGACGCCATCTCCGAGGGTGACGATGACGTCGTATCGTTCGCCCATCCCAAGATAGATCGCCCCGACCCTCGCAGGCTGGACGGCATACCCGTCGGTGTGGGTGACGGTCAGTTGGTGACCGCCTACGGCGAGGCTGAAGATGGTGTCGGAAGCGGCGTTGATGACCCGCAGGCGCACCGTCTGGCCCGGTTTGGCGGTCAGCACATCCGGGTCGGTCGGGGGTTTGCCATTGATCAGGAACAGCGGATAGGTGACGTCGCCGGCGTCACCCCACGGCCCGCTCCCCATCGACATCCCACCCATGGATCCGTGGTCCATGCCACCCATCCCGCCCATGCCGCCTCCGTTGGCGGGGCCACCGTCGGCGATCAGCTTCTTCAACACCTCGTCGGGGTTGGTGCCGGTGCCATCGATCCAGTCGTCGAGGACGAGGATCCATTCGGCGTCATAGCCGCCGGGGTCGTTGGGGTCGTCGATGATCATCGGGGCGTACAGGCCGCGGTCGAGTTGGACCCCCACGTGGGGGTGGAAGAAGTAGGTGCCCGGATCCGGGGCGGTGAACTCGTAGACGAACTTGCCGCCGGTCTTGACCGGGATCCTGGGTGAGGTCGGGGACGCCGTCGGCGGCGTTGCGCAGTCGGATGCCGTGCCAGTGAATCGTGGTGTCTGCGGGGAGCTGGTTGTCGAGCGTGAGTCGCAGGAAGTCACCCGCAGTTGCTCGCACCAACGGGCCGGGAAGCGCACCGTCGTAGGCCCACGTGGCCACTGTCCGCCCGCCCAGGTCAAGGCTGACCGGCCGGGCCGTCAGGGTCTTCTCGAGCACCTTCTGTCCCGGTGACGGGGACACTGGCGTCGGGGGGCCGACGGTGCGCGACGGCATCCCCGCCATCCCCGACGAACTGGAGGTGCAGGCGGCCAACGCTGCGCTCGAGGCCAGGCCGAGCCCGCCGAGGAGGACGTTGCGGCGGGAGAATAGGGACGAAGTCATGATGCCTTTCAGAGGGTGGTCGCTGTCAGTGGCCGTCGACGATCAGGCGGCGGCGTTGTTCGTACTCCTCCAGGCTCACCTCGCCGCGGGCCAGGCTTTCCCTTGAGGAGAGTGAGCGGATCCGTTCGGGTCGATTCCCTGCCGGACGCGCCCGGCCGGGGAGCAGGGCCCGGATCACCAGCACAATGACGACCCAGAAGCCGAGGGCGCCGCCGCCCATCACGAGCCACATCCACCAGCCCATCCCGGCACCGTTGCCCCACATCATGAGCGCTCTCCCGTCCCGTCGTCGCGGCGCACTGCACCGTCACGATCCACAGTGCAACCCGACCCTCAAGACCGGACCGCGGCGAGGTTGAGGTTTGACGAAGATCTGCTCCCGGGCCGTGCGCGAGACCCGCATACGGGCGGAGGGCAGGGACACTGAGAGGTGAGCACGACACCACCATCGGGCGCTCTGAGTCCTGATCATCGAGGACGAAACAACGCTGGCCGGAATGATCGCCGCCTACATGTCCCGCGCCGGGTATGACTCCAGCGTGGTCCACACCGGCCCGGACGGTGTCCAAGCCGCGCGTGACCTAGCGCCCGATGTCGTGATCCTGGACCTGGGGCTCCCCGGGCTGGACGGCATCGAAGTGTGCCGGCAGCTTCGCACCTTCACCGACTGCTACGTCATCGTCGTCACCGCCCGAAAGGACGAGATCGACACCCTCATCGGGTTGTCCGTCGGCGCGGACGACTACATCACCAAACCGTTCAGCGTCCGCGAACTGGTCGCAGAGTCCAAGCGGTACTGCGACGACCCCGCACCGGATCCACCACCGCCTCCGGGACCGCCCGTAGTGAACCGACCAGGGTGTTCGGTGCACTACGTGTCGACCCGGACGGCCAGCGTAATGCACCTGCGCGACGTCGAGGTGGCCCTGGCCCCCCACCCGAACGGGACCTGCTCATGGCTTTGACGCGCCGTCCATCGATGGCTTTCTCCGGCGCCAGCTCATCGACGACATCTGGGGCCGGACTGGGTCGGCGACGAGCACCTCGTCGATGTTCACGTCGCTCACCTGCGCCGCAAACTCGGCGACGACCCGGAAACCGGCAGATACATCACCAGTCCGAGGCGTCGGGTGACCGGATGGGACAAGGGTGATGGCACCAGCGCGCAAACAGCGCTGGGCTGGCTACCCGACTATTGGCCGGACAGGCTATCGTGCTGGTCGCCGGTGCCCTCACTGTCGGCCTGGTTGCCACCGTGATCGGCCCCCCATCTTCCACCAGCACCTCGTCGAGAGGCCAGCCACCAACAGAACTCCCCTGAGCTCGTCCACATCGAGATGGCCTACCGCGATGCGTCCTTGATCTCCGTCGGGGTCGGTCTGCTGATCTCGCTGCTCGCTGCCGTCACTCGGTGACATGGTTCCTCACCCGATGGCTCCGGCCGCCCTCTCGAACAGGTGACCACTGCTGCAGGGAACTCACCCGTGGGCACTACTCCACGCGCGTGCCGACCCCATCGCCCCTCAGGCACCGAACGGAAACCCTGGCAGCCGCGTTCAACACGATGGGCCAGCAGGCTCGAAGGCATCGAGGACACCCGCCGACGGATGCTGTCGGACCTCTTGCACGGAACTCCGCACACCGATCGCGACCCCTGAGCGCCTACCACGAAGGGCTCCACGACGGTGTCGCCGATCTTGGGCCCGAAATCTCGCGCGGCGTTAGGAGAGCAAACCCGCCGGCTGGCGCGGCTCGCCGACGACATCGACGAGGTCTCCACGGCCGAGGAGGGCCGCCTCGCGCTCGACCTCCGCCCACACCACGTCACGGATCTTCTCTCTGCGGCCCACGAGGGCATGCGTGACGCCTTTGCCGCTCAAGGGGGCCAACCTCGTCGTCGAGCCACCAACGGCCACAGGGCTCGAAGTCCACGTCGACCGCTAACCGCATCGGACAGGTCCTGACCAACCTCCTCACCAATGCACTCCGCCACACCCCCCAGGAGGAACCGTCATCCGGCCGCCAACCGCCAAGGTGAAGAAGCGGCAATCTCCGTGATCGACGCGGAGACGGAATGACCCCAAACAAACTCGAGCACGCCTTCGAACGGTTCTATCGAGGTGACGCCGCCCGCACCCGCGACCGCACAGGTTCAGGCATCGGGCTGACCATCAGCAAAGCCTCATCGACGCCCACCACGGCAGCCTCACCGCCAACAGTGACGGCCACGGGAGAAGGCACACGACTCATATTCACCCTCCCACTCCTTGGGCGTTAGCCAATCTCCAACACTCGCCTCCGGGGATCGCTCACCTCCGCAGCCGCACGGCCTGACTCAGCCAACTGCGCCAGCGCGCCCCCGGCGACTCACAAGACGCACTCAGGGCTGGAGGCACCCAGACGGGTGCCGGCTCGCGGCGTTTGGGCAGTGCTCGGGTCCGTGCCCATTCCTCCAACAACGAGCCGACAGGCTGCTTAGTCAAGATCCAGTGCAGGCCGACCAGAAACACGACTCGCGGTCATCGGCATGAGGGCGAGACTGCGGGGTCCGTGAGGATCACATGGCCTGCATACGCAGGGGCGTCGACCGTCCATAACGGCACGTTTGGCCTCCAAGAGCTTGGGCGTTCTGCGCGTTATTGCCGCAATAGTCGGGCGACTTTGGCAATGTTCGCTGCATCTCGACAGGTGCCACGCTGCGCACCAAGGGGTCAGCCTTCATCACCACGATGGTGGGGACGTGCGGCCCGCGGCGTTTGCGGGAGCCCCTCCGACCAGCCCTTACCAGGGGTGCCACCAATGCCGCGACCGCGACCTGAGCGACCTTCTGTCTGTTCACACTGCCTCCCAGA
>JADJVI010000045.1 GCA_016710645.1 Actinomycetales bacterium | reverse complement strand
CCGCCGCCCATCACGAGCCACATCCACCAGCCTATCCCGGCACCGTTGCCCCACATCATGAGCGCTCTCCGTCCCGTCGTCGCGGCGCACTGCCCTCGTCACGATCCACAGGTCTAACCCGACCCTCAAGACCGGACCGCGGCGAGGTTGAGGTTTGACGAAGATCTGCTCCGGGCCGTGCGCGAGACCCGCATACGGGCGGAGGGCGGGGACACTGTCAGGGTGAGCACGACACCCACCATCAGGCGCTCGGTCCTGATCATCGAGGACGAAACAACGCTGGCCGGAATGATCGCCGCCTACATGTCCCGCGCCGGGTATGACTCCAGCGTGGTCCACACCGGCCCGGACGGTGTCAAGCCGCGCGTGACCTGGCGCCCGATGTCGTGATCCTGGACCTGGGGCTCCCCGGGCTGGACGGCATCGAAGTGTGCCGGCAGCTTCGCACCTTCACCGACTGCTACGTCATCGTCGTCACCGCCCGAAAGGACGAGATCGACACCCTCATCAGGTTGTCCGTCGGCGCGGACGACTACATCACCAAACCGTTCAGCGTCCGCGAACTGGTCGCACAGTCAAGCGGTACTGCGACGACCCCGCACCGGATCCACCACCGCCTCCGGGACCGCCCGTAGTGAACCGACCAGGGTGTTCGGTGCTACGTGTCGACGGACGGCCAGCGATACCTGCGCGACGTCGAGGTGGCCTGACCCCCACCGAGACGGGACCTGCTCATGGCTTTGACGCGCCGTCCATCGATGGCTTTCTCCCGGCGCCAGCTCATCGACGACATCTGGGGCCGGACTGGGTCGGCGACGAGCACCTCGTCGATGTTCGTCGCTCACCTGCGCCGCAAACTCGGCGGCGACCCCGAAACCGGCAGATACATCACCACAGTCCGAGGCGTCGGGTACCGGATGGGACAAGGGTGATGGCACCAGCGCGCACAAACAGCGCTGGGCTGGCGACCCGACTATTGGCCGGACAGGCCATCGTGCTGGTCGCCGGTGCCCTCACTGTCGGCCTGGTTGCCACCGTGATCGGCCCACCCATCTTCCACCAGCACCTCGTCGAGGCCGGCCACCAACAGAACTCCCTGAGCTCGTCCACATCGAGATGGCCTACCGCGATGCGTCCTTGATCTCCGTCGGGGTCGGTCTGCTGATCTCGCTGCTCGCTGCCGGCATCGGTGACATGGTTCCTCACCCGACGGCTCCGCCGCCCTCTCGAACAGGTGACCACTGCTGCAAAGGAACTCACCCGTGGGCACTACTCCCGCGCGTGCCGACCATCGCCTCAGGCACCGAACTGGAAACCCTCGCAGCCGCGTTCAACACGATGGCCAGCAGGCTCGAAGGCATCGAGGACACCCGCCGACGGATGCTGTCAGACCTCGCGCACGAACTCCGCACTCCCATCGGGACCCTGAGCGCCTACCACGAAGGCTCCACGACGGTGTCGCCGATCTTGGGCCCAGATCTCGCGCGGCGTTAGGAGAGCAAACCCGCCGGCTGGCGCGGCTCGCCGACGACATCGACGGAGTCTCCACGGCCGAGGAGGGCCGCCTCGCGCTCGACCTCCGCCCACACCACGTCACGGATCTTCTCTGGGCGGCCCACGAGGGCATGCGTGACGCCTTTGCCGCCAAGGGGTCAACCTCGTCGTCGAGCCACCAGCGGCCACAGGGCTCGAAGTCCACGTCGACCGCAACCGCATCGGACAGGTCTGACCAACCTCCTCACCAATGCACTCCGCCACACCCCCAGGAGGAACCGTCATCCTGGCCGCCAACCGCCAAGGTGAAGAAGCGGCAATCTCCGTGATCGACGACGGAGACGGAATGACCCCGAACAACTCGAGCACGCCTTCGAACGGTTCTATCGGGTGACGCCGCCCGCACCCGCGACCGCACGGGTTCAGGCATCGGGCTGACCATCAGCAAAGCACTCATCGACGCCCACCACGGCAGCCTCACCGCCAACAGTGACGGCCACGGAGAAGGCACGACTCATATTCACCCTCCCACTCCTTGGGCGTTAGCCAATCTCCAACACTCGCCTCCGGGGATCGCCTCACCTCCGCAGCCGCACGACCCCTGACTCGGCCAACTGCGCCAGCGCAGCCCCTGCGACTCACAAGACGCACTCAGGGCTGGAGGCACCCAGACGGGTGCCGGCTCGCGGCGTGTGGGCGGTGCTCCGAGTCCGTGCCCATTCCTCCAACAACGAGCCGACAGGCTGCTTAGTCAAGATCCAGTGCCGGCCGACCAGACAAGCACGACTCGCGGTCATCGGCATGAGGCGAGACTGCGGGGTTCGTGAGATCACATGGCCTGCACTACCAGGGGCGTCGACCGTCCACAACGGCACGTTTGGCTTCCAAGAGCTTGGGCGTTCTGCGCGTTATTGCCGCAATAGTCGGGCGACTTTGCAATGTTCGCTGCATCTCGACAGGAGCAGCGCTCGTGCAGGTCGCGGATCGCCGCTTCGTCGCTCGGCTCCACCAGACGGACCAGAAGGGGTATGCCGTGCGAGTCGAGGATCTCGGTGGGCAGCTCCGGGCAGCAGCCGCCGTCCAGTTCGCGGTCCCCCACCGCGTCACTCCCCGACATGATCCGAGCCTTCCGTGGTCGCGGCCCCTGCTGTCCATGCGTGAGGGCCTACCGAAAGGTAACCATCCGGAGTGCTCCACAACGGCGGGAGCGACGCGCGCCACTCGTGGCCCCCATCACAGTGTTGACCAGCGGTTGAGGGCAGGATGAACGTCCGGCGAACTGGGCCCGCGACACCCGGCGATATCGACGTGAAGACGCTCTCCGAGGTCTGGGAAGATGCACCTCATGACCAGCACGCCCAGCACGCCTTCTGCTCGCCCGACCTCGATCCCCGACCGCCCGACGGTCGACGGCCTCGAGGACAAGTGGGGCGCGGTATGGCGGGCCGAGGGCACCTACCGCTTCGACCGCGAGCGCGCGCTGGCCGGCCCCCGGTCGGCGGTCTTCTCCATCGACACCCCGCCCCCACGGCGTCGGGTTCGCTGCACATGGGGCACGTGTTCTCCTACACGCACACCGACTGCATGGCCCGCTACAAGCGGATGGCGGGGTATGCCGTGTTCTACCCGATCGGGTGGGACGACAACGGCTTGCCCACCGAGAAGCGGGTCCAGAACTACTACGGTGTTCGCGGCGATGCATCGCTGCACTACCAGCCTGATTTCGTCCCGCCGTTCCACGGCAACCGCACCTCGACCAAGGCCGCCGACGAGGTGCCGATCAGCCGGCAGAACTTCATCGAGCTCTGTGACGAGCTGACCGTCCTGGACGAGCAAGCCTTCGAGGCGCTCTTCCGGCGGATGGGCTTCTCCCTGGACTGGGACATCTCCTACCGCACCATCGACGACCACTCCCGGGCCACCGCCCAGCAGGCGTTCCTGCGCAACCTGGCCCGCGGCGAGGCCTACACCGCCGAGGCCCCGGGCCTGTGGGATGTCACCTTCCAGACCGCCGTGGCCCAGGCCGAGTTGGAGGCCCGGGACTACCCCGGCGCTTACCACCGGGTGGCCTTCCACGGTGCCGACGGTCCGATCTACATCGAGACCACCCGCCCCGAACTCATCCCCGCGTGCGTGGCGCTCATTGCCCACCCCGATGACGAGCGCTACCAGCCGCTGTTCGGCACGACGGTGCGCTCACCGCTCTTCGACGTCGAGCTGCCGGTGCTGCCGCACCCGGCGGCCGAGCCCGACAAGGGCGCCGGCATCGCGATGTGTTGCACCTTCGGTGACCTCACCGACGTCATCTGGTGGCGTGAGTTGCAGCTGCCGATGCGCTCGATCATCACCCGCACCGGTCGCCTGCAGTCCGAGACGCCCGCCTGGCTGACCGGACCGGGTGCTGAGCTTTACGCCGAAAAGGTCTCTGGCGCAACGGCATACGGGGCTCGCGAGGCGATCGTGAGCGCGCTGCGGGAGTCTGGCGATCTCGACGGCGAGCCGACGCCCACCCAGCGCAAGGCCAACTTCTATGAGCGCGGCGAGAAGCCGCTGGAGATCGTCACCTCGCGGCAGTGGTACATCCGCAACGGCGGGCGCGACGCCGCCCTCAACGCCGCGCTCATCGAGCGGGGCCGCGAGATCGACTTCCACCCGAGCTTCATGCGGGCTCGCTACGAGAATTGGGTGTCCGGCCTCAATGGCGACTGGCTCATCTCGCGGCAGCGCTTCTTCGGCGTGGCGATCCCGGTCTGGTACGCCCTGGACGCCGACGGCGAACCCGACTACGACCACCCGCTCGTGCCGCGCGAGGACCAGCTGCCGGTCG
This sequence comes from Actinomycetales bacterium, assembly GCA_016710645.1. Lineage (GTDB taxonomy): Bacteria > Actinomycetota > Actinomycetes > Actinomycetales > Dermatophilaceae > Phosphoribacter. The sequence continues at coordinate 29,445 of JADJVI010000045.1, read as the reverse complement.
ACCCGGCTGCCGACGCCCCGGAAGGCTACGACGAGTCGCAGCGCGGTATGCCGGGTGGTTTCGTCGGCGACCCCGACGTCATGGACACCTGGGCCACCTCCTCGCTCTCGCCGCAGATCGCGGCCGGGTGGCGTGGGGACCCGGAGCTGTTCGCGGCGGTGTTCCCCATGGACCTGCGCCCGCAGGCGCACGACATCATCCGCACCTGGCTCTTCGCAACCGTCGTGCGCGCCCACCACGAGCATGGCTCGGTGCCGTGGACCAACGCCGCGATCTCCGGCTGGATCCTCGACCCCGACCGCAAGAAGATGAGCAAGTCCAAGGGCAATGTCGTCACCCCCGAGGACCTGGTCATCCAGCACTCGGCCGACGCCGTGCGCTATTGGGCGGCGTCCGGGCGCCTGGGCACCGATGCGGCGTTCGACCCGGGACAGATCAAGGTCGGTCGGCGCCTGGCCATCAAGGTGCTCAACGCGAGCAAGTTCGCGCTGTCCTTCGGCGAGGTCGAAGGCGACCTCGCGGCGGCCGTCACCGAACCGCTCGACCGCTCCATGCTCGCGGCCCTGGCCGACGTGGTGCGTTCTGCCACAGCGGGATTCGAAGCGTGGGACTACACCCGCTCCCTGGAGATCACTGAGTCGTTCTTCTGGTCGTTCTGTGACGACTACCTCGAACTGGTCAAGGACCGCGCCTACGGCGGTCAGGGCGAGGTCGGCGCCGCGTCAGCGCGCGCGGCCCTGCGCATCGCGCTCGACGTGCTGCTGCGCCTGTTCGCCCCGATCCTGCCCTACGTCACCGAAGAGGTGTGGTCCTGGTGGCGGGAAGGCTCGGTGCACCGGCAGGCCTGGCCGCTTCCTGCCGAGACGCTGCCAGAGGGTATGCCGGGTGACCCCGGCATGCTCCCAGCCGTCGGTGAAGCGCTCGGTGCGGTCCGCAAGACCAAGTCCGAGGCCAAGGTCGGCATGCGCGCCGAGATCACCTCGATGACGCTCGCCGCGCCGCAACCGGTGCTCGACGCGGTCGCCGCCGCAGTAGGCGACCTGCGCGCCACCGGCCGCATCGGTCAGCTGGAGTATGCCGTCGCCGAGGACGTCGAAGTCCGCGACGCCGTGCTCGTCCCGGTCGAGAAGCCGACAGCCTGATCGTCACGTCCGGTGACGGATGGTCGACTTGCCGGGCCCACGCACGGCCAGGGTCCTCAGGGCCCCCCGCCACCGACTCGTCGTCCCGTCATGGAGTCGATAAGCCAGGTGCCCTGTGGGGATTTGACCAGCTCGAAGTGCCACACCTGATCAGAGACGGGTGTGGAGTCGGCCCACTGTCCCTCCGGCGCCCTGGTCCCCCGGGGCCCCCCCCGCCCCCCCCCCCGCCCCCCGGGGCGCCCTGGCAGGTCCGACGCGCACGCTGGTGAAATCGATTCGGCTGACTCCCCCGCCCAGGTCACGGGCCTCTTCATTGCCCAGAACCTCGGGAAGTGCGCCGATTGCTGAGGTCAAGCGACCTTTCAGTGCCGCGCCGACCACGAGTTCCTCAGTCCGCACCAGACACCGGTCAATCCGCGCCGTGACGTCAGCCGCAGTGAGCGGCGCTGGCACCGCAGCGCGTGCCGACGATTCGGCTGGCCGTGCTCTGACGACGGCACGCGGCCCATCCGGATCAGTGCAGAGATCCATCTGGAGGTCAAGGCCGGTGAGTGCGACCTTCTCGACCGCTGCACGCTCGACGGATGCTGCCGCGGTCGAGCCGCCTGCGACAGGCGGCGCCCCCCCCCGCCCCCCCCCCCGCCACCCCCCCCGCCCCCCCGGGGGGCGGCGGCCGGCGGGGGGGGGGGGGGGGGGGGGGGGCCCCACGCCCCCCCCCCTCCTGGCGGAAACGGACATGACGAATTGGACCCGATGCTGCGCGTCTGACTGAGGCCGGAACGCCGTCACGCACATGACGCGTCCTCCCGCTTGGCTGACTTCGCAAGGGAAGCTTGACCGAAGTCGACATCGGAAGTGTCCGCGGAGCTGACATCGATGAGCATCGCGCTGCCGAGCTGGAACGTCCGTACGATTGCACCGGATCACTCCGTCACAAGTGCCGTCACGTCAGCTGCCGGGGAAAGAATGGGACATGCGACTGGGCAGCGGAGAGCACTACGGCTGGGAGGAACCCCGCACAGTGCGGCTCATCCGGGTGTTCGCTGGCGCGCACTTCCCCGAGGAATACGCCTGGCTGCACATCCCCGACGGCGCCAAAGGCGGCCCGCTGGATGTCATGGTGGCGCCTCGTACGGGGGACCGTCGGTGGGGGGCGACCACTGAGCTTCCCCGCGTCGACGTGGCCGCCTGGGTGTTGACGGCGATAGAGGTGGCTCGACTCAAGGAACAGGCCGAGTCCGGGCCGTGGAATCCTCCGAAGCCGAACCCTGACCTCTGGCTCTACGTCGAGCGCGGACCGCGAGCTTCGCGTTGGTGAGTCCCCCCGGCGAGGGACGGCTCTGCGCCAACCCCGGCCGCGGTGGAATCGGCCTGTCCAAGGGGAGCGATAAGCCACCACAGCTCCGGCCAACCGCCGATGTCGGCCCGACCCGAGGCCAACGCGTCGACTTCCCAGCCGGTCACGGTGCCGTGGCCGGGATCGTAAATCGCCGGGACTTCGCCGCCGGGAACGATCAACCCGACGTGTCGCGGCAGCCCTGGCGACCCCACGAACAAGGCACCGGGTCGCCCGTCGGAGAGGTGTCCCGCCAGGTGCTGCAGCAGTCGCTCCCGGCGGGGCTGCGACATCCAGCGGACCAACACCGCGCGGTAGCGCGCCCCCCGCGGCCGAGCGAGTAACTCGAGCTCACGGCATACCCCCCATGGCGGGGTGCCCAACGCGCGCGGCCACGGTAACTGCAGGGCACCTGAGGGTCCGACCACTGACGTCGCGCGGCGATGCACCTGCCCTACGTATGCCGTGAACCGCGACGGGGGTGTCGTGCCACCAGAGCTGAATCCATGCGCTGGACCGTCGGCAGACACCCAGGCGTTGAAGTCCGGATCGACGAGCATCCGGGCGACGGTGAGCGCCGTCGGGCCGCAATCGTCCGGTCCAGCCTGGCGGGGGGCTGGCGCACCGACGACGAGACGGAAGGGTGCCGTCACGGCATACCGGCGGTGCTCAGGCGGACTGGCGGCGCGGTGCGCGCTTGGCGACCGGCGGGACCTCGCGGCGCACGATGGTCGGGTTGACGTTGTCGAGCACGACCTCGCGGGTCACGACGACCCGGGCGATGTCGTCCTCGCTGGGAACGTCGAACATCACCGGCAGGAGGACTTCCTCCATGATCGCCCGCAGCCCGCGAGCACCCGTGCCGCGCAGCAGCGCCTGGTCGGCGACCGCCTCGATCGCCTCTGACGTGAATTCCAGTTCGACGCCGTCGATCTCGAACATCCGCTGATACTGCTTGACCAAGGCGTTGCGGGGCTCGGTGAGGATCGACACGAGGGCATCGCGGTCCAGCGGGCTCACCGTCGTGATGACCGGCAGACGCCCGATGAACTCGGGGATGAGCCCGAACTTCATCAGATCTTCGGGCATGACGTCCGAGTAGGACTGACCCTCGTCCTTGGCGGCGTGCAACTGCGAGCCGAAGCCCAGGCCCTTCTTGCCCGAGCGGGCCTCGATGAGCTTCTCCAGGCCGGCGAAGGCACCACCGACGATGAACAGGACATTGGTCGTGTCGATCTGGATGAACTCTTGATGCGGGTGCTTGCGGCCACCCTGCGGCGGGACCGACGCCGTGGTGCCTTCGAGGATCTTGAGCAGCGCCTGCTGGACGCCCTCACCGGAGACGTCGCGGGTGATCGACGGGTTTTCGCTCTTGCGGGCGATCTTGTCGACCTCATCGATGTAGATGATGCCGGTCTCGGCCTTTTTGACGTCGTAGTCAGCGGCCTGGATGAGCTTGAGCAGGATGTTCTCGACGTCTTCGCCGACGTAGCCGGCCTCGGTCAACGCGGTCGCGTCAGCGATCGCGAAGGGAACGTTGAGCATCCGGGCCAGGGTCTGGGCGAGGTAGGTCTTGCCGCACCCGGTCGGCCCGATAAGCAGGATGTTGGACTTGGCGATGTCGACGGCGTCCTCGCCGCGGCGACCGAGGGTCTCCCCCGCCTGGATGCGCTTGTAATGGTTGTAGACCGCGACGGCCAGCGAACGCTTGGCGGTGTCTTGCCCGATGACGTAGTTGCCGAGGAAGTCGAAGATCTCGCGGGGCTTGGGCAGCTCGTCCAGGCCCAGCTCGGAGGTCTCGGCGAGTTCCTCCTCGATGATCTCGTTGCACAGGTCGATGCACTCGTCGCAGATGTAGACACCCGGCCCCGCGATGAGCTTCTTGACCTGCTTCTGGCTCTTTCCGCAGAAAGAGCACTTGAGCAGGTCGCTGCTCTCAGCTCCGCGTGCCACGTCTGTCCTCCCGCTGTCGGTTCACTCGTCCCCGGTTGCCTTGGCCCCTGAGCATCCGGGTCGCTCGCTGCGGCCGACGTTATCGTCAGCCGCAGCGTTCATCCCCTATTAGACGCGGTGAGCCGGAATCATGACGGCTTGTCCGCTCAGGGCTGACAAGCGCGTCGGGTGGTGCTCAGCGCTGGGCTGACGCCTTTCGCGAGACAAGCACCTCGTCGATGAGGCCGTATTCCTTGGCCTCGGCCGAGGAGAGGATCTTGTCGCGCTCGATGTCGCGGGCGGTCTGCTCGCTAGTGCGCCCGGTGTGCTTGGCCAGAGTGTCCTCCAGCCACGTGCGCATCCGCAGCACCTCGTTGGCCTGGATCTCGATGTCGGAGGCCTGGCCGTAGTCACCGCCGGCCAGGGCCGGCTGGTGGATGAGGATGCGCGCATTGGGCAGAGCGAACCGCTTGCCGGGTGCGCCAGCGCCAAGCAGAACGGCTGCGGCAGAAGCCGCTTGGCCTACGACGAAGGTCTGCACATCCGGGCGGATGTACTGCATCGTGTCGTAGATCGCGGTCATCGCCGTGAACGAGCCGCCGGGGCTGTTGATGTACATGAGGATGTCGCGGTCGGGGTCCTGGGACTCCAGGACGATGAGCTGGGCGATGATGTCGTCCGCCGACGCATCGTCGACCTGGACGCCGAGGAAGATGATGCGGTCCTCGAACATCTTCGTGTAAGGGTCCAGTCGCTTCATCCCGTAGGAGGTGCGCTCCTCGAACTGCGGCAGGATGTAGCGGCTCTGCGGGGCGGCATACGGGCCGTATGCAGTGCCGGCGGCGGGGGCGACCAGGCGCCCGTGCGGCGTGTAGTTCATGGTGGTCTCTCTCGTCGTCGCGGGCGTCAGGAGCCGGTCACGGGGTTGTCGGCGGAACGGCCTGCGCTGGAGGCGCGCTCGACGACGTGGTCGACGAAGCCGTACTCCATCGCCTCGGCCGCGGTGAACCAGCGGTCGCGGTCGGAGTCCTTCTCGATCTGCTCGACGCTCTGGCCGGTGTGCTCGGCGATGAGCTGGGCCATCTGCTTCTTGATGTGCAGCATCTGCTCGGCCTGGATCTTGATGTCCGACGCGGTGCCCCCGATGCCGCCCGAGGGCTGGTGCATCATCACCCGGGCGTGCGGGGTGGCATAGCGCTTGCCGCGGGTGCCCGCGGACAGCAGGAACTGGCCCATCGATGCGGCCATGCCCATGGCGACCGTGGCGACATCGTTGGGCACCCATTGCATGGTGTCGAAGATGGCCATGCCAGCGGTGACCGAGCCACCCGGCGAGTTGATGTAGAGCCAGATGTCCTTCTCGGGGTCTTCGGCCGCCAGCAGCAACATCTGCGCGCAGATGGCGTTGGCGTTGTCGTCCCGCACCTCGGAGCCCAGGAAGATGATGCGTTCCTTGAGCAGGCGGTTGTAGATGTGGTCGTCAGGGCCGCCCGGCGTGGGCGTCCCGGCCATCACGACCTCGTGTCCGTGGCTCACCAGTGATCTCCATACGTTCGTAGGTACTCCCGTCGTCCGACCCTAACGCGCACACGGGGGCGGCCAATCCCGCGCTCAGGTCGTGTTCGCCGTGAGCGCACACGGACCGGAATCAGGCCGGGTCGGCGTCATGCGCCGTGGACCGTTGCGGCTCACGCATCGCCGGCACTCCGAGCAGGGCCAGGGCGACCATCGCCCCGACGACGAGCAAGGCACGAAGAACGCCTACGTGATCACCGAGGAAGCCCAGCAGCGGCGGGCCGGCGAGGAAGGCGAGATAGCCGATCGTCGACACGACACTCACGCGCGCCGCGGCATGGACCGGATCGTCGGCGGCCGCCGACATCCCCAAGGGGAAGCCCAGACTCGAGCCGATCCCCCAGCAGGCAGCACCGGCATACGCGACGGGCGTGGAGCCGAAGACGACCATGAGGGCACCGACGACGGCCAACGACAGGGTGATGCGCAGCACGAGCACTCGGCCATACCGGTCCAACATCCACGTGCCGGCGACCCGGCCGATGGTCATGAAGATGAGGAAGGTCGCCAGGCCGAGCACCCCAGCCCACGGCGGCTGTGAGTGCCCCTCGACGAACGCCACTGAGAGCCAGTCGTTGGCCGTTCCTTCGGTGAAAGCGGCTGCGAGAGTGACGAATCCGATGAGCAGGGTGCGCGGTTCGGTCCATGCTCCGCGCATCGACACCGGGGCCGACGCGGCGGGTTCCGCCATCCCCGACGGGACGTGGTCGGCGTCTTCGGCGGTGCGCGGGAGGAAACGGCCCACCGACCACGAGCCGATCAGCCCCACCGCCACTCCGGTCGCCACCAGGTGCAGGACGATCGGTATGCCGCCCGCGCTCAACGCCGCGCCGAGCAGAGCGCTCAGCACGGTGCCGGCACTGAAGGCGGCATGAAAGCGCGGCATGATCGAGCGACCCAGTTGCTGCTCCACCGCGGCGCCCTCGATGTTCATGGCCACGTCCCACGACCCGATGCCCAGACCGGCCAGGGTCAGGCCCACCGAGAGGATCGCCCGCGAATGCCATAGGTCGGCCCCGATGCCGGCCAGCGAAAGCCCGACGATCGCCATGACCATGCCGGCAGCCACGGTGCGCGAGGCACCGAAGCGCTGCACCAACCAGCCCGAGGTCGGCAGGGCGACGAGCGATCCGACGGAGATCGCCAAGAGGGTCAGCCCCAGATCGCTCGCCGACAGATTCAGGGCCGCCTTGACCTCAGGGATGCGCGAGGCAAAGGCGGCGAACTGCACCCCCGCGAGGGCGAACGCGGCATACACCGCTGTGCGGGCCTGCAACACCCCGGTGAGCGCCGAGGGCAGCGCAGAAGGAGGCCGGAACTGGTCCGGCACGGCTGGGTCGGTGTTCAGACCGTCTCGTCCTCGGCGTCGTCGAGGTCGTGCACGTCATCAAGGTCGTCGACGTCAGCCAGGTCGGCCAGGTCGCCGGCCTCGAAGTCGGGGGCCGGGGTGAGCTCGGCCAGGTCGATGGTCTCACCGTTGCTGTCCTTGACCGTGGCGTGCTCGAGCACGGCGGCCAGGGCCTTGCGGCGAGCGACCTCGGCCACCATGGCCGGGATCTGGCCCTGCTGGTCGATGGCTTGGGCGAACTGGTTGGGGTCCATGCCGTACTGCTGGGCCGACATGAGCAGGTATTCGATCAACTCGGGCTGCTCGACCCGGATCTCTTCCTTCTCGACGATGGCGTCCAAGAGGAACTGTGCGCGCAGCGCCTTGCGGGTCTCGGTGTCGACCTCGGCGCGGTGCTCGTCGTCGTCCATCCGGCCCTCACCCTCGAGGTGATGGTTGACCTCGTGCTCGACGATCGAGTCGGGGACCGGGATCTCGACGGCCGCGAGCAGCGCGTCCATGATCTTGTCGCGGGCCTGCAGGCCCTGCTGGAACCGCTTGCCGCGCTCGGCTTCCTTGCGCAGGTCGGCGCGCAGCTCGTCCATGGTGTCGAACTCGGAGGCCAGCTGGGCGAAGTCGTCGCCGAGCTCGGGCAGCTCGCGGACCTTGACGCTCTGGACGGTCACCGTGCAGTTGGCCGACTCACCCTCGTGGTCGCCCCCGGCGAGCGGGGCCGCGAAGGTCGTGGTCTCGCCGGCGGCCAGGCCGACCAGTGCGTCGTCAAGGCCTTCGAGCATGGTGCCGCTGCCGACCTCGTAGGAGACGCCGGAGACCGAGTCGATCTCGGTGCCGTCGATCTCGGCCGACAGGTCCAGGGACACGAAGTCACCCGTGTCTGCTGCGCGCTCGACGGGCTTGAGGGTGCCGAAGCGCTGCTGCAGCGTGGTGATTCGCTCTTCCAGGTCGGCCTCGTCGACCTCGATGGGGTCGACCTCGACGGACAGCGTCGAGTAGTCGGGGACGGTGATCTCGGGGCGGCAGTCGACCTGCGCTTCGAAGGCCAGCGGCTCGCCGTCCTTGACCGGGATCGCGGTGACGTCGACCTCGGGCTGCCCGAGCGGGCGCACGGCGTGCTCCTCGAGCGCCTTGCCGTAGAAGGTCGGGAGCGCCTCGTTGATGGCCTCCTGCAGGACAGCGCCGCGGCCGACCCGCTGGTCGATGATCCGGGCGGGCACCTTGCCGCGGCGGAAGCCGGGGACCTGCACCTGACCGGCGATGGTCTGGTATGCCGTGTCGATGCTCGGCTTCAGCTCGTCGAAGGGCACCTCGACGGTCAGCTTGACCCGGGTGGGGCTGAGGGTCTCGACGGCACTCTTCACGGCGGATACTCCAGATCGATCGGTTCGGGTCTGCGGCATTGCTGGGTCTTGACTGGTCGTGACTGGTCTGCGGGCGCGCTCAAGCGCGCGACGGCAACCGGAACACTCTAGTTGGTCGGGGTAGCCGGATTCGAACCGACGACCTTCCGCTCCCAAAGCGGACGCGCTACCAAACTGCGCTATACCCCGTCCTGCCGGTCGCAGCGCGGTCGACGACAGTGTCGGGTCGCACGGCATACCGGTGGTGCCTGAGCCAGCACGAGCCAGCGGTTCGCACTTTCGCTGCAGGCGGGTCTAGGCTAGCCCCCCGAGGCAGCGCCTTCGACCACGGTTTCGGCCGATCGGAGCGCTGGCCCCGCCCCGCGGGCGTAGCTCAATGGTAGAGCCCCAGTCTTCCAAACTGGCTACGCGAGTTCGATTCTCGTCGCCCGCTCCACATCGGCTCGATAGCGCAGCCGCAGCTCGGTGATCGCGCGCCCCGCCGCGACCCCCTTGGCCTCGAAGCCCGCCATCGGCCGCCACGCCGGCCGCGCCACCTCCTCGCAGACCCAGCCCGGCTCCCCCGCCGCCACCTCGCGCACATGGGCGGCATACGGGAGTTGGTCGGTCGCGACAAGCACCTCCCCGCCCGGTGCTAGTCGGGTCGCCAATAGCCCGAGGGTATGCCGTGACACGAACCTGCGACGGTGGTGGCGCGCCTTGAGCCACGGGTCGGGGAAGAACAGGTGGACCGCGTCCAGGGCGCCCGCGTCGACGCGCTGCTCCAGAAACTCCACGGCATCGCCGAGCTCGGCGGCAAGGTTGTCGACGCCGGCATCCGCCGCCGCCGCGAGCATCCGGGCCACGCCCGGCGGGTGGACGTCCAGCGCCACCAGCAGATGGGTTGGATGGGCATGGGCGTATGCCACCGCGGCCGCGCCGTGCCCGCACCCGATTTCGAGCACGACCCGCTCGACCCCGGCCGGTCGCGCACCCAGGCGGGGCGGCACGGCATACCGGGGCAGGAGCGTTTCCAGGCGGTCGGTGGTGAGTTGCGAGCGCCGGCCGCGGCGGGCGTGGAAGGTGCGCACGGGGGGCTGGTCGGTCACCTGCGCCACGGTATGCCGTGTGCGAGCGCCCGCACTACAGTTGAGAAGCTTCCGGCGAACGCCGCCGGATCACACCGGGAGGGAGAAGCCCATGGGACTTTTCGACGAGATCAAGGACAAGGCTGAGGAGCTCAAGGACAAGGCTGTCGAGCTCGTCCAGGGCCACAGCGACAAGGTCGACGAGGCGGCCGAGAAGGCCGGCGACTTCGTCGACGAGAAGACCGGCGGGCAGTACGCCGACAAGGTCGACATGGCTCAGGAGAAGGTCAAGGAGATCGCTGACGACCTCGACCAGGCCAACTGAGTCTGACGCTCACCGTCTGATTCGCCGAGGGCCGGCCCGGATCACTCCGGGCCGGCCCGCTGCGTGTCTCACGACGGCTCAAGGCAGCGGCGGGAGGTCCCCGTCGAGCTCGAAGTCGGTGACCATGGCCAGCCGCCGGGCATGCCGCTCGTCGCCGGAGAAGTCGGTGGCCAGGAAGGCGTCCGCGGTGGCGAGGCCGGTCGGGACGTCGACGAACCGCCCGCCCATGGCGATGACATGGGCGTCGTTGTGCTGGCGGGCCAGCATCGCGAGCTCGGGGCTGGACGCGTAGGCGGCGCGGACTCCCGGAACCTTGTTGGCTGCGATGAGTTCGCCATTGCCCGAGCCGCCCAGCACGATGCCGCGCGACCCGATGTCCTCGGCGACAGCAACGGCCGCCCGCAACACGTAGACGGGATAGTCATCCTGCGCGTCGTAGTCGAGCGGACCGTGGTCGATGACCTCGTGTCCCGACTGCTGCAGGTGGGTCACCAGAGCGCGCTGCAACTCGTATGCCGCGTGGTCGCCGCCGATGTGGACACGCATCGTCGCGTTCTGCCTTTCACGTTCGGGGCTACCGCGTCGAGGGCGGCACCCGGATCAGTCGAAGATGGGCTCCACGGTACGGGTGCGCTTGAGCTCGAAGAACCCCGGCGTGCCGGCAACCAGACGGCAACCGTCCCAGAGCCGGCCGGCGGCCTCGCCCTTGGGAGCCGGGCTCACGACCGGACCGAAGAAGGCGACCCCGCCCACCGCGACCACGGGCGTGCCGACCTCCGTGCCGACCAGGCTGATCCCCCGCTCGTGGCTGGCGCGCAGCGCCTCGTCCCAGTCGGTGCTCGTCGCAGCGGCGGCGAGGTGGGCCGGCAGCCCGCACTCGGCCAGCGATTCGGCGATGACCCGCTCGCCGTCCTGATCCTGGCCGAGGTGGATGCGGGTGCCCAGCGCGGTATAGAGCGGCAGCACCACGGCGTCGCCGCACTCCTGCTGGGCGGCGATGACGACCCGAACCGGTCCCCACGCCTTGTCCATGAGCGCGCGGTAGTCGGCCGGGAGATCGCGACCCTCGTTGAGGACCGACAAGCTCATGACCGAGAAGGTCACGTCCACCGGCCGGACCCGCTGCACCTCCAGCAGCCACCGTGAGGTCATCCAGGCCCACGGGCACACCGGGTCGAACCACATCTCGGCGCGTTCGCGCTCGCCTTGGTGTGTCGTCGAGCAGTGCGTCGTCGAGTCAGATGTCTCGGAGGACGTTGCGGGTGAAGTCGAGGCCATGGACGCATCATCGCACTGCCGCGTTCACACCCTGGACGGCGTTCACTGTTGTCGCGTTCACACCCTCGGCGTCCTGCATGCGAGGATGCTGGGAGGCGAGATCCGCCGACGCGTCGACCCGCGCCGGCATACCACTGCAAACACGGCATACCGACACCCTTCGCACACCGCACCACGGCAACCGGCACCGGGAGCACGACGCGGGCAGGCAACTGCTCCGGACCGGCACAAAGACCACCCACAAGGAGCGACAATCCGTGCCTGGCACCAACCTCACGCGCGACGAAGCGACCGCCCGCGCAGCCGTCCTGCACGTCACGGCATACGAGATCGATCTCGACCTCACGACCGGACCGCAGACCTTCCGCACGGTCACCACGGTGACCTTCGGCGCGACGCCGGGCGCCGACACGTGGATCGATTTCGTCGGCGAATCGGTGCAGGCGGTGACGCTCAACGGTCGTTCGCTGGACCCGGCGCAGGTCTTTGCTGACAGCCGGATCGCGCTGCCGGGATTGGCCGCCGACAACACGCTCGTCGTCGACGCGACCGGGCGCTATACCAACAGCGGCGAGGGGCTGCACCGCTCGGTCGACCCGGTCGACGGCGAGGTCTACCTCTACAGCCAGTTCGAGGTGCCGGACGCACGGCGCGTGTATGCCGTGTTCGAGCAGCCTGACCTCAAGGCCACCTTCGCCTTCACTGTCACCGTGCCCGAGCACTGGATCGTCCTGTCCAACGAGCCGGTCGCCACCCGCACTCTGGCCGGTGAGGACCGCACGACGTGGACCTTCCCCCCGACCCCGCGGATCTCCTCCTACATCACGGCAGTCTGCGCGGGCCCCTATGTGGGGGTCACCGACTCTTTCGCCGGGCGCGGCGCGCAGATCCCGCTCGGGGTCTACGCCCGCAAGTCACTGGCCGAATACGTCGACCACGACAACATCCTCGACTGCACCAAGGCCGGCATCGGATTCCTCGAGGAGGAATTCGACATGCCGTTCCCCTTCTCGAAGTACGACCAGATCTTCGTGCCGGAATACAACGCCGGGGCGATGGAAAACGCGGGCTGCGTGACGATCACCGACATCTACGTCTTCCGGGGTCAGGCTCCTGAGCCGCTGGTCGAGCGCCGGGCCTTGACCATCCTGCACGAACTGGCGCACATGTGGTTCGGTGACCTGGTCACCATGCAGTGGTGGGATGACCTGTGGCTCAACGAATCGTTCGCCGAGTGGGCCTCCTCGGAAGCTCAGGTCGAGGTGACCCGCTGGCATGACGCGTGGACGACCTTCCACACCCACGAGAAGACCTGGGCCTACCAGCAGGACCAGCAAAGCGACACCCACCCGGTCTATGCCGACATGCGTGACCTGCACGACATCGCGGTCAACTTCGACGGCATCACCTATGCCAAGGGTGGGTCGATCCTCAAGCAGCTGGTCGCCTATGTCGGGCGCGACGCCTTCCGCACGGGGCTGCGGGCGTACTTCCGCAAGCACGCGTGGGGCAACACGACGATGAGTGACCTCTTCGCCGAGTTCGAGGCAGCGTCCGGTCGCGACCTGTCCGACTGGGCCCAGCGCTGGCTGCGCACCGCCGGGGTCAACACCCTGACGATCGAGGTGGAGACCGACGCCGACGACGTCATCACCTCGGCCACGATGGTGCAGACGGCGATCGCCGACTTCCCGACGCTGCGGCCGCACCGCCTCCGCATCGGGCGCTACGACCTGCGCGACGGTCGGCTGGTGCGCGTCGGCTCCGACGAGGTCGACATCGACGGGCCACGCAGTCCCCTGCCGGCGCTCGTCGGCCAGCGTCGCCCCGACCTGCTGCTGCCCAACGACGACGACTTGACCTACGCCAAGATCCAGCTCGACAAGCGCTCCTTTGACACCGCGCTCACCCACGCCGCGACAATGACCGACCCGCTCGCGCGCAGCCTCATCACCGGGTCACTGTGGGAGATGGTGCGCACCGCCAATCTCGCGCCGAGCGTGTTCCTCGACTACCTGCTGCGGGCCATCCCCATCGAGGATCACCCAACCTCCCTGCGCACCCTGCTGCTCACGACCAAGCAGATCCCCTCGATGCTGCTGGCCACCCTCGACTGGTACACCCCGATGGCCGACCGCTCCGCCGCCCGCGCCCGAGCGCTCGACGTCGTGCACACCGCCCTCGACGCGGCCCCGGCCGGCAGCGACCAGCAGCTGCAACTGCTCATGTCGTATGCCGGGCTGGTCACCGAGGAGGCCGACACCGCCCGCCTCGCGGCGGCTCTCGACGGTGACTCGGCGTTCCCGGGGCTGCACATCGATCAGGATCTGCGCTGGACGTTGCTGTTCGGGCTCTCGGCCGCTGGCGCCGCCAGCGACGAGCAGATCGCCCGCGAACTGGAGCGTGACCCCTCGGTAGCCGGCCACGAGAAGGCCTTGTCCTGCCGGGCCGCCCGCCCGGCGCTCGCAGCCAAGGAGGAGGCCTGGGCGCTGGCCTTCGACGCCGACACGCTCACCAATGCGGCGATCGAACATCTCGGGAAGGGATTCCGTCGCGCCAATGACCCGCAAGGGTTGCTCACGCCCTTTGTCGAGCGCTACCACGCCATGCTCGAACCCATCGTCGCGAGCCGCTCGCACGCCATCGCCGAGCGGTGCGTCAAGTACTTCTACCCGCTGGACCTCGCCAGCGTCGAGCTGCGCGACCGCACCCGGCGCTGGCTCGATGAGCACCCGAAGGCGAACGCCGGCCTGCGCCGGCTGGTCATCGAACAACTCTCGTTCGTCGAAACGGCAGTCGCCGCTCAGCAGGCCGACGCCGCCGCTCGCTGACGACGCTTCACTCGCCCAGACCGGTATGCCGTGCGGCGCACGGCATACCGGTCTGGCTTCTGCGGCGCACACGTCGGAAGGTGAGCACACGGCATACCCGGCCATAGGGTGCTGTCGTGGATTCGACCTCCTGGGCCGCGCTCTTCGACCGCTTTGTCGGGCCGCCGATGGTCATCGTCGGCATCGCCGTGGGCGCGATCGTCGTGCGCTGGTTGTTGCACCGGCTCATCAAGCGGATCGTGCGCACCGCCACCGAGCGGCACGCGGCCCGCGCGGCGGCCGAAGGCGGGCGCACGGCTGCGCTGCTGGCGGCCAGTGGCCTCGCGCACGAGCGCTACGTGCAACGCACCGAGACCATGGGAGCGGTGCTGCGCAGCATCGTCACCATCGCGGTGACGACGATCGCCACCCTCACGATCATGGCAACCCTCAACATCCCCCTGGGGCCCCTGCTTGCATCGGCCGGAATCGGTGGTGTCGCAGTCGGGTTCGGCGCGCAAAGCCTGGTCAAGGACTTCATCTCGGGGGTCTTCATGATCGTCGAAGACCAGTACGGCGTCGGTGACACCATCGACACCGGCGAGGCCATTGGGGTGGTCGAGGACGTCAGCCTGCGGGTGACCCGGTTGCGGGATCGGTCGGGGGTGGTGTGGTACGTCCGCAACGGCGAGATCGTGCGAATCGGCAACCACTCGCAAGGCTGGTCGACGGCTCAGGTCGACGTGCCGATCGCCCTGACCGAAGACCTGGGCAAGGTGGCGGAGATCTTGCGGACCGCGGTCGCCGACCTCCCCGAGCACGATCCGCGGGTCATCGAGGCGCCGAACGTCACGACCGAGTCGATGTCGCAAGGCGCGATCACCCTGCGGGTCAGCGCGAAGTGCCTGCCCACCCAGCACCTCGACGTGCAGCGCGATCTGCGCGACCTCATCAAGGGTGCCCTGGACCGGGGTGGTGTCCAGATCTCGGCACCGACCTTCGGGCCTGGACCGAGCAAGGGACGATGACCCGGTGAGCTACTACGACGAGGTCGGCGGCGCGCCGGTCTTCCAGAAGCTGGTGCACGAGTTCTATGTCGGGGTGGCTGACGATCCGGAGCTTCGGGCGCTGTATCCCGAAGAGGACCTGGAGCCAGCCGAGCGTCGCCTGCGGATGTTCCTCGAGCAGTACTTCGGGGGGCCGGGCACCTATTCGCAAGAGCGCGGCCACCCACGATTGCGGATGCGTCATAACCCGTATGCCGTGACCCCCCTCCAACGCGACCGATGGCTGCGGCACATGCTCGCCGCGGTCACCACCCTCGATCTGAGCAAGGAGCACGAAACCGCCATGGTCGACTACCTGGTCCGCGCGGCATACATGATGGTCAACGCCGACGACGAGCAGGTGACCCAGTGAGCGCCTGGTGGCGTGAAGACGTCATCTATCAGATCTACCCGCGGTCGTTCGCGGACTCGGACGGCGACGGTTTGGGCGACCTGCCCGGCGCCACCTCCCGGCTGGGCTATCTGCGCGACCTCGGGGTCGACGCGGTGTGGCTCTCGCCGTTCTACACCTCGCCGCAGGCCGACGCTGGCTACGACGTGGCCGACTATCGCAACGTCGACCCGCGGTTCGGGACGCTGGCGGATTTCGACGCGTTGATGGCACGAGCTTCCGAACTCGGCCTGCGGGTCATCGTCGACCTCGTGCCCAACCACTGTTCCGACGAACACGCGTGGTTCCAGGCGGCGTTGGCTGCCGGTCCGGGATCGCCGGAGCGCTCGCGGTTCTACTTCCGCGACGGGCAGGGGCCGGATGGCTCGCTCCCGCCCAATAACTGGATGTCGGTCTTCGGTGGCCCAGCCTGGACCCGTGTCGTCGGACCCGACGGCCCGGAGCAGTGGTACCTGCACCTGTTCGACTCCAAGCAACCGGACTGGGATTGGACCTACCCCGACGTCCGGACCGAGTTCGAGTCCGTGCTGCGCTTCTGGCTGGACAAGGGCGTCGCCGGGTTCCGCGTCGACGTGGCCCACGGGCTGGTCAAGAAGGCCGGCCTGCCCGACCACCCGGGTGAGCAGCACACCCTCGCCGGCGTCTCGGCCGAGCCGGACGACGCCGCCGAGCCCTTGCCGACCAACCACTCCCCCTACTGGGACCAGGACGGCGTCCACGAGATCTACCGCTCGTGGCGCGCGGTGCTCGACACCTACAGCGCGCCGCAGCGCATCCTGTGCGCCGAGGCCTGGGTGACCCCGCCGGAGCGGATGGCGCACTACCTGCGACCCGACGAGATGCACCAGGCGTTCGCCTTCGACTTCCTCGAATGCCATTGGGACGCAGTTCAATTGCGCGAGGCGATCACCGCTGACACCGCAGCGATGGCACAGATCGGCGCGAGCTGCACCTGGGTGCTGTCCAACCATGACGTCGTGCGCCACGCCAGCCGACTCGGTCTCGACCAGGGCCTGCCGCGGCCCCACGGCATCACGGCCGACGACCCCCAGCCCGACCACATCCTCGGCTTGCGTCGCGCCCGGTCCGCCACGATGGCGATGCTGGCCCTGCCGGGCGCGGCATACCTCTATCAGGGTGAGGAACTCGGCCTGCCCGAGCACACCTCCCTCCCTGCCGAGGTCCGCCAGGACCCGGCCTTCCACCGCACCGGCGGCGTGGAGACCGGCCGTGACGGCTGCCGCGTGCCGCTGCCCTGGGCGGCCGACGCACCCGCGTGCGGCTTCTCCCCCACCGGGGCGAGCTGGCTGCCGCAGCCCGAGCATTGGGCCGAGTATGCCGTCGACGCCCAGCTGGGGGTGGCTGGTTCCACGCTGGAGCTCTATCGGCAGTTGCTCCGGCTGCGCCGCGCGCACCGGCTCGGGGCTGGATCGTTGGAGTGGGACGACTCCTACGCCGTTGAATCGGTCCTGGCGTGGCGCAATGGCGACCTGCACGTGCTGGTCAACCTCGGCGCCGAGCCGGTCTCCGTCCCGGCCGGTCATCGAGTCGCGGCATCCTCCGCGCCGCTCACGGCCGACGGGCGGGTGCCGCTGGACACCGCAGTGTGGTCCGTGGCGGACTGAGCCACCCTGGGGATAACTTTCCGGGCTGATGCGCCCGGCGACTTACCCTCACCGACATGTTCATCCATGTCGCTCCCGAGGACCTGACCGGCGGCGCCGACAGCCTGCACTCCGATGGCGAATGCCTGCGCGCCGCCGCGGCCGTCCTGCGCTCTGCCCACGGCGATGCCGTCCACACGGGCGACTGCGCGGCCTTGCTCGATGCCCTCAGCCATGCCTTGGAAACTACGACGATCGCCGCGCTGACCCTCGCCGAGGCGGCCGCCACCCTCAGTGCCGGTCTGGTCTCGGCCGCGTCCCGATATGCCACAGCGGACGATGCCCTCGCCCTCGCGCTGGGGGGTGTGCGATGAGCACCAGCGCTGTTGCTCAGCTGCCCGGTCCGGTCGGCGACCCCGATCGCTTGCTCACCCTGGCCCGCCTCCTGGCCAGCGTCAGCGCCGACGCCGGGGGCACCTCGCTGGCGCGCACGGGATCAGCTGTCGCCCTGCCTGCGTCGTGGTCCGGCGTGGCCGCAGACGCGGCACGGGCCGAGGCTGGCGCGCTCGCTGCACACATCCGCAGGCTCGCCGACAGTCTGGCGCCGCTCGCGCGGATCCTCCTCGGGTATGCCGGAGCCCTCACCCAGGCTCGGCAGAGCGTGGCACTGCTTCGCCACGAATGGGATGCCGCGGACCGAGAGCATCGCGAGCGTCGCAACCGCGCTGCGGCAGCGGCTAGTGTCGACCTGGCGGCAGGCCTCTCGGACGCCGCTGCGGCCGATAGAGATTGGGCACACGAGCAGGCCCGCCTGCTGGCCCGGCATACCCGAGTCATGAGCGATCTCGCGGATGCGGGACGCCATGCCGCGGCCGCAATCCACGTGACGACCGGGTCCACATTCGGTGATCCCGGCAGCGCTCGAGCGCGACTGCTCGCGACACTGCCGCTCACCGAGGACACTGCCGCGTCCGCCGCAGCTACGGCCACCGTGACGCGCTGGCTGCAGGGGCGGCCGGCTCCGAGCTGGTGGACACCCGCCGACCTGGCCGGGCTGGCAGACCTCGACCTGACTGACCCGCACATCGCGCAGGCGCTGCTCTCGGCCATCGGGCCGGGCGGACTGCGCGCGGTCGTCGGCGGCCTGCTCGACCGGACGGTCGGCGCTGCGAGGGGCCGCTCGGCTGCCACCGACGAGGACGGCGACGTCAGGGCGGCCGATACCGCTCTGCGGGCGCTGGCCACGGCATACAGCGCTGCCCTGTCCTGCCCCGGCGCGCCGGGTTCGGCGGTGGCACTCCGCGCAGCGACATGGCGAGCTGCCTGGTCCGCCGGCGTCGCGCGAGAGGGCCGCGAGCCGTCGGGTGCACCCGAGGTGCGCCCGTTGCGCGACGTCCATGCCGCAGCAGCCCTGCTGCGCATCGGCCACGAGATGGGACTGAGCGCTCCCGCCGACGATGCCCTGGCAGCCCTCGTCCCCGCGATCATCCACGCCGAGCCACTCGATCAGGCCAGCGTCTGGCGCGAGGACCCACGCACCGACGCCGTGGCCGCGCTGTTGGACCTCGCCCGCGACCGGCCGGACACGGCCGCGACCCTGCTCGGCACTCCCCTGGGCACCTATGCCTTCTTGGACTACCTCGTCGTCACCCGACCTGACGCCGTAACCGAAGGGCCGTCGGGCAGCGTGGCCTACGTCGCCGATGTCATGGCGGCGATCCTGCCGTGCGCGCCGATCAGCGTCACCTCCCATCTGCTCGACGCCATCGCGACCCGAGTCGGCACAGCGCAGGCGCAGGTCGGGCCGCGGTTGTCGCTTGTCGACTCCCTCGCGCCTTGGCGTGCCCTCGTGGCTCAGCTGATGCGCGAGCACCCGGACAGCACAGACGCGGCCTTGTTCGCCCCAGCGTCGGCTCGTGACCTGGACTCGGAGGGGTGGAGCGCAACGGGATTGCCACGAATCCGGTTGCGTGACGAGCTTTCCGCCGCTCGGCTCTGGGGGCTCATAGGGCTGCCGTCAGACCCCGATGCCCTGACCCGCGAGGTGGGAACAGCGAGCGGCGTGGAGTTCGATCGAGCCGTCCAGGCGCTGTGCGCCGACGATCTGGCCCAGGCGCTGGACACGGTCACGAGCGATCCGCAGGCGACCCAGGCAGCCCTCACTCGGTTGGGCACGCTAGTGGGCTTCACCACGGCGGCCACCGCCGACCTCCTGGTCCACGCGGCCACGTCCCAGGATGCCGTCAACGGGACCGCTCGCAAGGGGGTCGATGCGATGCTCGACTCGCTCAAGGTCCCCGCGGGCGTCAAGACTGGGGTGCCCTCAGCGCTGGCTTCGCTCGCCCTCGTCCTGGTGACGCAGGTCGCGCAGAGTCGGATGGCCCAGCTTGCCCCGACATCTGCGGGTGCTGCAGCCCAAGCCTCCCGGGACCAGGCGCGAGTCGAGTTGCGGTCGAGCTCACGCGCATTGGTGTGGGACCTGATCAGCCAGGCGGGCGCGTGGCGTCCCGAGGACAACCCGCGGGACTGGATCGCGCGCCACCACGCCCCAGACTTCCTCGACGCGAACGGGCACCCGCGGCCCTGGTCCGCTCTGACCCGCGCCCAGCAGGACGCGTATGCCGCGTGGAGTCAGACCGTGCCCCTCTACGCCACCCTCCCGTCCTATCTGGAGCAGGCGATCGACGAGGGGCGGCGCCGGGCCGACGACCTGATCAAGACGTGAGCAGCGCTGAGACTGCGGCGACCTCGGTGACGTCGTACCACAGCAGGTCCGCTCCGAGCTTGGGCTGCTCATCGACATGGAGCGAGACGATCTGGCGCAGGGTGACCGGCTCGGCGATCGTCACCTCGGCCGCCCCGCGATCGGCGGTCACCCCGGGTTCGGTCACGAGGGTCGCGGGGATGTCCGCCGCGGCGATCACCCGGCGGAGCTTCTTCAACCCGCGGTTGGAGTTCGCCCAGTCCGCGGCGGCGAGCAGCGCGGCATACTCCAGGCCTTCGTCGTCCTCGCCCGGGTGCTGCCCCCGCAGCCTGCGGGTGACCGCGAAGGCCACGAGCGGCCGCGAGGCGAGGCGGCCGTGGGTGGCGACGTCGTGGACTTGGTCCGGGGTCAGCGGCAGGTAGACCCGGACGTCGCTCACCGCGGCACCTCGCCCGCGTCGGCGAGTTCGGCCAGCGAGTCGACGATGGACTGGCCCAGGACGTCGAGGTCGGGCATGGCGTCGCGGTCGGCGTTAAGTCCGAAGTAGACGCCTCCGTCGTAGGACGTCAGGCCGATCGCCAGTGCTTGCCCCTTGGCCAGCGGGATCACGGGGTAGGTCGCGATCATCCGGGCGTCACCGGCATACAGGGGGCTTTGCGGTCCGGGGACATTGGTGACGATGACGTTGAAGAGCCGCTTGGACATCGCGTTGCCGAGCCGGGCGCCCATCGAGTGCAGAGTCGGGGAGGCGAAGCCGGCTAGACCCGCGAGCCGGTCGGCGCCTACGGCGCGCCCACCCTCGATCTGCTGGCGCATGTGGAAGGCAATCTGGTGCAGTCGCATGGATGCCGCGGGTTCGCCGACGGGCAGGTCGACCAGGCACGCCGAAAGTTGGCTGAGCCCCTCGCTGCCCTCGGCCTCGACGCTGACCGGCACGAGCGCCCGCACGACGGTGGCACTGTGGACGGGGGCGCCGCGGGTGAGCAGCCAGCTGCGGAAGGCCCCCGAGATCGTCGCGAGGACCACGTCGTTGACCGACACGTCGTCGGCATGGATGCCGCGAGCCAGGCGATTGCGGACCCGGCGGTAGTCAGCCAGGTCAGTGCCGACCATGACGAACCGCCGAGCCGAACCCACCGGCGCATTGAGCGGTGACGTCGGAGCGGGGGCCGCCGCCCCTCGCGCGACGGTGGACACCAGCGAGCCGATTCCGGACAGGACCTTGCCACCGATCTCGCGGACCTCGGTCATCCCGCCGCGGACGGCATCGATCATCAGGCCCGGGGCCTTGACCGACTCCAACAGGGCGTCGGCGACGAGCTTGGCTTCGTGCGGCGCCGGGCGCGGACTCCACAGGTCCGGGCCGGGCTTCTCCCACCCGGGCGAGTCGTTGACCAGCACGTGACCGATATCGAGAGCATTGACCCCGTCGACGAGGGCGTGGTGGGTCTTGGTGACGATGGCGAACCGGCCGTGCTCAAGCCCTTCGACGATGTACATCTCCCACAGCGGCCGGTCGCGGTCCAGCGGGCGGGGCTGGATGCGGGCCACGAAATCCTCGAGCTGGGCGTCGGTGCCCGGTCGCGGGAGGGCCGACCGACGGACATGGTAGGTGAGGTCGAAGTTGTCGTCATCCACCCAGACCGGGTTGGCCAAATGCCCTGGCACCCACTTGATCCGCTGGCGATAGCGCGGCAGGTGGGCGATCCGTTGGCCGACGAGGGCAAGAACTCGATCGTGGTCGATGCGTTGCTCGGGCGGGTCGAAGACCATGACGGCTCCGACGTGCATGACGGTGGAGACGTCCTCCATGTAGAGGAAGGAGGTGTCCAGCGAGGTCAAGCGGTCAGCCACGCCGTCATCCTCTCAGATGACCGAGCTGCCGCCGCTCGTGGCAACGGGTACGGGCAGGCCGGGTGCCCGAGCCGATTTCAGCGGACCGGGCGGGGAGGTGGCCTACCTGCGGCGCCGGAGCCGGCCCCGCCTCGCGGCGTGGGGGTCGGCACCCGTGGCGACTCCGGCCAGGCGAGCTGCCAGGTCGGCGACGGCTCGGCGACTCAGGGACGTCGGGGCGCAGTCGGCCAACACCCGTCCCTCGAGCATGGCGCGGTCGAGAGCGGCTGGGTCGTCGGGCACGAAGAACGGCGCCGACACTCCGGCAAACCGCGTCAGCGCCGCAGTCACCTCCCGTTCGGCGGAGTGGCCTACCGGCCCGGATCGGGTTCGGTTGACCACGACAATCGGCTCTGGAGTGCGCAGCGACCCGAGGTCCTGCAATCCCCGGACGAGACGCTGCAGCGAGACCGGGTCACAGCCGCCGACTGCGATCAGCTCGTCAGCCGCCTCGAGCGCGGCGAGGGTGGCTTGGTTGCGGCGCGGCGCAATGGTGTCGTAGCTGAGTTCCTCATCGTCCTCCAGACAAAAGCCGCAGTCGACGACGATGTCTTGGACGAGCGCACGCGCCACATCGAGGACTCGCGTGAGCGCAGGACCACGCACCTCCGGCCAGCGCGCCGCTGTCGGTATGCCGGTCAGCAGCCGCAGCCCGTCGCTCACCTCGGGTGCCAGTCGCGCGAGGGCCAAGACATCGAGGGTCCCCTGATCCGCGGCCCGGGCCGCCGCAGCGACCGCTGGCGCTTCGTCCAGGACGGCCAGGGCTTGAGCGACACACCCGCCGTAGGTGTCGGCGTCGATGATGAGCACCGATCGACCGAGCGCGGCGAGTTCGGCGGCGAGGTTGACCGCGACGGTCGTGCGGCCGGGCGACCCGATCGGACCCCATACGGCAATGACCCGGCCCCTCATGCCGCCCTGCTCGGTCGGGTCACCCTCGCTGCCGGGCCACCCGGCATACCCGCTCGTGGGAACGGTCTCGGCGGGCGTGGACCGGAACGGGTCCGGACCCTGGCTGCCCCAGCCGCCCCATCCCACTGCGCCCGAGCCGCCGACACCGCCACTGCTGCCGCTCCCGCCGAGGGCGCGTCCGCCGCCTCCCGGATCTGTGCCCGGCGGCGCGCCGGTCTCGCCCCACGGTGCGTTCGCGTCCGGCCAGCCCGCTGGCGCCGTCGTGCTCGCGCCGACACCGTCCGGGGTCACCGCCCCCAGAGCGGCATCGACCGTGGCCGCGAGCGTGGGACCGTCGGAGTCGGCCGGGATGACCACCGGTATGCCGCGCTGGCGCAGCCGCCGTTCGGTGAGTTCATCGGAGGGGTCGGCGAGACCCACGACCCCGACCCCCTGGGCACTAAGAGTGGCAATGTCCGAAAGCGACAGTCCGCGCAGGTCGGCATCGACGAGCGCGACCTGACCGAGCCCGGCTGCGGCGGTCGCCAAGAGGTCGGCGAGATCGGCACACCGCCGCGCAATGGTCACTCCCGGTTGCGCGTCGAGGGCGGCAACGACCAGACCGTCCCAGCGTGAGCCGAGGGCGGTGAGGACGGTGGTCACGATGCTGCCGCGCGCGCCGACCCGGGGACCGGCACGAGGGTGATCCGGGACTGGTCGTCCATCGCGGTGATCAGGACCGGAACATCGGTCGTGCCGACGAGCACCTGGACCGGCTTGGTCGACGCCGACACACCGAAGGCCCCCTGGTCGGTGGGGATCCAGGCGACCGACACCGCGCGCAAGGCCAAGGCTGCGGGTTGATAGCGCTCTTGGGTCGCCGCGGGGTCCCGTTTGCTCACCCAGACGTCGACCACCGAACCCGCCACGAGAGAACTGACCGAGTTGGCCTCCACCCGGATGGTCACCGGCTGGACGCTGACCTGGTCGCGGCCACCCACGGCCGACGCGGGCACCAGCTCGCCTCGCCTGATCTCCCGGAGCACGAAGTGCTCAGGAGGGACCGCCCCGGTCGCCGACAGATACTCTGCCGCTCCGTCGCCGAGCGCGACGTCGATCCGGATGACGTTGTCCGCGGTCAGCCGATCACCCGGCTTCAGCGCAGTCGCCGCAGCGAAGACCGGCACGCGGTCATCGGCGCTGGCCACCGCCTTGGCGCCGAGCGCAGTGGCGGCAAGCACGAGCAACAGGCCGATCAGCAATCTGCTGTCGCGCCACGACGGACGCTGCAACCGCGTCGCAACAGGGCGAGGCGGGTTGGCGACGGAACCCCCTGGGTAGCTCACGGTGGTCATCTTGGCCCGTTCTCGAGCACTCCGCCACGGGAAGGCTGCGCGGCTGTGGATAAGTGGGGACACGGCATACCGACATGCCAGACTTGTCGGCATGCCGCCGCGTTTCCTTCAGCTCAGCGACGTGGCAGAGGTGCTCAACATCTCCGCCGCCCAGGCATATGCCCTGGTCCGATCCGGCGATCTCCCCGCGATCAAGGTCGGCGGACGAGGTCAATGGCGGGTGGAGGCCGAGCAGTTGGAGGCGTACATCCAGCGCATGTACGCCCAGACCCGAGAGTTCGTCTCGGCCCACCCGTTGGGCGGGCCAGGCGACGGTTCGGACCTCACCGACTGACCACCTGACCTTCTCACCCAACCCAACGGTCGAGGACGCGTCGCGTTCGGGGCCGCCGTGATCAGGCGCGTCGCCCGACCAAGGCGAGCGCGGCCAGTGGCACAGTGCGCACGGCCACGACATTCTCCGCCCGGCGTGGCAGATCGGGAGCATGTTCGGCCAGGTCGAGAGTGTCGGCTCCGATCGCGTCGATCGTCCCGACCAGGCGCTGTCCGTCGAGGTCCACGACGTCGACCACCGCGCGGTCGCGGCTGAGCACTCGCAGGGCCAACCCCAGCCCGAAGCCGCGTGCGACAGCTCCCGGCACGATGGCCCGACCCCGCAAGCCGGTCACGGCGCGGATCGCTGCTAGCGGGACGATCGCTTCACGGCCGCTGTCGTGACTGAGCAGCACCCAGTCGGCGCCGACGTCGAGAACCCCTGCCGACACCATCCCCACTCCGGCGACGCGAACGTGGACGCTCGCGCCACCGCGCGCCCCGACGAGGCGGTCCACCAGCGTGAGGCTGGCTCGCTCTCGACGAGTGCGATCGGCTACCTCGGCGTCGAGCTCGAGGACCGCCTCGGCTTCGAGCTGGGCTTCCAGATCGTCGAACAGCCGCTCCCACCGCATCTGCGCTCCTCTCTCCCGCTCATCCTGGCGGACCCTCCCCCGATGCGCTCGTCCACCTCTGTTGACAACCGCTTGACGACAGCATCTGTCGTATGCAAACGTAGGTAAACAACATCAAAGACGCGAGAACAGGGGAAGCACGTGCCTCGCGACACGCACCTCCACCAACAGCACCACACCGGTCCCCGCACCCTCGGCGCCGCGATGCGGGGGGTGGCCGTCACCCTTCTCGGCGTCTCGGCGGCCACAGCACTCGCGTGGGGCCTTGGTCGGTTCGGCGCCCAGATGGTCACGCTGCGCAGCTGGGAAGCCGCGCGACCCGAAGACCTGCTCGCCGGCGGCTGCGCGCTCGTCGGGGCGGCGCTGGGCGGGTGGCTCGCCCTCGGCACGGCGCTCAGCGCGTTGGCCCAGCTCCCTGGGGCGGTCGGTGCGGTATGCCGGTCACTCGCCCACGTGATCGCTCCCGCGGCCCTGCGGCGGACCGTCGCCTTCCTGCTCGGCACGTCGCTGGTCGCAGCGGTCGTTCCCGGCACCGCAGCCGCCGCGACGATCGCGCCGGCGGTGGGCACCCGGCATACCCTCGTCCTGGACGCGCCCGGGCCGCTTGCGCTCGACCCCGGCTTCCATCCCCCCACCGACACGTCCTGGACTCCCCTGGACCCGGATCGGCCGCTGCCGGAGTGGGCCACCGCGCCAACCTCTGCCGCGGGCACCACCACGACGGCACAACCGGTCTCCAGTACCCCTGCCGCGACCTCCCGGGAGTACGTCGTGCAGCGCGGGGACTCACTGTGGTCGATCGCCGCCCGCCATCTCGGACCGCACGCGACCACGGCTCAGATCGCCGCCGCGTGGCCCCAGTGGTATGCCGCGAACGCCCAGACCGTGGGGTCCGACCCCGACCAGATCACCCCCGGCCAGCGACTGGTCGTGCCCACTCAGGTGACGGAGGCAGTCCGATGACAACCCTTCCTGCGCTGCAGGTCGTCAAGCTCCCCGACCCCCGCCCTGCGCCGATCTCGGGCGACGAAGCGTTCCGCCGCCCGACGCCCTCGCCCTATGTCCAGGACAGCTTGGCGCTGGACTTCACCCGCGACTCGTCCTTCGACGCACAGTGGACGCCGCGCCGTGACCTGCCCGAGCCCGCTCCGGTGGTGCGTCAGCTCGTGCAGGCCTATGTCGAGATCATGGCCGGCCTCCGGCCTGCGGCACAGGTCGCGCGATGGAGCGCTCCAGAGGTCTACGACATCCTGTGCCGCCGCTCGGTCGTCGCCGCGCGGCGGCCCAAGGCCACCCAACGTCGGCCGGTCGTGCGCCGAGTGCGCGTCCAGGAGCCCGCTGACGGAGTCGTCGAGGCGTGTGCTGTCATCGTGGAGCACGACCGGGTGCGCGCCCTGGCGATGCGCATGACGGGTGTCGACCGGCGCTGGGTGGTCACCCAATTGCAGGTCGGCTGAGGACTACTTCCCGCGCCGACGCGCCTTCTTGGAACTGCGACGGGGCGTCGGCTGGCCACCGCGAGCGGGCGTCGCGCCGCTGGATCCGGGCGCGACGACATCACGCTCTTCGGTCCCGCCAGCCTCGCCGGGTGCGGAGTAGTGCAACCGTCCGCCGCTCGGACCTTCCAGGCCCTTGGCGTGGATAACCGGCTTGCGGAAGGCCGAACCATGCCCGTCCTCGGCACCCTCGGGTTCCTGCTCAACGGCGTCCGAGACCGACGACGATGCGCGCGCTGCTGCATCGATCGGTGGAGCAGCGAGAGCATCTTGGGGCGCGGCCGCATCGGCCAATCCCTGGAGAAGCTGGCCCACCGGCACCGGGGCAACGGTGGGTGCCGGGGTGGGCTCGGCCACCTCGACCTCGACATTGAACAGGTAGGCGACCGACTCCTCCTTGATGGAGTCCATCATCGCCTCGAAAAGGTTGTAGCCCTCGCGCTGGTACTCCACGAGCGGGTCACGCTGGGCCATCGCCCGCAGTCCGATGCCCTCCTGCAGGTAGTCCATCTCGTAGAGGTGCTCGCGCCACTTGCGGTCGAGCACAGCCATGACGACGCGGCGCTCGAACTCGCGCATCGCGTCCTCGCCGAGTTGGGCCTCGCGGCGGTCGTAGGCGTGGTGTGCGTCGTTGGTGAGTTCTTCGCGCAGCACCTCGGCGGTGATGCCCTGTCGGCTGCCGGCCCGTTCGGCCACATCATCGACCGTGATTGACACCGGGTAGAGCACCTTGAGCGCGGTCCAGAGCTGGTCGAGGTCCCACTCCTCGGCATACCCCTCGGCCGTGGCGTTGGCGACGTATGCCGCGATGACGTCGTTGACGAAGTGACGCACCTGCTCCTGCATGTCGGCGCCCTCGAGCACGGACCGGCGCTCGGCGTAGATGACCTGGCGCTGGCGGTTGAGCACGTCGTCGTACTTGAGGACGTTCTTGCGGATCTCGTAGTTGCGAGCCTCGACCTGGCTCTGGGCGCTGGCGATCGAGCGGGTCACCATCTTGGACTCGATGGGGACCTCGTCCTCCATCCGTGCGGTCTGCATGAAGCGGTCGACCATCGCCGCGTTGAACAACCGCATCAGGTCGTCCTGCAGGGACAGGTAGAACCGCGACTCGCCCGGGTCACCCTGTCGGCCCGAGCGCCCGCGCAGCTGGTTGTCGATGCGGCGCGACTCGTGCCGTTCGGTGCCCAGGACATAGAGGCCGCCCAGGTCCTTGACCTCGTCGTGCTCCTTGGCCACGGCCTTCTCGGCCTCGGCGAGCGCGGCGTCCCACTCGGCTTCGTACTCCTGCGGAGTCTCTTCCGGGTCCAGGCCGCGGCGCTTGAGCTCCTGCACGGCGCGGAACTCGGAGTTGCCGCCGAGCATGATGTCGGTGCCACGGCCGGCCATATTCGTCGCGACCGTGACTGCTCCCTTGCGGCCGGCCTCGGCAACGATGGCGGCCTCCCGCGCGTGCTGCTTGGCGTTGAGCACTTCATGCTTGACGCCCCGCTTGCGCAGCAGGCCGGACAGGTGCTCGCTCTTCTCCACCGACACGGTGCCGACAAGCACCGGCTGCCCCACGGCATACCGGTCGGCGATGTCATCGACCACGGCGGCGAACTTGGCGTCCTCGGTGCGGTAGACGAGGTCGGCCTGGTCCATGCGGATCATCGGCTTGTTCGTCGGAATGGTGACGACACCGAGCTTGTAGATCGAGTTGAGCTCGGCGGCCTCGGTCTGGGCCGTGCCGGTCATGCCGGCGAGCTTGGAGTACATGCGGAAGTAGTTCTGCAGGGTGATCGTCGCGAGGGTCTGGTTCTCGTTCTGAATCTCGACGCCCTCTTTGGCCTCGATGGCCTGGTGCATGCCCTCGTTGTAGCGCCGGCCGGGCAGCATGCGCCCGGTGTGCTCGTCGACGATGAGGATCTCGCCGTTGAGCACGACGTAGTCCTTGTCGCGCTTGAACAGCTCCTTGGCCTTGATCGCATTGTTGAGAAACCCGATGAGCGGGGTGTTGACCGATTCGTAGAGGTTGTCGATGCCCAGCAGATCCTCGACCCGCTCGATGCCGGCCTCCAGCACGCCGACGGTGCGCTTCTTCTCGTCGACCTCGTAGTCGCCGATGCCCGACTCGAACTCACCCCGGGAGAGCCGCTGGACGATCTTGGCGAACTCGACGTACCACTTGGTCGCCTGGTCGGCCGGGCCGGAGATGATGAGCGGGGTGCGGGCCTCGTCGATGAGGATCGAGTCGACCTCGTCGACGATCGCGTAGTGGTGGCCGCGCTGCACCAACTCGGCCGTCGACCAGGCCATGTTGTCGCGCAGGTAGTCGAAGCCGAACTCGTTGTTGGTGCCGTAGGTGATGTCCTTGCCGTACTCCAGCCGGCGCTGGTCAGGGGTCATCGAGGCGAGGATGCAGCCGGTCTCCAGCCCGAGCGCCCGGTGGACGCGGCCCATCAGCTCGGACTGGTATTCCGCGAGGTAGTCGTTGACCGTGATGACGTGCACGCCCTTGCCGGACAGGGCATTGAGATAGGACGGGAGGGTCGCGACGAGGGTCTTGCCCTCACCGGTGCGCATCTCGGCGACATTGCCCTCGTGCAGCGCCGCGCCGCCCATGAGTTGCACGTCGAAGTGCCGCTTGCCCAGGGTGCGCTTGGACGCCTCCCGCACGGCCGCGAACGCCTCGGGCAGCAGTTTGTCGATCGGCTCGCCGTTGTCCAGACGCTGCCGGAACACGCCGGTCTCGGCGCGCAACTCGGCGTCGGTGAGCTTCTCGAAGTCCTCCTCCAGGGACGTTGACCTGGCGCGCGATCCCCTCGAGCCGCTTGACGACCCGCCCTCGCCGGCACGCAGCAACTTCTCGAACACCTTGACCACGGACAACTCCTCGGGGATTCCACCGGATTGCACACGCCAGACTGGTCGACCCGCGGCGTAC
>JADJVI010000044.1 GCA_016710645.1 Actinomycetales bacterium | reverse complement strand
CCCGGGTGATCAGCCGAACTGCCGCGTCGGGATCGGCAGACCGGGCCCTGCACCTGAGGGTGACGAAGTCGGCATACCCCTGCGGGTCCGGAGAACTCCAGCGACAACACGGTCACAGCGAGCGCCTACTGCGCAAGCGGCGCCGGATCACGGATGCCGCTGTAGCTGGGTGCTATTCCGCCGCCATCCGACGCGGCACGCCATCGCGGAGGTTGAACAACCTGAGCGTCGTCTCGGCACGGCATGCCGAGTGCTGCCGAACGACTGCGGGTCGCGGGATGACGACAGCCGATGTCGCCAGCTGGCCCCCGCGATCAGGATCACCGAGAGGTCGACGGCAACTGGCTGCAGGCGATACGATCCCGCGGTCCAGTTGCTCGAGCCCCTCGGGGAACCAATCAACGAGCATCGCCACGCGAGCGTCCTCGAGCAGCCGCACGAACTGCACGTTGTTGACATGCCCATAGGCGTCCATGTCCGACCAACGCAGCGGAACGAGGACCTCGGTGACCTGACTCGTGCGGCCATTGTCCCACCCTCAGCAGCACGACCGATGCGCCGTTCGAGCCGGTGGGCGACCTGCTGGACCTCCCCTCGACCTGCGCGAGGTGGAGCCGGTCACGGTGACGGTCCAGCCGACTCAGGACGACCACCCAGCCAGAGCTAGCGCCCACGGCTGCAAGGGTTTTCGTCGGCTCAAGCCAGAAGCAGCGCTATCAGCGGATCTTCGGCGGACAACTTCTCGCCCAGGGGATCATCGCCGCCGCCCGCACGGTCACCCCGGCCGACCCAAATCGGCCGGCGGCGGACGTCCCATCCACTCGCTGCACACGGCCCTCTCCTCGCGGATCGGACACCGCCGATCCGACTGCGTCGTCCAGGCCGGCTCGGCGACGGCCGATCCTTCTCCACCGCCGCATCCTCGCCGTTTAGGACGGCGCCTTCTCGCGACGCTTTCCGCGCGTTTCAAGATGCCTCCCGGACTCGAACACCACGACCCGATGCCCACCGTCCCAGCGCCCGAGCGCCTCAAGGGACGTCGCCGCGGCGCTGGACGGCATACTCGGCCCGTATGCCCGTGGTGTGCATCCTCCGGGGGTCCGATCGAGCTGCGTCACGTCGAAGGGGCAACCTGTATGCCGGCCCCGGCCCCGAGCAGACCCCCGACCAGAGCGTGTGGCTGCGCTCCCGGCGGCCGTTGCCCGACGACCCCACCATCCACGCGGCCTTCCTCGCCTACTCGACCGACTACTCGATCCTCGAACCGGTGCTCCGCGCCCACGGGCGAGCTGGGCCGAACCCCGACTGCGCCAAGCAAGCCTCGACCACGCGTCTGGTTCCATCGCGCGGCGCGCGCCGGAGCGAGTGGGTCCTGTACGCCGGTTTCACAGCCCCTCCGCGTCGGGCGGACGCGGCCTCGGCATCGGCAGCTTGTGTGCCGTCGACCGGCTCCTCGTGGCCACCGTCGCCCGGGAAGAGGGGGATGCTGCGGCTCAAGGGCGGACCACCCTGGACTAGCTTTGGGGATATGACGACCCCTCGCACAGCCATTGTCACCGGCGCCGCTCGCGGGATCGGGGCGGAGACCGCACGCCATCTCGCCGCGTCCGGGCACGCCGTGGGGATTCTCGACCTCGACGAATCAGCTTGCAAGACAACGGTTTCTGAGATCAAGGACGCCGGCGGGCACGCGATCGGGGTCGGGGTCGATGTGGCCGATGCCGCTGCTGTCGAGGCCGCCGTCGCCCGGGTCGCCGCCGAGTTGGGCGCCCCGACCATCCTGGTCAACAATGCCGGCATCACCCGCGACAACCTGCTGCACAAGATGAGCGAGGCCGACTGGGACCTGGTGATGAGCGTGCACCTGCGCGGCTCCTTCCTCATGACCCGGGCCTGCCAGACGCACATGGTCGCGGCGAAATTCGGCCGGATCATCAACCTGTCCTCCACTTCCGCGCAGGGCAACCGGGGTCAGACCAACTACTCGACGGCCAAGGCCGGACTGCAGGGCATGGCCAAGACGCTCGCGGTCGAACTCGGGCGGTTCGGCATCACCGCCAACGCGGTCGCCCCCGGCTTCATCCAGACCGAGATGGTCCGCCAGACCGCCGAACGGATGGGTATGCCGTTCGAGGAGTTCCTCGCCGCAGCGGCCGCCAAGAACCCCTCCGGCCGGGTCGGCCAGCCGGCGGACATCGCCGCTCTGGTGACCTTCCTGGCCAGCGATGCCGCCGGATTCATCAACGGCCAGGTCATCTACGTCGCCGGCGGACCCCGCGACTAACACCGCCGACTGACACCCCCGACCGGAGGGTCACGGCATACGGCTAATGTCAGCAGGTGTGAGCCCGCTGAACCCGCCCTCCCGTGACTCGATCGCCGACCTGCTGGAGGTCCTGGACCTGCAGGAGCTCGGTCAGGCCAGGGTCCGTTACGAAGGAATGCCCGGCGACGACGAGACCGACCTCGGTGAGTTCTCCCCGGTGGTGTTCGTCGGCCGCAGCCAACGGATGCCGCATGGCCGGGTCTTCGGTGGCCAGGTGCTCGCCCAGTCGCTGGTCGCCGCGTCGCGCACCGTCGACGCCGTCGACGGCGTGACCCGCCCGATCCACTCGTTGCACGCCTATTTCGTGCGCGGCGGCGACGACAGCCACCCGATCAAATTCCTCGTCGAGAAGGTGCGCGACGGGCGATCCTTCTCCACCCGCCGGGTGCAGGCGGTGCAGTACGGCCGCACCATCCTGTCGATGGGCTGCTCATTCATGGAGCCGGCTGAGGGCATGGAGCACCACGACCCGATGCCGCCGGTCCCCTTCCCGGAGGATGTGCGGTCGCTGGACGAGTCGCTGCGCGAAAACACCGACCCGGCGGTGCGGTCCTTCTTCGCGCTGGAGCGCCCCATCGAGTTGCGCCATGTCGAGGGCAATATCTACACCAAGCCCGGCCGGAATCACATTGCCCGCCAGAACGTCTGGCTGCGCGCCCGGCACGAGCTGCCCGACGATCCGATCATCCACGCGGCGGTGCTCGCTTATGCCTCGGACTACTCGCTGCTGGAGCCGGTGTTGCGGCGACACGGGGTGCACTGGATGGACAGCCGGCTGCGCCCGGCGAGCCTCGATCACGCGATGTGGTTCCACCGGCCGGTGCGCGCCGACGACTGGATCCTCTACACGATGAGCAGCCCGTCGGCCCAGGGCGGTCGCGGGCTCGGGGTGGGGCGGATGTTCAGCCAGGACGGCACGCTCATGGTGACGCTCGCGCAGGAAGGCATGCTGCGCCTCAAAGACCCTGGTATGCCGCGCCCGCCGGCCGGCGAGTAACGACAGCGAGCAACTACAGCCCGACGCCCAGGGTGACGCCGCCGTCGACGACGAGAGTCTGACCGGTGATCCACGCCGCGTCGGCGCTGAGCAGGAACGACACTGCCCCGGCGACGTCGTCGGGCACACCAAGCCGCTTGAGCGGATAGGCCTGGGCGACCTGGGGCTCGCGGCCGGCATACAGGGCCTGGGCGAAGCGGGTCTTGACCACTGCGGGCGCCACCGCGTTGACCCGGACATCCGGGCCCAGTTGCAGGCCCAGCTCCATGGTGAGGTGGATGAGCGCGGCCTTCGACACGGCATACCAGCCCAGGGCCCCGCTGGCCCCGAGGCCGGCGATGGAAGCGATGTTGACGACTGCGCCCGGGTGCGCGGCGCTGCCGAGCCCCCGGTCGATCGCAGCCTTGACCCACGCCGCAGCCGCCACGACGTTGGTGTCGAGGATCTTGCGCGCTACCTCGGTCGGGGTGTCGAGCAACGGCCCGTATGCCGGGTTGATGCCGGTGTTGTTGACCAGGTAGTCCAGCCCACCGAACCGATCGTGGGCCAGCTCGATGGCGGCCGCCTGATGGGCCGGGTCGGCGGCATTACCGGCCAGCGCGACGGCATACTGCGCGCCACCCAACTGGGCCACGGCGTCGGCGAGCGGCTCCGGGGTGCGTGCCGTGACGACCACCCGGGCACCGTCGGCGATGAGGCGGGCTGCGATGGCCAGCCCGATCCCCCGGCTGGCGCCGGTGACGAGCGCGACCGCGCCCTCGTGCTTACGCACGAGCGGCGCGGCCGCGGATCCCGTTGTCGGAGAGTCGGTCACAGGCCCAGGTCGCGGCCGATGAGTTCCTTCATGATCTCGTTCGAGCCGGCCCAGATCTTGGTGACGCGGGCGTCCCGCCACGCGCGGGCGGCGCGGTATTCGTTCATGAAGCCGTAGCCACCGTGCAGCTGCACGCACTCGTCGAGAACTTCGCTTTGCACCTGAGCGCTCCACCACTTGGCCTTGGCGGCGTCGACCGGCGAAAGCTTGCGCTGCGAGTGAGCCAGCACGCAGTCGTCGATGTAGGCCTCGGCGACCTCGAGCTTGGTGATCATCTCGGCGAACTTGAACTTGTTGTGCTGGAAGGTGCCGATCGGCTGGCCGAATGCCTTGCGCTCCTTGGCATAGGCGAGGGTCTCGACGAAGATCTGTTTGGCGTGGGCGATGTTGGAGCAGGCCGCGCCGATGCGCTCCTGCGGGAGGCGCTGCATCATCGCGATGAAGCCCAGACCCTCGGCGCCGAGCCGGTTGGCGTCGGGCACCCGGACGTTCTCGAAGAACAGCTCGGCGGTGTCGGACTCGTCCTGGCCGACCTTGTCGAGTTTGCGGCCGTTGACGAAGCCCTCCATGCCCCGCTCGACCATGAACAGCGTGATCCCCTTGGGGCCCTTGCTGGCGTCGGTGCGGGCGGCGACGATGACCAGGTCGCACTGGTAGCCGTTGGTGATGAAGGTCTTGGAGCCATTGAGGATCCAGTCGCCCGAGCCGTCGTCGGCGCGGACGGCGGTGGTCTTGAGGGCGGCCAGGTCAGAGCCGCCCGAGGGCTCGGTCATCCCGATGGCGCAGATGAGCTCACCGGAGGCCATGCCGGGCAGCCAGCGGGCCTTCTGCTCTTGGGTGCCCAAGTCGACGATGTACGGCGGGCAGACGTCGGCGTGGATGCCGAAGCACGCAGCGGTCGCGGCGTTGAAGTGAGCCCACTCCTCGGCGAGCACGGCGTTGAAGCGGTAGTCCTCGGCGCCGGCGCCACCGAACTCCTCGGGGATATCCAGGCCGAAGAAGCCCTGCTTGCCGGCTTCGATCCAGATGTCGCGCGGGATGGACTTGAGGGAGATCATCTCCTCGACGCGGGGCTTGAGCGAGCGCTCGACGAACTCACGCGCGGCGGCGCGGAAGTCCTCGTGCTCCTCGGTGTAGAGAGTGCGCGGCATGTGGTCCTCCCGGGACAGCTTGCGGTAGCGAGTGCGACTCGTCCGGACGACCGGACGCGCGCCGAGACAGCGCACAGCGACGCTGACTAAGCGCTTGCTTAGTCTTGCATAGGTGCGGCATGCTGTCCACATGTCGGCGCCCGCGAGCACGCTCTGGCCGCACGTCAGCGAAACCGCAGGTCGCCTGCTCAACGCGGCCGCTGCAGCGTTCGCCGACAAGGGGTTTCACGCGACGACCACTCGTGACATCGCCGCCGGCGCGGGCCTGTCGCCCGCCGGCGTCTACGTGCACTTCTCCTCCAAAGAGGACGTCCTCTTCCAGCTGAGCCGGACCGGCCACGAAGAAGCGCTCGAGCTCATCCGGCACGCCGTCGCGAGCTCCCCTCTCCCCCATGAGCAACTCGCCGCTCTGGTCTCCGACTTCAGCGCCTGGCATGCCCAGAACTACGCGATCGCCCGCGTGGTCCAGCACGAATTCCCCCACCTGTCCCCCGAGCACCGCGTCGAGGTGCTGCTGATGCGCAAACAGATCGACGCCGCCGTGCGCGGAGTGCTGCGGGCCGGAGTCGCCTCCGGCGAATTCACCGTCGACAACCTCGGTGACACCTCCCTCGCACTGCTGTCGATCGTCGTCGACGTCGCCCGGTGGTACGCCCCCTCGGTCAAGCGCAGCCCGGCCCAGATCGGCGCGACCAACGCTGCACTCGCCTTGCGGTTGGTCGGCTACCGACCGATGCCCGCCGCCTAAGGCCCGGTATGCCGTTGGGTCCCGATCAGGGCGAGGGCCACTCCGCGCTCGTCGTGCCAGTCCCCGCGCTGGAAGCCTTCGTGCGAGCGCGGCACGAGCATTACGACCCGGCATACGTGTCGGCTGACCCGACCTTCGCGCATAGCCACATCACGCTGCTGGCCCCCCTTCTCGGGCCGGAAGACCTCGCTGAACGCGCCGACGAGATCGCCGAAATCCTTTCTGCGGCAACGCCTTTTACCTTCACGCTCGCCCGCATCGGGACCTTCCCCAACGGCATCATCCACCTCGTCCCCGCGCCGGCCGGGCCGTTCGCGGAGCTCACGCGCGCACTCGTGGCGGCGTTCCCGGCATACCAGCCGTATGGGGGGCAGTTCGGGATGGTGACCCCCCACCTCACCCTCGACGCCGTCGGACCCGGCGTGAGTGAGGCGCTGGTCTGGGAGTGGGTCGCGCCGCTGCTGCCAGCAACCGGGTATGCCGGCCGCGCACACTTGTCGTGGTACCAAGCCGGCGCGTGCCGCACCCTGGCGAGCTGGGAGATCGGGTCAGGGCATGACAGCATCGGCGGATGACCAGCCGGACCTCAGCGCGCCCGACCGACCCTGACGCAACCCCTGCCTCCGGAGACGGCCACGTGGCCGACAGCCACGACCTCATCCGGGTCCACGGAGCGCGGGAGAACAACCTCAAGGACATCTCCGTCGAGCTACCCAAACGACGACTCACGGTCTTCACCGGTGTGTCGGGGTCGGGCAAGAGCTCGCTCGTCTTTGCGACCATCGCTGCCGAGTCGCGGCGGATGATCAACGAGACCTACAGCACCTTCATCCAGGGGTTCATGCCGACGCAGGCCCGACCGGATGTCGATCTGCTCGACGGCCTGACGACAGCGATCATCGTGGGCCAGGAGCGCCTGGGCGCCAACCCGCGCTCGACCGTCGGCACGGTGACCGACGCCAATGCCATGCTGCGGATGCTGTTCAGCCGACTGGGCCAGCCGCACATCGGCTCGCCGAATGCTTTCTCATTCAACGTGCCGACGGTGCGCGGCAGCGGTGCGGTGACGGTCGAGCGCGGCGACAAGACCCGCGCCACCAAGGCCACCTTCTTCCAGCTCGGTGGCATGTGCCCGCGTTGCGAGGGTCGGGGCGCCGTCAGCGATTTCGATCTCACCGCCCTCTACGACGCCGACAAGTCGCTCAACGAGGGGGCGCTGACCATCCCCGGCTACACCATGGACGGGTGGTATGGCCGGATCTATCGCGGGTGCGGCTTCTTCGACCCGGACAAGCCGATCAAGGACTTCTCCAAGCGCGAGCTGCACGACCTGCTCTACAAGGAGCCGACCAAGATCAAAGTCGAGGGCATCAACCTCACCTACGAGGGGCTCATCCCCAAGGTCCAGAAATCGATGCTGTCCAAGGATGTCGAGGCGCTGCAGCCGCACATCCGCGCCTTCGTCGAGCGAGCCATCACCTTCCAGACCTGCCCCGAGTGCGGCGGCACTCGCCTGACGGTCGAGGCCCGCTCGTCGAAGATCAACGGCATCAACATCGCCGATGCCTGTGCCATGCAGATCAGCGACCTGGCTCAGTGGGTGCGCGGACTCGACGAGCCCACCGTCGCGCCGCTCACCACGGGTCTGCAGCACCTGCTCGACTCCTTCGTCGAGATCGGGCTCGGTTATCTGTCGCTGGAGCGGCCCTCGGGCACGCTGTCCGGTGGCGAGTCGCAACGCACCAAGATGATCCGCCACCTCGGCTCCTCGCTCACCGACATCACCTATGTCTTCGACGAGCCCTCGATCGGGTTGCACCCGCACGACATCCAGCGGATGAACGAGCTGCTGCTGCGGCTGCGCGACAAGGGCAATACCGTGCTCGTCGTCGAGCACAAACCCGAGGTCATCGCCATCGCCGACCATGTCGTCGACATCGGCCCGGGCGCCGGCACGGCCGGCGGGTCGATCGTCTTCGAGGGGGATGTGGCTGGGTTGCGGGCCAGCGACACCAGCACCGGACGGCACCTGGACGACCGCGCCAGCCTCAAGCCGGTATGCCGTCCGCGCACCGGCGCGCTGTCGGTCCGGGGGGCCTCGACGCACAACCTGCAAAACGTCGACGTGGACATCCCGCTGGGCGTGCTCGTCGTCGTCACCGGGGTCGCCGGGTCGGGCAAGAGCTCGCTCATCCACGGGTCGGTCGCCGACCAGGACGGGGTCGTCGTCGTCGACCAGGGAGCGATCAAGGGCTCGCGCCGCAGCAACCCGGCGACCTACACGGGTCTGCTCGACCCGATCCGCAAGGCGTTCGCCAAGGCCAACGGGGTCAAGCCGGCGCTCTTCAGCGCCAACTCTGAGGGCGCCTGCCCCACGTGCAATGGCAACGGCCTGATCTACACCGAGCTTGGGTTCATGGACACCGTGACGTCGGTCTGTGAGGACTGCGAAGGCAAACGGTTCCAGGCGGCGGTGCTGGAGTATCACTTCGGCGGCAAGGACATCAGCCAGGTGCTCGCCATGTCGGTGTCCGAGGCGGAGGAGTTCTTCGCCACTGGCGAGGCCCGCACCCCGGCGGCGCACACGATTCTCTCTCGGCTACGCGACGTCGGCCTGGGGTACCTCAGCCTCGGCCAGCCGCTCACCACCCTCTCCGGTGGTGAGCGGCAGCGGCTCAAGCTGGCCACCCACCTGGGCGAGAAGGGGGCGGTCTACATCCTCGACGAGCCGACGAGCGGGCTGCACCTTGCCGATGTCGAGCAGCTGCTCGGCCTGCTCGACCGGCTGGTCGACTCCGGCAAGTCGGTCCTCGTCATCGAGCACCACCAGGCGGTCATGGCGCACGCGGACTGGATCATCGACCTCGGTCCGGGGGCCGGCCACGACGGCGGCAAGGTCGTGTTCGAGGGCACGCCCGCCGATCTCGTGGCCGCGAGGGCCACCCTCACGGGTGAGCACCTCGCGGCATACGTGGGGGTCAGTCGCGGGTGAGCTTGCGGTAGGTGACCCGGTGCGGCCGGGCGGCCTCCGGGCCGAGCCGGTCGATCTTGTTCTTCTCGTATGCCTCGTAGTTGCCCTCGAACCAGTACCACTTGGCCGGGTCGGACTCGTCACCCTCATAGGCGAGGATGTGCGTGGCGACCCGGTCAAGGAACCACCGGTCGTGGCTGATGACGACGGCGCAGCCGGGGAACTCCAGCAGCGCGTTCTCCAGCGACGCGAGCGTCTCGACGTCAAGGTCGTTGGACGGCTCGTCAAGCAGCAGCAGGTTGCCGCCCTGCTTGAGGGTCAACGCGAGGTTGAGCCGGTTGCGCTCACCACCTGAGAGAATCCCCGCAAGCTTTTGCTGGTCGGGGCCCTTGAAGCCGAACTGCGACACATAAGCCCGCGAGGGATCTCGACCTGCCCGACCTTGATGAAGTCCAGGCCGTCGGAGACGACCTCCCACAGCGTCTTGTTGGGGTCCAGACCCGACCGGGACTGGTCGACATAGGAGATCTTGACCGTATCCCCGACCTTGACCTCACCCGCATCCGGCTGCTCCAGCCCGACGATGGTCTTGAAGAGCGTGG
Source organism: Actinomycetales bacterium (assembly GCA_016710645.1). Lineage (GTDB taxonomy): Bacteria > Actinomycetota > Actinomycetes > Actinomycetales > Dermatophilaceae > Phosphoribacter. The sequence continues at coordinate 9,208 of JADJVI010000044.1, read as the reverse complement.
TCTTGCCGACGCCGTTGGGGCCGATGACGCCGACGATGCCGTTGCGGGGCAGCGTGAACGACAACCCATCGATGAGGACTCGGTCCCCGAACCCCTTGCGCAGGTTCTTGACCTCGATGACCTGTGATCCCAACCGCGGGCCAGGCGGGATGGTGATCTCCTCGAAGTCCAGCTTGCGAGTGCGCTCGGCCTCAGCCGCCATCTCCTCGTAGCGCGCCAACCGGGCCTTGGACTTGGCCTGGCGACCCTTGGCGTTGGAGCGGACCCACTCCAACTCCTCGGCGAGGCGCTTGGCCAACTTGGCGTCCTTCTTGCCCTGGACCTTGAGGCGCTCGGCCTTCTTCTCCAGGTATGCCGTGTAGTTGCCTTCGTAGCCGTAGAGCCGGCCGCGGTCGACCTCGGCGATCCACTGGGCCACGTTGTCGAGGAAGTAGCGGTCGTGGGTGACCGCGAGGACCGCGCCGGGGTACTGCGCGAGGTGCTGCTCCAGCCACTGCACCGACTCGGCGTCGAGGTGGTTGGTCGGCTCGTCGAGCAGCAACAGGTCGGGCTTCTGCAGCAGCAGCTTGCACAGGGCGACCCGACGCCGCTCACCGCCGGACAGCACGCTGACGTCGGCGTCTGGCGGCGGGCAGCGCAGCGCGTCCATCGCCTGCTCCAGTTGCGAGTCGAGATCCCACGCGTTGGCGTGGTCGATCTCGTCCTGCAGGGCGGCCATCTCCGTGCCCAGGGCGTCGTAGTCGGCGTCCGGCTCGGCCATCTCCAGCGCGATCTGGTTGTAGCGGTCGAGCTTGGCCCTTGATCTCGCCGGCGCCCTCCTCGACATTGCCCAGGACGGTCTTGCTCTCGTTAAGCGGCGGTTCCTGCAGGAGGATGCCGACGGAGTACCCCGGCGACAGGCGAGCCTCGCCGTTGGAGGGTTGGTCTAGGCCGGCCATGATCTTGAGGATCGTCGACTTACCGGCGCCATTGGGCCCGACGACGCCGATCTTGGCGGTGGGATAGAACGCCATCGTCACGTCGTCGAGGATGAGCTTGTCGCCCACCGCTTTGCGCGCTTTGGTCATGGTGTAGATGAACTCGGCCATGCGCCGAAGGCTATCCGCAGCAGGGTATGCCGTCCGAATCGCCCACCTTCCCCACTCCCCGGTACCCGCCCCGTGCCGGCATGAAACCGCGGCGTGCCCTGTGCCGGAGGCACGCCGCGGTCGTCTCGGGAGGTCAGCCGACTTTGGCGAGGTATTCGTCGGTCTCGGGGTCGGCCGTCGCGAGGTCGAAGCGGACCGCGCCCTCGTCGGCCTGCGCCTGCTGGGCACCCATCACCGCGGTGAGCGCGGGCCGCTCGGCCTCGAAGTCCTCGAAGTCGGGCGTCTCCAGTGCGGCCAGGGACGCCTGCACTCGGGGCGCCCATCCGATCGGTCGGGTCGAACTGGGCCCGCACCGGTTTGCTGAACAGCGACTGTCCCTTGGTGAGGTCATGTCCCACGGTGTGGGCGTCGACCTCGACTGAGATCATCGAGCGCCCCTCGGTGGTGGCCTGCGAGTTGATCCGCAGGCGGCCATGCACCACGACGGGTTGCCCTTTCAGCACACTGGCGACGACATTGGCCGCCAGCGCGTTGAAGGTCACGACCGACACGAAGTTGGTGCCTGCGTCGATGTAGCCGCGGGTCCGGGGTCGTAGCGGCGGGCCGTCGAGGCGACCTGGAAGGTGGCGAACGGTCGCCCGTTCTTGGTCTCGCGCAACACCGGCTCGGCGGTGACATTGCCGACGACGGTCACATAGCCTCCGTTCATCTCGGGTCCCCTGTCTCGATGCGATCCTCTGGCGGACCGGCATACCGGCAGCGTGCTGGGAACCCTGGAGGCCACGAGGGAGAGGCGACCGCACGGTTTGTGGATGGTGGGACTCGCGTGCAGGGCTGGGGACAACGGCCGCCAGCCTGACGACAGCCAGAGTCAGCGCGCGTGACGGGCCCGGTCGAGGGCCTCGCGCACGACCCGATGCCGCTCGAGGACGGCCAAGACGGGGCCACGATCCGGGAGTCGGCCACCTCGGCGATGGTGTCGTGCAGCTGCGGGCGACCACCTTGGCCCGCCGTCGAGATCCCACCCGACGAACAACCGATTGAGGGTCGCGGCAGGCAGACCGCCGAGATGCCGCCGGTCAGGAGGAGGAACGGCACCGCAAGTTGGCTGATCGTCGGGGTTGGCAGGTCTGGCAACTGCAGCCACCCGACGACGAGAAGTGCTGTCAGCCAAAGGAATCCGGTGAGAGTCACTGAACCGAAGATCCACTGGACGACGTCCGTCGACTCGCCACCTGACCGGCTGTCGAGCCCGCAACGGCGTGAGCGGATCACCGCCTGGTCGAGAGGGTCGGACAGGCCCGCCGCTCCAGGGTCAGCCGTATCGGCCACAGCGTTGGCCCAGCGGACCGGCATACCCTCAGCCGCCCGATCGGCGAGTTGCCGGATGGCCAGCGACCCGCCGCGGCACGGGGCGGCGGGTGACGGTGGCGGGATCGACGAGCGCCCGACCACGGCGCGGACGTCGGTCTGGTCGATGCCCTTGATCTTGACCATGGTCTTGTCCAGGCGCAGCCGGGCAAGCGGGTCGGCGCCGAAGCCCGACACCCAGCGGGGTGAACAGCCACCCACCATGGAGGTCGCTTCGCGTGCGGTGGTCCTCGGCGACGGCCTCCAGCACCACCGGGAACCCCGGCCGACCGTGACAGCGCGCTCGACCAGCGCATCGTCGGCGGAGCCGCGCACTCGGGCTCGGTGTCGGCGACCCCTGAGCGCAGGCCCCCGGCCACCGCCACGACATCGGCCGAGAACCGGGTCCTGGGCGCATCCGCCCCCCAGCAACGGGATTGGCCAACTGCTGTCGCAGCTCATCGACCCCCGCGCCGGTGAGAGCCGAGGTGACGCATGACCTTGGCCGCGCCTAACCCGTCGGCCGCCAGTAGGCGGGTCAGGTCGGCGCGGCAGGACTCGACCGCGTCGGGAGTGAGCCGGTTTGGCTGGTTGATCACGACGATCGTCACTGAGTCCCGTGCCTGACAGGGCCGCGACGCTGGGTCGTCATGCAGCAGTGCGTCGGCGTATTTCGCGGATCGGTCACCCAGACGAAGACGTCGACGAGCTCCAGCACGCGCTGCGCTTCTGCCCGGTGGCAAGTGCGGCCACCCGCGAGTCGTAAGTCGGGCAGATCCAGCAGCCCAGTCCGTCGAGACGGCCGATGCCGGCGCTCGGCCGGTGCGCTGCCGCTGTCCTGGGCGCCGTCCTGGGCGCTGCGGGGTCGTCGGGACCGAGCTGGTGGCGGGCCGCGACACCGAGCCAGTCGAGCAGTTCAGCGGCGCCGGCCCGGCCCCACGATCGCGCCGAGGGTCATTGACGTGGTGGTCGGCGGGCGCCGACCTTGGCTAGCGGCCGTCGACGATGGCGTTGAAGCCCAACGAGGACTTCCCGTCGCCGTTCGCTCCGGGCCGGGCGACCACGGTGTGGCCTCGGCGATCGAGGGCGCCGCGGACCTTCTCGACGACGCTGACCGCCTGGTCGACCGGCGAGGGCCGAGTTCCTGCCCCCCGGACTCGACCGCCGCAGGTAACGCATCGAGCCTGCCCGGCCAGTTCCGAACGCGGCGACGGAGTGCTGAGCGCTGCCGGCCGATGGGGCCCATCGTGCTGCCCTGACGTTGAACGCCGCGGCACCTGAGGCGCCGCCGCTTGGTCGCGGGACGCTTGACACTCTCGACGGCGTCCTGGAAGTGCGCAACGCCCCGTCCTCAGGAAGAGCTGGCCCACCCGGTCACGCTGCGTGGCCCGTGCCTTCGCGGCCGGCGTCTGCACGGCCTGGTCGCCGAAGACCGCCTCCAGCAGCTTCTGCCCCAGCAGCGGGCGGCGCCGCTGGCGATCCCCGGCCGGTCGGTCTCGGTCAGCCCGGCTGTTGCGCAAAGGTCAAAAGCATGAGGACCACACTTAGGCCGTTGACCCCGTAGGCCGCGAACTTGGCGGTGGTTCGCCGGTCGCGTCCTTCGTTGCGCAACCGCAAGGCCAGGCACGTCAACCTGCCACTCGCGGACCAGAGTCGTGAGCCGACCCGGTCGTCGAGGTCCGTGGACGAGGCGGCCAGTTGGCAGGATTCCGGCCGACCAGGCAGGCACCACCCGGCATACCTCGCCAGGAGCGGGCAGTCGTCGAGGCGGCCGCGTGGGCCCCGGCGGTCATCAGCGCCGCGACTCCTGAGCGCAAAGCGCCTCGCCGAGTTCAGCGCGCCGGCGCGGTCTGGTCCCCGACCATCGCGGCGAATCGGTCGCGCCAGCGCGACACCGCGGATTTGACCCGCTTGAAGAACCCTGCCGGTGCTGACGAACTCCTGCATCACCGGGCCAGGACCCCGCCACGCAAACAGGGTGCCGTCGTCCTCCCCTTTCGACCCCGAACGAGGCCTGTGCGTATGCCGCGTCGGCCATCTTCGAGAGCGCCTGAGTCGCGGAGTGTTGCTCGGCTGTGGCGCGGTGAGTTACGCCGATCCGGCCGTCGATCGAGTCGAGGGGCCCCGCTGAGGGTGTGCCGCACGACTACCGCGCGCGCCCGGGCGTCGTGGGTCAGGGCGGGTGAGCCAGTCGCGCAGGCCGGCGATCTCGGCGGATCGGTAGCAACCTGTCGGGGCCGAGCGCGACCTCGCGGACCGGGAAGACCGGGGGCAAAGACAGGCCTTGCGTCCCTAGTATCCCCGCCAGGTGCTCCCGCGGATCTCCTCGACTGCCTCCGGAGGCAAACCCTGTCGATCACGATGGCGACTGACGTACGTCGTTTCCGTCCTGTCGCAGCAGCGCCCAGGGGGCGGCATCGCGCATACCGGGCCGCCGTTGGTGACGAAGAGCCGAGGTCGGCCGCCGCTGAGAGTTGCGCAGCGAGGTCCTGGTTGGCGGTGACGACCGAGTCGATGTCCGGCGCGTCGAGCAGGGCCAACCCGCAGGAGAGGGACGGCGCGAGGCCACCTGACGCACCGCGGACGGGATCTTCGGCCGTGCCGGCCCCGAGGTCACCCGGGCCAGGCTCGGCAGCACCCGGTCGGCATCGAACCAACGCGCATCGTCGGGGTGGTGGACGAGCACCGGGAGCGGGTGGTGGTTGCAGCACGCCCGGCCGCGACACCCACCTTGCCGACCAGGGAATTGACCAGCGTCGACTTGCCCGCCCCCGTGGAGCCGCCGACGACGGCGAGGACCGGCGCGTCGAGCGAGCGCAGCCGCGGCAGGACGTAGTCGTCGAGTTGGTGCAACAACTCCAGGCAGAGTCGTGGAGGCCGCGCTGGCGCCGGGCAGGTCCGGCGGTGTCCGCGACCCGGCGACGACGTCACGCAACGCCGAGACGGCGTCCAGGAGAGCAGTGAGCTCCCCGGCCGGTCGTCCTTCCGCGCCAGCCAGGTAAGCTTTCCTTCCACTGGTACGTCCCCAGCGGCCGAGTGTTTGCCGCCCCGGCCGCCCCGACGCCGATCGTGTGCCGGGGTGCGCCGCGGCGCCCTCCGGTCAGACCGAACTTACCGCGTTGCCTCGGAAAGTCCGGGAGGACGCGCCCGGTCAAGTCGATGCGGGGCTGGGCCGGAGGAAGGGAAGCCACTCGCCCGGGCGGAAACCTGGCGTCGTGCCGTGGTGTCGGGTCGGGGCGGTGGTTCGGGGTGCCCCCGGCAGGTCTCGAACCTGCAACTTGGTGATTATAGAAGGCCGCTGCACTATCCGTTCAGCAACGGCAGCCGAGGTCGCTGGACCTGCCGCCGCCAGCGCCCGGGTGTAGGCGTGTGTGCCGCCGCCGTGAAGGGCCGCACGATAGGCTGCGATGGCCTCCAATACCGTTCCCCTGCTCTCGGCTCACGGCGTCGGGCCGCGCTACTTCCCGCCCTGGTCATCCGTTGGCGCAGCAGAGGCAGGTCGCTCGCCCGGCTCCCTGCGAACGCCTCCATCGCTCGTTCCCCGCGGTCTCCGATCCAGGCGTGCGCCCAGTGTTTGGCTCGCCGGCGGTCCGGCACCGACGCGAGCATGGCGCCCAGGTAGGTGAACCAGCCGTGGTCGGCGTAGGCGGTGAGTTGTCGCCGGATGGTGTCGCCCTCGCGCCGCTTGAGTAAGGAGGCGCAGTAGGGCGAGGGAACCCGATTTGAACAGCGGCACGCCGCCGATGAGGTGGACCTTCGAAGTAGTACGTCGAGGGTGGCGCTGAGGTTCCAGACGGCGTGTAGGAGCATCGCGGAGGCGTACCCGGAGCGCTGCGTAACCCCACTTGCGCCCCAGACCGTCCTGGCGACAGACGCCGCCAGTCCCAGCCCGATGCCGATGCACGCGGTGAGAACAGCGGTGGCGAACGGCGGCAGGAGGCAGCGCAGGATGAACGTTGCAGCCAGGCCCTCGTTGCCGTAATCGGCATACGCGTGCCCGAGATGAGGGGGGTGTGTCTCGGCTTAAGGCGAACCCGGCGCCGGCCATCCCGGCATACACGATCCCGGTCGATGACCCGTCGGACTCCGCGCCGCCGCACTAGCAGTAGGAGCAGCACCGCAGCCCCTTTGAGGCCCTCTTCTGACCGGTGGGCGCGTGTTGAGGCACGGCGGCGGCCGAGTCGGGGGTTGGCGACCCCGGACAGTCAGCAGCGTGGTGTGGAAGGCCGTGTTGAGCAGCAGGGCACCGCCAGCGGCGCGCAGAGGGCTCCTCAGAGGAAGGCGAACCAGAGATCGCGGGCGGGTTCGGCTCGGAGTTGGTCGACCCGGCGATAGAGCGGTACGACCACGAGCAGCGGTAACGCCGAGACGGCGGGCCATGAAACCCGCCGTTGCCAGCCCAGGTCGACGCTGAAGACCCACAGGGCGCCAGCGAGGCGAGCGGAAACCGGCCACCACCTTCAACCCGGCTCGTCACTATTCGGCGTCCAGCAGCCGAGGCGCGTGAGCCGGGACAGCCGTTTTCGGGTCCACGCCGGGGTGTCACCGGCGGAGAGCATGCCGTCGCAGGGGGGTGGGTATGCCGGGTGGTCGACCGATGGCGGCATATCCCCCGGCACCCCCACAGACATGTCCCAAGGGTAGGGCAGGAGCCCTCCGAGAGTTAACCGCACAGGCGGCTGCAGGGCGGGCCTCCAGCCGGACAGTGACTAGGCTGACTCGGGTGACCATCCTGAACAACGGGTCGCCCACGGGCGACGCCGCCAACGCGGCCGCCAGCTTCCTACCGAGACAGTGCGGCCGAGCGAGCGTTCCCGGGGCCGACCGCATCGCGGGATCGACTCGTGAGATGCGACTGGGCTGTCGCTGCAGCACGACGCCTTTGATCGAGGTCGCTGCGCTGGTCACCGACTATGAGCCAACATCCCGGGCCCCGGTGTCGAGGTCGTCATCCGCCCGGACGAGGCGCTGGGCAGATGTAAATCTCTTCGTTCTCGAGACATGCACACCGTCTCCGGGCTACTCGACGTCCTGGCAGCCGGCACCAAGGTGGCTGCCGCGGAGTCGTTGGTGCTCATTACGTCAAGGCGTGGGTGCCGGAGCTGCGCAAGGCTGCTCTTGGCCGGCAACCGGTCGGCACCGATCCAAGCTTCCTCGCCAGGGACATGCCCGAGTTGGATGCCTGGCTGCACTACCGGGTCATCGACGTCTCCTCGATCAAGGAGTTGTCGCGACGCTGGTATCCCTGGGTCTACTTCAACTCCCTGGTGAAATCCGGCGGCACTGGGCCTGGGCCGACATCCGCGAGTCGATTGCCGAACTGCGCCACTACCGCGAGGCGGTGTTCGTGGCACCTCCAGGACCCGATACGCCGACCGCCCGGCCTTGGCGAGCGCCACGTCGTGCAATTACGCTGCCCTCGTGATTGCCGGTCAACTTCTGTCCGCGTGACGGGGTACGATAAGTTGCTGTGCGCGCGGCGGTCGCCGCGGCTTCGCAGGGGAAGGGCAGCTGGTAGAGCACCTGGTTGTGGTCCAGGGCGGCACGGGTTCGAGTCCCGCCACGCACCCCAACAGGCGAAGTGGTCCTCACGTGTGCTCCTTTCGCTTTATCCGGCGAGTCAAGGGGAAGACTCACTCGGGCCGACGTGGCCGGCCCGCCCCGACGAGACCCGCGCATTCGCGGATATCTTTCGAAACCTCCGCGCGAGAGTTCCCCGCGGTCAGGACTCTGTCGAGGCGAGGAAGGTCGCGGGCTCTGCTCACCAAACCGTCGACGAGACCGGGCCGGTTTCGCCTTCCAGTGATAATCCTGGCGTTCCGCAGGGTCAGGTATGCCGTCGCCCCGGCGCACACGCAGGAGCAGACTCCCCGGTGGCACCACGGCAAGGGGCCGTAAGCTGAGCATCGTGCCCGCCGACGGCGCGGTGCTGGACCGGGCCCCACGTGAGATCGTGCTGACCTTCAACGAGAAGATCTCCCCGCAATACGCGCAGTTGATAATCAGCCGGGACGGCACCGCCCCGAGCATCGTTGAGCCGGTCGTCACCGGTGAGGTCATCCGCAGCCGCTGGCGGAGACGCACACCGGTGACTATCGATTGGCCTTCCCGCGTCGTGAGCGCCGTAGGGACGGACACCCGATTTCCGGGGAGAGCCACTACACCAACCAAAAAGTAATCGCGACGTTGTTCACGACGACAGTCTGCCAGGCGACGACGGCCGACCCCTCCCGGCACCGTCACGAGCCCGCCGATGGCGGCGGCAGGCCGGCACGCGGCAGCCGACCGAGTCGCAGGCCAACCACCTCCGGCATCCCCATCGGCGCAAAGGGGCGCCGCCGTCGCTGTGGGGTGCTCTGGTTTCCAGGGACCGTCGCCGGCGCTTCGAGGGGAGAACGAGGCTAGAGCTGGCGCGAGGGGTCGGATCTGTGAAACGCCCGATCTACCCTTAGGAGCCCGGTGGCTGCGGGACACCCAGCCTGGATCGTTGGCCGGCCTTCGCTTGTTTTTCAGATTACTCTTGCACTCCGAACACCCGTCGTAGTACACTCGTGCTATGACGATCCCCTGTTGGACTCGCAGCCAGGCGGCGGTATGCCGTCCGTAGTGGTGGTTGCGGGGTGGGTCGCCTTCGCGGGGGGTCGGCTGTGGTGGTGGGGTGCCGACGGGGGTGGTGGCATGCACTGGTGGACCAGGTGCATGCCTCGGTTGGGCTGACCCGGCTGCTGGCGTGGGCTAGGCAGCTGCGGATATTGGTGAGGTGGAGCGGA
>JADJVI010000043.1 GCA_016710645.1 Actinomycetales bacterium | reverse complement strand
GCACACCGAGCTGCTCGGTCGGACATGGCCTGACGATCGTCCCGGGGCAGCGGTCCTCGTGGTCGAGCCCAGTTGCAGCTCGGGTGACATCGCCGCATCGACGAAGTCGCTGGGAGCTTCCCGGAGCATGAGGTTGAGGCTTTCCAGGTCCAGACCGGCACCGCCGACGTGGCTGAAGGCTGTCCCCGGTGGTCTCGCCTTAATCGCGTCGTCCTTGCGCTGGGAGAAACGGGATCAGGGGTCGAGTTTCATGCGTCGTGCAGATTCAGTTCGCAGGTCGTGCGGGCCGGCGGACTGAGTGAGGTGCACGGCTACCAAAGCCTGGGCATGCCGTGCGGCTGGTAAAGTTAGTCGGGCACGGGCAGCTGCCGCGTCGGGCGAGGTCGGGTCGGATGGATCGCAGCAGCACCTCGGCGACGTCGGTGACCTCGACGCCGACCGCCTGTCCTTCTCTTGTTGGCGCTGGGCGACGCCGTCGCTGAGCATGGTGATGCAGAACGGACAGGCGGCGGGCAGACCAGGGAGGCCGGAGGAACCTGATGGCCTCGCCGGCGCGGTTCTGGTTGATCCGGGTGCCAGAGGGTCTCGTCCATCCACATCCGCGCCACCGGTACTGCAGCAGAACGACCGCTCGCGGGTGCGCGGCATCTCGGCGAGCGTGGCGCTGGCACCGCGCCGAGCACCTCGCGGGAGCGGCGAAGATCCGGTTGTGCCGGCCGAGGTAGCACGGGTCGATAGGTCATCATTGAGGCGTCGACGCGAGCACCGGGGTGAGCCGCTCGGCGACCAGGCGGGCCAGGTGGGTGGGGTGTGTGGACACCTCGTAGTGCCCGCCGACCTGAGGGTATTCGTTAACAAGGGTGTTGTAACAGTGCGCGCAGGTGACGACGATGCGGCTTGGCGCCGACCTCGCTGAGGGTCTCGACGTTCCGGGTGGCGAGCATCCGGCAGAGGAACTCAGGCCCTATCCAAGAGCTGGGTCGCCGGTGCAGTGGTCCGCCTCACCGAAGCACCGCGAACTCGACCCCGGCCCCGTGCAGCAGGGTGGCGACGGCCCGCGCGGTGCGCTTTCTGGCGGTGCCACCGAGCGCACTGGCGCAACCGACCCAGTAGTGAGGTAGTCGACGCCGTCGGGGATCTCGGTCTCGCCGGCGGCGCCGAAAACGCGGACCCGGAAGTCCAGCGGCTCGGCCCATTCCAGGCGCATCGAGGCGCCTAGGCCCCACGGGCAGCCGGCGTTCTCGAGGTTGGTGCGGTAGCACGATGCCGGCCTCCCCGGGGAAGGCGACTCGCGAGCACCTGGTAGCGGCGCATGTCGACGATGTGGTCGACGTGCTCGATGTCGACCGGGCACTGCTCGACGCAGGCGCCTCACGCGTGGTGCAGGACCACAACATGTCGAAGGGCACGACGCCCTCGCCGGACACCCTGTGCTCGTCCACGCGTGCGCCTCGTCGCCCATCGGCCCGACCAGCGGCTTCTCAGCCTCGGGGGTGGCAGCCTGAATGCCGGACGGCTCGGTCCCATCCGGCGCTTCCTGGTCGCCAGGCAGATAGGGGGCGCCTTGGCTAGGCGTGCGCGCGCAGGGTCACATGAGGACCTTGGGCGAGAGGCTTGTCGGTGTTCCACGCCGGACACTGGCTCTGGCAGCGGCCGCACTCGGTGCACGTGCCGAAGTCCAGCAGGCCCCTCCAGGTGAAGTCCTCGACTTGCTGACGCCCATGAGGTCGTCGTCGCCTGGTCCTCGAAGTCGACCTTCTCGCCGCCGGAGTAGACCGGCTGCACCGCGCCGAGGGCTCGCGGCCGACGGGTCGATAAGGCGACGTTGGGGATGGACAGGAAGATGTGCAGGTGCTTGGTGTAGGTGACGGAAGTTGTTGAAGCCCAGCAGCACCGCGAGGAAGAGAGCGGCAGGACCGTCTTATGATCTCGTTGGTCGACTCTCCGAGCGGGTGGAAGGAGAGGCGAACCATCTGTGAAGCGAACCGGCCCTGGAGGAACTTCAGCGGTGCGTCAGGGGTGCCGGCCAACCCCGTTGACTCGCTGTGCGTTGATCGAGGCCCCGCGGTAGGCCAGCAGGGTCCACAATTACGTTGGAAGATCGGTGAACAGGACGAACCAGGCCGGCCTGAGGTGGGAGCCGGGGAACAGGCTTCGCGTGACCGAGACCGGCGGGGGCCTCTGATCCGGATCGCCACGGCGGCGGCGATGGCCGCGACACAGAGCACAGCGAGGTCTTCGACGAAGCCGAACTAGGCCCAGTTGCCGAAGAAGGAAATCTAAAAAAGCGTGAGTTGACCAGCCCGCCGAAGCCTCCAACACGGTGAACAGCAACAACATGCGGAAGCCCCAGAACACCGCGAAGTGGGCGACGCCCGGCACCGTCCAGCGCAGCAGTTTGCGTTGACCGGCGACTTCCAGGAGTTCAGCCTTGACCGCCGCCCGGTGTCGGGACGGCGGTCACCCTCCAGCGGCTGGGCCGTGCGGCCCAGCCGGTAGAGGAACATCAGGCGACGCCCGGCGATCCCCAGGCAGACAACCGTGAGTAGCAAGCCGAGGATGGAGCGGACCGCCATCATCGATGAGTCTCTTTCGTGCGGTATGCCGTGCGGATCGCCATGCCGTCAGTGCTCCGGGGGCGTCAATGCGTCAGGGCGGTCAGCCCCTGCGCCAGGCGACCTCGTCGACGAGGCCGGCAGGACCGCGTGCAGGTCGCCGACGACACCGAAGTCGGCGATCTGGAAGAGCGGAGCCTTGGCGTCCTTGTTGACCACGACGATGGTCTTGCTGCTCTGCATGCCGGCGCGGTGCTGGATGGCACCGGAGATGCCGGCGGCGAGGTAAACGAGGGCCACGGTCTTGCCAGTCTGACCGACCTGCAGCTCGTGCGGCGCCCAGTGCTGGTCGGTGACGGTGCGTGACGCACCGACGGCCGCACCCAGGGCGTCGGCGGTCTTCCTCGATGACGCCGAAGCCATCTTCCGAGCCGACGCCACGGCCCCCGGCGACGACCATCGCGGCATCGGTGAGTTCGGGCCGCGCTGGAGACCTTGGGCTCGCGGGAGTCGACCTTGGCACCCTGGCTGCGTCGCTGACGGCCACATCGACCGACTCGACGCGCTCGCGCTCGCCGGGGCCGCTTCGGCCGAGGTGGCGTTGGGGCGCATGGTGACCACCGCCGGGGCACGCAGCACCTGGCTGGTGGCCTGGAAGCGGCCGGCGAAGACGGTCTGCACGGCAGAGACAGTGCCACCGTCGACGCTCACCTTGGTGGCGTCCGGGATGATCCCCGCGTTGAGCCGGACGGCGACCCGGGCGGCGACGTCCTTGCCCTCGGGGCCGCTGGTCACCAGGATCGCGACCGGGTTGCTCGCCTGGGCGATCTGGACGACGGCCTCGGCCTTGGGCAGCGACAGGAAGGCCTGCATGTCGGGGGAGCCGACGGCATACACCTTGGTGGCGCCGTACTCAGCGAGCTGCGCGACGACCTGGTCGGAGGCGTCGCCGAAGACGACGGCGGCCGGCTCACCGAGCGCGCGGGCGGCGGTGAGCAGTTCGAGGGTGGGCTTGCGGACGCCGGCCGCGGTGGTCTCGGCAGAACGAGGGACTTCCGACACGATGTGTCTCCTTCTTCGGTATGCCGCGCGCGGCGGCCAAGCTTCGGGGGGATCGGCGAGCGCTCGCCGGAAGGATCAGATGAAGCCGCGACCGGCCAAGAAGTCGGCGAGCTGGGCGGCGCCGGTGCCGTCGTCGTTGACGATCGTGCCGGCGGTGCGCGCGGGGGTGGGGGAAACGTCGACGACCTTGCTCGACGCTCCGGACCAGCCGACCTGTGCGGCGTCGACCCCGAGGTCGGCCAGCGACATGGTCTGGATGGGCTTCTTCTTGGCGCCCATGATCGCCTTGAAGGCGGGGTAGCGCGCCTCGCCGGTCTGGTCGGTCACCGACACGACCGCGGGCAGCGACACGCTGACCCGCTCGCTGGCCACGTCGGTGTCGCGGCGGATCGACACGGTGCTGCCGTCGACCGAGAGCTCACCGGCGAAGGTCGCCTGGTTGGCCCCGAGCCGGTCGGCCACCATCGAGGGCACCACCGAGAGCTCGGCGTCGGTGGAGGCCATGCCGGTGAGGACCAGGTCGTAGCCGATCTTCTCCAGGGCCTTGGCGAGCACGAGCGAGGTGCCGAGGGCGCAGGACCCGTGAATCGCGTCGTCGACGACGTGGACCGCGCTGGTGCCACCGATGGCCAGTGCCTTGCGCAGACCTTCGGTCGCCTTGGCCGGGCCGACGGTGAGGAAGACGACCTCGTCGGCCGCACCGGACTCGGCCAGGCGGGTGGCCTGTTCGACGGCATACTCGTCGAGTTCGGAGAGACGACCCTCGACGCCCGCGCGGTCGACCGTGAGGTCGGGCGCGAACTTCCAGGTCGCGGTGGGCTCAGGCACGTACTTGACCAGGACGACGATCTTCATGCGTAGCTGACCTGTCTTCTCAAACGAACTGTCGGACGGGTGGGGGAGGCGTGCGTCAGGCAAGAGCCTGCCAGCTTTGGCGGAATCGGCAAGTGGGTCATAGGTCCCCTACCGGTCGGTAGGGAATTCGGTTGTGCCAAGCCCGTTCTGCGAGGCCGAGATTCACTTGTCGGGGGTGCGGTACCTCTCGTGCAGGACGTTCTCGTCGGCGGCGATGAGGGCCTCTTCGACGGGCTTGAGGTCGACCGGGTTGGGCGGGCCGATAGTGCCCTTGGCGATCGTCGCGCGGCCCTTGTCGCGCAGTCGCGACTCGATCTTGGCGGCGGCCGTGGTGAGCAGGTAGTTGATCGCGATGAAGATCAGCGCGATGACGATGAGCGCCGGCACCGGGTTGGACTTGTAGGACCCGATCTGGCTGAACGTGGTGAGCAGCTCGGGGTAGGTGATGATCGCTCCGAGTGCGGTGTCCTTGAGGATGACGACGAGTTGGCTCACGAGCGCCGGAAGCATCGCGGTGATGGCCTGGGGCAGCAGGATGGAGCGCAGCGTCTGGCTGCGGGTGAGCCCGATCGCGAGGCCGGCCTCGGACTGCCCCTTGGGCAGACCGCCCACGCCCGATCGCAACAGCTCAGCGACGACCGATCCGTTGTAGAGGGTCAGGCCGGTGATCACCGCGGCGAGCGGGTTGATCGAGGCCTCGAAGACCCGGTTGAACGAGAAGAGGCCGAAGGCTGCGACCATCATGACCAGGACCGGCACCGATCGGAAGAACTCGACGATCACCGTGCTGATCCAGCGGATGACGGCATTCTCGGAGAGCCGACCGATGCCGAAGAGCAAGCCGAAGGCACCGGCGAGCACGACCGAGATCGCCGCCGCTTTGAGCGTGTTGAGCAGACCCGGGATGAGGTAGTTGACCCAGATGTCGGCCGTGAGGAAGGGAGTCCACTTGGCTGCTTCCAGGTTGCCCTTGGCCGCGAAGCGGGAGAGCGCCCACCACAGCGCGAGCAGCGTGAGCACCACGCTGACGATCATGATGAGGCGGTGCCGGGCGCGGGCCTTGGGGCCCGGGATGTCGAAGAGGACCGAGCTCATCGCTTCACCGCCAGCTTCTGCGACAGGTGGGTGGTGACCAGACCGATGGGGAGGGTGAGGATGACGAAGCCGATCGCGACGACGAGGAAGATCGGCACCATGAGGTCGGGCCGGTCCTCCTGCATCGTCTTCATCAACCCGGCGACCTCGGCCACGCCGATCGCGGTGGCCACGGTGGTGTTCTTGGTCAGCGCGATGAGCGTGTTGCCCAGCGGTGTGATCGCGCCTCGGAAGGCCTGCGGCAACAGCACCTCGCGCAGGCTCTGGCCGAAGCTGAGCCCGATCGAGCGGGCCGCCTCGGCCTGACCGGCGGGCACGGTGTTGACGCCGCTACGCAGCGCCTCACAGACGAAGGCCGCGTGATAGAACGCCAGACCAATCGTCGCCCACACCAGGTTGTTTCGCGCGAAATCGTCCGACACCGACATGCCGAGGTTGACGATGAACCCGATATTGCAGAACACGATGATGAGCGTCAGTGGCGTGTTGCGCACCAGGTTGACGTAGAGCGCGCCCAACTTGTTGAGGAAGCCCACGGGCGAGACCCGCATGATGGCCACGAGAGTGCCGATCACCAGCGCCCCCAGGGCCGACAAGACGGTGAGCACGATCGTGATCCCGAATGCTCCCAGCACGTTGTACTGGGAGAACAGTTCACCCATGGGGTCGTCCTTCCGCTGTTATGGCAGGTATGCCGTCCGCCCGGGTGGGCGGACGGCATACCTCGCGTGGTGCTGGATCAGGCGCACGCCGCCGGGGTGGGCGGGTTGCCGGCGCCGGGCTTGTAGCCGGCCGGGCCGAGGTTCTTGTCGACCGCCTTCTGCCACTCACCGCTGGAGATGTACTTCGTGATGGCGTCGGTGACCTTCTTGCAGAACTCCACGTCGCCCTTCTTGAGGCCGACGCCGTAGTTCTCGGTGGAGAAGGTCTTGCCGACGACCTTGAGCTTGCCCTTGTTGGCGTCCTGCGCGGCGTAGCCGGCGAGGATGGTGTCGTCGGTGGTCAGCGCGTCGACGTTGCCGGCCTTGAGGGCGTCCACGCACAGCGTGTAGGTGTTGTACTCCTGCAGGTTGACGCCCGGGACCTTCTTCTGGACGTTGGTCGCCGAGGTCGAGCCCTTGACCGAGCAGAGCTTCTTGCCGGCGAGCGAGTCGACCCCGGTGATGCTGGTGTCGTCAGCGCGGACCAGCAGGTCCTGGCCGGCGATGAAGTACGGGCCGGCGAAGGAGACCTTCTCCTTGCGCGCGTCGGTGATCGAGTAGGTGCCGACGATGTACTTCACCTGGTCGGTCGAGATGAGCGTCTCGCGCTGGGCCGACACGGCCTCGACGAACTCGGTGCTGCTGTAGCCGAGTTCCTTGGCGATGTACTTGGCCAGGTCGACGTCCATGCCGGTGTAGTCGGCGCCGGCCTTGAGGCCCAGGCCCGGCTGGTCGAACTTGATGCCGATCTTCACCGCGCCGCTGCCGCCCCCGCTGCCGCCGCTCGTCCCGCCGCCACAGGCCGCCAGGCCCAGTGCCGCGGTGGCGGCAACCGCCATCACGCTGATCCGTCCGAACTTCATGAGGTTCCTTCCTATTGGGCGAGTGCCTGGTGAGGCGTTGTGCAGTGAGTCAGTGGCTGAGGATCTTGCCGAGGAAGTCCTGGGCACGATGGGAGGTCGGGTTGTTGAAGAAGGTGTCCGGCGTGCCGGTCTCGACAATCTGACCGTCGGCCATGAAGACGACCCGGTTGGCCGCGCGCCGGGCGAATCCCATCTCGTGGGTGATGACGATCATCGTCATCCCCGATTGGGCGAGTTCGGTCATGACCTCGAGGACCTCGTTGACCATCTCGGGGTCCAGGGCCGAGGTCGGCTCGTCGAAGAGCATGACCTTGGGCCGCATCGCCAGCGCGCGGGCGATCGCGACGCGCTGCTGCTGGCCGCCGGAGAGCTGCGCGGGGTACTTGTTGGCCTGCGCGGTGACACCGACTCGCTCAAGCAGCGCCATGGCGTCCTTCTCGGCGTCGGCCTTGGACTTCTTGCGCACCTTCATCGGCCCGAGGGTGATGTTCTCGAGGATGGTCTTGTGGGCGAAGAGGTTGAACGACTGGAAGACCATCCCGACGTCGGCCCGCAACTGCGCCAGCGACTTGCCCTCGTCGGGCAAGGGCACGCCGTCGATGGTGATCGAGCCGGTCTCGAAGGGCTCCAGCCGGTTGATGGTGCGGCACAGGGTGGACTTGCCCGACCCGGACGGACCGAGGACGACGACGACCTCGCCCTTGCCGATGGTGAGGTTGATGTCGCGCAACACATGCAGCTCACCGAAGTGCTTGTTCAGGCCGGTGATGACCACCATGGGCTCGCGGGCAGCCGGCGTGTGGGCTGGGTCACGTGCTTCCGTCATGTCGGCAACTTAGCGGGTTAACGGCGGTTTAGGGGGCGTGAGCGATGTCCGGAGCTGCGGACGTTGCCGAATTGTGGCTGACGCGTGGGAACTTCGCGACTGGCCTAGGAGCCTCGACAATGGCGGGATGCAGCGTCCCCGGCCCCGACAGCACGTGCTCCGGTATGCCGTGCTGCTGGCGGTTCTCGCCGGGTGCGCCGCTCCGTCGGCGGGTGGGTCATCAGAATCCGCCGCGGGCGCGGCGGCCTCGCCTAACCCCGTCACCGCGGCGGGGCGGACGGCACCGGCCGGCGCCGCCTCGTCGAGTGCCATGTCGTCGACCGCGACGACTCCCGCACCAGCGCCCACGGTCACGCCCGGCTCGCCGGGTGCAGTTCCCGGGGGCTTGACCATCGCTTTCGGTGGTGACATCCACTTCGAGGGCCGGGTCGGTCGGCTCCTTGACGGGGACGACGGCCTGAGCGAGTTGCGCGCCACTCTCGGCGCTGCTGACCTCGCGGTCGTCAACCTGGAGACCGCGATCACCGATCGTGGCGTGCCCCAGCCGAAGATCTACCACTTCCGCACCACGCCCAAGGCCCTGACCACCCTCGCGAGCGCCGGCGTCGATGTCGTGAGCATGGCCAACAACCACTCGGTCGACTTCGGACCGGACGGGTTGGTCGACACGCTCGCGGCGCGGGACGCCTCACCGGTCCCGGTCGTCGGGATCGGCCGCAATGCCGCCGATGCATTCGCGCCGGCTGTCGTCACGGTGCGCGGGCTGCGGGTCGCCGTCATCGCCTCGACGCAGATCAACGACTACACCGTCAACACCTTCCCGGCGACCGCGACTGCACCCGGCGTGGCTGGCAACCTGCGTAACGACCGGCTGCTGCAGGCGGTCAAGGCCGCTCGGGCGACCTCGGATGTCCTCGTGGTGTTCTTGCACTGGGGGACCGACTACACCACCTGCCCGGACCGTGCCCAGGTGGCCACGGCCACCGCCATGGCGGCAGCGGGCGCGGATGTCGTCGTCGGCAGCCATGCCCACCGGATCCAGGGGTCGGGTTGGCTCGGATCGACCTTCGTGGGCTATGGCTTGGGCAACTTCGTCTGGCTCAACACTCGTGGTGAGGCCGACACCCGCAGCGGCGTGCTCACCGTGACGGTCGACGAGGCGGCCGTGCGCGCCCGCGCCGCGCTGCCGCCAAACCAGTGGTCCACCCAGAAATCTGTGGTCGTCGCCCAGGACTACGCCCCGATGCGGGTCTCCGACGACGGCATACCCCGCCGTCCGGCGGATGCCGACGTGCTCACTGCGGCGTGGGAGCAGGCCCGGTCATGTGCCCGTCTGCGCAGTCACCCCTGAAGGCACGTGGCCTGCAGGGGTGACTGCGCGCGTCGTCGCGCGGACGCGAGCGATCAGTTGGGGATGACGAAGACCTGACCGGGGTAGATGAGGTCGGGGTTGGCGATGTTGTTCGCTGCCGCGATGTCGCGCCAGTTGACCCCGAACTTCTTGCCGATGGCGCTGAGGGTGTCACCGCGCACGACGGTGTAGGTGCGCTGGGCAGCGGCGGCCTGCGCCTGCGCGGCAGCCTGCGCAGCGGCGGCCTCAGCGGCAGCCTGCGCGGCAGCGGCTTCCTCCGCGGCCTTGGCGGCGGCGGCCTCAGCAGCGGCCTTGGCCTCGGCTTCCGCCTTGGCAGCGGCGACCTGCTCCTCGGTCATCACGTTGCCGGCGGAGTCGTAGGTGACGGACGAGACGACCTCGGGCGACTCGGGCACGGCATTGCCGGCCGCGTCATAGGTCACCGATGACACCCGCTCGAGGGTTTCGCCGGTCGATTCGGACTGTTCTGACAAGGCCATGAGGGCTCCTTCTGATTCGGCCACGAGCGTTGTCCCCCCGCGGTGGAGGCAGCCTAACCGCTTGACGCCCGTTCGTCGCGGGGCACACTAGGGGTCCGCCATTGCGTGGCGCCGCGCCGGCGCCACGCTCGACCTGCCAGGAGCCGCCCCGATGTCGTTGGATTCGCGCCCGAGTGTCCGTGAGGCCGCCATTGCTGCCCTCTGCGTGCCGGAGCTGGCGGCGATCGTCGATCTGGTCACCTGGGTCGAGAGCGTCGACGGGGTCGTGACGGCGCACGCGGCCAACCACCACGGGCGGGTGCGCTTGTTCCCCGGCGGAGGGATGCAGGTCCTGGCAGGGGACAACCCCATTACCTCCCAAGACCCACGGGCCTTCCTCCCGTATGCCGTGGAGCTGGCCCACCCGTCGCCATCGGACTCTCGTGACAACGCGTATCCGCTTGCAGCGGAACGGATCCTGTCGCTTTTCGCCGACCCGGAGCGCAGCCCCGACCTGGCCATCGTGCACACTCCGGGCCACTACTTCCCGGATGAGGGCGGCCATCTGGGCGAGCACGGTTCGCTCGATGTCATCCAGTCGCGAGCGCCGCTCGTTCTGTCCGGTGCGGGAGTGCGACGCCTCGGAGTGGTCCCCGAGTCGGCCCGCCTCGTCGACGTCGGTCCCACGATGGCGCATCTGGCCGGTGCACCGGATGAGGCACTGCGGGACGCGACCGGCGCGCCCCTGGACGGCCGGGTGCTCACGGCATACCTCGACGGGACCACACCCAAGGGCGTGCTGGGAGTGCTGTGGGATGGCGCGCACTGCAGCGACCTGCTGCATCTCGCGTCGACCGGCGATCTGCCGACGGTCGCGGGGCTCATCGAGCGGGGCGTCGCCCTCGATGGTGGCGCGGTCGCGCAGTTCCCCAGCGTGACGCTCACCAACCACACGTCGATCCTCACCGGGGTGGGTCCGGGGCGGCACGGCGTGTTGGGCAATGTGTACTTCGACCGGGCGACCGGCCAGCAGGTGGTGCCCAATGACGAGACCACTTGGCACCGCTCCGCGGAATGGCTCCGGCCCGCAGCCCGGACCGTTTTCGAGATGGTGCCAGGCTTCACCGCGTCGGTCGATGAGGCGATCGACCGCGGCGCCGACTACTCGACGATGGGGATCATCCGCGCGTCCTCGGGCGGCGCAGGAGCAGGGGGACTCGGCGACCGACTCCCGCCGGCTGACTCGTCGCCGTTCCTGGGCGATCCCGCGTTGCTCGATGACCCCTACTTCCGGTGGGGGGTGTCGGTGGACGACCTCGGTCTGGAACAGGTGCGTGGCCTGTATGCCGGTGGGCTGGCAACCGCTCCACGCCTGGCCTGGTGGGCCAACGTGGTCACCGACGCCGGCCATCACGGCGGTGGCCCGAGGTCGGAGCCGGCGCGAGCTGCATTGCGGCAGAGCGATGCCCGGCTCGGGGTCATGCTCGACGACCTGGAACGGCTCGGACTGCTCGACGAGATGGCGATCGTCCTCACCGCCGACCACGGCTTCGAGGGCGCCGATCAGAACATCACCGGGTCGTGGCGTTCGGCTCTCGACGCGCTCGGGGTGCCCTATCGGGACGAGGGTCCAGGGTTCGTCTACTTCGACGTGCGCTGATCCGTCACCGGCGTTGGGCCCGGGTGGACGGGCTGCGCGCCGTCCCGGCCGGTGTCAGCTGGCCTGGGCCGCCTGCCAGCCAGCGGTCTCCGGCGATGACAGCCGGGTGCCGAAGAGGTACCAACGCTGGGTCCCGTCGAACCGGATGACTGCCGGGCCGTCTTCGCGGTGCAGCAGGCCGTCGACCTTCCAGGCCATCGAGCCATCGGCCCACACCGCTGCCGGACCGTCCTCACGGTGGGCGACGCCGTGGCGGAACCACAGTTGGGTGCCGTCTGACGTGACCAGGGCAGGGCCATCCTCGCGGTGCAACTGGCCGTCGAGCCGCCACTCCAGCGTGCCGTCGGGCAGTCGGGTCATGGTCGGTGCGGAGACCATAGCCTCGATCAACATGAGACGTCCTCTTTCGGACGGACGAGGCTTGGGGGTCTGTCGCGAGGGAAGCGTCAGACGGGAGAGGCTCGTGCGTCTGGGGATGATCGTATGCCGAGATAGTTGAGGATCCAAGGATCTGAACGCCCCAGATTGTGTGTCAATTCACACGACAGGCGAGCTGTCATGGATTGATGCGATGTCCGTCCATATGACGTCCGACTGACCGCAGTGATATCGACAAATCGGACATGATGCGCCCTAGGGTCACCGCACCCGTTCGGCCGCCGCAGTGATGATCGCGGCCGGGATCCCGCCAAGCATCTCGGTGTGGTCGATCTGGATGAGCGCCACGCGAGAGCCGACCCGCAGGACGGCAGCAGTGGCTTCCATGGTGAAGACGCGATCGGTCTTCGGCTGGGCGCCCACCCGGTCCTGCTGGCACGGAGAGATGGGTGCCTGACCATTGCCCGGATAGGTGGTGCGGGCGAGTCCGGCGTAACGGCCGCCGAGGGCAGCCAGGTCCGAGGACTGCCCCAGGTGCGCGGTGGTCAGCTCTGTCGCCGTGGGCCCGCCCGCCAACGCCGGGGTGGCTGCCGGGGTGGCTGCCGGAGTGGTCGCCGTGGTCGAGGCGCGAGCAGTCGTTGCGACTCGGTGCCTCGGCTTGCGCCTCAGACACCCGGCCCGGGGACGTGAGCGTCCGACCGGCCGATCTCGAAGGCCCGACGATTGAATTCGCGATGGCTCGGCTTGACCTGCCGCTGGATGGCATCGATCCAGTCCTGTTCGCCGATGTCCGGCAGCAGCCGCGACAGGGCGCCCAGCAGCACGATGTTGGCCACGTGCTTGTTGCCCAACTCTGTGGCGACGGCGGCCCCGGGCACCCACAGCAAGCGGCGAGCGGGGACGGCATACGCGCTCTCGATCTCGTCCCTGCTGGGGTAGTGCGCGCCGCCGGTGATGACCGTGATGGGTTCGATGGTGAACTCGTTGACCAGCGCGGTGCCCCCGGGACGCAACAGACCGGCATACCGGCCGGCTTCCATCTGCTCGACCGCGAGGAGCAGGTCGGCGGCCCCCGTCGCGATGATCGGCGAGTGCACCTCGGCGCCCCAGCGCACGTGCGAGATCACGCTCCCGCCGCGCTGGGACATGCCGTGCACCTCGGCCTTCTTGACGTCATAGCCGATGCGCATGCCGAGGTCGGCGAGGATATTGCTGGCCAGGATGGTGCCCTGGCCGCCGACGCCGACCAGGACCATGTCCACCTTCGCCGGGCGAGGGCTCTCAACCATGGGCCATCGCCTCGGCCCGGAACTCGATGGCATCGCGCGGGCAGACCTGGGCGCAGATCTCGCAGCCGGTGCACAGCACCGGGTCGATGACCGCGAGCGGCCGCTGGGTGCGCTCGTCGAGCGCGTCGGACTGCAGGATCGCCGGGCAGCCAATCCGGAAGCAGATCGTGCAGCCGTTGCAGTTGTCCTTGACGGCCAGCGGCAGGTAGGTCGCCTTGGTCGCGGGCAGCAGGGCGCACTCCTGCTTGGTGATGAGCACGGCCGGGCCGTCGACTTTGAGCCAGGCCTTGAGCTGCTTCTCCAGGGCCTTGACGTCATAGCTCGGGATCGTCACGACCCGGTCTGGCGGGAAGCCGAGCGCTCGCACTACCAGCTCGATATCCAGCTCCACGGTCTCCTGGCGCTGCAGGGTGTGGCCACTGCCGGGGTTCTCCTGGTGGCCGGTCATGCCGGTCGTGCGGTTGTCCATGACGATGGTCACGACGTTGCTGCGGTTGTAGAGCACGTTGACCAGCGCCGGGATCCCGCTGTGGAAGAACGTCGAATCGCCGATAACCGCGACATGCCGCTCGGTGTCGCCCGCCTGCACGGCCCCGTGCGCGACCGCGATGCTCGCGCCCATGCAGCCGGCGGTGTGCAGCGCGTCGAGGGGTTTGGCCATCCCCAGCGTGTAGCACCCGATGTCACCGTTGACCGGCACGCCGAGCTTGTGCAGCAGGTAGAACGACGACCGATGCGGACACCCGGGACAGAGCGTCGGCGGTCGCGGCGCGAGATCGAGGGCGGCCACGGACACCAACGGCAAGGTATGCCGTGCGCCCGGCTCCGGAGCCGGCCGGTCCGCTGGTCCCGGCCCGGGGAGCAGGCCTGCTGCTACGGCCGCGCGCTGCACCGAGGTGGGGTCGAGCTCGCCGATGACCGGGAAGATCGACTTGGTCTGGGGATAGGCCGGTGGCTGTGGGGGTTGGTAGAGCGGGATCCCCATCAGCCGCAGCTGGTCCTCGACAAACGGGTCGAGCTCCTCCATGACGATGAGCGTGTCGACCCCCGCGGCGAAGTCGGCGATGAGACGGCGGGGGAGCGGGTAGACCATACCGAGCTTGAGCGTGCTGGCGTCGGGGAAGACCTCGCGGGCGTAGTGGTAGGCGACCCCGCTGGTGATGATCCCGAGCGTGCGGTCGCGAGTCGTCACGACATTGCCCGCGAACGTCTCGGCGAATTCGCTGAGCGCCGCGATGCGGTCCTCGAGCAGCGGCCGGCGTTGGCGGGCGTTGGCCGGGGCCATGTCGTACTTCGCGGTGTTGCGCACGTAGCTGCCGGGCGTGGGGGTAACGCGACGGACCTCGCCGACCTCGACCGGGCTGCTGGTGTGGCACACGCGCGTGGTCGTGCGCAAGAGCACCGGCACGTCGAAGCGCTCGCTGATGTCGAAGGCCGCGACCATGAGGTCGTGGGTGTCCTGGCTGTCGGTCGGGTCCAGGCACGGCACTCGCGCCCACCGGGCGAAGTGACGGTTGTCCTGCTCGTTCTGGGAGGAGTGCATGCCCGGGTCGTCGGCCGTGACGACGACCAAGCCGGCCTCGATGCCGGTCATGGCCACCGACCAGAACGAGTCGGCGGCGACATTGAGCCCGACATGCTTCATGGTCGCAAAGGCACGACGGCCTGCGTATGCCGCGCCGATCGCGACGTCGAGGGCCACCTTCTCGTTCGGTGACCACTCGGCATACACGTCTGGGTAGGGGGCGAAGACCTCAAGGATCTCGGTGCTCGGCGTGCCCGGGTAGCCCGCACCGACGACCGCTCCGGCCTCCCAAGCTGCGCGGGCGAGGGCTTCGTTGCCGGACAGGAGTCGCTTCATGGTGCCGTGCCTCATTTCCGTGCGGACATGCTGCCCCACGGTTTCGTGAGCTGGCCGGGCCGGGGTAGTGGCTTTCGTCCTTGCGGTCGCTCAGGCCTGGCGTCACGCGCCTCTGATGCGTTGGGCAACGGCCGCCTTGGCTCGCCCAGCCAGGCGGCGGGCGCGCGGGACTCCCGCTTCGAGGGCTGACCGCAGCCGCGGACGTCGGGCGCGCAGCACGACGAACGCTTGTCGGCTCAAGACATGCGGTGGCACCCACTCGACGACGGAAAGACCCACCCTGCCCCAGGCGGCTTCTACCGCGGGTCGGCTGTCCCCAGCCGCCTCGAGCGTGAGGACCCCGTCACTGCCGAGCAGGCGAGCGATCTCAGCAGCCCACTTCTCCTGGTCGGCGGAGGTCAGGTGCTGGAACGCGTCCCCGGACACCACGAGTGAGGCTGTGCCTGCGCCCAGCGGCGTGGGAAGGACGGCTGGGACACGGGTGATCCCCGGTGGCAGGGCAGAATCGGCGGTCGCTGTCCCCGTGTGCGTGGGATCGATGTGGACCACCCGGTGGCGCGGGGCCGATTCACAGATCGCGCGAACCGACGGGCCATCCCCGAACCCCACAATGGCCCCTTCGTCTCGGCGGGACTTGCCGGGAGTCTGTAGACGCTCCAGCGAGACGCGAGCTGTCGAACGGCCTTCGACGACGGAACGGGGGTCGGACGGGCGCCATATACCTCCCTGCCCGGGAGTCGCCGACGTCGACCTCCCCAGTGGCTTTCGAACGACGTAGACCTCGAGATGCTCCGCCTCCAGGCCCCGAGAGCGGTCCAGGGTGTGGATGACCTCGACGCTGGCTCCGTCGGCCCAGGCGGAGACCTGGGCGGGGAAATCCCTGCCGTAGTCAAAGGTGACCAGTGCCCGATGGTCGCCCACGGGGCTGCCGTGGTACTCCTCGGGGTGCAGATGCTCGATCTCCCCGTCCCGCAGCACGGCTCGGCGCACCGTCGACGCAAGACCCGGATGGACGGGGACAGTGAAGACGTGGGCACCACCCGGGCGCAGCACCCTGGCGATCTCGCGGATGGCGCGCTCGGGATGAAAGACGTGCTCGAGAACGTCCTGGCTGACGAAGATGTCGATCGACTCGTCGGCGAAGGTGAGTTCCTCGATGCTCTCGCAGCGAACGCCGTGATGGTGCGATCCGAGCGCGACCCCAGGCAGGTACTGCGAACTGGAGTAATGCATGCATCGGTTGGCCAAGAAGTCGTTGGACGGCGACGATTCGTGCAAGACCAGGTGCTCCCACGCCGGGAAGAACTGGTCGAGGACGGCTTGGAGGTGCCGCTGCCGCGGAATCGATCCGCACCCCAGACACACGTAGGCGTCTCGAAGCCAGGGGTCCTCCGCCCGAAACGTCGTCGCGCTGCGACAGCACGGGCAATACCCAGGGTTCTCGACAATGGCCTCCATGCGCACATGCCCTCACTGAGCCGGTTCGGCCACCCCATCGGCGCTCCGAAGTCTGCACATCGTGGCACAGGGAGAGCGCCACAGCGGGCGACGCGGCGGGCGAGCGCGACGGTTGGCCGATCCGGAGGGGCGAGTGGGGCGGGTGGGGCTTGAACCCACGACCGACGGATTATGAGTCCGCTGCTCTGACCGGCTGAGCTACCGCCCCGGGCGCGCTGGGAGCCTACCTGACCGGCATACCGGCTTGTTGACTCAGGCAGACCCACGAACAGCGACGGCACCGACCCGCCGCGAGGCGAGCCGGTGCCGTCTGATGGCCCTGCGGCTAGTTGAGGACCGTCACCGATTCCGTGGCCGCGTCGACCGAGGCGCGAGTGAGGTGCTCGTTGCGGCACTGGAAGCTCGTGTAGAGCGCCAGCTGATCGGTCGCGTGCGCCGACGTCGTGCCGTCCGGAGCGACGAAGCCCGACTGACCGGGGGGAGCCGCGAGGCAGAGCCGGTTGGCGCCGGCGCCGAGGACGGCCATGTCGTTCTCGGTGCCACGGTTGGCATAGAGCACCCCGTTGATCTGGTCGCCGGGGGAGGCCTGCGGCACGCCGAGGAAGTTCTTGTAGGAGAACGCCATCGTCGAGGCTGGGGTGAGCCAGGCCGCCGGGTCTGCGCCCTTGGTCGATCGGAGCGCGGCCAGCGCCTGCTTGTAGGTGGCCAAGTAGACCTCCGTGGCCGGGGCGCCGTTGAGGAAGTCCACGGTCTGCTGCACCCCGGCGTCGGCACCGAGTTGAGCATTGTGGATGAGCTTGACCGCCTGGGCCGGCCGGATCGACGCGCGCGATTCGACGGGAGCCATGTACATCCCGGCGACGTAGCGGTTGTAAACCGAGGTCGGCAGGTCGTCAGACAGGACCGCCTGGGCCAGGATCGGCAGCCACGCGCGCATGATGGTGGCTTGCGGCGCGTCGTAGTTCCCGTCACCGTTGCGGTCGCGGGTCTCGCCCGACCAGGTCGTGAGCATCTCGACGTCGCGACGCACCGGATCCTCCGCGGGAAGGCTGGCCACGGCCTTCGCCAGCACCGGCGCGAGGTAACGCAGGTTGAGGTCGGCGAAGGAGAATCGCTCGTTGAGCTCCCACATCTGCTGGGACGTGTATGCCGTGCGAGCACCTGGCCCGGTGAAGGCGGCGAGGATCTCCTGGTCACGGTCGACCACCGACCAGTTGCCGTAGTCGTTGTTGAAGCCCGGCCCGGCCTGGTTGTTCCAGTTGGCGATGAAGCCCTGGGTGGGGTTGTAGGTCACCGGGTTGGCCGTCGGAGGCAGGATGCCCTTCCACTCCATCGACCCGTCGCCGACTGCGGGAATCCTGATGTCCTGGTTGGCCGGGCGGTCCGGCAGTCGGCCGGGGGAGATGTAGCCGATGTTGCCCTTCTTGTCGGCGTAGTACCAGTTGATCGAGATCGCGAATTGCGCTGCGAGAGCGGAGAACTCGTCGAAGTTCTTGGCTCGGGGCAGTTTGGCCCAGGCGATGAGCGAGGACACCTCGTAACCGGTCCAGGAGCGCTTCTTGGCGTAGGCGCGGTTGTTGGCCGCATCGACCGAGGTGACATAACCGTGCACCGTCGTGAGCACGTCGAAGGACACGTCCGGCGACCCCTTCACCGGGATCGACACCGTCCGTACCTGCATGTCCCGCCACTGCCCGTCGTAGTGGTATTGGCGAGCATTGGCCGGGTTGAGCGTCTCTTGGTACATGTCGACGACGTTCATCGGGCCGGCCGTGGCACCCCAGGAGATCTCGCTGTTGGTCCCGAAGATCACCGACGGGTAGGCGAACGGCGTGTTGCCGGCGAAGTCCCAGCCAGCGCCGTGCAGCCCGATCCCGAAGACATAGGAGGGGTTGAACCACTGGAACTGCGGCCCGTTGACCAGCACCGACTTGGCATCGACGGTGCGGCCTTTGCCGGTGATCCAAATGTTGCTTGCGACCGGAGCCGTGTTAGGCCACTCGCCGCCGCCAGAGCGCGCGTTCATCTCGACGCCGACGTCACGCAGACCCGGGGTGATCGGCGCCAACTGCGGCCGCTGCGCGGGTGCTCGCGGCCCGGCCTTGCCGATCGCCCCTTCCCGCGGGACAGTCGTCGGGGCCAGCGGGTCGTCGAGCCAGACGAGTTGGTCGAACAGCGCCCGCCCCCCGGTCTCGCCCTTGGCCGCGATGAGTTCCTGCAGCACCTGGTAGTTGGGGATCTCGGAGCTGGAATCGGAGTAGCGGTTGGCCATCGTGCCCACCCAGACCATGGCGACGTCGTATGCCGTCCACCGGCTCGGCGAGAAGCCGTAGTCGAGGAACTGCTTGGGCATGAGGGTCTCAGGCGACGCCGCGACGGCATCGAGCCAGCGGTTCATCCCCTCGGCATAGCCTTCCAGGATGTCGCGGTCCTCCTGCAGGAGCGCCGCGATCTGCGCTTGGATCGCGGCCGGGTCGAACCCATTGCGGGTGTCCTTGTCCAGCGCCAGGTAGGCCGAACCCATGACCTCGGACACGGTTCCCTGGGTGGTGCGGCGGCTCATCTCCATCTGGAAGAGCCGGTCCTGCGCCACGGCATACCCGAAGCCGCGGAAGATGCCGCGGGTGGTGTTGGCGTAGACGTGCGGGATGCCGTAGGTGTCGCGCTTGATCGTCACGCCTTGGTCGGCGTTCTCGGAGCGCGCCGAGGCACTCCAGGCAGGAGCGCTCGCGGCGCCGACGGTCAGCGCGGCGACGGAGAGCAGGGTGACGGCAAGACGGCGTGGTCGGGCGACTGACATGGGACCTCCGGGGGAGACGGGGTATGCCGTGCGCCAGGACGGTCGCGCGCGACCCCTTCGCTGGCCGCCGTTGGCTTGGGGCCACGGTAGGGAGGACGGTCGGCTTCGGCAACGGGTTGCCAGGAGTTGCCAATGGCTGCGCCCGGGTTAGCGCTCACAGCGAGATGCGGCGACCCCCAAAGCCGGGCCACAGGGGCGGTCCCCAGCCTGGGCACTGGAAGGCACGACAAGCACGGGTAACCGGGCTCAGCGTGCACCAGCACAACACGGGAGGACGACATGCGGTGGGGACGGATGACCATGACGGGGGTGACCCTGGCCACGGTGAGCGGACTGAGCGTGGGCCAGGTCGCCGTCCTTCAGGCCAAGGAGCCCGCCGGGCGCGTGGCCTCGGTCGGCACGCACCGCAGCCGCGGCCGCAGCCCCGGCCTGGGCGCCCGGCTGCTCGCTGCCAAGGCGAGGATGGCCGCTCTGCTGTGACGGCTGGTGCCGGGTGTGACCGATGGGGCACAATGAGGCCAGCGTGACGATGGCTGGATCGTGCTCAGCCATCGGCGGGTGAAGCAGCAACACGACCGAAAGTGCGGTCGGCGAGGCGTTGGGGAAGACGTCACTCGCACGACAAGGAGCACCGGATGTCTGTCACTGCGCCACGCGCCGCGACGCGCGGGGTCGTGTTCATCCACTCGGCCCCCACGTCGTTGTGCCCGCACATCACCTGGTCGTTGGAGTCGCTCTTCGACCAGCCGTTGCACCTGGACTGGCTGCCGCAACCCGCCGGTCCCCGGCTGCAGCGTGCCGAGGTCGCCTGGACCGGGCCCGCTGGCACGGGTGCGCGCGTTGCCACCGCACTGCGCTCCTGGAAGCAGGTTCGCTACGAGGTGACCGAGGATCCGTCCCCTGGCGTTGACGGGTCGCGCTGGTCGCATACGCCATCGCTGGGCATCCACCACACCTGGACCGCTGCCGCAGGTGACGCTGTCGTCAACGAGGACCGGCTACGCGCGGCGCTCTCGGAGCACCTCGGAGATCCCCTCGGTCTGCAAGCCGCGCTGGAGGAGTTGCTCGGCACGGCGTGGGATCGCGAGTTGGAAGTCTTCCGGTATGCCGGTGACGGGGCTCCCGTCCGCTGGCTGCACAAGGTGGGCTGACGCGCGTCGGTCACGTGACTCGGCAACAGCCCGGCCGGCAGACGTCGGGGCCGTTCGACTCAGGTGAGTCGAACGGCCCCGATGTGTGTGGTGACAGGTGGGTCAGACGGTGCGGAAAGCCAGGGCGACGTTGTGCCCGCCGAAGCCGAACGAGTTGTTGAGCGCGAGCAACTCGCCCTCGGGCAGGGTGCGGTGCGAGCCGCGCACGACATCCAGGCCCACCTCGGGGTCGAGGTCGACGAGGTTGATCGTCGCCGGGGCCAGCCGATGGTGCAGCGCGAGGATGGTGAAGATCGCCTCCAGTGAGCCAGCGGCCCCCAACAGGTGACCGGTCATCGACTTGGTGGCACTCACCGGGATCGCCCCGGCCAGCTCACCGAAGGCCCGCCGGATCGCGTTGGCCTCGGCGACGTCGCCGACCGGGGTGGACGTGGCATGGGCGTTGATGTGGGCAATGTCCGCAGGCGTTGCACCGGCCGTGGCGATGGCCTCCAGCATGGCCCGCGCGGCCCCCGCGCCCTCCGGCTCGGGAGCGGTGATGTGGTAGGCGTCAGCGGACATACCGACCCCCGCCAACTCGGCATAGATCCGGGCCCCACGGGCTCTCGCGTGCTCCTCGGACTCCAGGACGATGACGGCCGCGCCTTCACCGAGGACGAAGCCGTCGCGTGAGATGTCATAGGGACGGGACGCGCCCTCCGGGTCGTCGTTGCGCGTCGAAAGGGCCTGCATCGCAGCGAAACCCGCAATCGGCATCGGGTGCATCGCGGCCTCGGTGCCACCCGCGACGACCACGTCGGCGCGGCCGCTGCGGATGAGTTGCACGGCATACCCCATGGCTTCAGCGCCCGAGGCGCACGCGCTGACGGGTGTGTGCGAGCCTGCCCGAGCCGACAACTCCAGCGAGATCGCCGCTGCCGGGCCATTGGGCATGAGCATCGGCACCGCGAGCGGGTAGACGCGGCGAGGTCCCTTCTCTCGCAACGTGTCCCACTGGTTGAGGAGGGTGTGGACCCCTCCGATGCCCGACCCGACCGCGACCGCGATCCGCTCGGGATCGATGTCCGGCGAGCCGGCGTCGGCCCAGGCCTCGCGCGCGGCGATGAGGGCGTACTGCGAGGACGGGTCCAGTCGTCGGGTCTCGACCTTGGCGAGCACCTGGTCGGGGGGCGTGTGCAATTGGGCGGCGAAGGTCACCGGGAGTTGGTACTGGGCGACCCAGT
This sequence comes from Actinomycetales bacterium, assembly GCA_016710645.1. GTDB lineage: Bacteria > Actinomycetota > Actinomycetes > Actinomycetales > Dermatophilaceae > Phosphoribacter. The sequence goes on along the minus strand of JADJVI010000043.1, from coordinate 171,559 downwards.
CGAACTCCAGGGGTCGAGCGCCGGAACGCCCGGCGAGGATGGCGTCCCACGATTCCGCGACGGTGCCACCGACGGGGGTCGTGGCGCCCATTCCGGTCACGACGACGCGGGTGGCGCTGGGGGAGGTCATGCGGGCTCCTTCAGGGCAGAGCGAGCGGGTCGGGCGGAACGATGGAACGTCGGGTCCAGGAGCGCTGGACCGTCCGCGCGGTATGCCGTGTCACACCGGGCGCGGCACGGCATACCGCGGGCGTCGGGGCAGGTCAGGCCTGCGCGCCGGCGATGAAGTTGACCGCGTCGCGGACGGTCTTGAGGTTCTTGACCTCGTCGTCGGGGATCCGGACGCCGAAGCGCTCCTCGGCGTTGACGACAATCGTCATCATCGACAGCGAGTCGATGTCGAGGTCGTCGGTGAACGACTTGTCGAGCTCGACCTCGGCGGTGTCGATGCCGGTCTCTTCGTTGACGATCTCGGCCAGGCCCTCGAGGATCTCGGATTCGCTTGCCATGGGGTGCTCCTTCTACGGATGGGGATGGTTCAGGGGTGAGGCTCCCGAATGACCCGTCGGGACGCGGGAATTGGTGGGTCAGGGCAGGACGACGACCTGCGCGGCATACACGAGGCCGGCGCCGAAGCCGATCTGCAACGCGAGCCCGCCGTGCGGGATCTCGCCTTCTCGGAGCATCCGCTCGGTGGCCAGGGGGATGGAGGCGGCCGAGGTGTTGGCGGTCTCGACGATGTCGCGCGCAACCGGGATATCGGCGGGCAGCTTGAGCTGCTTGACCATCGCATCGATGATCCGCATGTTGGCCTGGTGGGGCAGGAAGGCGTCAAGGTCGGCCGCGGTGATGCCGGCGGCGTCGATGGCGCGCTGCGCGACGGGGGCCATGCCCCAGACGGCCCAGCGGAAGACCGACTGGCCCTGCATGCCGATCGAGGGGAAGTCCAACCCCTCGTCGCGCACCTCCAGCCACGACTCGTTCTGCTTGATGGTCTCCCACTGCGAGCCATCCGAACCCCAGATGGTCGGCCCGATGCCGGGGGTGTCGGAGGGACCGACCACGGCCGCACCCGCGCCGTCGGCGAAGATGAAGGCCGTCGAGCGGTCGGTCGGGTCGGTGAAGTCGGAGAGCTTTTCGACCCCGATGACCAGGACGAAGCCCGCGCTGCCGCCGCGGACCATGTCATTGGCCAGCGAGATGCCGTGGCAGTAGCCGGCGCAGGCCGCCGAGATGTCGAAGGCGACGCAGCGCAGCCCGAGCGCGTCGGCGACGATCGGGGCGGCGGCGGGCGTCTGATAGGGGTGGCTGACCGTCGAGACGATGACCGCCTCGACCTGGTCGAGCTGGATGCCAGCCGAGGCCACCGCATCGCGGGCGGCGGCGACCGACATCGTCACGACCGTCTCGTGCGGTCCGGCCCAGCGCCGCGACTTGATGCCGGAGCGCTCCTGGATCCACTCGTCGGACGAGTCGATGACATCGACGATCTCGGAGTTGGGGACGACCCGCTCGGGACGGTAGCCACCGACCCCCCAGATCCGGGCGTGGCGCGCTCCCGCAGGAGCGGTGAGCGTGCCGGTGCCCTTGGGCGCTGCTGCCGCGCTCATGCGTCGCTCCCGTGCGTGGTGTCGGACGTGCTCGTGGCGTTGGGCTCGGCGGGGAGGTCCTCGCGACGGGACCGCGCCAGCGGGCCGAACCGAAGGATCGGCTGACCGGGAGACACTTCGTCACCGTTGTCGACCAGCCAGTCACCCATGACCCCGTGGTGGGCCGCCGTGACCTGGTGCGTGTCGTGGACCGCCTCGACGTGGGCGAGGACTTCACCCGCGGAGACCTCGTCGCCGGGCGCGACCGAGCTGAAGCTCACCGTGCCCTTGGTGGGTGCCACCCCGAGGGTCCACTGGATCTCCCGCGCATGGTCATTGCCGCCGTGCTCGGTGATCATCCGGAACGCCTCGTCGAGTTGGTCCGGAGTGTTGAGAGTGAGGATCTCGACGCCTGGCATGGCGCGCTTGGCCAGCCCAGACAGGGTGCCGGCCGGAGGCACCTCGATCAGGCCGGTGACGCCCATCTCGGACAGGGTGGCCATGCACAGGTCCCAGCGGACGGGGGCGCTGACCTGGGTGACCAGCCGTTCGAGCACGTCGTGGCCTGAGTGGATGATGTGGCCGTCGCGGTTGGACACCAGCCGGGCGTGCGCCTCATGGGTGGTGATGGCCTTGGCGTATCCCGCGAGGCGCGCGGTCGCCGGAGCCATGTGCGCGGTGTGGAAGGCGCCGGCCACCTGCAGCGGGATGATCCGCGTCTTGGCCGGTGGGTCGGCGGCGAGAGCGGCGAGTTGGTCGAGGGTGCCGGCGGCGACGACCTGGCCGACGCCGTTCATGTTGGCGGGGGTGAGCCCGTGCCGGGTCAGCGCGTCGAGCACCTCGGTGGGGTCGCCACCGAGCACGGCGGACATGCCGGTCGGCGTGATGGCGCCCGCAGCCGCCATCTCTCGCCCGCGCTCGCGCACGAAGACCAGCGCCTGCTCCGCCGTGATGACGCCGGTGGCGGCCGCCGCGGTGATCTCGCCGACCGAATGCCCGGCGCCGACCGACACCTGCCGGAAGCCGTCCGCGGGCCGCGGGAAGATCGACAGCAGCGAGCACAGCCCGGCAGCCACGATGAGCGGCTGGGCCACGGCCGTGTCGCGCAGCGTCTCGGCGTCGGCCGTGGTGCCGTAGGAGACCAGGTCCATGTTCGCGACGGTGGAGAACCACTCCATCCGATCGCGGAAGGACGGCAGCTCCAGCCAGGGGGAGAGGAAGCCGGGCTTCTGAGAGCCTTGGCCAGGGCAGAGGACGGCGAGCACGTTCACCACTGTGTCATCCCTGCGTGACCATCCCGTGATCCCGATCCGGCCAAGCTGCCGGTCGTCGTTTTGGAGGGTTCCTACAAACCCCACAGGTATGCCGTCAACGCAAGGCGGCGAGTGCGAGGGCCAGCCGCACGGCATACCCGTCTCTGGGGTGGGCGAGGTCGTAACCCGTGATTTCGGCGATGCGCCCGATCCGGTAGCGCACCGTGTTGGGGTGGACGAAGAGCAGTCGCGCGGTGGCTTCCAACCCCCCGACCTCAAGGAAGCTCTCGGCCGTCTGGCGCAGCGTCGCGTTGTCGCGCAACGGAGTGACGATCCGGTCGACGAGTTGTCGGCGCGCCCGGTCGTCGCCGATGAGCACCCGTTCAGGTAGGAGTTCGTCGGCGAGAACCGGTCGCGGCGCCTGCGGCCAGGCCGGGGCGGCCGAGAGCCCGTTGAGTGCGGCTCGGGCCGATCGACCGGCGGCGAACAGGTGCGGCACGGTGGGGCCGACGACGATCGGGCCGTCGCCGAACTCGCCGGCCAGGGCACCCGCCGTCTTGAGCGCATCCGTGGTGCCGCCGAGAATGACGACGAGCCGTCGACGTTGCACGGCCGCCAGGGCTTCGGCCCCCACGCGTCGCGCTGCTCGACGGATCGACTCGCCCGTGTATGCCGTTGCGCCAGTGGGCGTTCGGCCTGCCACGACGGTGACATGGGCGACCGAGCCCCACCCCAGAGCCGTCGCCCGAGACTGCATCGAGTCGTCGGCCTCACCACGCAGCACGGCGTCGACGACCAGCGCTTCCAGGCGGGCGTCCCACGCACCGCGCGACTCGGCGGCGTTGGCATAGACCTGAGCGGCCGCGAAGGCGATCTCGCGGGAGTAGCGCAGCACGGCCTCGCGCAGCACCTGCGCCTCGGTCGCCGACCCCATCCCGTCGACCTCGTCCTCGACGACCGACACGGTGGCGCGGATCAGGTCGAGGGTCTGGCTCAAACTGATCGACGCGGTCAATTCCCTTGGGGCCGTGGCGAAGACGTCCGCGGTGACGGGGGGTTCGTCCTCACCCTCTGCGCCGAGCCAGGCGATGAAGGCGGCAATGCCGGCCTGGGCCACCAGCCCGACCCACGAGCGCTGTTGGGCCGGCAGTGCCAGAAACCACGGGTAGTCCAGCTCCACGCGCCGAAGTGCGGTGGTGGCCAGCGGCCCGGCTGCGCGCTCCAACAACCCCAGCATCTCGGGGCTGGGGCGGCGCCGCGGCGTCGGACTCACGCCCGGAGTCTAGTTCGCCACCTTTGTATGCCGTCCACAACCGACCTGTCAGGGCCGAACGCGCCGACCGTGGCGTCAGTCGGTGCCGGCTTCCATGGCGGCGCGGTCGAGGGTCTCGACCTCACCGACATCGCTGACCTCGGGGTTGGCCGCAATGGATGCGGCGCCGCCTGGCTCTAGGCGCCCGATGAGCTCGGCGTGCCCGCCGAGGAGCTGGCCTTGCGCGGCATACAACTCGAGCTTGGAGCGGGTGTCAGCGATATCGAGGTTGCGCATGGTGAGTTGCCCGATTCGGTCGGTCGGGCCGAAGGCGGCGTCCTCGGTGCGCTCCATCGACAACTTGTCGGGGTGATAAGAGAAGGCCGGACCGCGGGTGTCGATGATCGAGAAGTCGTCGCCGCGCCGCAGCCGCAGGGTCACCTGGCCGGTGACGGCCGACGCGACCCAACGCTGCAGCGACTCGCGCAACATGAGCGACTGCGGGTCGAACCAACGGCCTTCGTAGAGCAGCCGGCCGAGCCGACGCCCTTCGGCGTGGTAGTTGGCGATGGTGTCCTCGTTGTGGATCGCCGAGAGCAGCCGCTCGTAGGCGATGAAGAGCAGCGCCATGCCGGGCGCTTCGTAGATGCCGCGACTCTTGGCTTCGATGATCCGGTTCTCGATCTGGTCGGCCATGCCCAGGCCGTGGCGGCCGCCGACGGCGTTGGCCTCCATGACCAGGCCCACCGGGTCAGCGGCGAAATCGCGCCCGTTGATCGCAACCGGGCGCCCCTGGACGAACTCGATCGTCGCGTCCTCGCTGTCGATGACCACCGAGGGGTCCCAGAACTTGACCCCCATGATCGGCTCGACGATCTCGATCGAGGTGTCCAGGTGCTCCAGGCGCTTGGCCTCGTGCGTAGCGCCCCAGATGTTGGCGTCGGTCGAATAGGCCTTCTCGACCGAGTCGCGGTACGGCAGATCGTGCGCGGTCATCCACTGGGACATCTCGGTGCGCCCGCCGAGCTCGGTGACGAAGTCGGCGTCCAGCCAGGGCTTGTAGATGCGCAGGTTGGGGTTGGCGATGAGGCCGTAGCGGTAGAACCGCTCGATGTCGTTGCCCTTGTAGGTCGACCCATCACCCCAGATGTCGACGTCGTCGGCGCGCATGGCCCGCACCAGCAGGGTGCCGGTGACCGCGCGGCCCAGCGGCGTGGTGTTGTAGTACTGCTTGCCGCCCGAGCGGATATGGAAGGCGCCGCACGCGATCGCCGACAGGCCCTCCTCGACCAGGGCGGCGCGGCAGTCGACCAGCCGGGACAGCTCTGCGCCATATTGACCGGCGCGGCCGGGCACCGAGTCAATGTCGGGTTCGTCGTACTGCCCGATGTCCGCGGTGTAGGTGCAGGGGATGGCCCCCTTGTCGCGCATCCAGGCCACGGCCACGGAGGTGTCGAGACCTCCGGAGAAGGCGATTCCGACTCGTTCACCGACAGGCAGGGACGTCAAGACCTTGGACACGGGTGCAACTATATGCACCAACGTGCATAACCATCAAATGCGGAGGGTATGCCGTGTTCCATCGGTTCGCGCAGCGGGTGACCTCACTGGCGCCTATTGCCCGTCCTGCGCGATCCGGTCCCGAATCTGGCCTAGCAGCCGGTCGCTGGTGGCCCGATCGACGCCTGCCGCGTTGGCTGCCCGGACCGCCAAGACACCGCTGGTGAGAGTTGCGACGCTGAGCTTGCCGAACTCCGGGCTGGCACGACACCCGGTGAGCCAGCGGTTCACGTAGGCCTTCGATGACGAACTGTCTGCGCGGAAGAAGATCGCAGTAATGGTCCCGGGTATGGGACCGTTTGTCACCTCGGTCCTGGACGCTGCGACTCCGATGACCCCACTTGCCGCCAGAGATCTACCGGAGAGCGCCCGTGGCATCGAGAGGATCCATCCGTCGGCTCCTGGGCAGTCGGCCAAGACGATCTCAGCGTCGGCGGCGGTGCATCCCTCAGTACTCAGTGTCGTCACACCTACCGATCTCCCAACGGCCAGGTCTGTCGTACCCTGGCCCGTCCCGCCCAGCAGCCCGGTCCATCGGGCCACCGAGTCATCGGTGTCTCTGAGGGATGCACCGCACTCCGGGGCGCGAGAAGGGCTGGCCGCGACGCTTTGCGACGCTCGCGCACCCTCCGATGGCGCGGGACTGCCTGCTTCGGATGTGCAACCGCCCACCCCGACTCCAAGCAGCGCCGACAGAGCTACAACAATCGGGTGTCTCGTCACGGCTTGGGTGTGCACGCGCTGAGGCCACCCCAGAGATGTGCCGACTTCTATTGCCCTCACTGTCATCCCCTGAATGCTTCGTGAGCGAGAATGCTCGACACTTCGAGGATAAGCTCGCGTTCGGGTCTGTGTGTGTGTGTTGTACGCCTCAGCCCGAGTGATATCCGGGCGTTCGCGCAGGAATTGTGAACACCCCTCGTGTCTGCACCAGGATGACCATTGGAGGCCACCTCGCGGCCACGTCGAGTACGCGGGTCAACGTCACGGTCAGTCAGCGGTATGCCGACTGCTCGTCCCGCTCCGACTCCTCAACGCCTCCGGTTCGCGAGTGAGCATTTCCTGACGATGTCGCGGGTGCCCGGTGATTCCTGCTTGTTCACGGGGAGGGACGTCAAGATGTTTGGACACTAGTCCAATCATGTGCATCCAGGTGCATCCACGTGCATAACCATCAAAATGGTCTCGGGTTCCGGGCGGTGAAGATCGTCGTGAAGCCGGCATCCGATCGAGGGCCCTGGAAGGCGGGAAGGGCAGCTCCCAGTGTCGGATCGATGGTGTCCAGGTATGCCGTGGCCGCACCATGGTCGGGAAAGGTCGCCAGGGTCTCGACGTCCCGCTGCGAGACTTCGCCGAAGTGCTCTCGCAGTGAGGCGGCGCCGTTCTCCGAACTGAACTGGGTCTGCGCCGGACCCACGCCGACGTCGGCCAGCAGGGTCGCCAGGTGACGATCGCCATTGGTCACGGCGAGGAGTGTGCCATCGGGCGCGAGCACCCGGGCGACCTCCCGGAGCACGCCGTCCAGATCCGGCACGTGGTAGAGCATCCACGCGGCGACCACGACATCCGCCCAGCCGTCCGGCACCGGAAGCGACCCCGCGTCGCTGACTTCGGCCCGAACTCCGTGCGCTGCCGTCGCGGCCACCATCGCGGGGGAAAGATCGGTGGCGAGGTAGTCGCACGAGGGGAGCACACGGCATACCGAGGCTGCCAACGCGCCTGTGCCGCACCCGATCTCCACCGCGTGGCGCGGGTGCAGCGCGACGATCGCATCGCGCAGCAGGACGTTTGGGTCCACGCCCTCGGGCCCCGGACCCCAGATCGAGCGCCGCCGGGAGAGCCGGTCGGTGGTGGAGTACTGCGCCTCCACCGCCGACCGATCCCTCATCCGGGACGACCAGTCGGTCATCGCGTGCGCCAGCGGGCGATCAGGCATCGCCTCCGGCGTTGCCCGTCGTGCCGGCGGTGATGTCGAGCAGGCGGTACTTGTCGGCCGCATCCCGGGCCAGTTGCGGGTCGACCTCGCCGCGAGCGGCCAGCGCCTGCAGGGTCCGCACGACGATCGACGGGCTATCGATGTGGAAGAACCGCCGAGCCGCAGCCCGGGTGTCGGAGAAACCGAACCCGTCGGCGCCGAGGCTCACGAAGTCGCCCGGGACCCAGGGCCGGATCTGGTCCTGGACCGCGCGCATGTAGTCCGACACCGCGACGACCGGCCCCTGGGTGGCGGAGAGCGCTTCGGTCACGTATGCCGTGCGGGCCGGCTGCTCGGGGTGCAGGAAGGCCTGCTCATCGGCGGCCAAACCGTCCCGGCGCAGCTCGGTCCACGAGGTGACCGACCAGACGTCGGCGGCAACGCCGAAGTCGTCGGCGAGCAGCCGTTGCGCCTCCAGCGCCCACGGCACGGCAACACCCGAGGCCAACAACTGAGCGCGGGCGGGCTGGTGCTGCCACCCCTCGGTGTCGGCCTTCTTGAGCAGGTACATCCCCTTGACCAGGCCCTCGACGTCAAGGTTGTCGGGCTCGGCCGGCTGGACGATCGGCTCGTTGTAGACGGTCAGGTAGTAGATCGCGTCGCGGTTGCGGCCGCGGGCGTCGACATGTTCGTCGCCCTCGCCGTACATCCGCTCCAGCCCGTCGCGCACGATGTGGGCGATTTCGTAGCCGAAGGCCGGGTCGTACGTGACCACGGCCGGGTTGGTCGCGGCCAGCAGCGGCGAGTGGCCGTCGGCGTGCTGCAGACCCTCACCAGTGAGCGTCGTGCGACCGGCGGTGGCACCGATGAGGAAGCCGCGGCTCATCTGGTCGGCAGCCGCCCAGATCGAGTCACCGGTGCGCTGGAAGCCGAACATCGAGTAGAAGATGTAGATCGGCACCATCGGCTGCCCATGGGTCGCGTATGCCGTGGCAGCGGCGGTGAAGGCGGCCATCGAGCCGGCCTCGTTGATGCCCAGGTGCAGGATCTGGCCCTGCTCGGACTCGCGGTAGGCGAGCATGAGCTCGGCGTCGACCGGGGTGTAGTTCTGGCCATGCGGGTTGTAGATCTTGATGGTCGGGAAGAACGAGTCCATCCCGAAGGTCCGCGCCTCGTCCGGGATGATCGGCACCACCCGCGAACCGAAACCCTTGTCGCGCATGAGGTCCTTGAGCAGGCGCACGAAGGCCATCGTCGTGGCGATCTGCTGCTTGCCCGAGCCCTTGCTCATCGCCTCGTAGGAGTCGGCCGGCGGCAGCGGCAGCGGCACGTGGGCGGTACGTCGCGAGGGCACCGAGCCACCCAGGGCACGACGGCGGGCCAACATGTATTGGATCGCCGGGTCCTCGGGACCGGGGTGGTAATACGGCGGCTGGTAGGGGTCGGCCTCGAGCTGGGCGTCGCTGATCGGGATGCGCAGCAGGTCGCGGAAACCCTTGAGGTCATCGAGGGTGAGCTTCTTCATCTGGTGCGTGGCATTGCGGCCGGCGAAGTGCGAACCCAGGGTGAAGCCCTTGATGGTCTTGGCGAGGATGACCGTCGGCTGACCGGTGTGCTCCATGGCGGCGAGGTAGGCGGCATACACCTTGCGGTAGTCGTGACCACCGCGGCGCAGGTTGTTCCAGATCTGCTCGTCGGTGAGCTTCTCGACCATCTTGGCCGTGCGCGGGTCACGCTCGAAGAAGTGCTCGCGGACATAGGCGCCGTCGTTGGCGCGGAAGGTCTGGTAGTCGCCGTCGCTCGTCTCGTTCATGATGTGCACGAGCGCGCCGTCGCGGTCGGCGGCCAGCAGCGGGTCCCAGCCGCGGCCCCACACGACCTTGATGACGTTCCAGCCGGCGCCCCGGAAGAAGGCCTCCAGCTCCTGGATGATCTTGCCGTTGCCACGCACCGGACCGTCGAGGCGCTGCAGGTTGCAGTTGATGACGAAGGTGAGGTTGTCGAGTTCCTCGTTGGCGGCCAGCTGCAGCAGACCGCGCGACTCGGGCTCGTCCATCTCGCCGTCACCGAGGAAGGCCCAGACCCGCTGTCCGCTGGTGTCCTTGATCCCGCGGTGGTGCAGGTAGCGGTTGAACTGCGCTTGGTAGATGGCGTTCATGGGGCCCAGGCCCATCGACACCGTGGGGAACTGCCAGAACTTCGGCATCAACCGGGGGTGCGGATAGGACGGCAGGGCGCGGATCGTGCCGTCGACCAGGTGCGACTTCTCCTGGCGGAAGCCGTCGAGGTCCTCCTCCGCCAGCACGCCCTCGAGGAAGGCGCGGGCATACATCCCCGGCGCTGCGTGACCCTGGAAGAAGACCTGGTCGCCGCCGCCGGAGTGGTCCGGGCCGCGGAAGAAGTGGTTCATCCCGACTTCGTAGAGCGTGGCCGCCGAGGCATAGGTGGAGATGTGCCCACCGACGCCGACGCCGGGGCGCTGTGCCCGGTGCACCATGACCGCGGCGTTCCAGCGGATCCAGCGCCGGTACTGCCGCTCCATGTCCTCATCCCCGGGGAACCATGGCTCGCGCTCCGGCGGGATGGTGTTGATGTAGTCGGTCGCCGTGAGCGAGGGGACCCCCACCTGCTGGCCGCGGGCCTGCGCCAGCAACTGCAGCATGATGTAGCGCGCGCGGGTGCGGCCCTGCCCGTCGATGACTCCCTGCAGCGACTCCACCCATTCCTGGGTCTCCTCGGGATCGGTGTCGGGGAGTTGGCTCGGGATGCCGTTGAAGATGGGTCCGGACTGGCCTGACACGGTGTGGGTCCTTTCTGCAGTGGCTGCCCCCATCCTCTACCCGAAAGCGGTCTACGTCACATCTGAGTCACGAGATGGGACGGCTCGGATGAGACGCGGGTATGCCGTCCGCTCGCCGAAATCTGGTGCGTGATCTCACCCCCGCAACTACCCACAACGCCGGGTCGCTGCGGCAGACTGAACTGAACAGGGGTCAGTCCCCGCCATCAGGATCACGAAAGGACGGACAGGTCCGTGCAAGGGCAGGCGGAGGCTGCGCAGGCAACGATGCTGACCAAGGTCGGTTTCGCGGCTGGGCAGATCGTCCAGGAGTTCGCGTGGGACGACGACGTTGATGAAGACCTGAGACTAGCCATCGAAGAGGTGGTCGGCAGCCCCCTCGAAGACGAGGGCTACACCGACGGTGCCGACGCTGTGCTCGTATGGTTCCGAGCCGACGACGGTGACCTGGTGGACACGCTCGTCGATGCCCTAACCAATCTCGTGGACCGCGGTTTCCTCGTCCTGTGCACGCCGCGAGCCGGACGACGGGGCCATGTCGAGCCCAGCGACATTGAGGATGCTGCCGTCACGGCGGGACTGCATCCGGCCGGGGTCGCCAACGTGTCGCGGAACTGGACCGTCGCTCGACTTGTCGCCCCCCGTTCGGCACGTCGCTGAAAACCCCGCCGCCCGGCATACCAATAGCGACCCGGGCGTTCGCCCTACTGCCTCACTGGCCAGGCGGGATATCTGGCCCCACGGCATACCCGCGAGCGGCCGCGCGCTGTCGGCGCGGGCTGGCAGACTGACCGTATGAGTGCTCCTCTGGCCGTCGGAGATCGGGCCCCCGACTTCACGTTGGTCGACCACCTCGGGACCGAGGTGTCGCTGGCGACTGTGCGCGAGCACAGCAACGTCGTCGTGGTCTTCGTGCCGTTCGCTTTCTCGGGCATCTGCACCGGCGAGTTGCGGGCGGTCCGCGACGGTCTGGAGGATTTCCAACACGATGGCATCCAGGTGCTGGCGATCTCGTGCGACCCGATGTTCGCGCTGCGCGCCTGGGCCGACGCCGAGGGCTACTTCTTCCCGCTGCTGTCCGACTTCTGGCCGCATGGGGACGTCGCCCGTCGATTCGGGGTCTTCAATGCCGAGAAGGGCTTCGCGCAGCGGGGGACCTTCCTGCTCGACCGCGAAGGCATCGTGCGCTGGACCGAGGTCAACCCGACCGGCTTGGCTCGCGACTTCTCCGACTACCGGACGGCGTTGGCGGACTTGCGCCGGGAGGGGTGACACCCGGAGCCGGGGCGTCGGTGGCACAATGAACCGCCGCGACGGTGGCGACCGGCATACCGGGTCGTTCTCCGCCGCTTGGGGCCTGTAGCTCAGCTGGTCAGAGCACCGCGCTTACACCGCGGGTGTCGTCGGTTCGAACCCGGCCGGGCCCACATGAGCGTCCTTCTGCGCGACGTCCTGACCGCCCTCGACGCGCTCTACCCGCCCGAGACCGCGCTCGGGTGGGATCGGGTCGGGCTGGTGACCGGCGACCCCGACCAACCGGTGCGGCGCATCCATCTCGCCGTCGACCCCACGCTGGCCGTCATCGACGAGGCCATCGCTGCAGGGGCCGACCTGCTCATTACCCATCATCCCTTACTGCTGCGCGGAATCCACTCTGTCGCAACGACCTTCGCCAAGGGCGCCGCCATCACCAGGGCTGTCGTCGCGGATCTGGCGATCTTTTGTGCCCACACCAACGCCGACGTCGCCGACCCTGGCGTCAGCGACGCCCTCGCCGCGGCCTGCGGGCTGACCCAGGTGCGGCCCCTGGACATCGAGGACGGCCAGCCGCTCGGCCGGGTGGGCGAGTTGGCCGCGCCCACCACCCTGCGGGCATTCGTGGAAGCGCTCGCGGCCCAGCTCCCGCCCACGGCGGGCGGCATCCGGGTGTCTGGCCCGGCGACTGCCTCGGTATGCCGGGTGGCCGTGCTCGGGGGCTCCGGCGACGACCGTTTCGCCGCGGTCCGGGCGGCCGGGGCCGACGTATACGTCACCGCGGATCTACGCCACCATCCCGCGTCCGAGGCTCGGGAGGAAGCCCGCGGTGGTCCGCCGTATCTCGTCGACGCCGGGCACTGGGCGACCGAGTGGCTCTGGCTGGCCTCGGCGCAGGAGCGCTTGCTCGCGGCGCTGTCCGGCGGCTCGCCCGAGGGGACTACGGTGGAGACCTACGTCTCGACCCTACGCACCGACCCCTGGGATTTCGTGGTCGGCGCGATCGACGCCGGAGGTGCGCACTGAAAGCCGACCCGCTCCGCCAGCTGCGGCTGTTGGACCTGCAGGCTCTCGACACCCGTCTGGACCAACTCGACCACGCCCGGACCACGTTGCCCCAGCACGCCCAGCTCACGACGCTCGCCCAGCAATCGGCTGCCCTGGACCGCGAGGTGGCTTTGGCCCAGACGGCGCTCGATGACATCCAGCGCGAGGTGGCCAAGGCCGAGTCGGATGTGCAACTGGTGCGCGACCGAGCCGAGCGCAACCAGCGCCGCCTGGACTCCGGCACCGGCACGGCCAAGGACTTGCAGGCGATCCAGCACGAACTCGTGTCGTTGGCCCGCCGCCAAAGCGAGTTGGAGGACATCGAGCTGGAAGTCATGGAGCGCGCGGAGGGCCTGGAAGCCGATGTGGCTCGGCTGCAGACCCAGCGGGCTGACCTCGACGCCACGATTGCCTCCGTGACCCAGGCGCGGGACGAAGCGATCGCGGGGTTCGACGCCGAAGCGGCCGAGGTCGGTGCTCAACGAGCGGCTGTCCTGCCGAATGTCGGTGAGGATCTATTGGCTGTCTACAGCAGGATCCGCGCCTCCAATGGCGGGATCGGTGCTGCGGAATTGCGCCAACGTCGTTGCGGCGGTTGCCGATTGGAGCTCAATCAGGTCGACCTCGGTCGGTTGCGCGATGCGCCTGTCGACGAGGTGCTGCGGTGCGAGGAATGCCGCCGCATTCTCGTGCGCACCGCCGAGTCGGGGATCTAGGCCTTGGCCGGACGCCACCTCGTCGTCGAGGCCGACGGCGGTTCACGGGGTAATCCCGGCGTGGCCGGGTTCGGTGCGCTGGTTCGCGACGGCCGGACTCGACAGGTGCTCCTGGAGCGCGCCGAGCCGCTCGGGCTGGCCAGCAATAACGTCGCGGAGTACTCCGGTTTGATCGCCGGCCTGGAGGGCGTTCTCCGTCTCGCGCCAGACGCCGACGTCGAGGTGCGGATGGATTCCAAGCTGGTCGTCGAGCAGATGGCCGGTCGCTGGCAGATCAAACACGAAGACATGCGGCGTCTGGCTGCCCAGGCCCGGGCTCTGGTGCGCCAGATCGCCGATGCCGGTGGTCGAGTGCGCTACACCTGGATACCTCGTGCCGACAATGCCGCCGCGGATGCCCTCTCCAACAAGGGCATGGACGGCGAGCACATCGACCGACTCATCGCGGCCGACGGATCCACCTCCAACGACTCACCACGCTCCGACCTCTCCCGCCCCGCTGTCGAGGGCAACTCCATGGCCGCGAGCTCGTCACCCGACGGTGGAGCAAGCGTCTCCACCACCGCGGCCATTGACTCCGGTCGAGGCCCGGTGCTCACCGATCCGCACCGCATCATCTTGGTCAGGCACGCGGTCACCGACAACACCGTCTCCGGGCGGTTGGACGGTCGCGGCGGGTCGAACCCCCCGCTCAATGCGACCGGTCAGGCCCAAGCACAGGCGGTGGCGACCGCCGTCGCGGCGGTGGTGCACGGCATACCCGTCTCGGCGGACGTGCCCCCGCAGATGCGGGTCGTCACCTCCTGCCTGGCGCGAGCCATGTCGACTGGCGATGCCATCTCATCCGCGCTGGGAGTCGAGCCCGCTCGCGACTCGGACTGGGACGAGCGGTCGTTCGGGGAGTGGGACGGGCTGACCTTCGAGCAGATCGCGGCACGCCATCCGGCGAAGTTGGCCCGCATGCGGATGGATCCGGCCTATCCGCCGCCGGGTGGCGAGTCCCGCGCTGATGTCGCCACCCGAGTGCACCGAGCATGGTCGGTCGTGGCTCCGGGCACCGGCGTGACTGTCGTCGTGACCAGTCGAGTGCCGATTCTCATCGTGCTCAACCACCTGCTGGGGATAGCGCCCGAGCGGTTCTGGACCCTGGCGACCGACCCCGCGTCGATCTCGATCGTCGACCTGTGGGCTGACGGCAACCTGTCGATTCCGGCGATCAACTGGGTGGAGCACCGCAGCGAGGTAGGCCGCTCTTAGCGGGCGAGCACGTCCAGTGTCCAGCCCTTTCCGGGCCGCGCCGGGCAATGGACGGTCACCTCGAAGTCGGCTTCCAGCGCCCGGGCAAGCGCGGGCACCGAGGCAAGAGAGCCGGTATGCCGGCACACCGCTCGCGCGACGAGGCCGCGAGTGTGTTTGGCGGCGTGGCTCACGCCGGGGACCCTCAGGTGCACCCAGCGCTCGGCCAGGTCGCCGCGGGGCACCCAGGCAGCTTGGTATGCCGCGGAGCGCCCATCGATGACCAGGCCCGATCCAGCCGCTGCAGTGAGCACCGGATCGAGATGGGGGCGCCACATCGGTCCGAGGGCTCCCAGGGTCGGCAGGGACACGCCCATCGCGAGGCGATAAGGCGGGATGCGGTCCTTGATCCGTAGGGCTCCGAACAGCGCCGAGACGACGACCAGTCGACGGGTGGCCCGCGCTCGGGCAGCGGAGTCGAGGGAAGGCAGGTCGAGCGCGTCGTAGAGGACGCCGGTGTAGATCTGACCTGCCGTTGCGGTGGGGAGCTCCCGCAGCCGCTGGTTGCGGGCGACCACGTCGGCCAAGCCGGGGGAGACGTCGAGGAGCTGGCAGGCGTCCGGTCGTCCGCTGATCTCCAGCAGAGCCGAGAGCACCGTCTCGCGGGCTGGGGTGAGCTCGGGGAAGGACAGGGTGCCGAGGGCCAATCGTGCTCCGCGCCGAGGCTCGTGTTTGGTCTCGGACGGGGGCAGCAGGACGATCACGCTCGCAGCGTAGTGGCGTGGTTGGTCGTCGCGAGGCGTCGCTGGCCTCTCCCAGGTAGCCCGCCGGGAGCGGTCGCTAACTCGTTCCGAGTAACCTTTTCGTAGCGGCTCGGCGGCCCGGCAGGTGGTGCCTTCGGTGACTAGGGTGTGGCCATGCCCAGCCGCCACATCACGGTCCTGCCGACGCCGGCGGCCCCGGCCGACGCTGCGACGACCGACGCACTGCTGCGCCGCCTCGCCCAGATCAGGACCGACCTCAAGGTCCCGCAGGACTTCTCCAGCGCGGCCCTCGCGGATGCCCAGGCGGCGGCTGACAGTCACCCCAGCGCGCCGGCCGACCTCACCGATGTGGCGTTCTGGACCCTCGACCCGGTGGGATCGATGGACCTCGACCAGGCGATGGCCCTGGAGCGGGACGGCGACGGATATCGGGTGCGCTATGCCATCGCCGATGTGCCGCACTTCGTCACCCCGGGATCGGCGCTCGACACCGAGGTGCGCGCCCGCGGCCTGACCATCTATGCCCCGGACGGTCGAGTGCCCTTGCATCCTCCGGTCCTCAGCGAAGCGGCTGCCAGCCTGCTGCCGGACCAGGTGCGACCGGCATACGTGTGGGATCTGCGGTTGGCCGCCGACGGCACCGTCACGAGCGCCGGAGTAGCGCGAGCGATGGTGCGCAGTCAAGTCCGGCGGGACTATGTCAGCGTCCAGGCTGACGTCGACGCGGGCACTCCTGACGAACAAGTCGTGTTGCTGCGCGAGATCGGCGGCAAACGGGCCGCGTTGGAGTCGGCTCGAGGTGGAGCTTCGCTGCCGATGCCCGAGCAGGAGGTTCACCCCGACGGGTTCGGCGGCTATGTCATCGAGCTGCGCCCACCGGTGCCGGCCGAGGACTGGAATGCCCAGATCTCGCTCATGACCGGCATGGCGGCGGCCGACATCATGTTGCGCGGCGGCATCGGCATCCTGCGGACCATGCCCGACCCCGAGCCTGGGGCGGTCAAGCGGTTCCGGCGCCAGGCCACGGCGCTCGGAGTGCCGTGGCCCCAAGGCCAGCGCTACGGCGACTTTCTGCGCTCGCTGGACCGCCACAACACGCGCCACCTGGCCCTCATCCACGAGGCGACTTCGCTCTTCCGCGGCGCCGGCTACACCCCGTTCGAGGGGGAAGCGCCGTCGGTCCGCACTCACGCCGCCGTGGCCGCCCCTTACGCGCACGTGACGGCGCCTTTGCGCCGGCTTGTCGATCGCTTCGGGCTGGTGGTCTGCGAATCGCTGTGCTCGGGATCGCCGGTGCCGGGATGGGTGCGCGAGGCGCTGCCGGCCCTGCCTGACCTCATGGCTCAGGGTGATCGGCGGGCGTCCGCCGTCGAGCGGGCCAGCACGGATGCGGTTGAAGCCGCGGTGCTTGCCGGGTCGGTGGGTCGGGACTTTTCCGGTTCGGTCGTCGACGTGACCTCCAAGGGCATGCCGGTCGTGCAACTGCTTGACCCGGCGGTCGTGGGCCTGGCGGCCGGGTCGGCCAAGCCTGGCACCGACGTCACTGTCCGAGTGACCGCTGTCGACGTCGAGGCAGGGTCGGTGCGAATGGAGATCGTCGGTCAGCGGTAGCGGCGCGACGCGGACGCGGTCGGCACGGCATACCCGCTGCCGAAAAGGTGCGCATGGACCGCGAGCGCGTAGAGCTGGTGGAGGTGCACCCGGTCGCGCCACTCGGCTGCCAGCGGTGCCACGCTCTCGTATGCCGTGACGATCTCGCCCAGGTGCGGAGCGCCGAAGAGCGCGAGCATCGCGAGGTCGAGTTCACGGTGTCCGCCGTGAGCCGCCGGGTCGATGAGCACCGCGCCCTGCTCGGTCCACATGAGGTTGCCCGACCAGAGGTCGCCGTGGACCCGAGCCGGGGGATCGCCGGTGTCGAAGTCGCCCGCCTCGCAGCGGTCGGCCACGCGGTGCAGGTCGGCGATCGTGGCCGGGTCGAGGGTGCCAGCGGCCGCGCACGTCGCCGCGATCGGGCGCAGTCGCTGCCGGGCCCAATGCGCGCCCCAGGTGGATTGGGCTCCGAGGGCGAGGTCCAGGACGTCGTGGCTGGGTCCGAAGTAGCCGTTGCCTTCCCAGCCGTCCGGACCGGTCCCGTATGCCGTCGCGCCGGCCGCGTGGGTGCGAGCCAGGCGCTCCCCGAATTCGCCCGCTGCCTTCCGGGTCGGTGGGCTCGGGGTCAAACGCTCCATCACCAGAGTCGGACCGCTGACGTCGAGGACCTCAACAACCTCTGCTCCTCCGTCCGGGGTCGCGGCAGCGAGCCAGCGCAGCCCCGCAGCTTCCCATCCGGCATACCGGGGGTGGTTGGTGGGGGAGTGCTTGCGGAAGGGGGGCACGGTGGCAGGGTACGGGGCGGCAGAGGGCATACTGGGGGCGGACGAGTCGGTCAGGCGGTCGCGTCACCCGGTGTATGCCGGGTGCCGAGGAACGTCCGGACTCCGAAGGGCAGGGTGGTGGCTAACGGCCACCCGGAGCGATCCGCGGGACAGTGCCACAGAAAACAGACCGCCTCACCCGAACCGCTGGGACGCCCAGTAGGCGGATGAGGTCAGGGTGAAACGGTGGTGTAAGAGACCACCAGCGGCCTGGGCGACCAGGTCGGCTCGGTAAACCCCACCCGGAGCAAGCTCAGACAGCAGGCGTTCGAGGGCGGCCCGCCCGATGCCTGCGGGTAGAGCGCTAGAGCCGGCCAGCAATGGTCGGCCGAGATGGATGACCGTCGCTCGTGGGACCGGAAACGGCTCCGCGAGAACAGAATCCGGCGTACCGACCGACTCGTCCACCTACCTGTCACCCGTCTCCCTTTGGGCGGGATCGACGTTGCGTGGGCTTGCCCGCGTGGCGCTTCGCCAGCTGCACGGAGTCCAGGTCCTTTAAAGCGCTTGACAAATCTCTGCAAAGGGCTTGCGTTAGTACATCTGTACGTCATACACTTGTTCTATGACGACGCTCGCTCTCGACCCGCAACCGCTCGGCGGTATGCCGTGTGGTGGTCGGTTGGGTGGCGCGTCGGAGGGGCCGTCGGTGGCGGGGGTTTCGACCACGGTGGTGCATGCGACCTGCGATCAGATCCTGGCCCGACTGTCGTCTCCTGAAGCCGGTGTGGTCGTGACGAGCGTGGACGTGCAGGAAGTGGATCGGCTCGCTCGTCGGGTGGAGGCGGTGCGGTTGGCGTTGGTCGCTGCTGCGGATCGGCAGCAGGTTCATCGGCGGTGTGGGCATTCGTCGACGTCGGCGTGGGTGGCTAGCGCGACGCGCTCGGGGGGAGCTGCGGCGGCTCGGGATGTGGCGTTGGCGACGGCGTTGGCCGATGGGTTGGACCGCACGCGTGAGGCGTTCGAGGCTGGTGAGGTCTCTCGCTCGAACGCGGGGATCATCGCCAGGACCATGGGCAAGTTGCCCGAGACGATCGCGGTGGTGGATCGGGAGCGGGTCGAGTCGGCGTTGGTGCGGGATGCTCGCCGGTTGGACCCGGGCCGGTTGGATCGGGCGGCGAGGATGGCGTTGGCTGCGGCGGAGAAGACGGCGGCTGAGGTTGCCGATCATGTCGAGGCGCAGTTGGTGGATGAGGAGCGTCGGGCCTACCGGTTGGCGACGGTGACCATGCACGACCTGGGCGATGGCACGACGAAGTTGGCGGCGACGTTGCCGACGCCAGCAGCGAAGATGTTGGGCAAGGTGTTGCAGACGATGACCGCCCCCCGGCGTGACCATCTGCGCAAGGCTGCCGAGGCCGCGTTGGCGGACGGGCACACCCCGGCTGGGTGTCTGGATGACGGCTCCGTGGCTGCTGACTTGTTGAGCGCCACGGGCACGCACGAGCACCCGGCGTTCGGTGCCGGTTCGCAGGGCACGTCTGGCACTGGTCCTTGCCCGCAGTTCGGCGCCGACGTGAGGGAAACGGCCGGCGCGAAGGGGCGCATGGCGGCCGACAGCCGAGCGCCGTCCAGCATTGGTGCGATGCCGGCCAGCGGCGCCAGCGGACATCGTGATGGTCGGAACGCGGACTGGGCCGACATCGACTGGGCCCACCGCCGCGGCCGGGCTCTCACCGAGTTGATTGAGCACTTGGATACTGAGAAGTTGACCGGGAAGGTCGCCTCCACCGTCATCGTCACGATGACCGCTGAGCAAGTGATGGGCGCCGCGAAAGCCGCCGAGCTCCAGCGGATGATTCACGAGGCGACCGGGACGCTGATCGACATGGCTCCGAGTTCCGGGGCCGCGACCACCGACACCGGACAGTTGATCTCCGCGAGTGCCGCGAGGCGGATCGCCTGCAATGCCGGGATCTTGCCGGTCGTGTTGGGTGGACCCGGACATGTCCTGGATGTCGGTAGACAGGAACGGTTCTTCACCGAGCACCAACGCACCGCCCTGGCGACGATCTACGAAACCTGCGCCGCCGCCGATTGCGACCGGCCGTACGCATGGTCCGAGTTGCATCACGAGGACCCGTGGTCCAAGGGCGGATTGACCGACCTCGACCGAGCCGTACCCCTATGCGGCTACCACCACCGGAAGATGCACGACCCGGCATACCACCACCAGATCACCCGAGATGCCCAGGCACACGAGAACGGCGCGGGGGCGAAGACCGTCCACTTCACCCTGCGGGCATAGCGCCGCCGCATCGGGGGCGAAGACCGTCCACTTCCAGCTGCGTGCTTGATGGGTGGCACTACCTTTCCGTGCTCGGCATGCGATCCCGCCCCTGTGGATGGAGAGCCGTTGGTGTCGGTGGGCCGGCATACGGTGGAGCGCGTGACCAACCTCCCAGCCGCTGCTCACGATGGAGTCGCTGATCCCGACCGCGCCGCCGGCATCGGGGCAGGGTCCGCGACCCCTGGCGTCTGGCACTGAGGTGGGGACCGTGGAGTCTGGGGCTGAGGTGGGGACCGTGGAGTCTGGGGCTGAGGTGGCGGCCGAAGGGTTCGATGCGCAGGCTCTGACCGCTTTGCGCGCGCTGGTGGGGCGAGCCGACGCGCAGTTCCACGACGGCCAGCTAGAGGCGATCCGGTCGCTGGTCGTTGATCGCGAGCGGGTGCTGGTCGTGCAGCGAACGGGGTGGGGCAAGTCAGCCGTCTACTTCGTCGCCACGGCACTGCTGCGCGCTCAAGGGGCCGGCCCAACGGTGATCCTGTCGCCGCTGCTGTCGCTCATGCGGGACCAGATCGCGGCAGGTGAGCGGGCCGGCATCAGAGCCGTGTCGCTCAACTCCGCCAACCAACTCGACTGGCCGCAGGTCCAGGAAGCTCTTGCCGCCGACGAAGTCGACGTGCTGCTCGTGAGCCCCGAGCGCCTCACCAATCCGAGTTTCCGAGCCGAGCAGCTCCCCGACCTCGTTGCGCGGGCCGGGCTGCTCGTCGTCGACGAAGCACACTGCGTCAGCGACTGGGGGCACGATTTTCGCCCCGACTACCGCCGGATCGCCGACCTTCTGACCGCTCTGCCCCGAGACACCCCCGTCCTCGCCACCACGGCCACCGCCAACGCCCGCGTGGTCGAGGACGTCGCCGCCCAACTCCAGGTCGGGTCGGCGGGAGTCGGGTCGGCCGGAGTCGGCGCGGCCGGGGTCGGGGCGGCCGGGGTCGGCGCGGCCGGGGTCGGCGCGGCCGGAGTCGGGGCGGCCGGGGCCGGGGCGGCGGGAGTCATCGCGGGCAAGGCCGGCGCGGGCGAGGTCGGCGCGGGCGACGGCGGGGCGGGCGGAGTCGCGGCGGCAGGCACACGGCATACCGTCCGCACCCTGCGCGGATCGTTGGCGCGAGCGTCGCTGCGCCTCGGCGTCGCGCCGAGCCTCACTGCCGAGCAGCGCCTGGGTTGGCTGCTCGACCAACTGCCGACCCTGCCCGGCAGCGGAATCGTCTATGCGCTCACCGTCGCGGGCGCCGAAGATCTGGCCAGCGCGCTCGCGGGAGCCGGGCACTCGGTCGCGGCCTACACCGGCCGCACCGACCCGGCCGAGCGCGAACGACTCGAAACGGCATTGCGAGACAACGAGGTCAAGGCCCTGGTCGCCACCTCGGCCCTGGGGATGGGCTTCGACAAGCCTGACCTGGGGTTCGTCGTCCACGTCGGAGCCCCGGCCTCTCCCGTTGCCTACTACCAGCAGATCGGCCGCGCCGGGCGGGCCACTGCCAGCGCCGACGTGCTGCTGCTGCCGGGCGCCGAGGACCGCGAGATCTGGGCCTACTTCGCGTCGGCGTCCATGCCGCGACCAGAGCAAGCCGAGGCCGTGCTCCGGGCGCTCGTGCAGTCACCCCGCGCGATGTCGACAGCCGCCATCGAGAGCGTGGTCGACATCCGCCGTACTCGCCTCGACCTGCTGCTCAAAGTGCTCGACGTCGACGGGGCGGTCACCCGGGTGCCCGGCGGCTGGGTGGCGACCGGTATGCCGTGGCGCTACGACGCCGAGCGCTACGAACGGGTGGCTGCGGCCAGAACCCGCGAGCAGCAGCTCATGCTTGAGTACGAGTCGACCACCGAATGCCGGATGGCCTACCTGCAGCGCTGCCTGGACGACCACACCGCCCAGGCATGCGGTCGGTGCGACACGTGCACCGGCAGGTGGTTCGCCGAGAGCATCCGCGGCGACGCCATGGGCCAAGCCCGCATGGCCCTGTCGCGAGTCGGCGTGCCGATCGAACCGCGGCTGCAATGGCCCACCGGCATGGACCGTCTCGGCGTGCCCGTCAAGGGCCGCATCGCCGCCGCCGAGAGCATTCAGCCGGGCCGCGTGCTGGCACGGTTCAGCGATCTCGGCTGGGGCACCCGGGTCCGTGAAGCGCTGCGCGAGGACGCCCCCGTCACCACTTCGCTCGTCCAGGGCAGTATCGACGTGCTGCGCGGCTGGGACTGGGCCCAGCGGCCCGCTGCAGTGGTCGCGATGCCCTCCCGCCGCCACCCCCAGCTGGTGGGGTCCCTCGCTCACGCCCTTGCGCAGGTCGGGCGGCTGCCGTTCCTCGGCACCCTCGGGTATGCCGGTCGGGGACCCTTCGGAGAACCCGGCGGCAACTCGGCCTTCCGCCTCGCCCAGGTCTGGGACCGCATCGTCGTCCCCGCAGAGGTCGCGACTCAAGTCGCCGCCCTCGACGGGCCGGTCCTGCTGGTCGATGACCTGGTGAGCTCGCGCTGGACGCTGACCATCGCAGGGAGAGCTTTGCGACTGGCCGGGGCACCGGCCGTGCTCCCGTTCGCCCTGGCCCTCGAAGGCTGACCGAGACCAGGTCTCCCGGGACGGGACGTATCACCAGACAGTCTTCGCGCTCCTCGTCAGTGACCGCTTCTCTCCCCGCGGTCACCCAGCTCATGAGCGAGGTTCCCCATGACTCACGTTGTCATCAACGCCAAACGAATCGGTTCGCCGGCTGGCCACCACCGTCAGCCCCGGTCTGGCCCGACATCGTCCACCCTCATCGGCGGCGCCAGCACCGAAGCCACCCCCGGCAGCGTCGTCCACGCCACCGCCGCCGAGTT
This sequence comes from Actinomycetales bacterium, assembly GCA_016710645.1. Lineage (GTDB taxonomy): Bacteria > Actinomycetota > Actinomycetes > Actinomycetales > Dermatophilaceae > Phosphoribacter. Next base: position 148,658 of record JADJVI010000043.1, on the reverse strand, counting down.
GGAGGGGTTGCGGTTCGTCTTCTGGAGCGCCTCTGACGGCATCGGGGGAGCGGTCACCACGACCTCCTCGATCGACCAGCAGGTCGGCGACAGCCCGCTCACCCTCACCGCGTGGTACTACCCGGTGGGCGGCGACGGTGGCCCCGGTGACTCCGGCTACCTCATCGACGCCTTCTCGGCCACGCTCAACGACTTCGTCGACGACGACTTCGTCACCGTGACGAGCGACCCGAGCTTGACCTCCACAGCCAATGTCGCCGGCTGGGTCCCCACCAAAGCCGCCCAGGTGCTCACGGCATACGGGTCGGTCCACGGCGGGCAGGTCTTCCAGAGCTGGCTCGGAGACGCCTCCGCGACCGGCGCGACAGCCTCCCTCGCGCAGGGCGCGTCCGGCCTGGCCATCGCCGCCTATCGGGCCCAGCAGATCGCGATCCCACGTCCGGGCACCGACAAGCGCCAGGGTTGGCTCATCTTCGGCGGGATCGACGTCGACGGCGGCGGCTTCGTCATCCCGATCGGAGGCGGTCCCGGCGGACCGGTCGGTCCGTGGGGCCCGTTCATCGAGCGCGTCGGGCATCTACTGCAGGTCGGCGCGCACAGCAGCCGCCTGGGCAAGGAGGGCGTGCGCCTGCAGCACCTGGCACTTGAGCAGCTGCACGTCGCCATCAAGGAGCAGTCCGGCGTGATCGAGGGGTAGCGACCGGACCGGCCCCTCCCGTGCAGGGGGAGGGGGCCACCCGCGCGGCATACCAGGCATGTGCTTGGTATGCCGCGCGGCAGCATCCGGGGCGCGCGGCACCGAGGCGACCAGACGGCATACCGGAGAACCAGCAGCGACCGGGTATGCCGTCCGGCCGGTTTCCGGGGTCAGCGCTCGCGGTGCGCCAAGTAGTACTCGATGAGCCCGCGCGTCGAGGGGTCCTGGCGAGCCAAGGCCGCGGCGTCACCGGCGACAGCGGGCTCGAGGGCCTTGGCCAACTGCTTGCCCAACTCCACGCCCCACTGGTCGAAGGAGTCGATGCCCCAGACGATCCCCTGGGTGAAGGTGATGTGCTCGTAGAGCGCCACCAGCTGGCCGACGACCGAGGGCGTCAGGGCAGGCGCCATGATCGACGTCGTCGGGCGGTTGCCCTCGAACACCCGAGCCGGCACGATCGCCTCGGCCGTGCCCTCGGCCCGCACCTCGTCGGCGGTCTTGCCGAACGCCAGCGCCGCGGTCTGGGCGAAGAAGTTGCCGAGGAACAGCTCGTGCACGTCAGCGGCCCCATCGCGCAGCGGATAGGCCGGGGTGGCCACCGCAATGAAGTCGGCGGGGATGAGCTGGGTGCCCTGGTGGATGAGTTGGTAGAAGGCGTGCTGGCCGTTGGTGCCGGGCTCGCCCCAGAACACCTCGCCGGTGGCGCTAGTGACCGGCGTGCCGTCCCAGCGCACCGACTTGCCGTTGGACTCCATGGTCAGCTGCTGCAGGTAGGCCGCGAACCGGCTCAACTGCTGGGCGTAGGGGAGCACGGCGTGGGTGCGGGCGTCGAGGAAGTTGACGTACCAGATGTTGAGCAGTCCCATCAGTGCCGGCACATTGCGCTCGAACGGCTCGGTGCGGAAGTGTTCGTCGACGGCATGGAACCCGGCGAGCAGCTCGGCGAAGCGCTCCGGTCCGATCGCGACGCACACCGAGGTGCCGATCGCGGAGTCCACGGAGTAGCGCCCGCCGACCCAGTCCCAGAAGCCGAACGCATTCGCCGGGTCGATCCCGAAGTCGGCCACCTTGTCCAGCGCCGTCGACACGGCGACGAAGTGCTTGGCGACGGCCTCGCGGCGGGCCGTCTCGTCGTCGGCGATGGCGCCGGCGGCCACCAGCCCGTCAAGCAGCCAGGCCCGCACCAGCCGCGCGTTGGTCAACGTCTCAAGCGTCGTGAAGGTCTTACTCGCGACGATGACGAGAGTGGTCTCCGGGTCGAGGTCGGCGGTCTTCTGCGCGGCATCGGTCGGGTCGATATTGGAGATGAACCGCACCCGCAGCCCCGGCTGCACGTAGGGGGCCAGCGCCTCGTAGATCATGACCGGCCCGAGGTCGGACCCGCCGATGCCGATGTTGACGACGGTCTCGATGCGCTTGCCGGTCACGCCCACCCACGCTCCCGAGCGCACCTGGTCGGCGAAGGCGTAGACGCGAGCGAGCACCTCGTGGACGTCGTGGTCGACGTCCTGACCGTCCACGACAAGAGGCGCCCCCTGCGGGCGGCGCAGCGCCGTGTGCAGCACCGCACGATTCTCGGTGACGTTGATCCGCTCACCGGCGAGCATCGCGTCCCGCCGCTGAGCCAGACCCACCTGATCGGCGAGCTCGACGAGGGCGTCGAGGATCTCGGCGGTCAGGAGGTTCTTGGACAGGTCGACGTGCAGGTCGCCGCACGTGCGAGTGAACGCCGCCGCCCGCCCCGGGTCGACCGCGAACCACCCCCGCAGGTCGGGGGTGAACCCCTCGCGCAGCTCGCGCAGGCGGGCCCAGGCGGGGGTGGTAGTGGCGTCAACGGGGGGGAGCATGGGGTTTCCTCGCCTTCCACGGTCGCGGCATGAGGGTTCGCGACCAGCCTAGTGACCCGGCATACCTGGCTGGTATGCCGTGCACCGCTTTGCCGCCCGGCATCCCAGCCTGGTCTGTCGGCATGGCTGCCGGTATGCCGTCCACCCGGGCTACGGTGAGCTATGCGCCTCACTCACCTGGGACACTCCTGCCTCCTCGTCGAGATCGCCGACCAACGCCTGCTCATCGATCCGGGCGGCTGGTCGGCCGGGTTCGAGGAGCTCACCGGTCTCGACGCGATCCTCGTCACCCACCAACACGCCGACCACCTCGACATCGGCCGGCTCAGAGGTGTTCTCGCGCGCAATTCAGGTGTCGCCCTGTATTCCGATCCTCAGACCGCGGCGATCCTCGCTTCCGACGGGCTGACGGCAGGTGTCTTGCGCCAGAGTGATGACCTGAGCATTGGCGAGGTGACGGTCAGCCCGCGCGGGGAGAAGCACGCGTTCAACCACGACGGCGTGCCGACCGTCGACAACGTGGGTGTCCTCATCACGGCGCCGGGGGAGAGTCGGTTGTTCCATCCGGGAGACGCCTATGACGCGCCGGTCGAGGAGGTCGACGTGCTCGCCGTGCCCATCAACGCCCCGTGGTGCGCGGTCCGGGACTCGATCGACTTCGTGCGGCGAGTCGCACCGAAGGCCATGGTGCCGATCCACGACGGGCTGCTCGCTGCGCCCGGGCGCAACCTCTACCTCACCCACATCCTCACGCATGGCGGGCGCGACCAGGTGACCCTGCACGACCTTGCGGGGCAGGGGAGCGCCACCGTCTGACCTTCAGGTCGTGGACGTCAACGAGCAGGCCCGCACGAGGTGCGGCTGCTGGGGGGGTCAGTCGGCCGCGAGCGCCGCGGCGCCGATGATGCCCGCTTGATTCTGCAGGGCGGCCGGGATGATCGGGGTGCGCAGGTGCAGCAGTGGCAGGAATTTGTCGGCCTTGCGCGAGACCCCGCCACCGACGAGGAAGAGGTCGGGCCACAGCAAATTCTCGACCGTCGTGTAGTAGCGCTGCAGCCGGGCGGCCCATTTGGTCCACGACAGGCCGTCGCGCTCGCGGATGGACGCGGCGGCACGTGTCTCGGCGTCGTATCCGTCGACCTCGAGGTGGCCTAGCTCGGCGTTGGGGATGAGCACCCCGTTGTGCAGCAGGGCGATGCCGATTCCCGTGCCGAGGGTGGTGAGGATGACCAGTCCGTCCTTGCCCTTGGCTGCGCCGTAGCGCACCTCGGCGACCCCGGCCGCGTCGGCGTCGTTGACCAGCAGGCAATGCCGGCCCAGGGCCTGGGAGAAGATCTCTTGGCCGGGGCAGTCGATCCACCCACGGTCGATATTGGCGGCCGTCCGAACGATTCCATGCTGGACCACCCCGGGGATGGTCACGCCGATCGGCGCGTCCTTGGGCAGCGAGTCGACGAATTGGTCGGCGATCTGGTCGACGATGGCGGCCACGGCCTGCGGCGTGGAGTGCTCGGGCGTCGCGATCTTGACCCGCTCACCGATCAGCGTGCCGGTGACCAGATCGACCGGCGCTCCCTTGATGCCAGAGCCGCCGATGTCGATGCCGAGCGCGACGCGGGGGGTTCCTGACATCTGGGCCTCCTGAGCATGGGTTGGGGCGCGAGAGCGAAGGGGTCACACAATTAGTTCGCATTATGACCTAAACCGGCGACTTACGGGAGGGTGAGGATCTCGCTGCCCGTCTCGGTGACCAGGATGGTGTGCTCGAACTGCGCCGATCGCGCCTTGTCCGCGGTGACGACGGTCCACCCGTCGTCCCACATCTCCCACTCGTGCGTGCCGAGGTTGAGCATCGGCTCGATGGTGAACGTCATGCCCGGCTCCATGACGGTGTCGTAGGCCGGTGCGGCGTCGTAGTGGGGGACGATCAGGCCGCTGTGGAAGGCCTCGCCGATCCCATGGCCGGTGAAATCGCGCACCACGCCATAGCCGAACCGCTTGGCGTAGGAGGAGATGACCCGCCCGATGACGTTGATCGGGCGTCCCGGCGCCACGGCCTTGATGCCGCGGAACATGGCTTCGCGGGTGCGTTCCACGAGCAACCGCGACTCCTCGTCCACCTCCCCGACAAGGTAGGTGGCGTCGGTATCGCCATGCACCCCGTCGAGATAGGCCGTGATGTCGATGTTGACGATGTCGCCGTCGCGCAACTCGCGAGCATCCGGTATGCCGTGACACACCACCTCGTTGACCGACGTGCAGATCGACTTGGGGAACCCGCGATAGCCCAGCGTCGAGGGGTAGGCACCGTGAGCCACGAGGTAGTCGTGAGCAATGACGTCCAGCTCGTCGGTGGTCACGCCTGGCGCGATGGCCTCGGCCGCCGCCGCCATGGCGCGGGCAGCCACCCGACCCGCTGCCCGGATCCGCTCGATTGTTGCAGCGTCCTTGACCTCAGACCCGGTGTAGCGCTCCGGCGCCGCCCGATCGACGTACTCAGGTCGGCGGATGGCGGTGGGCACTGCCCGTCGTGGACTGACGGGGTGCGGCGCGACGCTGGGGTGACGGACCGGCATACCGGGGAGTCTAGGCACGACTGCACACCGAATCCGACGCCCGGACGGCATACGGTATGGGTAGCCGACCGAGGCGGGACCCGAGGAGGAGCCATGCAGTACTGGTACAACATCGCGACGGGACGGGTGGAGAACGACGACGACCGCGGCCCCGCGGAGGACGTGCTCGGACCGTACGACACCCCCGAAGAAGCCGGCCGTGCGCTGGAGATTGCCCGCGCCAAGACGGAGAAGTGGGACGCCGAGGACCGCGCCTGGGAGGCCGGGGTCGAGGCCGAGACCGCCGAGGAGTGACGCGCGACTGACGCGCCTGGCTGGCCGACAGACCAACCTGGTATGCCGTCCGGCTGACTTCCCGCGAGGCTGCCAGCCGAGCCGGGGTGCGTAACGTCGGCGAAACACCGGTACGGCAGGATCGGCGTATGGACCGTCAGCAAGAGTTCGTCCTGCGCACCATCGAGGAACGGGACATCCGGTTCGTCCGGCTGTGGTTCACCGATGTGGTCGGTGCCCTCAAGTCGGTGGCCATCGCCCCGGCGGAACTGGAGGGCGCCTTCGCTGAGGGCATCGGGTTCGACGGCTCGGCCATCGAAGGTTTCGCTCGGGTCTACGAGGCCGACATGCTGGCCAAGCCCGACCCAGCGACCTTCCAGGTGCTGCCCTGGCGTGGCGAGAACCCCGGCACGGCCCGGATGTTCTGCGACCTGCTCACCCCCGACGGGCAGCCGAGCTTCGCCGACTCGCGGCATGTGCTGCGGCGGGCGCTGGCCAAGGCGGCCGATCTGGGCTTCACCTTTTACACGCACCCGGAGATCGAGTTCTTCCTGCTGCGCCCCCAGAAGGGCAAGCGAGTGACACCGGTGCCGGTCGACGACGCGGGCTATTTCGACCACGTGCCGCATGGCACCGCCCACGACTTCCGCCGGGCGGCGATCACGCTGCTGGAGAACATGGGTATCTCGGTGGAGTACAGCCACCACGAGGGCGCTCCCGGGCAGAACGAGATCGACCTGCGCTACGCCGATGCGCTGTCGACGGCCGACAACATCATGACCTTCCGCACCGTCGTCAAAGAGGTGGCTCTCGAGCAGGGTGTGCGGGCATCGTTCATGCCCAAGCCGTTCCGGGAGTTCCCAGGGTCGGGGATGCATACCCACCTGAGCCTCTTCGAGGGTGACACCAATGCCTTCCACGAGGCCGGGGCGCCCTACCAGCTCTCGCGCACTGGCCGGCAGTTCATCGCCGGCCTGTTGCGCCACGGCGCCGAGATCACCGCGGTCACCAACCAGTGGGTCAACTCCTACAAACGGCTGTGGGGCGGCGGCGAGGCACCGGCATACCTGACCTGGGGGCACAACAACCGCTCGGCTTTGATCCGGGTGCCGATGTACAAACCGGACAAGGGCAACTCCACGCGGGTCGAGGTGCGCTCGATCGACTCGGCCTGCAACCCCTATCTGGCCTTCGCCGTGCTGCTGGCGGCCGGGCTCAAGGGCATCGAGGAGGGCTACGAGCTGCCGCCGGAGGCCGAGGACGACGTCTGGAGCCTCACCGACGCCGAACGCCGTGCGATGGGGATCTCGCCGCTGCCCTCATCCCTCGGTCGCGCGCTGGAGATCATGGAGCGCAGCGAGCTGGTCGCCGAGACCCTCGGTGAGCACGTCTTCGACTTCTTCCTGCGCAACAAGCGGGCGGAGTGGCGCGAATACCGGCAGCAGATCACCCAGTTCGAGCTCGACCGCTACCTCACCCAGCTCTGACCGGAGCGGGTGTGCAGCGCTCTCACAGCACCAGTGCCCAGCTCGCTCGGCTCGGATTCGCCGAACCGGGGCGCAGCGCTGGCCTGCTCGCCGAACGGGTGTTGATCGACCTCGTGGGTGAGGCAGGCGCCGACAACCTCGCCGAGCCGCTGTCGCGGGGAGCGGACCCCGACCTCGCCGTCCTCGGCCTGGTGCGACTCGTCGAGGCGACGGTCACCCGTCCGGCGGCCGGCGCCGGGCTGGCCGAACTCCTGCAGACCGACAGCGACCGTCGCCACCGCCTGCTCGTCACCCTGGGGGGCTCACGGGCGCTCGTCGACCATCTCGCCACCCACCCTGAGCACTGGCGGGCAGCGGCCGATGCGACCCCGCCGACGGCAACCGATCTCCGGGAGGCGATGACGGAGGCGATCGCGGCGCACTACCGCGCCGCGGCAGACCCGACGGCGAGTATGCCGTCGCGCAGCTACCCCCCGGCATACGACGCCTTGCGGGTGGAGTACCGCCGCCAACTGGTGCGGATCGCCGCCCGGGATCTCGCCTCGCCTGACCCGGTCGCCCACCTGCCCGTCGCCGCGGAAGCCCTAGCGCAACTGGCCGAGGCCACCCTGGAGGCAGCGCTGCTCATCGCCCGGGAGGAGTTCGGTCCCGGCCACGAAGACTGCCGCCTGGCGATCATCGGCATGGGCAAGACCGGCGGTGGCGAACTCAACTACATCTCCGACGTCGATGTCATCTTCGTCGTGGAGCCGGCCGAGGGAGCCACCGAGGAGCGCGCCCTAGAGGTCGGCGCCGTGCTCGCGGCTGCGACGATGAAGGCCTGCGGCTCGTCGACGGCCGAGGGCACCCTCTGGCCGGTCGACGCCGCCCTACGCCCGGAGGGCAAGCAGGGTCCGCTAGTGCGCACCATCGCCAGCCACAAGGCGTATTACGAGCGATGGGCCAAGACCTGGGAGTTCCAGGCGCTGCTCAAGGCGTGGGTGTCGGCTGGCGATATCGAGGTGGGCAAGGCCTACAAGGAGACCCTCAAGCCACTCATCTGGGGGGCGGCGGGGCGCGACAACTTCGTCGAGGACGTGCAGGCCATGCGCCGCCGGGTCGAGCAGCACGTGCCCGCTGCCGAGGCGGCCCGTCAGCTCAAACTCGGACCCGGCGGGCTGCGTGACGTCGAGTTCTCGGTCCAGTTGCTGCAGTTGGTGCACGGCCGCACCGACGAGGGGCTGCGTTCGGCGACCACCCTGGAGGCGTTGCATGCCCTCGCGCGAGGTGGCTATGTCGCCCGCGACGACGCCGCCACGCTCGACGCCGCCTACCGGCTGCTGCGCACCTTGGAGCACCGCATCCAGCTCTATCGCCTGCGTCGCACCCACCTCATGCCGACCGAGCCCGACGCGTTGCGGATCCTCGGCCGCGCGTTGGGCCTGGATGGCGACCCCGCGAAAGCCGTCGTGGCCGCGTGGCAGGCCCAGGCTCGCGAGGTGCGGCGGATCCACGAGCGACTCTTCTACCGGCCGCTGCTAGCCGCAGCCGCGAGACTGTCGTCTGCGGAGACCTCGCTCAGCCCTGAGCAAGCCCGCGAGCGGTTCGCGGCATTGGGTTTCCGCGACCCGGCCGGGGCCATGCGCCATGTCGAGGCGCTCACGGCAGGCGTCTCGAGGCGGGCCGCCATCCAGCGCACCCTGTTGCCGGTCATGCTCGGCTGGTTCGCCGACGAGGCCGATCCCGATGCGGGGCTGCTGGCCTTCCGCCGGGTCAGCGACGAACTCGGCACCATTCACTGGTACCTCAAGATGCTCCGCGACGAGGGCAGCGCCGCCGAACGACTCGCGCACGTCCTCGGCCGGAGTCGGTATGCCGCCGACCTGCTCATCCGCGCCCCGGAGTCGGTCGCGATGCTCGGAGAGCCTGACGGTCTCATCCCGCGCACCGAAGCCGCGCTGACCCAGACCTTCCGCAGTGCCGCCGGACGTCGCCCAGACAAACCACAGCAGGCCATGGCCGCAGTGGGCGGGCTGCGCCGCCAGGAGATCCTCCGGGTCACCCTGGCCGACCTGATCGGCGAGATCGAGGTGACCCAGGTCGGGCAGTCGTTGGCCGACATCGCGGCTGCGACGATCGCCGCTGCCCTCGATGTCGCGTGCGCCGCTGTGGCCGCCGCGCAGGGTGGCCAGGTCGTCGACATGCTCGTCGTCGGAATGGGCAGCCTCGGGGGAGCCGAACTCGGCTACGGATCGGATGCCGACATCATCATCGTCCACCGGCCGCACGAGGGCGTCGCCGAAGACGTCGCCCAGCGCCAAGCCATCGCGGTCGTCCAGGAGCTGGTGCGCCTGGTCGCCACCACCGGCCCTGATCCGCTGGTGCTCGACATCGACCTGCGCCCGGAAGGCAAGAACGGCCCGCTCTCGCGCAGCCTCACCTCGTATGCCGCCTACTACGACCGGTGGGCGCTCACCTGGGAGTTCCAGGCGCTGCTACGCGCGCGGCCGATCGCCGGCGACGCAGCCGTGGCCACGGCATACCTGGGTCTGATCGACCCGCTGCGGTGGCGCGCTGGGGGAATCACCGCAACCCAGTTGCGCGAGGTGCGCACCATGAAGGCACGGGTGGAGGCCGAGCGGCTGCCCCGCGGCGCGGACCCGCGCACCCACCTCAAACTCGGTCGCGGCGGGCTCACCGACGTCGAGTGGACCGTGCAAGCACTGCAGCTCCAGCACGCGCACGCCCACCCTGAGCTTCGGGCGACGAACACCATGGCCGGGCTCGCGGCCGCCGAGCGGCTGGGGTTGGTCACCAGCGAGCAGGCCGACACGCTCCGGGCGGCCTGGACCCAGGCGGCCCGACTCCGCAACGCCGTGCTGCTGTGGAAGGGGCGCCCCGGAGACGCGGTCCCCGGGGACGTCCGCGAGGCCGATGGGGTGGGACGCATCGTGGGCCGCGAGCCGGGCACCGGCGCCACCCTCACCGAGGCATACCTGCGCCAGTCGCGGCGAGCCCGTGCGGTCGTCGACGAGGTCTTCTACGGGCACGAGTAGTCGCCCCTCGACCGGGGGAAGACGCGGGGGTCGGGGATGTGGTTCCCTAAGCCGGTGACCATCACCGTGTTTCTCCTGGACGACCACGAGATCGTGCGCCGCGGGCTGCGGGAGCTCCTCGAGCTCTCCGGCGACATCGAGGTCATCGGCGAGTCGGGCTCGGCGCTGGAGGCCGAGCGCCGGATCCCGGCGCTTCGCCCGGCCGTGTCGGTTCTCGACGCTCGCCTGCCCGATGGCTCCGGGATCGACGTATGCCGTGCGGTCCGGGCCGTCGATCCAGGACTGCGCGCCGTCATCCTCACCTCCTATGACGACGAACAGGCCTTGCGCGCGGCGGTCCTCGCCGGGGCCTCGGGCTATGTCCTTAAAGACATCAAGGGCAATGACCTCGTCGCGGCCATCCGTCGGGTGGCGGCAGGGGAGCAGCTCATCGCCTCCGACGTTGTGGCGCGGGTGCGCTCCAGTCTCACCGAAACCAGCGTCGACCCCCGGCTGCGCTCGCTGACCCCGCAGGAGCGGCGCATCCTCGAACACATCGCCGAGGGGTTGACCAACCGGCAGATCGCCGACGGCATGTTCCTCGCCGAGAAGACAGTGAAGAACTACGTCACGTCGATCTTGGACAAATTGGGCATGGACAGTCGCACCCAGGCAGCCGTGTATGCCGCCACTCACCCGATGCGACGGGGCCCGCGCCGGACCACCTGACTTCGGGGACCTTTGGCCCTGACGGCTTCTGCAGGGCCCGACGGACCATTCAGGCGTGAGCATCGTGCGGTCGCCGTCGGCGGTTCCGTACCGACCGGGACTGTCTGGGGACGTCGTGGCCGGGCTGCTCAACGACGGCCGCGCCGAGGGCGTGGCCCGCGTCGCAGTTGCGGAAGCCCAGCGCCGTGGAGCACGACTGCGCTTCGTCCAGATCGTCGACCAGGACCTCAGCCCCGAAGAACGCGCTGACGCCGACCAGGCCACCTTCCGGGCCGCGGTGCGGGCCCTGCGCGGCTATCGCGGGATCCCGTGCCGTTTCGAAGTGGTAACCGGCGATCCGACCGACACCCTGGTCGACCTCGCTCGGTCCGCGGCCGCTCTCATCATCGGCGCCGACGACGAATCACCGCGAAGCCTCGCCTTGCGCGTCGCGGCCCTGGCGTCGTGTCCGGTCGTGGCCGTGCCGGTCCAAGCCGCCTGACCCGCGCAAAGGTGCCGCCGCACGGCATACCATCGGCTGCGTGACTCCCACGTCCATGTTGCGGCTACCGGGCTCCACCGAGGCCGTCGCCACTCTCCTGGACGCCGTGCTCGCCGTTGGCTCGGAACTCGACCTCGACGTCCTGCTCCCGCGGCTGGTGCGTAGTGCGTGCTACCTCGTGGGGGCCCGCTATGGGTCGTTGGGCATCTTGCGCCAGGATGCGTCCGGGGTCGTTGAGAGCGTCACCGACGGGCTCAACCCGGACGATCTCGGCTTGCTTGGGGTGAATTCGTCGCTCGAGGTGCCGGTCATGGTGCGAGGGCAAGCATTCGGGATGCTGTCCCTGGCCGACAAGGTCGGAGGGCTGGACTTCACGGAGGACGACCAGGCTCTGGTCCAGGCGCTCGCCGGTGCCGCAGGGATGGCCATCGACAACGCCCGGATGTTGCAGGAGACCCGACGCCAGCAGCAGTGGTCCGAGGCGATCAGCGAGATGAGCCAGGCCTTGCTGTCCGGACAGGACAAACGCGATGCTCTTGGTCTGCTCGTCTCCCGGGCCTGCTCCGCCGCCCAGGCTGACCTGGCCGCCATCGCGCTGGTCGGCGAGGACGGCGGTTTGGTCATTGAGGCCGCCACCGGCGTTGACCCGCGAGCCGGCGCGATCGTCGGCACCCCGCTGACCGAACCACACTGGCTCGCTGTCCTGGAAAGCGGAGAGCCGCTGCTCCTGGTCTCCAACGAAGGGGAGACCGCGGCGGATCCGTCGGCCGGGCTCTTGCGCGCCGCCAGTGGCTTGGAGTCCCACGGCCAGACCGCGCTCGTGCCGATGAGTGTCGGCCTGGGGCACATCGGGCTCCTCGTCGTCGCGTGGGCGGGGGATGAGGGCCGCGTGGCCTACGACTCGGCTGAACCGCTCAAGCAGTATGCCGACCAGGCGGCGGTCACCCTCACGGCCGCGAGTGCTCAGCGCGACCGAGCGCGGATGGAGGTCCTTGAGGACCGGGAGCGGATCGCGCGCGATATGCACGACGTGGTCATCCAACGGTTGTTCGCCACTGGCCTGGGCCTGCAGTCGGCCGCTCGGGTCGCCGGTCACCCTTACGTCCAGAACCGACTGGCTGAGGCCGTCGACGAGCTGGACCTGGCGATCAAGGACATCCGGCGGATGATCTTCGCGCTGCACCAGCCGGCGACAGTGCCCCTGGACGAGGAGGTGCGCGAGCTCGCGCTCGGCTTCCGGGCGCCCTTGGGGTTTGCGCCGATTGTCGCCGTGACCGGAGACCTCGATGCGGTCGACGAAGAGATGCGCCTGGATTTGTTGGCGGTCATCCGCGAGGCGTTGTCGAACGTGGCCCGCCACGCCCAAGCGGGTCGAGCCTTGGTGGACGTTGTCATCGACCGCTCGGTGGTCCGCGTGGGAGTCGAGGATGACGGGGTGGGCTTCACCGAGACCGGGCGGCGCAGCGGCCTGGGCAATCTCCAGGAACGCGCCGCGCATCACGGAGGCACGATGATGCTCATCTCCCCGGTGGGTGTGCTGGGCGGCACGCGCTTGGATTGGGAGGCCCCGCTGGGGGCTGCCGAGTCCGACTTCTGAGTCCGACTTGTGAGTGACGAGGTCGCACTCACCCCGCCACACGGCATACCTCCGGGGGTATCCGTTAAGATGGCAGAATGACGCGCCGAGTTGCCACGTTCGCCCTTGCCCTGGTTCTCTCCTCGACTGGCATCGCCGCGTGCAGCGGATCCTCCGGCAACGCGGGCGGCTCCGGTTCGGGATCGCTCGCCTCTGCCACGGCAGCCGCAGCGGCTCCGGCCAAGGGTGCGACCCTCGACGCCGGGGCCTTCGCCGCCGCGCTCAAGCGACCCAACACCGTGGTGCTCGACGTGCGCACTGCCGCGGAGTTCGGCGAGGGGCATCTGCCGGGTGCGATCAACATCGACGTCAACGCAGCCGACTTCTCCACCAAGGTCGGGGCGCTGGACAAGGCTGTCCCGTATGCCGTCTACTGCCGCAGCGGCAACCGATCGGCCACAGCTCTGCGCATCATGGACGGTCTGGGGTTCACCCAGGCCTACCACCTCGGCGGCGGCATCGGCGCCTGGACGGCAGCAGGGGGGCCTACCACGACTTCGTAGGTCGTGCTTGGTCCCATCGCCCCGGGACCGCTAGCGAGGACGGCAGTCCTGCCGCCAGTCCCAGCTCGTCCCTCAGTGCAGGCCAAGCTCAGTCATCTGGGCGGCACTCAGGGTGCCTCCGGCAGCGGCTGCAGCCTGGAAGGCGGGCAGGTGCATCTCTGCCGACGCTCGCCGCAGATTGGTGAACACCCGGGTCAGCCCCTGATCGCCGGCGGCTTGTGCAACGAGCTTGTCGTAGAGGGCGACATTGGCGACTTCACCGTCAGCCCAGGCCTGCGCAGCCGCAGCGAGGCTGGTCGGGGCGGCCACTGTGCCGAGGTAGGGGTTCGGGGGTGGAGTCACGCCGAGACGCTGCAGTTGCCGGGTCAAGGCGTCGATGTGTCGCTCCTCGGCGGCCTGGATCGTCACGTACGGTTCGACCGGCCCGAAAGCCTGGATGACGGCGGCATAGGAGGCCGATGCGGCGTACTCGCCCTCGGGTCCCAGGAGTGCCTCCCAGGCGGCAGCAGCGAGCGGAGCCGTCGGTGCAGCAGGGATGGCCACGGTTGCCGACGCGGGAGCGTTGGTTGGCGTTGCCGCTGAGGTGATCGGTGCAGGCGCTGTCGTTGTCGTGGGGGTGGCCGGTGTCGTGGCGGCCGGCGCGCTCGAGCTTGCTGCGCATCCGCTCAAACTCACGGCCACAGCGATGGCCCCCAAGGTGGTGGTGACGGTCAGTCGGCGACTTCTCCTCTTAATACCCATGGGGGTATCGTGCCGGAGTCCACTGTGAGTCAGCTGTGGCTTTCGTGAAGCTTCTGTGTCGGCGGGTCACCATCCTCGCTATGGTCGCCGTGTGACCACCTCTCGACGGCTGCACCTCGACACCAGGGCGGTGGTCTTGGTCATCGGCTGCTGCGCCGTGTGGGCGATGGGACAGGCCATGTCCAAGGTGGCTCTTGCACAGATCCCACCGGTGACCCAATGCGGACTCCGTTCGCTCGGTGGTGGATTGCTGGTCTTGCTGTGGACCAAGTGGCGCGGCATCCGGGTCTGGGAGCGAGATGGCACGCTGTGGCCCGGACTGCTGGCCGGCACGTTGTTCGCCGCAGAGTTCGCCTGCGTCTACCTCGCCCTCGGCTACACGACGGTCGGGCGCACGACGACATTCCTCTATCTCGCGCCTTTCGTCGTGGCAGCGGGTATGCCGTTCATCGCGCGCTCGGAGCGGCTCGGACCACTCGGGATCGCGGGGTTATTGCTCGCTTTCGCCGGCACAGTCGTGGCCTTCTCGGACGGCTGGGGCGCCGCCAGCGGATCCACGCAATGGGTCGGTGACGCGCTAGCGGTCGCTGCCGCGGTCGGGTGGGGGGCCACCACCTTGGTCATCCGGGCCACGTCGTTGTCCGGCGCGCATCCGGCCAAGACCCTGCTCTACCAACTCGGCGTCTCCGGGGTGGGGCTCACGACGCTCGGGGTGGCCATCGAGCGACCCATCGACTGGCCGCTCACCCCGCTGGTCACCACGTCGGTGCTGTTCCAAGTCATCGTCGTGAGTTCGACGAGCTATCTCGTGTGGTTTTGGCTGATTCGCGAGTATGCCGCTCCGCGACTGTCGGCGTTCACCCTGCTGACGCCCATCATTGCGCTGGCGATCGGGACCTTCTGGCTGCACGAAGCGTGGTCGGTGCGTTTGCTCGTGGCGCTCGTGGCCGTCAGCCTCGGTCTGCTTGCCGTCAACTATCGCCCTCCCGCACCCCGCTGAGGGTGCGGCAGAATGCCGGTATGCAGGAGCGTATGCCGGTCGAGCACGCGCCCGGGTGCTCGTTGGATCCGGTGCATTGGTTCCGCCACGCGGTTCATGTGACCGCTCGACTGGCGCTGCAGGACACCGACCGCTCTCAGCACGACCAACGTGCTGCGTCGGCGTTGCTGGACACGCTCGGCATGCTGGCCGAGCTGCCGGAATGGGGCGAGGTGACGCTGCGCGAGGTGGCGCGCTCGGCCACCTACATGAGCGACGAGATCTTCTTCGGGATGTGCACGTGCGGAGCCGCCCGCGAGGCGGGCCACTGAGGGAGGGTTGAGGGCGTTGACGACGCTGTCAGCGCGGGCTCAGGATCGCGCGAAGGGGTCAGGCGCCGACGACGAAGTAGTCGTTGGGATGCAGCCGAGCGTCGGCTTCCGGGATGGGGTGGGAGACCGGATCGAGCAACTCGGGGCTCAGCGCAGCGAGCACAGCCATCTCGGCGTGGATGTCGATGTCTTCTATGGTGAACATCACACCACTGTGCGGGCTACCGACTGGTAAGGCAAACGCCACCCCGAACCGGGCGCGTCGCTGTTGCGAGGCAAAGGCTCCGCGGAGACGGGTATGCCGTGCCACCCGAGGCGGGTGGCACGGCATACCGGTCTTTGCTCGGAGTGAAACTCAGCCGACCGTCAGAGGTCGAAGTACATCTCGAACTCGTGCGGGTGCGGGCGGAAGCGGATCGGGTCGACCTCGTTCTTGCGCTTCCACTCGATCCAGGTCTCGATGAGGTCCTTCGTGAACACTCCACCTTCGAGCAGGTAGTCGTGGTCCTCTTCGAGGGCGTTGAGCACCTCGGGCAGCGAGCCGGGGACCTGCTTGATCTCGGCGTGCTCCTCCGGGGGCAGCTCGTAGAGGTCCTTGTCGACCGGCTCCGGGGGCTCGATGCGGTTCTTGATGCCGTCCAGGCCCGCCATCAACTGCGCCGCGAAGGCGAGGTAGGGGTTGGCCGAGGGGTCTGGGATCCGGAACTCGATGCGCTTGGCCTTGGGGGAGGTGCCGGCGATCGGGATGCGGACGCAGGCGGAGCGGTTGCGGGCCGAGTAGACCAGGTTGACCGGGGCCTCGTAGCCGGGGACCAGGCGGTGGTAGGAGTTCACCGTCGGGTTGGTGAAGGCCAGCAGCGACGGGGCGTGCTTGAGCAGGCCACCGATGTACCACCGGGCGATGTCCGAGAGGCCGCCGTAGCCGCTCTCGTCGTAGAACAGCGGCTTGCCGTCCTTCCACAGCGACTGGTGGGTGTGCATGCCCGACCCATTGTCACCGAAGATCGGCTTGGGCATGAAGGTCGCGGTCTTGCCGAACTCCCAGGCGCAGTTCTTGATGACGTACTTGAACTTCATCATGTCGTCGCCGGAGTGCAGCAGGGTGTTGAACGTGTAGTTGATCTCCTGCTGGCCACCCGAGCCCACCTCGTGGTGCGACCGCTCGACATTGAGGCCGACCTCGTCCAGGCGCAGGCACATGGCGTCGCGGATGTCGGCGAAGTGGTCCACCGGCGGCACCGGGAAGTAGCCACCCTTGACCCGCGGCTTGTAGCCGAGGTTGCCACCCTCTTCGACGCGGCCGGAGTTCCAGGCAGCGGCGATCGAGTCGAGGTAGTAGAAGCTCTCGTTCGCGGAGGTCTTGAACCGCACGTCGTCGAAGATGAAGAACTCGGCCTCGGCCCCGAAGTAGGCCGTGTCGGCGATGCCCGTCGACTCCAGGTAGGCCTCGGCCTTGGCGGCGACGTTGCGCGGGTCGCGGCTGTAGGGCTCGTCGGTGAACGGGTCGACGATCGAGAAGTTCATCACGAGGGTCTTCTCGGCCCGGAACGGGTCGAGGTAGGCCGTCTTGACGTCCGGGATGAGCTTCATGTCGGACTCGTGGATGGCCTGGAAACCGCGGATCGACGAGCCGTCGAAGGCCTGCCCCACCGTGAAGAAGTCCGGTCCCACGCTCTTGGCGGGGACGTTGAAGTGCTGCATGACCCCAGGCAGGTCACAGAACCGGATGTCGACGAATGCGACGTCCTCGTCCTTGATGAACGCGAGGACTTCGTCGGCTGACTTGAACAATCCAACCTCCTACGACAGTGGGCCGGCTCGCCGTCGAGGATTCGGACACGGCGCCCGGGTGGTGCATCGGGCCCGACGCTAGGTGCGGCGGGTTTCCCGACCGTTGACCGAATGTTTCGTCGGTGTAAACGGGGGAGCGATCGGGCACGCCGCTGTGTCCGAGTCTCAACCTATCGCGGGGCGTCGTTACGCTACGAGGGTGGTTGACCGTCGTGATGTCGCGTCCTGGCTCGATGGCCCGCGGGCCCGGACCCAACAGGCGGGTGAGTATGCCGGTCAGTCCCTTCGCCTACCCCAGCAGGGGCCGGGGTCGATCGCCCGGTTCGGTCGGCGGCTGGTCGCGGTGCTCATCGACTGGACGATGTGCCAGCTCATTGCCTATTTGCTCTTCAAGGTCGAGCTCGGCCATGGTGGACCGGGCAGCTTCGTGCCGCTGGGCATCTTCTTCGTCGAGAACTTGGTGCTCCTACCGACGGTGGGTTCGACGGTCGGTCAGCGCATCCTCGGGCTGGGGCTGATGAGCGTCAACGGCCGCCCTGCGTCGGTGGTGCAGGTCGCGATCCGCTCTCTGCTGCTCTGCCTGGCGATTCCCGCGCTCATTTGGGACCGCGACGGACGCGGGCTGCACGACAAGGCCGCCAACACGGTCCTGGTGCGCCGCTGAGCGTGTTGCTGCGGATCTAGTGGCGTCGCGAGGCGTGCTTCCGAGTCAGCGACCGCGCATGGCGCGGCGGTCGACGCGCACCCGGTTGGGGTCGACGCCCTGGGGCAGCGGGAGCTTGAGTCCACCGAGGGCCCGCAGGCGCTTGTTGACCACGAGGACGTCCTGCTTGCTGAGGATGGGCCGCATCCGCTGGATGGTGCTGGTGAGCTTACGAATGGCCACGAGCCCGTCGCCCTGCTCGTCGCTCACGGCGAGGGTGGTGAGCGGCACGTCCGGAGCCACCCGCGCGGTGCGTTTCCGCTCGGCGGCCAGCAGTCGCTGGGCCCGAACGGTCGGCCCTTCGGCGACCAGGACGATCCCCGGGCGACCCACCGCGCGGTAGACCATCGCGGCGTCGGACACCCCCGCCCGGCTACCTTCGACCGCCACGGGCTGGGAGTCGGTGTACCAGTCGCCACGCAGCGCGGTGAGGGCCGCGCCGACGGCGCCGGGCTGCCCTTCCAAGCGCGTGTATGCCGCCCGCTCGGCGCGGCGGCTCATCACCAGGGTGGCGGCCAGCGCCGCGAGCGGGAGGCCGAGGATCACGGCATACACCGGCCAGCCGACCGCGTAACCGATGCCGAAGGCCACCGCGAGGGTGAGCACGAACGCCAGCAGCATCCACCACCCGATCTTCGGGTCGAGTTGCTTGGACTGCTGGAAGACGGTGCGCACCTGGGCGATGCGCCCGGGCTTCTTCGGCGTGGGTGCAGCAGTGGAGTCCTTGGCCATGGCGGTCAGGATACTGTCGCGCCGGTGCGCGCGACGACTGCCGCGGCTTCCTGCCGAGCGGGAGCCGACCCGGCCTCGGCGAGGTGGGCCAGATGCGCGGGGATCGGTCGTCCCCAGCGGCCCATCGCCTGGGCCCACAACCGACCGGCCCGGTAGGACGAGCGCACCAGTGGCCCGGCCATGACGCCCTTGAAACCCCGCTCCTCGGCCACCGAAGACCAGTGCAGGAACTCCTCCGGCTTGACCCATCGGTCGATGGGGTGGTGCAGCGGCGACGGTCGCAGGTATTGGGTGATGGTGAGGATGTCGCAGCCTGCGTCGTGCAGGTCGTGGATCGCCTGCTCGATCTCGTCCGCGCGCTCGCCCATACCGAGGATGAGATTGGACTTGGTCACCAACCCGGCCGCGCGCGCCATGGTCAGCACCCGCAGTGAGGTGTCGTAGGTGAAGGCTGGCCGGATCCGTTTGAAGATGCGCGGGACGGTCTCGAGGTTGTGCGCGAAGACCTCGGGCCGGGCATCGAAGACCCGTCCCACCTGTTCGGGGCGCGCGCCAAAGTCCGGCGGCAGGATCTCGACGCCCGTCTGCGGGTTGAGTTCGTGGATGAGGCGGACCGTGTCGGCATACAGGCCCGCTGCCCCGTCCGGTTGGTCGTCGCGCGCCACGCCGGTGACGGTGGAGTAGCGCAGCCCCATGCGGCGCACCGACTCGGCGACCCGGCGGGGTTCGTCGAGATCCAGCGGCTGCGGACGGCCGGTGGCGATGTCACAGAAGTCGCAGCGCCGGGTGCACGTGTCGCCGCCGATGAGGAAGGTGGCCTCGCGGTCCTCCCAGCACTCGAAGATGTTGGGGCAGCCGGCCTCCTGGCACACGGTGTGCAAGCCCTCGCCTTTGACCATGGCGTTGAGCTCGGTATACGCCGGACCCATCGTTGCTGTCGTGCGGATCCACGCGGGTTTGCGCTCGATCGGGGTCTGGGCGTTGCGAGCCTCGACTCGCAACAACTTCCGCCCGTCGGGTGCGATGCTCACGCTGCCTGCCTCTGCTGGTGCTGGTCGGAGTGCTCGACGCTGGCCCCGGTATGCCGTCCGGTCGGCTTCGGTATGCCGTCCGGTCCCGCAGCGCCGTAAGGGTCCAGACTACGCCGCCCGGGTCAGCTGACCCCGGTCGTCACGAGTGGGTGAGCCTCGACGGTCGGGGTGCCGGCGCGGCGGTTGGGACGAAGGTCGGCCAGGACGTCGGCGAGATGCTTCTCGATGTGGGGCAGGACCTTCTGGACGGTGATGTCGCGGTCGAGTTCGGCGCTGAGGGAGGTGACGCCGGCGCCGACGATGCCGCAGGGGATGATGACCTCGCCCCAGGACAGGTCGGGGTCGGCGTTGAAGGCGAAGCCGTGCATGGCGACTTGCCGGCTGACCCGGATCCCGATGGCGCCGATCTTGCGGTCCGGGCCGCGCTCGTCGGCATGGATCCACGTGCCGCTCTGGCCCTCAACCCGCCCAGCGCGGATGCCGAAGTCTGCGCAGACCCGGATCATCATCTCTTCGAGAGCTCGCACATAGGCCACGACATCGATCGGCGCCGGCAGACGCACGATGGGGTAACCCGTGACCTGGCCTGGCCCGTGCCACGTGATCTTGCCGCCACGGTCCACGTCGACCACGGGAGTGCCGTCCTTGGGGCGCTCCTGGGGTTCGGTCCGTTTGCCGGCCGTATAGACCGGTGCATGCTCCATGAGCAGGACGGTGTCCGGCGCCTCTCCGGCGACGACTCGGGCGTGGGTCTGCCGTTGCAGTTCCCAGGCCTGCTCGTAGTCGACGAAATGGGGCGCGAACCCGACGTGCACGACATCCATGGGGACAGCGTAGGCACAGTGCCAGGATGGCTCCCATGACTCGAGTGGGCTTGGTGGGATTCGGGGGAGCGGGAGCCGGTTTCCACGCGCCGCTACTGCAGGCGGCTGGGTTGACGGTCACCAGTGTCGTCACGCGCAACCCCGAACGCATCGAACGCGCCGCCCGTGACGTCCCGAACGCCCACGTCCTGCCGGATGTGGATGCCCTGCTGCGACGGGCCGAAGCGGAGGCACTCGACCTGATCGTGCTCGCGTCCCCGTCCGGGTTGCACGTCGAGCAGGCTCGCCAGGTGGTGGAGGCCGGCATCGCGTGTGTCGTCGACAAACCGCTGGCCTGTGACGCCCATTCCGCCGTGGAGCTCGTCGATTTCGCTGCCGCAGAAGGTATTCCGCTGACCGTCTTCCAGAACCGACGCTACGACCCGCAGTTCCGAACCCTTGAGAGGGTGCTGCGCTCTGGTGCCCTGGGGGAGCTGCACGAGACCGAATTGCGTTGGGAGCGTTGGCGACCCGTGCGCAACGACCGCTGGCGGGAGCAACTACCGCCCGAGCAAGGTGGCGGCCTGCTGCTGGATCTGCACACCCACCTCATCGATCAACTGGTGTTGCTCCATGGACCAGTCGAGACGGTCTACGCCGAGCTGGCAGCCTGGACGAGCGCCGGTGAGGATGACACCTTCCTGGCCATGCGGCATACCGGGGGGTATCGCAGCCACGTGCGGGCCTCGTCTGTGGCCGGTGCTCCCGGACCGCGGGTTCGGGTCCAGGGCAGTGCGGGTGCCTACATCCTCGGATCGGCGCAGGGTGAGCAGACGGCATTCCCCGACGCGGACGCGCCCGATGGTCACCTGGGGTGGATCGTTCAGGGTCCGCAGCGTCAGCCAGTGCCTGTCGTCGACTCGGATCCGGCCGACTTCTACCGCGCGGTTGCGGCGGCGCTCGCCTCCGAGGACCCACAATCCGGTATGCCGGTCGACCCCAGGGATGCCGTGCATGTGCTGGCCGTCATCGACGCCGCACGGGCTAGCAATCGGGGCCGCCGGGTCATGGATGTCCTCACTCCCGGCCAAGTCCCCGACTGATCCCCGGCTGCGCAGACCAGACCGACCAGCTAGGTCCTGGCCCGAAGGGCGGTTGCCCAATCGGCGCCAGCGTGCGGTCTCCTAGGATGGCGGGGCTGTTGCTCGTGGGAGCACCTGTGGATGGACGCAGCGGATACCCGCTCGTCCAGGGCACGATGGGGAGGTGACCGGTCAGGCGATGGGGACGAAGAGTGCGGCTCCGGTCGTCGAGGGCTACCAAGTCCTGGCGCTGCTCGGGGCGGGAGCGACCAGCACGGTGTGGCGCGCGCGACCGACCGCTGGGGGTCCAGACGTCGCCGTCAAGGTGGTCCAGCCCGAGCGCTATCACATCGGCGCTCTCATGGAGCTGGCCGCACGGGAGAGCGCGATCCTTGCGCGGGTGCGGCACGACCACATCGTCGGGTTGCACCAGGTCCTCCCGTTGGCCGACGGGTCGGTCGCGCTGATTCTCGACCTGGCCGACGGGGGCAACCTCGCCGATCTTGTCGCTGCCCGCGGCCGCCTCGACGAGGGCGAGGTCGCCACGATCTGTACCCCGCTCGCAGGCGCGCTCGCGGCCCTGCACGACGCCGGTGTCATCCACGGTGACATCTCGCCGACCAATGTCGTGTTCACCGGCGAAGGCAAGCCGATGCTCACCGACTTCGAAGCTGCGCGCCTGGCGGGCGAGAGCCACCCGCCGTTGGTTGCCGGGACGCCTGGCTTTGTCGCTCCCGAGGTGGTGGCAGGCGCCGTACCGACCGCGGCCAGCGACATCTATGGGTTGGGAGCGCTGGCCTGGCTGGCCTTGTCCGGTCGTCCGCTGCGCGACCGGGCCGACCTTGGCGCGGCCGACCACCTCGTCGGTCCGGCCTTTGCGCCGCTGTTGCCCGATCTGCTGGCTGCCGATCCCGCTGCTCGGCCCGGCGCCGACGAGGCCGCCGTGCGCTGCTACGAGTCGGCAGATCCGCTTCCGGTGCGCTTTCCCGCCGAGGGCGCCGATCACCGCGAGCACGCGCTGACGCAGCGGCTGCGCGCCCGCTCCGAGACTGCGAGCCACAACGATCCTCCGAGGCCTGAACCGGCCGGCCGATCGGCGCGCCAATCGGCACCATCGGGCGTCGGGTCCGGAGACGGGCAGGAGGCATCCCGAGGCGCCGCGAGCCGGAGGGCGGCCGCGACCCGGGCTCAGCGTCGTGGGAGCGAGCACGGCATACCGGTCTGGGGGCGGGTTCTGGCCCTGGTCGTGGGTGGGGTTGGGCTGGGTGTCCTTCTGCTCGTGCTGCTCGCCCGGAGCTCCGCCGGCCTGGCGACTCCCACGTCCTCGCCGTCGGCCTCGGGCACCGCCTCGGTCTCGGCCGCTCCCAGCGCCACGCTCGATCCGGCGAGCGCGACCCGCGCGCAACTGGCGGCCAACCCAGGGGGCGTGCTCAGTGCCCTGGCGCGCGGTCGAGCGGCCGCGCTGACCAGCGCCGACGTGGGCATGCTGGATCGCGTCGATGCGCCGTCATCGCCGATGTTTACCCACGACAGCGAGCTCATCAAGGCATTGGGGCGCAGCGGTCAGCGTTACGACGGGCTGGGCTACCACGTGCGTCACGCCGAATGGGTGTCGGGCGACGATCGCACCGCCACGCTGTTGGCGGTGGTCGACCGTGACGCCTATACGGTGATCGGGCCGGGCCAGACGAAACAGACGATCCCTGCCGAGGCGGGGCGGCCGTTCACCTATGTGCTGGTCCGCACTGACGCCGGCTGGCTCATCTCCGACATCAGGGAGTGACGGGTCCGCTCGCGTCGAGCAGGTAGCCGACGCCGTCGCTCAACGTGGCGTGCCGGAACCGGAAGCCTTGCTCGGTCAGGCGATTCGGAAGCACCCGCTGGCTGGCCAAGATGTCGTCGGCGAACTCCCCGACGGCTACGCGCAGCGCGAACGCCGGTGCCGGCAGGATGGCCGGGCGACCCAGGTTCTTCCCGATGGCGGTGGCGATCTCGCGCTGCGGGCATGGATCGGGCGACACGAGGTTGACCGGTCCGACGACGTCACGGTGGTCGATGAGATGGACGAGCGCGGCGACCTCGTCGGCGAGGGTGATCCAGGGCCACCATTGACGGCCCGAGCCGAGCGGTCCGCCGAGCCCGAGCCGGGCCAGCCGCAGCAGACGCTCGAACGCTCCGCCGGTCGGGCTCATCACCAGCCCGGTCCGGGCCAACGCGACGGGGGCGCCAGCCGCCACTGCTGCCTCGGTGGCACCCTCCCAGACCCGCACGACATCGGCCAGGAACCCGTCGCCGCCCGCGCTCGTCTCGGTGAGGATCTCGTCGCCGCGACTGCCGTAGTAGCCCACCGCCGACGCGCTCACCAGCCGGATCGGACGGCCGACTCCCGCAATTGCCTCGGCCACGGCCGTCGTGCCGTCGAGCCGGGAGCGCAGCACCAGATCTTTGTATGCCGGTGTCCACCGCCTATCGCCGACGCCCGCGCCGGCCAGGTGAACGATGGCGTCGACGTCAACGACAGCCTCGACCGGCAGCGAGCGCTGTTGCGGATCCCATTGCCGTTGTTGCGGATTGGTCGGCTGGTGACGCACCAGCCTGATCACATCGTCGCCGCGAGCGGCCAGGACGCGCGACAGCGCACCGCCGATAAGCCCGGAGGCTCCCGTGATGGCGATGCGCTGTCGCGACGAACTCACAGGCCGAGATCTGCCTCGAAGTTGCCCTCTTCGAGCCGTGCCTTCATCGTGCCCAAGAAGCGGGCTGCGTCCGCGCCGTCCACGATCCGGTGGTCGTAGGACAGCGCGAGGTACATCATCGAACGCACCGCGATCGTCTCGCCGCCGTCGGCGTCGGTCACGACGACCGGGCGCTTGACGAGAGCGCCGGTGCCGAGGATGGCGACCTGCGGCTGGTTGATGATGGGCGTGTCGAAGAGCGCACCACGGCTGCCGGTGTTGGTGATGGTGAAGGTCCCACCCGTGAGGTCATCGGGCGTGATCCGGTTGGTGCGGGTGCGGTCAGCGACGTCCTTGATGGCCCGGGCCAGGCCGGCGATGTTGAGGTCGCCGGCATTCTTCACCACCGGGACGATGAGGCCCCGCTCGGTGTCGACCGCGATCGAGAGGTGCTCCTGACCGTGGTAGACGATCGAGTCGCCATCGATGCTGGAGTTGACCGTGGGGTGGACCTTGAGGGCTTCCACCGCGGCCAGGGCCAGGAAGGGCAGGTAGCTCAGGCTGGTGCCCTCACGCGCCTCGAAGGCCGCCTTGGACCGGGCCCGCAGCCGGGCCACCTTGGTGAGGTCGACCTCGATGACGGTGGTCAACTGAGCCGACACCTGCAGCGACTCGACCATGCGCGCGGCGATGACCTTGCGCAAGCGGCTCATCTTCTCGACGGAGCCACGCTTTCCGCCGCTCGATGCCGCAGCCGCAGAAGTCGCGGCCGGGGCCGGTGCGGCGGGAGCCGGGGCAGCCGGAGCCGGGGCAGCCGGAGCCGGGGCAGCCGGGGCCGGTGCGGCGGGAGCCGGGGCAGCCGGAGCAGCGGGAGCTGGAGCGGCAGGGGTCCGAGCCTGCTCGGCGGCCGCCATGACGTCCTGCTTGCGGATCCGTCCACCGACGCCGGAGCCGGTCAGCCGGGTGAGGTCGACGCCGTGCTGGCTGGCCAGTTTGCGAACCAGCGGAGTCGCGTAGACGCCGTCCGACCCGGCGGTGGCTGCCTCGTCGTCCTCGGCCACCGGGGCCGCAGCCGGAGCTGGCGCGGGTGCCGGTGCCGGAGCTGGCGCGGGTGCAGGGGCCGGTGCGGGTGCCGGGGCAGGGGCAGGGGCCGGTGCGGGTGCAGGGGCAGGGGCAGGGGCAGGGGCAGGGGCAGGGGCAGGGGCCGGTGCAACTGCGGGGGCCGGTGCCGGTGCTGCCACCTCGGTCGACGGAGCAGAAGCCTCAGCCGAGCCGCCGATGGTCGCCAGCGGCGCGCCCACGGCCGCCACCTCGTCCTCGTTGACGAGGATCGCCGACAGCACCCCGGCAAAGGGGGAGGGGATCTCGGTGTCGACCTTGTCGGTCGACACCTCCAGCAGGGGCTCGTCGACTGCGACGGTGTCGCCAACGGACTTGAGCCAGCGGGTGACCGTGCCCTCGGTGACCGACTCGCCCAGAGCGGGCATTGTCACCTCCTGGCCACCTGCCGCAGCTGGCGCCGGAGCAGCAGGCGCAGCTGCCGGCGCGGGCTCGGCAGCAGCAGGTTCGGGAGCGGGTGCAGCCGCCGGTGCAGCAGCTGACTCGTTGTCTGTGTCTTGGCTCTGCGGAGCGTCGGGCGCGGGCGCCGCGTCACCATCGCCGATGACGGCCAGGTCCGCTCCTACTGCGGCGACCTCGTCCTCTTGGACGAGGATCTGCTGCAGGGTGCCAGCCACCGGGGACGGGATCTCGGTGTCGACCTTGTCGGTCGAGACCTCGAGCAAGGGCTCGTCCACCTCGACGCGGTCACCCACGCTCTTGAGCCACCGGGTGACCGTCCCCTCCGTGACGGATTCTCCCAGGGCCGGCATGGTCACGCGTGCGGACATCTGCGTCATCTCCTCGTTGTGCCTTCGGTCAACTCATCGACTGCGGTAGGGCGGTGGTCAGGCGTGGGCGTGCAGGGGTTTCCCGGCGAGAGCCAGGTGCGCTTCCCCGAGCGCTTCGTTCTGGGTCGGATGGGCGTGGATCAACGGGGCGACGTCCTCGGGGGTGCCTTCCCAGCCCACGATGAGCTGTGCCTCGCCGATCTGTTCCCCCATCCGGGCACCGATCATATGGACCCCGACCACCTGGCCGGTGGAGCTCTTGACCAGCTTCACAAAACCTTGGGTGCCGAGGATCTGGGACTTACCGTTGCCGCCCAACGAATACTCGTAGGTGGTGACGCCGGAGTCAGATTCGCGGGCCTGTGCCTCGGTCAGCCCGACGCTGGCAATTTCCGGGTCGCAGTAGGTGACTCGCGGGATCGTCGTGTCGGAAACGGGTGCCGGGGACAGGCCTGCGATCTGCTCGGCGACGAAGATGCCATGTGCGAACCCGCGGTGGGCCAACTGCAGTCCCGGGACGATGTCGCCGACGGCATACACGTGTGGGAGGTTGGTGCGTAGGTGATCGTCGGTCAGGACGAAACCGCGGTCGGTGACCACCCCGATCTCCTCCAGACCCAATCCCGCCGTGACGGGGCCGCGGCCCACCGCGACGAGGAGGACATCGGCGGTGAGCGGGTCTGCGCCCTCGATCTCCACCGTCACCGAAGAGTCGTCCTGGGTCACGCCGGTCACCCGGGTGTCGGTGCGGACCTTGATGCCGCGGCGGGTGAAGGCGCGGGTCAATTGTTTGGAGATGGCCGGGTCCTCGGCTGCGACGAGCCGGGGGAGGGCCTCAAGGATGGTGACCTCGGCGCCCAAGGAGCGCCACGCGGAAGCGAATTCCACTCCAATGACGCCGCCGCCCAGGACGATCACGGAACCGGGGACGCTGTCCGCCTGCAACGCCTCGTCGCTGCTGAGGACTCGTCCGCCGACGGTCACGCCGGGGATGGTCCGCGAGGTCGATCCCGTCGCGATGACGAGATTGCGGCCCTGCAGGACCCGCTCGCCAACAGTGACGGTCGTGGGCGACGTGACCTGCGCCGATCCTTCGACGAAGTCGATCCCGGCCGAATTCACAAGTCCTTGCAGCCCCTTGTAGAGCCGCGAGACAACGGAACCCTGGTAAGACAGCACGGTCGGCATGTCGATGCCGGAGACACTGGACTGCACCCCGAAGCGGGCTCCGTCACGCGCCACGTCCGCGACCTCGGCGGCATGCAGGAGCGCCTTGGTCGGAATGCACCCGCGGTGCAAACAGGTGCCACCGAGCTTGTCGCGTTCGACGAGGGCGACCGTCAGCCCCAACTGAGCCGCGCGCAAGGCGCAGGCATAGCCGCCACTCCCAGCGCCCACGATGACGACGTCATAGACGTGATCGGCCTCAGCAGACATCAATGGCGCTCCTGGGGTGGGTCGGCGTTGAGAGGCATCTTGTCATCTTCACTCAGGTGGCCGCGAACTCGGTGAGCATCGCGCACCCCGGCCCAAGCGTCGGAACGACGTCGGCCCGGGCAGTGTCGAACCAGGCGACCTTGGAGCCGCTGTCGATCGGCTTGGCGGTCGGGAGCACACGCCGAGCCCGGTCGGTCGGCTTGACGGTGCACCACATGGCGAAGGCCTCGGCGAAGTCCTCGACGGGATTTGTCGCGGCATACCGGGTGACGAAGGAACTGGGCCGGGCGGCATACAGCTCCTGACCGGCCTTGACCCGCTCCTCAGCGGTCTTGAGCGACTCGGCCTTCCTGGATGCCTGCAGTTGTCCGGCGTCCCAGGACAGCGAGATGTAGCGGTTGAGGATGGCGGCCGGCTCCAGGCAGCCGCTGCCGACCGAGACTGTGTCGCAGACCGGTGCCTGCACGGGGGTGGTCTGCGAGTCGTTGAGGCTGACGATGTGGGCCAGCTCGTGAGCGACCAGCCAAGCCAGCTCGCTGCGATCCAAGCCGTTGGGGGCAAACGCCAGTCGCCAGTGGTTGTCGTCGAACGCGGAGTTGGTCACGCGCTTGGGCACGGCCTCGCCGTCGATGACGAACTGACCCTTGGCAGGGTTGGGGTCGGCATCGAAGACGAGGAACTCCTCCAGGTACTTCACGTGCAGGGGGGCGACCCGGTTGACCAGATCCCACAACTGCAGGTCGCACGGGCGAGGCGCTCCGAGGCCGTCGATGGCCACGAGCGCGCCGTCGCGAACGGCATACAGGCGTTGCAGTTCGGCACCCTCACCGAGGTCGTCGACCTGATCTCCGAAGGGGTCGTCGGCGGGGAAGGTCGCGCCCGTGGGTGGATTGTCCCGGCGCAAACACGAGCTGGTGTATGCCGGCACCGCTGGCGTCGGGAGGGTGGTCGCCGTCGTCGTGGGTTCGCTGGCGGCCTGGGGCTGGCCGACGCCGTCGGTCCATGGCGGGAAGGTCGAAGCGGACCCACTGGAGCGATCGGCGGGGGTGCCCGGCGTGGGGGCGGCCGTCGCGGAGGGCGGCGCGGACTCGGTCAGGCGCCACCACCACAGCACGTGGCCGACGGCATGCAGGAGCACCACGACGACCACCCCGGCGATCATCAGTGTCCACATGCGCTCGGACCGTGAGCGTGCTGGCACGCACACAGCATAGGGTCGGGGCTATGGGACTGTTCGGACGGCGCCGGCACCGCGAGCTGGGGCAACCGGGCCGGGTCGACGGGCCGGCGATGAGCATCGATCTGGCGGCCGTGCGAGCACACTTCGGGGGGTTCGTGGCCTCGCGTCGTGGCGTCGAGGCGTTCGTCGAACCCGCAACGAATGTCAGCGCCTGCAGCGTCGTCCTGGTCGCCACTGACGGCGAGTGGACCCGACGGGCGGTCGGCACCAGGCAAGCCGGCTTCGACTTGGCGCGGGAGTTCGGCATCCCGGTCTATGACGTGCTGCTCACGGGATACCCGCCGCGCATGCGACAGTGGAGTTCCCAACGCCGCCGCGCCAGCGGCGACACCCAGGGAGAGGGACACCGATGACCGACTCGAAGCACACGGCCGACTCCGGCGACACCGCCGACCACGGCCGGAGCCCCAAGCCGACGGTGTCGGAGGACACCAAGGCCAAGTTCCGCGAGGCGTTGGCCCGCAAGCAGGCCCACGGTGGCCGGGCGGGCGGGGCCGAGGGCGAGTCCAAGGTGCACGAGACCCATGGACCCGCCGCCGCCCAGCGGATGTTCCGCCGCAAGTCCGGCGGCTGAGGTGCCTCTGGCGACACCCGGGTCGCTGGTGCGGTCCACCCGCTAAGTTGACGGCATGACCTTGCTGCATTCGCCCCTGCACGACCGTCACGTCGCTCTCGGTGCCAAACTCGCCGACTTCGGCGGCTGGGAGATGCCCATCGAATACCCGGGTGGCGGGGTGGTTGCCGAGCACACCGCGGTGCGTGAGCGGGTCGGCATCTTCGACGTCAGCCACCTTGGCAAGGCGCTGGTGCGGGGTCCTGGAGCAGCAGACTTCGTCAACCGCTGCTTCACCAACGACCTGCGGCGTATCGGCCCGGGTCAGGCGCAATACACCATGTGTTGCGACGACAACGGGGGCGTGGTCGACGACCTCATTCAGTACCTCCGCAGCGATGACGAGGTCTTCCTCATCCCCAACGCGGCCAACACCACCGAGGTCGTGCGCCGGCTGACGGCCGCCGCGCCTGAGGGCATCGAGGTGACCAACCTCCACCAGGACTACGCCGTCATCGCCGTCCAAGGGCCCCAGAGCGACGAGGTCCTGGAAGCCCTCGACCTACCGGTCGGGCACGACTACATGCAGTTCCGCGAGGTGCAGTGGCGCGGTCGCCCGGTCATCGTGTGCCGCACCGGCTACACGGGGGAGCGCGGCTACGAGCTCGTTCCCACCTGGGCCGACGCCGGCGAGCTGTGGGACGCGCTGGTGGCGGCGATGACGGCATACGACGGTATGCCGTGCGGCCTCGGCGCGCGCGACACGCTACGCACCGAGATGGGTTACCCGCTGCACGGTCAGGACCTCTCACTCGACATCAGCCCGGTCCAAGCGCGCTCCGGCTGGGCCGTCGGCTGGAAGAAGGACGAATTCTGGGGTCGGGAGGCACTGCTGGCCGAGCGCGCGGCCGGCCCCACGCGGGTCAGTCGCGGCCTCTCGGTCAGCGGGCGCGGCATACCTCGGGCGCATTGCGCCGTAACCAGGGAGGGCGAGGTGGTTGGAGAAGTCACCTCGGGCACCTTCTCGCCGACGCTCAAGCACGGCGTGGCCATGGCGCTGCTGGACCCCTCGATGGCTGAGGGTGACGAGGTGGCGATCGACGTGCGCGGCCGGGCCATCCCGGCGACGGTGGTCAAGCCTCCGTTTGTCCAGGTTCAGGTGCGCCAGGACTGAGGTCGAAGGCGGCCCGACGCACGGCCCGCCGCAGGGTGGTCAGCACCGGCCGACCAGCGATCGCGACCGCGACGGCCGTGACGATGCCGCGCGGCAGGTCCCAGCCGAGCGACGTCGCGAGATAGAAGCGACCGTAGTTGGCGAGGTTGTCGGCGACCGGAGCGCCCGGCACGAAGCCGGCACCGACTGGGGCGGTCTCCGGGCTGAGGAAAGGCCAGAACCAGAGGTTCATGACCGCCCCGTAGACCAATCCCGCGACGAGCCCGTATGCCGTGAGCAGGGCCAGTTCTGCGCGTCCCGACGCGCGCGGCAACATCGCAGCCCCCATGGCGACCCATCCCGCGGTGAGCATTTGGAAGGGCAGCCAAGGGCCGATGCCGGCCGTGAGGAAGGCACCGGCGAGTAGCGCGAGGGCGCCCAGGAGGAACCCCATGCTGCGACCCAGCACGCGACCCCCGAGCACGAGCAGCACGAAGACCGGCTCCAGCCCGGCAGTGCCGGCGGAGAGCACGCGCAGTCCCGCCCCGACGGCCGCGAGAACGCCCAGGACGGCGATGGTCTTGGCATCCAGACCGATGCTGGTGGCCTCCGCGAGGACGACGAGGGTGAGCAAGCCGAGCACAACGGCGAACAACCAGGGCGCCTGCTGCCCGTGGGCCACGCTGAAATCGTGGTCGGCGACGAAGGGCCAGAGAAAGGACCCCAGCCCGACCACAGTCGTGATCGCGAGGACCGCCGCAGCGGGCGGGCGGAACCTCAGCATCGGTGGCCCGGCCCCCTCACGCCATCGCCTCGTAGATCACAGCGCCTCACGACGCGGGTGTGAGGGCGCGGCAGACGTCGTCCACGGTGAGGTAAGGGATGGGGTGCATGATCTTGGCGACCTGAGGTGCGAAGGCTGGCGATCCGGCGATGACCTGTCGGGCCGGACCGTCGGTCACCACCTCGCCGTCGGCGAGCACGACCACCCGATGGGCCACCTCAGCGACCAACTCCACGTCGTGGGTCGCGAGGACCACGGTGTGTCCCTCGGCGGCCAGCTCACGGAGCACCTCGACCAGTCGAGCCTTGGCCTGATAATCCAGCCCTCGGGTCGGTTCGTCGAGCAGCAAGACCCGGGCACCCCCGGCCAGGACGATGGCCAGGGCCAGCGCCAGGCGTTGTCCTTCGGAAAGATCCCGCGGGTGCCGCTCGGGTGGCACCGGTCCGGCTATCCGTGTCAACAAGGCCGCAGTGGTTCCCGGGTCGCATCCGAAGTCGGCATCCGCGCTGCGGCACTCGGCTCCGGTGCTGTCGGCATACAGGAGTAGGTCGGGGTCTTGCGGGACCAACCCCACCGCAGCGCATCGGGCCTGGGGTTCGAGACCCGCTGGATCGAGCCCCAGGACGGTGACCCGGCCACGCTGGCGGGGCAATTCGCCGACGAGGGCCGCGAGCAGCGTCGACTTGCCCGCGCCGTTACGGCCCATGACGGCCGTGATCTCGCCGCTGCCGAACGTCAGGTCGACCGCGGTCAACGCGGTGACCTGGCCGCGACGCACGGTGAGGCCAGTTGTCGCAGCCACACACTCCCCGGAGGCCAGCCCAGTGCCGGAGGGCCGGGAGTCGGATGGCCCAGAGGGGACCGACCCGCTGCCGGAATGCCTCTTGGCCGATCGCGCAGACGTCGCCGGGTCGTCGAAGCCCGGAGGGGGCAAGGCGGCGAGTTGAGCCCGGACCTGGCTGGCCCGACGACGGGCCTCGCGCACCGACAAGGGCAGCGGCTGCCAATGCAGCAGTCGCCCCAAGGAGACCACCGGCGGATGGACTGGGGAGGTCACCATCGCCTCGGCCGGGTCGAGGAGGGCAGACACCCGCCCGTCTTCCACGAGGATGATGCTGTCGGCATGGTGCACCACGCGCTCGAGCCGGTGCTCGGCCATCACGACGGTCATCCCCAAGTCGTGCACCAGCCGATGCAGCGCAGCGAGGACGTCTTCGGCCGCCACCGGGTCCAGGGCCGAGGTGGGCTCGTCGAGCACGAGGATGCGGGGACCGGCCGCGATGACCGCGGCGATGGCCACCCGCTGCTGCTGCCCGCCGGAGAGGGAGCGCAGCGGTCGGTCGCGCACGTCGGCCAGTCCGAGCACGTCGAGCGCGTCCTCCACCCGACGACGCATGGCCAACGGGTCGACCCCCAGCGCTTCCATCCCGTAGGCGATCTCGTCCTCGACGGTGTCGGTGACGAAGCCAGACATCGGGTCCTGGACGACGAAACCGACCAGGTCGGCCAGGTCACGTGGTCGGTGGGTGCGGGTGTCGCGCCCCCCGACGAGCACTTGACCGGTCAGCAGTCCGCCCGAGAAGTGCGGAACCAGCCCGTTGATGCAGCGCAGCAGGGTCGACTTGCCGCTGCCGGTCGGGCCGACGACGAGGACGAGCTCGCCCTCGTCGACGTGCAAGGTCGCGCCGCTGAGCGCGGGTCGCGACTCACCGGCATACGCGACCGAGACGTCCTGGAAGTCGATCATGCGGCCGAAGCCGTTCGGGCCCGCGCTGCGGCCAACCGGGGTGGCACCGGGGTGAGCGCGATGACCGACAGGCAGACCGCGAGGGCTGCGGCCGCGAGCAGGGGCAGTTCGGGCCAGGCCAGCGGCGTGCTCTGCAGCGCCATGCCCGCCCATCCCGAGCCGTCGCCGACGACGAAAACCCCAGCGGCAGCCGCGCCGGCGAGCGCGAGCGCCCACTCGGGAGCACGCCAAGGATCACGCCGGTATGCCGTGCGGACCTCCCGTCGCGCGCCCAGGACCAGCGAGGCAGCGGCCAGCGCGACCCCCGCGACGAGCGTCGGTAGGCCGAGCCAGCCGCCGACCGAGGGCGAAAGCAGTCCGTAGAGACCCGCGCAGGTGCCGGCGGTGCCGACGAGCGCGAGGATGCTGCCGAGCCACCGCGCGCGACCGGTGCGCACGGGGAGCCGTCCGTAGCCGCGGGACTCCATTGAGGCTGCGAGCTCCAACGAGCGTTCCAGGGTGCCCGCGAGTACCGGCACCACCAGCCGGGCGAGTTCGCGAGGCCCCCGTCCGGTATGCCCGCGCAGCCGACGGGCCACCCGGACCCGGCCGGCCAGTTCGACCAATTGCGGGGCGAAGGTCAGCGCCACGACGATGGCCGTGCCGATGTCGTAAAGCGTGGCTGGGGCATAGCGGAGCAGGCGCTTGGGACTGGCCAGTGCGTTGGCGGCACCGATGCACGCGAGCGTCGCCGCCAACCGCATGCCGTCGACCGCTGCCGCCAGCACGGATTCGAGGGTCACCGGCCCACCCACGCGCAAACCGGCTAGCCAGGACGGCAGGGGTAGTCGCGGCAAGTCGACGATGACGACGCTGCCGCCCACGCCATTGCCGAGGATCACGGCCATGGTCACCCGAAGGGCCACCGCAGCGAGACCGATGAACAGGAACGGGCGGAAGGCGTCGAGCGCGCCGACCTCCCGACGCTCCAGTACCGCCCATCCCGCGACAAGTACGACGAGGACGAGCAGGAGTGGATTCGTCGTGTGGGCTGCCGCCGTCGCCAGGCCCACGCCCCATGCCCACCAGGCCACCGGGTGGATCATCCGGGGCTCCTGGTCGAAGGGGAGTGGGCCTGGCATGGGATCAGGCTTCGTTCTTGGAGCGACCGCGCATCCGGGCCACGAGCAAGCCCACCAGGGCGAGGACGGCAACCCCGAGCACCGCCGGAAGGGGGAAGCTCGACGAGGATCCCGCTGCGGAGGCGCTGGTGCTCGGGGTCGGCGTCGCGAAGGCGATCGGGCTATCTGCGGCCTTCTGGGCATCCGACAGGGTGGCGACCTCGCCGCCACACCCAGCTGCTGGGTAACCGTTGATCCCGCACACCATGCTCTTGTCGACCCGGACCGTCGAGACGGCGGCCAGGACCTGGGAGCCGGTCGCCGTGGTCGCGACCTTGGCGCACCCGACGACGGGGGCCGGCGGCTTCGCGGTGCCATCGCCGTCGACATCGCGACCCGCGTCGATGACGACCGCGACGCGCTTCTTGCCCGATTCCGCCGGGGTGGCCGCACACACCTGGTCGAAGGTCGGGGTCACCCGGGGCTTGCGGTTGCCGCTGCCGTCGTCGACGGCGAAGCGCCACCCCTCGACCGACCCGTCAGCGGGGTTGGTCTGGTCGGGGCCGGTCTGGGCGAAGGCCCATGCACCCGAGCTGAGCTGCCAATAGCCCCAGTACTGGTAGTTGGCCGCCTGGGCGACGAGCGCCGGACCCGCGACGAGCGCGACGACGGCGAGCACCGCGCCGGCGACGAGGCGGCGCTGGGTGTGGCGCAGTGATGAGACGAACGAGGTCATGAGTTGGTATTCCTCCTCACGGCCGGGTGGGGAGGCTTCGGGCGATGCCCGGTGACTCTTGCTCCGGTCCGCTTTCCGCGACGGACATGACAGGTGGAGCCGACACCGCCACAGGCGTTCCGACTCCCCGGTGTGGTCGCCTCACGGCGAGCACCTCGGGTCACGGTTGCGGGACAGCGCCGGATTTGCACCGGCTTCCCCCGTGGACGGGTCTCGGTACCCCGACAGTCCCACGGGGGGCTACGCCGTGTCAAAGCCGGCACGGCATACGCCGCCGTGAGGGATCCCACGTCCGGACTACTGTTGCGCCATGGCTAACGTCTGGCAATGGGACCTTCTCGACGACAGCGGCGCACGGCATGCCGACGCCGGTCCTGACGGGCGTTCACCGGAGTTCCCGACCCAGTCCGAGGCCGAGAGCTGGATCGGCGAGGAGTGGCCGACCCTCTTCGACGGGGGCGTCTGCGCCGTCACCCTGCGCGAGGCCGGAGCCGTCGTCTACGGCCCGATGAGCCTGCGTCCCGCCGAATGAACGAGGGCATCCAGGCGCGCCCGTTGAGCGCGCAGACCATCGCTGCCATCGATCACGCGGTGCGATCCGCTCAGCGCACCTGGCGTGCACCCGCGGTGAGCGTCGGCATCGTCCGCGACGGCGCACTCGTGCACTCGCTGCACGTCGGCTCGGCTCGATTGGACCCATCGACAGCAGCTACCGACGACACGCACTTCCTCATGGGCTCGGTGACCAAGACCTTCACCGGGCTCGTCGTGATGATGCTGCGGGACGAGGGTCGGCTGGACCTCGACGACCCGCTGGAACGCCACCTGCCGGGTATCGCGCATGGTCGACTCACCATCCGAGGGCTGCTGGCGCACCTTTCCGGCCTGCAGCGCGAGCCGGTCGGCAATATCTGGGACTCGCTGCAAGGCCCGGACACTGAGCAGCTCATGGCCGGGCTTCCGGCGGCGGAGGAGGTCCTCGCTCACGGTGAGTTGTTCCATTACTCCAACCTCGCCTACATCCTGTTGGCCCAGCTCGTTGAAAGGATCACCGGCCGGCCCTGGGAGGAGGTGGTGACAGAGCGGGTATGCCGTCCGCTCGGCATGACGCGCACCGGCCTCACCCCCCGCTCGGACCGCATGCTCGGGTATGCCGTGCACCCCTTCGCGGGCACCGCCACGGAGGAGCCGCTGTTCGACCTGCGCGCCACCGCCCCGTTGGGTGGACTGTGGTCGACCATTGCCGACCTGGCTCGTTACTCGACCGTCCTGACCAACCCGGACCAGGGGCTGCTGCGACCCGAGACGCTCGACCAGATGTGCCGACCCCTCGTCATGATCGACCAGCAGGCGTGGACGGTGGGCTACGGGCTGTCGTGGGGCATGGTGCGTCGGGGTAACCGGGTCTACGTCGGCCACGCGGGCGCCATGCCGGGCTATCTCACCGGAGTCCGCGCCAGCCGCGCCGACCGACTGGCAGCCATCGCGGTGGCCAACACGTCCGCGGGGGCAGCGCCGATCGTGCTGGCAGCCGACCTGCTCGATCTCGTGCTCGACGCCGAGCCCACCGCGCCCGCGGTCTGGGTCCCGGAGCAGGGTGCGACCATCGACCCGCTGGTTGCCGAGGTGCTCGGGCTGTGGTGGAGCGAGGGCGAGGCGTTGGTCTTCACGGTGCGAGACGGGCAGCTCTGGTGCACGTTGCCGGGCGAACCGGCTTTCACCGAGACTCGCTTCGCCCTCGATGGATCCGGCGGGTTCCGGGCGATCCACGGCCGCGAGTGCGGGGAACGTCTGCAACTGCAGCGTGACGCGTCCGGCCGTCTTACCCGGATGACCTTTGCGACCTATGCGGTCACGCGCGAGCCGACCTCGTTTGGCGACCTGGCGGGGTCGTGACGAGTCCTGGCTGATCCTGACCGCCCGCTAGTCGAAGTCAGCTGGGGTATTGACCCCGGGTCACCATCGGTCGAGGGAGCCGGCCGCGGCGCATCTGGAAGGCGCGCATCACGGCATACATGGTGTTGCCCTTCTGCAGCTTGTCCGCGCCGAACTTGGCGATCAACTGCTTCTTGAGCTTGCGCCACATGAGGACGGCGTCGATGACGCAGAGGGCGATCATCCCGTAGACGAGGAAGAAGACGATGAGCAGCGCCCACGACTCCCTGATGAAGGACAGCAAGAGCGACAGCAGCATGACCGGCAGGAGGATCTCGCCAAGGCTGAAGCGGGCGTCGACAAAATCGCGGATGTAGCGCCGGTCGGCGCCGCGGTCGCGAGCGGGCATCTTCGACTCGTCACCGGTGAGCATGGCCGTGCGCGTGACGACGGCCTGTTGCCGGCGAGCCTCGCGCTCCTGGATGCGCGCCACCTTCTTGTCGGTGACCACGAGTGGGCGCCGGTTGGCGGCCTCGGCCTCGCGCCGGCTTGGAGTCGGCCGGTTCTTGGCGCCAGGGCGCGGCGGGTGGGCCGCGGAGGCGGAGCTCGCGGTGGGGGTCTCGTCCTTCTTACGCCAGAACACGGGCCTAGCGTATGCCGTCCGCCCGCCGCCCGTGGGTAGGCTCCGCTGGGTGAGCATCGACCTGCCGCCGACCCTGTCCGCCGCCGAGACCGAGGCGATCCGCCGCCGCGTCCGCGAACTCCTCCCGCAACTGCGAGCCGATCTCGAGGAACTGTCCCGGATCCCCAGCG
Organism: Actinomycetales bacterium; assembly: GCA_016710645.1. Classification (GTDB taxonomy): domain Bacteria; phylum Actinomycetota; class Actinomycetes; order Actinomycetales; family Dermatophilaceae; genus Phosphoribacter. Next base: position 111,219 of record JADJVI010000043.1, on the reverse strand, counting down.
TGTCGCTGGAGACACTGGACGGATATGACCAGGCGACCGTCGACGCCAGTGCTGCGCGGGTGGTCGAGTTGCTGGAGGCGGAGGGAATGACCGTTCGGATCGTCCGCGAAGGCGGGCAACCGGCCGTCATCGGGCACCTGCCCGGGCCAGAGGGCGCCCCGACGATCACCCTGTATGCCCACCACGACGTGCAGCCCGCCGGTGACCCCGCGTTGTGGGACAGCGACCCGTGGACGCCTACCGAGCGCGACGGCCGGCTCTACGGGCGTGGTGTGGCCGACGACAAGGCCGGCATCACGGCTCATCTGGCCGCGCTGCGGGTGCATCGCGGGGCCATGCCGGTGGGGGTCACGGTCTTCGTCGAGGGGGAGGAGGAGGTGGGCTCTGACTCCCTGCCGACGATCCTCGCTCGGCACGGGGACGCGCTGCGCGCCGACGCGATCGTGCTCGCCGACTCGGGCAACTGGGAGATCGGCCAGCCCGCCCTCACGACCACCTTGCGCGGCCTCGTGCGGGTTGTCGTCACGGTCTCCACGCTCGACCATGGCGTGCACTCCGGGATGTTCGGTGGGCCGATCCCCGATGCCCTGACCACGCTGTGCCGCTTGTTGGCCACTCTTCACGACGCCGACGGCAATGTGGCGGTGGACGGCCTCGACGAGGTCGAGGTCGCCGAATTGCCTTATGACGAGCCGCGATTGCGCGCTGAGTCGGGTGTGCTCGACGGTGTCCGGTTGATCGGCGAGGGCTCGATTCTCGCTCGGCTCTGGGGCAAGCCCTCGATCAGCGTCATCGGCATCAACGCCCCCACCGTCGAGAACGCCTCCAACACGCTCATCCCGAGCGCCTCGGCCAAGATCTCGATGCGCCTGGCCCCCACTCAGGACCCTGGGACGGCATACCAGGCCTTGTGTGAGCACCTCACCGGCCAGGACGTGTGGGGCGCGACGGTGTCGATCGTCAAGTCTGACGACGGGCCTGGTTTCGCGGCGGACACCACCGGGCCGATCTATGACGAGGCCAAGGCCGCGCTTGCGGACGCCTGGGACGGCACCACGCCGGTCGAGATGGGCGTGGGCGGCTCGATCCCGTTCGTCGCGGCGTTTGCCGAGCGGTTCCCGGAGGCCGCGATTCTCGTGACCGGTGTCGAGGACCCCGACACGCGCGCCCACGGCGCCAACGAGTCGCTGCACCTCGACGAATGGGAACGCGCCTGCGTCGCAGAGGCTTTGTTCTTCGCGCGGTTGGGCAAGATGAGCCGCTAACTCTGTGCGCGGGACCGCGCGACACCACTGAAGAGTGGTATGCCGCGCGGCCTCACTCGCGCGGCTGTCAGTCCTTGTGGGTGGGGCCGGGCAGGGCAAGCATCTGGTCGAGCGCCACGCGGGCCCAATGGGCAACCTCGGGGTCGACGTGGATGGGGTTGACGACCCGACCCTCGACCAACGACTCCAACGCCCAGACCAGGTGTGGCAGGTCGATCCGGTTCATCGTCGAGCAGTAGCAAACGTTCTTCTCCAAGAACGAAATTGACTGCTCGGGGAACATCGTCGCGAGCCGCTTGACCAGGTTGAGCTCGGTGCCGACCACCCAGGACGTGCCAGCGGGAGCCGCGGCGACGGTCTTGATGATCTGCTCGGTGGAGCCGATGTGGTCGGCCAGCTCGCAGACCTCATAACGGCACTCCGGGTGGACGATGACCTTCACTCCGGGAATGTCGCGCCGTGCCGCCTGGACAGCCTCCGTGGTGAATCGCCCGTGGACCGAGCAGTGGCCGCGCCAGAGGATCATCCGGGCGTTCTTCAGCTGGTCGCGGGTGAGACCACCCATCGGGCGGTGCGGGTCGTAGACGACGCAGTCGTCCAGGGACAAGCCCAGCTCGCGAACGGCGGTATTGCGGCCCAGGTGTTGATCGGGCAGGAAGAGGATCTTGCCCGAGCCCTCGACTCCACCGGTCTGAGCGAAGGCCCACTCCAGCGCTGTGCGTGCGTTGGAGGATGTGCAGATCGTGCCGCCATGGCGACCAGTGAACGCCTTGATCGCCGCTGAGGAGTTCATGTAGCTGACCGGAATCGTCGCCTCGGCAACGCCCGCGTCGATGAGGTCGTCCCAGCAGTCCTCGACCTGGGCAGCCGTCGCCATGTCGGCCATCGAGCAACCGGCCGCGAGGTCGGGCAGGATCACCGTCTGGTCCGGGCTGGTGAGGATGTCGGCGGACTCGGCCATGAAGTGAACGCCGCAGAAGACGATCCACGGCGCCTCGGGGCGGGCCGCGGCCTGCTGAGCCAACTTGAACGAATCGCCGGTCACGTCGGCGAAGGCGATGACCTCGTCGCGCTGGTAGTGGTGTCCCAGCACGAAGACCTGGTCGCCCAGAGCGGCCTTGGCGGCGGTGGCCCGAGCCACCAAATCGGGGTCGGACGGGGCCGGCAGATCGCCGGGGCACTCGACGCCCCGCTCGGTGTGCAAGTCGCGGCCGGCGCCGAGAACGAGCAAGGGGAGCGAGGGACGGCCGGGGGATCGTGTGTCCATTGTCACGGGCCAAGGGTATGCCGGTCCGGGCCCAGTTCGTGCCAGGGGAGAATGAAGTACGTGCATGACAGCCTGGCCCTTCTTGCGGCCCAACCCATTTTGCTTCTGGCGGTTCTCTTGGGGATCGGCTCTCTGCTCGGCTCCTTCCGGTACAAAGGCGTACATCTCGGGCCAGCTGCGGTCCTCTTCACGGCCATCGCGGTCTCCAGCCTTGGCACGGCATACGACGTGAAACTCCAGATCCCCGAGGTCGTCGGCACCTTGGGGTTGGTCCTGTTCACTTACACCGTCGGTCTGCTCTCCGGTCCCAACTTCTTCGCCTCTCTCCAGCGTGGCTGGATCGCCATGGTCGGGGTGATGGGTGCATTCGTCGCTGCGGCCGTTGCTGCCGTCGGAGTCGGGAAGCTCCTCGGCCTGCCGATGCCGGTCATCGCAGGGTCGTTCGCGGGTGCGCTCAACAACACGCCGGCCCTCGCGGCGGCGGCGCAACGCTCGGGCGACACAGCAGGCCCGACCATCGGCTACTCGATCACCTACCTGTTCGGAGTGTTTGCGCTGCTCTTCGCTGCGCTGGTCGCGTTGCGCAAGCGCGCAGCCGATGCCGGCAGGCCAGCCCCGCTGACCACTCTCACGGTGCGGGTCGACCGCGAGGACACCGTGTGCTCCAGTGAACTCGTCGAGGCCTACGACGGGTCGGTGGTCTTCTCCCGGATTCAGCACGGTGAGGAGAACCCCATCGAGGTCGCTGCGGAGCACACTCTCATCCGCCGCGACGACCTGGTCACCGTCGTCGGTCCGGCCGACGTCGTCGATGAGGTGGCCGAGGAACTCGGGCACAAGTCCTCGCACGCTCTGCAGAGCGCCCGCCACGACCTGGACTTCCGGCGGATCACCGTTTCCCAACCCCAACTGGCTGGGCTGACCATCGCCGAACTCGACCTCGACTCTCGGTTCGGGGCGGTAGCAACCCGGGTCCGTCGGGGCGACCTGGACATGATCGCGCAGGATGATTTCGTCATCCAGATGGGGGACCGGATCCGGGTCACCGCGCCCACCGAGCAGATGCAGAAGGTCAGCCGCTACCTCGGCGACAGCGAACGCGGCTTGTCGGACATCAACCCCATCGGGTTCGCCATCGGCCTCGCGCTGGGCGTCGCGCTCGGGTTGGTCTACATCCCGCTCCCAGGCGGTGGCTTCACTCTCGGGTCGGCGGCCGGCACCCTGTTGGTCGGGCTGGTCTTCGGTCGCCTGGTCCGGATCGGGCGGATCGTCGTGTCGATGTCGACCTCGTCGGCGACCTCGCTATCCACCTTCGGGATGATCACCTTCCTCGCGTATGCCGGGTCGCGGGCCGGTGAGCACTTCCTCGCCTCCGTCACCTCCGACCTCGGCTGGAAGGTCTTCCTGCTCGGCGTCGTCATCACGGGAGCCGGAGCCTTGCTGGTCCTGGCGGCAGGGAAGTACGTCGCGAAGACCTCCGGCCCGCAGCTGGCTGGAGTGCTCGCCGGAGCCCAAACCCAGCCTGCCGTGCTCGCCTTCGCCAACGAGCGCAGCGGATTTGATGTCCGGGTCGGGCTGGGCTACGCCATGGTCTACCCCGCTGCGATGATCTCCAAGATTCTCTTGGCCCAGGTCATCGCCGGGCTCTGACAGCCGCCAACCGGCGGGCTCTGCGGCGCCACGTCGACCCTGCGACGATAGGACGATGCATGTTCTTGTCGTCGCCGAGCGGGTCGACGCTGCCCTGGATGCGGCGAGCGTCGGAGGGGCCGTCGCCGCTGGATGGGGCGAGTCGGCGCCGTGGGATGCGGTGCAAGTGCTCCAGCAATGGAACGCCGAGCCAGGCTTCCTCACGACGCTGGCTGACGTGCTCGGCGGGGTGACCCATGTCGTGACGACCAGTGATCCGCTCGGTCGTCCGACCCCGGCGCGGATCCACCTGGTGGCATCCGAGGGTGGGCGGACGGCATACCTCGATGCGGGGGATGTGCTGGGGGGTCACCTGGTCGCCCCCGCCGACCGCGATCCGGTTGGAGCGTCGAGCGCCGGCGGTGGCCGGCTCATCGCCGCGGCGATGGACCTCGGAGCGACCCGGGTCGTCGTGGGCGTCGGGTCCTCGCTCGTCACCGACGGGGGAGTGGGGCTGCTGGCCGCCCTGGCCGGTGTCCCGGAATCCTGGGCACCTGATGCGCTTGTCGGAACCCTCGCGGACGCCCGATCGCGCACTGCTGCAACCCAATTGGTGCTCTGGACGGACGATCTCACTCCGTTGCTCGGGTTGCAAGGCACCAGCGCAACGTGGGGCGGTGACCGTGGGGCTGATCCGGCGACGGCGCAACTCCTGGAGAACCGCATGGGGGCGTGGGTGGACGCCGTGCGTCGCGATCGGCCCGAGCCGCTGGACCTGTTGAGCGGCAAGCCGATTCGTCTGGACCGGACGCCAGGCGCTGGAGCCGGGGGCGGGGTGGGGTATGGCCTGCTACTCCTGGGTGCGCGGCCGGAGAGTGCCGTCGCAGCTGCCGCGGAGGTGGTCGGACTACGCGGCGCCATCGAAGCCTGTGACCTCGTCGTCTCCGCGTGCCCGCGCGTGGATTGGGCGGTGATGTCCGGCTCGGTGGTGTCTCACGCTGCAGCCGTGGCGGCCGAGTATGCCGTCCCCGCGGTCGCGATCTCACCGGTCGTCCAGGTCGGTCGGCGCGAACTGATGGCGATGGGGTTGAGCGGGAGCTATCAGGTGGATGGTCCTGGTGGGCAGGATTGGCGTGAGCGGGCGGCCCGCGTGGCGGTGACGTGGTCCCGTCGTCGGGCATGAGGGCTTCGGGCTGTGGATAACCTGTCGGACTTGTCGTCGTCGCGTGCCAGGGTGGAGATCGGATAACTCACGGGGTCTTCCGGTTGCCGGAGCTCAGGTGGGTGTCCAGACTTACCGAACAAGGGTGTCGGCGATGCTGGCGAGTGCTGGTAGGCCGGGTCAGGGGCGGCTTTTCGCCGCGGAGGGCGAGGTCGTGATGCGCAGCGGGTCGAAGATCGGGTATGCCGTGCTGCTGTCAGTGTTGCTCGGGCTGAGCGGGGTCGGCTGCACCACCCAGCCCTCGGTGTCGAGTCCCACGACGCCGGTGGTCGTGACGCCTTCCACGTCAACGACCTCGGTTACCGCGTCGAGCGCCACCCCAACGGCCACCAACGACGACGAAGCCGCCATCGCGGCGCTGAAAGCATATGTCGAGGCATTCAATGAGGCACTGCGGACCCTCGATCCAAGCTCAATGACCAAGCTAGCTGGACCGGCGTGTTCAGTGTGCGACGTTGACGCCGAAAGGCTAATCAAAGATCGCTCTGCTGGACGGCAGTACAGCGGCGGAACAAATACCCTTTCGGAGATCCAGATCGTCCAGAGGAAGGACTCAAATCACTACCTCCTTGCGGCTCGCATCACGACCGAGGCAATGACGATTCGAGACGCCACGGGAAAAGTGGTGGAAGAATTCAAAGCGACGTCCGGACCAAAGGCTTTCGTGATGTCGAGGATTGACGGTCAGTGGCGGTTGGACGCAGTAGCATGAACGCGGTCGTCCGGATACTCCTTGCCCTCGCCGTCAGCGTCGTCACGACTCCATACGCTCCCGATATTGCTCAGGCTTTGGATGGGCGCTGCAGTGCAACCTTCTCGGGTATAGCCGCAGGCAGTTGTTCGAGTCACCTTGAGTGGAGGTTCTCCAAAGAAGCCCAAGCGTTCGAGAAGTCGGGGATCACTCGGGGGTTGTCGTCGTCCGGGCCGCGCTACGAATACGAAGTGCTGGAGCGATGTATCGAAGGAATGGACTGCGGCGGAGCCCATCTGTGCCCCGCTGTCGATGGGCTGCCCGGGCGTTCTCAAGCTGCCCTGGCTTTCCTTGTGATGTCCGATGGCTCTCGGAGCCCGACCCCTGCCACGATTGCGTTGGTTTGTGTTTATCCCGGGAGGTCAGTCCCGTTGTCGGCGGTTCAGGCGGCGGTGCATGAGGAGTTGCGGAAGCGGATTCCGTCGCCGTCGGTGACGTCGGCGCCGCCGGGGGTGTCGTTGGTGAACTTGTTGACGATCTTCTCGACGACGCCGGCGCCTGAGCAGGCGATCGCGTTCGCTCAGCCGGTGCCTGGTGAGGTGCGGGCTGTGCCGGAGTACGCCTGGGACTTCGGGGACGGCATACACGGTGTGGGACCTGGGAAGCCGTTCACGAGCAGTGTGTTGCCGTCCAAGAACCCGGAGTACTACACCGGGGCGAAGTACACCCAGCCCGGGACCAAACATGTCACCTTGACGGTGACCTGGCGGGTGACCTTCCGGCTGGAGGGTGTGCAGGACATTCCGCTGGAGCCGATCGTCATGACCGCGAGCGAGGACAAGCAGATCGCCACCGCGCGTGGGGTGCTGGTCAACTGATGAGCAGCGGAAGCGCGAGGCGGGCGCACTGGCGTGGCGCCGCTCTAAGACGGCGCAAACGGATGAGGCGAGGTAGGTCATGAAAGGACGGATGGAAGGCCAAGGGTGTCGGTGGTGCTGGCGAGGGCCGGTATGCCGGGTCAGGGGCGGCTTTTCGCCGCAGAGGGCGAGGTCGTCATGAGGCGCGGTTGGAAGACCGGGTATGCCGTGCTGCTGTCGGTGTTGCTCGGGCTGGGCGGGGTCGGCTGCACGACCCAGTCCTCGGTGTCGAGTCCCACGACGCCAGTGGTCGTGACGCCTTCCACATCAACGACCTCGGTTACCGCGTCGAGCGCCACCCCGACAGCCACCAACGATGACGAAGCCGCAAAAGCCGCGGTGCAGTCGTACGTCGCCGGCCTGACTGAGGCAATGGTGTCGCGATCCACATCGAGTCTGCGCGATCGGTTCTGGCCTGGATGCCTCATATGCGAGCAGGACGCCGCGCGTATTGATGGCTTGGCTAAAGCTGGGAAGACCGCCAAGGGTGGGGCATTGACATGGTCAGGCGCTCAGATTGAATCCCGCGAGGGGACCGATAAGGTGGTCCTGCAAGGGCAAGTGGTGACCTCCGAACTGATCATCTACTCGCCTACGGGAGCGGTTGTTGATAGCTACCCGAGCTCTCTTGGTAACAAGCGCTTCCTTGTTCTTCGGAGGGATGGAGCGTGGAAGGTGGCAGGGGTGTTCTCGTGAGAAGACTCGCCTCTGCGTGTGTCCTTTTGGCGCTCCTTCTTGCTCCGAGCACGCGAGCGTTTGCCGATGGGTCAGGGACGTTCTTGGGCACGAGCGCCTAAGCAAGGATGCCACCCTTACATGGAACTACGACTCTGCGGCACGCTCCTTCAATGAATCATCGGTCCGCCGAGGCAGCCTTGACAGCGAACGGGGTCCGCGTTACCGCTATGAGTTGGGACTCAGATGTGCGACTGACGGTATTTGCGGCGCATCGACGTATACCTGCCCCCTCTTGGACAGCCGGAGGGGAATTATGTATACATCACTCGGCCGACAGGTTGATGCGAACGGGAAATATGTCCCCAACGCTCCGGTACTCATTTCCTACGTATGCGACTATCCCGGTCGGTCGGTGCCTTTGTCGGCGGTGCAGGCGGCGGTGCATGAGGAGTTGCGGAAGCGGATTCCGTCGCCGTCGGTGACGTCGGCTCCTCCTGGGGTGTCGTTGGTGAACTTGTTGACGATCTTCTCGACTACCCCGGCGGCTGAGCAGGCGATCACGTTCGCTCAGCCGGTGCCTGGTGAGGTGCGGGCTGTGCCGGAGTACGCCTGGGACTTCGGGGACGGCATACACGGTGTGGGACCTGGGAAGCCGTTCACGAGCAGTGTGTTGCCGTCCAAGAACCCGGAGTACTACACCGGGGCGAAGTACACCCAGCCCGGGACCAAACATGTGACCTTGACGGTGACCTGGCGGGTGACCTTCCGGCTGGAGGGTGTGCAGGACATTCCGCTGGAGCCGATCGTCATGACCGCGAGCGAGGACAAGCAGATCGCCACTGCACGTGGGGTGCTGGTCAACTGATGAGCAGCGGAAGCGAGGCGGGCGCACTGGCGTGGCGCCGCTCTAAGACGGCGCAAACGGATGAGGCGAGGTAGGTCATGAAAGGACGGATGGAAGGCCAAGGGTGTCGGTGTTGCTGGCGAGGGCCGGTATGCCGGGTCAGGGGCGGCTTTTCGCCGCAGAGGGCGAGGCCGTCATGAGGCGCGGTTGGAAGACCGGGTATGCCGTGCTGCTGTCGGTGTTGCTCGGGCTGGGCGGGGTCGGCTGCACGACCCAGTCCTCGGTGTCGAGTCCCACGACGCCAGTGGTCGTGACGCCTTCCACGTCAACGACCTCGGTTACCGCGTCGAGCGCCACCCCGACAGCCACCAACGATGACGAAGCCGCAAAGGCCGCGGTGCGCAAGTTCTATGCGGCCTTCGACGACGCCATTCAGAAGCGTGAGACGACGGTATTCCGCACCACCTTCACGGTGGGCTGCCGCATCTGCAAGGAGGATGCCCAGAAGATCGATGATCTTGCCCGCTCGGGAAGCACGATCGAGACGTCGGCTACCCAGATTCACGAATTGGCGGTTGATCAGCATCCAGATGCGGTGCGAACGCTGATCAGTGCGCGCCTTACCTCCCCCGCGCTAGTTGTAAAGGATGCCGCAGGGAAGGTCACCTTCCAATCGAGTGCCCAGACAGGGCAGAAGTCGTACATCGCGATCAAGAAGGAGGGCGTCTGGCTGATTGAGGGGGTTACGGGATGAGCAGGGCCGGCCTGACGGGCCTGTGCCTTCTCCTTGCCGTGGGTGGCCTATCGAACGCCCCTGACGCGCAGGCTTGTGGAGGCAGATCGCTCTTTGGGGCCAGCGTTTCGACGTGCGAGAAGGCCTTGAATTGGCGCTACGACGAAGGCGCTCGGGCTTTTGTGAAGTCGGGCGTCGTCGATCCGCGGCGAACATCAGGTGACCGGTTCGAGTACGAACTCAACGAACGCTGTGACCCCGGCAGCGACTGTGCCGCAGCCGCTTTGCCCTGCGCGGATCGTGAAGGTCTACCGGGCCGTATGTTTCAGGCCTGGGCATTTCGAGTTGGGGCGGGAGGGGTGAGGGAGCCCACTGTCGCCTGGATCGGGAACGTGTGTGTCTACCCCGGTCGGTCGGTGCCTTTGTCGGCGGTGCAGGCGGCGGTGCATGAGGAGTTGCGGAAGCGGATTCCGTCGCCGTCGGTGACGTCGGCGCCGCCGGGGGTGTCGTTGGTGAACTTGTTGACGATCTTCTCGACGACGCCGGCGCCTGAGCAGGCGATCGCGTTCGCTCAGCCGGTGCCTGGTGAGGTGCGGGCTGTGCCGGAGTACACCTGGGACTTCGGGGACGGCATACACGGTGTGGGACCTGGGAAGCCGTTCACGAGCAGTGTGTTGCCGTCCAAGAACCCGGAGTACTACACCGGGCGAAGTACACCCAGCCCGGGACCAAACATGTCACCTTGACGGTGACCTGGCGGGTGACCTTCCGGCTGGAGGGTGTGCAGGACATTCCGCTGGAGCCGATCGTCATGACCGCGAGCGAGGACAAGCAGATCGCCACCGCGCGTGGGGTGCTGGTCAACTGATGAGCAGCGGAAGCGCGAGGCGGGCGCACTGGCGTGGCGCCGCTCTAAGACGGCGCAAACGGATGAGGCGAGGTAGGTCATGAAAGGACGGATGGAAGGCCAAGGGTGTCGGTGGTGCTGGCGAGGGCCGGTATGCCGGGTCAGGGGCGGCTTTTCGCCGCAGAGGGCGAGGTCGTCATGAGGCGCGGTTGGAAGACCGGGTATGCCGTGCTGCTGTCGGTGTTGCTCGGGCTGGGCGGGGTCGGCTGCACGACCCAGTCCTCGGTGTCGAGTCCCACGACGCCGGTGGTCGTGACGTCGTCCACGTCATCGGCCACGGTGAGCCCCTCCTCAGCGACAGCCACGGCCACCAACGACGACGAAGCCGCCATCGCCGCCGCCAAGACGTACTACTCCGCCTTCTCGGCGGCGTTTGGGTCTTTGGATACGACCGACCTCAGGTCCTCCTTCCAGTCCTGCAAAGTGTGTGCGGATGACGCCGACCTCATTGACCAAGCAAAGGCATCCGGCCGGACCTTCACCAACACGAATTTCGTTATCAGTGGGCTATCCGTCCTATCACGCCCTGACGCGACCCACGTCATGGTGCGTGGAACTCTGCAGTCGCCGCCACTGGTAGTCAAGGACGCACAAGGACGTGTGGTCCATCAATCGTCCGGTGCCGTAGGCACCAAGGACTTCATCCTCGTCAAGACGTCGGGACAGTGGCGTGTTCAGGGCATCGCATGAGGAAAGTCGCGGCTCTGTTGGCTCCGTCATTGCTCACCACCGGGACCTGCTTGCTGGCGCCGGAGCCTGCCTCAGCTTGCGAGACGACCTATTTTGGCGGGGAAGTCACAACTTGCAGGGCCACTCTGGGGTGGACGTACGACGTTCGCACTCGCGCCTTCCAGCGAGAAGGTGTGCGCGACGCGGATCCGTCGGCGCCGCGCTTCGAGTACGTGATAAGTAGCCGATGTGGGGACACAGGCGTTGACTGCGGAGCATCCGCAGTTCCGTGTCCCGACGTAGACGGATCCCCAGGAAGGATGTTTCAGGCGATTTCGTATCTCCTGACGGCTGCGGGGGTGCGCGCAGGCACGCCTAGCACTCTGCGAAATGTCTGCCTGTATGCAGACAGGTCAGTCCCCTTGTCGGCGGTGCAGGCGGCGGTGCATGAGGAGTTGCGGAAGCGGATTCCGTCGCCGTCGGTGACGTCGGCTCCTCCTGGGGTGTCGTTGGTGAACTTGTTGACGATCTTCTCAACAACGCCGGCGGCTGAGCAGGCGATCGCGTTCGCTCAGCCGGTGCCTGGTGAGGTGCGGGCTGTGCCGGAGTACACCTGGGACTTCGGGGACGGCATACGTGGGGTGGGGCCGGGGAAGCCGTTCACGAGCAGTGTGTTGCCGTCCAAGAACCCGGAGTACTACACCGGGGCGAAGTACACGACGGCCGGAACTAAGCATGTGACGTTGACGGTGACCTGGCGGGTGACCTTCCGGTTGGAGGGTGTGCAGGACATCCCGCTGCAGCCGATCGTCATGACCGCGAGTGAGGACAAGCAGATCGCCACTGCGCGCGCAGTCCTGGTCAACTGACCGACCACCGCGTGGCGCGGGCGGCGGTTTGACGAGACGGCACGGGGTAGGCCTACCCTGACTCGTCCGCACTGGGACCGCGGCAACTCGGCCGCTCCGCCCGGATTACGACAAGGCCCCCTGGGAACCCACCCGGGGGAACAAACCCGTGAGGGTCGGCTGTTGCCTCCCTCGAAGCCCGACCATCGACCGTCGTCACGAAGGAACCTCGATGAGCCTGCAGGACCAGACCGTCAGCACGACCGAGACCCAGACTGCGCCCGCCCACGGCGTCGTCCTCACTGATGTCGCTGCCTCCAAGGTGAAGAGCCTGCTGGCCCAGGAGGGTCGCGACGACCTGCGCCTGAGGGTCGGCGTCCAGCCGGGCGGCTGCTCGGGCTTGATCTACCAGCTCTACTTCGACGAGCGCACGCTCGACGGTGACGCGGTCCGCGACTTCGACGGCGTCGAGGTCGTCGTTGACCGGATGAGCGTCCCCTACCTCGACGGCGCCACGATCGACTTCTCCGACACCATCGAGAAGCAGGGCTTCACCATCGACAACCCCAACGCGGGCAGCTCCTGCGCGTGTGGTGACAGCTTCAGCTGATCTCGCTCGGCTGTGACATCCAGCCGACACGGACCGAACGCCGCGCGACCATCGGGTCTCGCGGCGTTCGGCATGTCCGGCAGCGCCCGGCAGCGTCCGGCGCAGCGGGGGAGTGCACTAGCGTTGCGACCCATGCAGGTTGCCGTGACTGGATCCATTGCCACCGACCATTTGATGACCTTCGCTGGTCGCTTTGCCGACTCGCTCGTCGTCGAGCAGTTGGACAAGATCTCGTTGTCCTTCCTGGTGGAGTCTCTCCAGATCCGGCGGGGAGGATGCGCGGCCAATATCGCTTTCGGCATGGCCAACCTCGGCCAGCGACCACTCCTGGTCGGCGCTGTCGGTGCCGACTTCGAGGACTATCGCTCATGGTTGGAGCGGCATGGTGTTGACTGCGACTCGATCCACACCTCGGAGACCGAGCACACGGCTCGCTTCGTGTGCACCACCGACGTCGACATGGCCCAGATCGCGACCTTCTACTCAGGGGCCATGGCCGAGGCGCGCGAGATCGAACTGCAACCCATTGCCGAACGCGTGGGTGGCCTTGACCTTGTGCTCGTGGGACCCAACGACCCAGTGGCGATGGACCGGCACACGGAGGAGTGCCGCACCCGCGGGATCCCGTTCGCGGCCGACCCCTCGCAGCAACTCGCTCGCGTCGATGGTGAGGCGATCCGCACGCTCATCGATGGGGCCGCCTACCTGTTCACCAATGAATACGAGTCGCACATGATCTCGCAGAAGGCTGGCTGGAGTGAGCGCGACATCGCCCAGCACGTGGGCGTCCAAATCACCACCCAGGGCAAGGACGGCGCGACGATTCGGCAGCAGGGTCACGACCCCATCCACGTCGACGTCATTCCCGGGATCAACCCGCTCGATCCGACCGGCGTCGGCGACAGCTTCCGCAGTGGCTTCCTCACCGGGCTCGCGGCCGGTCTGCCGCACCAACGATGCGCGGAGCTCGGGTCTGCCCTGGCCGCTTACGTCATCGAGACGGTTGGCACGCAGGAATATGTCCTCACCCAGAGCAGCCTGCTGGATCGACTCGCGCAGGCCTATGGCGAGAACAGCGCCGCCGACATCGGCGACCGGATCCGCTGCCCACGCCCCTAGGGCGAACGGCAGAGACGGAGGAGTATGCCGCGCGATCCCGGTCCGTCCAGCTACGCCTTCCACCTCGGTAGCGCCGAGCCCGGTGAGGACCTCATCGGCGTCGGAGCCGATCTGCACCCCGCGACGCTGCTCACGGCATACCGCAGTGGCGCGTTCCCCATGGGCCTCGGGCGGGGCGGGCGAAATCCATTGGGGTGGTGGTCACCGGACCCGCGCGGCATCATCCGCCCGGCCGATCTCCACGTGAGTCGGTCCCTGCGTCGCTCGATGCGTCGTTTCCGGGTCACCGCCGACAGCGCCTTCGAGCAGGTCATGCTCGGCTGCGCCGACCCCGTCCGCACCGGGCGATGGATCACGCCGGCGATCCTGCGCGCCTACGGTGACCTCCATCGCCTCGGCTGGGCCCATTCCATCGAAGTCTGGGAGGAAGAGCGGCTGGTCGGGGGTCTCTACGGCCTGGCGATCGGCGGGCTTTTCGCCGGGGAGTCGATGTTCCACCGCGTGACGGACGCATCCAAGGCTGCTCTGGCATCACTCGCAGAAATCCTTGTGACAGAGGGAGATTCGCGTCGGCTCATCGACGTGCAGTGGGTCACCCCGCACTTGGCGACGCTCGGGGCCGTCGAAGTCTCGCGAGCGACCTACCTCTCGCTGCTCGCCGCGGCCCTTGACGCGCCCCTGCCGGCCCGGTGGCGCTAGTCGCCTGCGGGACGACGGACCAGGTATGCCGTGCCCGTCGCCTCCTGCTCGACCCCGACGAGCTCGAACCCACGCATCCGCACCAGCGCAGGCACGTCGACGCGCGCCGCCGGATCGGTCGCCAGCAGTCGCACCAGCGTCCCGCTGGGTCGATCGGCGAGAGCCTGGGCGAGCCGCAAGACCGGAATCGGACAACGCAGTCCGCGAGCGTCGACGAGGACTTCGCTCTCGCCCGAGCCGAGGGCGCCCTTCGACGGCAGATCCAAGGGCGCGTCGGGCGGCGTTTCTCGACCGGTCATCTGGACCCCAGCTGAGCACGCACCGCTGCGATCGCATCTGGGAGGACAGCGCAGAAGCCCGTCACAGTGCTCTCACGATCTGGCGCCACAGTCGCCAACGGCAGGGTGACGCGGACATTGCCGTGGGTCAGGACGCCCATCGCGGCGAGCACGTGGCTGGGCTCCAGGGTGCTGGACGTGCATGCGGAACCCGACGAGACGGCATACCCCCGTCTGTCGAGTTCGGTGACGAGAGCTTCGCCGTCGGCCAACAGCGCCGAGAAGGTGACGATGTGGGGGAGTCGGTCCTCGGGATCGCCGGCCACCTCGGTCTCGGGGATGGTAGATGCTGCCGACCGGATTCGGGCCACCAGGTCTCTGGCTGCTGCGGCGTCCGCCGCGCGGCCTGTCGACGTCTCCGCCCAGGCGGCCGCCGCGCTCACTGCCAAAGGGATGACTGGTTCGATGTCGGAGCGGCCGTGTTCGAGCTCCGACGGCGGGGCGTCACGGCGCCACCGCACGCCGGTGCGCACGACGAGCACGCCCAGGCCGGGTGGACCGCCCCACGAGCGGGCATCGCCGGCTAACACATCGAAATCCGTCGGGACGGGGTCACGGCCGAGGCTTGCGGTCGCGTCCACCAGCAGGGGTATGCCGTGTCGCCGGCAGATCCCCCGGGCCTCGGGAAGGGGTTGTCTCGTCCCCACCTCGCCGTTGGCGGACTGCAGAGCCGCGAAAGCGGTTCCGGGGGCGGCGACAGCGCTGGCCCAGGCATCCACGTCGACCCGGCCCCATCGGTCGACTGGCACCTCAGCGATCAGCTCGGGGGTCCCGGCCATCGCGGCCACGTGTCGCCCGCTGGTGAGGATGGCCGAATGCTCGACAGCACTGGCGACCAGCCGCGCTCCCCGACGCCGCCCGGCATACCGGAGGCCCTCCTGGGCCAGACGCAAGGCAGCGGGGCCTCCGGGGGTGAAGGTGACCTCGTCCGGGCGGACTCCCAGGCCCTCGGCAAGCTGCGCGCGAGCCTCGTCCAGCAGCCGTGCAGCCTGTCGTCCATGCCGATGAAGACGGCGCGGATCGGCCCAGCCACGCTCCCACGCGGAGGCCAGCGCGGCAGCAGCCGCCGGCGCGAGTGGCGTTGCGGCAGCGTCAAGCAGGCCCGCGGGAGGGGCGGGAAATGAGGTGTTCGCCACGCTCGCAGGTTATCGGCACCCCTGCCGCCAAACGGCCCAACCACCGCGGTAGGGTGTCCCCGTCACAGCAGCAGTCACTCTGGACCCGGAAGGTGCACGTTGCGTACGCACGCCGACGCTCCGTCCCGCTCATGGCGGCGGGGATTGACCCTCACTGGGCTGGCGGCTTCCGCCACCCTTCTCCTCTCAAGTTGTGCCAACGTGCCTTCGAGCGCCAGCAGCGGCTGGTTGCCTCAGGGGGTCAATGGCCAACAGGTGACGACGGAGACCGAACGCATCACGAGCCTGTGGGTCGGGATCTGGATCGCCGCTATGGCGGTCGGTCTGCTGGTCTGGGGCCTCACCTTCTGGTGCATGGCCGTCTACAAGCGCAAGAAGGGCGACCCCGAGTTGCCCCCGCAGTTGCGCTACAACATCCCGATCGAGTTGCTGTACACGGTCGTTCCGGTCCTCATGGTCGCGGTGATCTTCTTCTACACCGCCCGTGACGAGGCCGCGATCATGGACACCTCGGCCAAGCCCGACGTGACCATCAACGTCGTTGGCAAGCAATGGAGCTGGGACTTCAACTACGTGGACAGCAATGTCTACGAGACCGGTGTGCACTCCGAGCTCAACCCCAAGGGCGGCATCGACGGCACCCCCCAGCCGGTGCTGTACATGCCGATCAACAAGCGGGTCGAGTTCGTCCTCAACGCCCGCGATGTCATCCACTCCTTCTGGGTTCCGGCGTTCCTGGTCAAGCTCGACATGATCCCGGGCCGCACCAACAAGCTGCAGATCACACCCACTCAGTTGGGCGAGTACCAGGGCAAATGCGCCGAGCTGTGCGGCGCTTACCACTCGCAGATGCTGTTCAAGGTGAAGGTCGTGACGCAGGCCGAATACGACGCTCACATGGCTGAACTCAAGGCCATGGGTCAGGTCGGTCAGCTGGACAACACCCTCAACCGGGAGCCGGTGTATGGCCCCGACCTGAAGATGATCCCCACCTCCACTGGGAGCAACTGATGACTGCCACCATCACGCCGGCGTCGACCACCCAGCGCGTCCGTCACCCGCGTAACGCGCCGGGTTCGACCTTCGTCAAGTGGGCGACGACGACCGATCACAAGAAGATCGGCAACCTCTACTTCATCACCTCGTTCATCTTCTTCCTGCTGGCTGGCGTCATGGCTCTGGTCATCCGCGCCGAGCTGACCGTTCCGGGTCTGCAGGTCGTGGACAACCCCGACCAGTTCAATCAACTGTTCACCATGCACGGCCTGATCATGCTGTTGCTGTTCGCGACGCCGCTCTTCGCAGGCTTCTCGAACGCTCTGGTGCCCTTGCAGATCGGTGCGCCGGACGTCGCCTTCCCGCGGCTGAACATGTTCGCCTACTACCTCTACGCCTTCGGTGGCCTGGTGGCAGCGCTCGGCTTCCTCACCCCGCAGGGTGCAGCGTCGTTCGGGTGGTTCATGTACGTGCCGCTGTCCAACGCGACCTACACACCCGGCCTGGGCACCGACCTTGGCGTTTTCGGGCTGACCCTCACCGGTTTCGCGACGATCCTCGGGTCGGTCAACTTCATCACGACGATCATTTGCATGCGCGCGCCGGGCATGACGATGTTCCGGATGCCGATCTTCACCTGGACCGTGCTGGTGACTTCGCTGCTCGCGCTCATCATCTTCCCGGTCCTGGCCGCCGCGCTGTTCGGTCTGGGTGGCGAGCGTCGCTTCGGGATGCACATCTTCGATGTCGACGCCGGCGGTGTGATGCTCTGGCAGCACCTGTTCTGGTTCTTCGGGCACCCCGAGGTCTATGTGCTGGCGTTGCCGTTCTTCGGCGTCATCTCGGAGATCTTCCCGGTCTTCTCGCGCAAGCCGATCTTCGGGTACAAGACCCTCATCTTCGCCACCGTGACGATCGCGGCCCTGTCAGTCGCGGTGTGGGCGCACCACATGTACGTGACCGGCCAGATCTTGTTGCCGTTCTTCGCGATCATGACCATGCTCATCGCCGTGCCGACCGGGGTGAAGTTCTTCAACTGGATCGGCACGATGTGGGGTGGGTCGCTCACCTTCCAGACCCCGATGATCTGGGCGCTGGGCTTCCTCACCACCTTCCTCTTCGGTGGACTGACCGGCGTGATGATGGCCAGCCCGGCGATCGACTTCCACATCTCCGACACGTACTTCATCGTCGCGCACTTCCACTACACGATCTTTGGCACCGTGGTGTTCGCGATGTTCGCGGGCTACTACTTCTGGTGGCCCAAGCTCACTGGCCGGATGCTCGACGAGAAGCTCGGCAAGATCCACTTCTGGATGCTCTTCTTCGGCTTCCACCTGACGTTCCTGGTCCAGCACCTGCTGGGTATCCAGGGCATGGCCCGTCGCTACGCCGACTACATGCCCGCGGAAGGCTTCACGACCGGCAACATCATCTCTACCGTCGGCTCCGTGCTGCTGGGTGCCTCGATGATCCCCTTCCTCTACAACGTCTGGAAGACCTGGCGCACCGCTCCGCTGGTGACGGTCGACGACCCGTGGGGCTACGGCAACTCGCTCGAGTGGGCGACCTCCTGCCCGCCGCCGCGGCACAACTTCGACCGTCTGCCTCGGATCCGCTCCGAGCGTCCCGCCTTCGACCTGCACCACCCGGAGACCGCGCCTGGGTCAGCACCAAGCGCTGACAAGTCCACGCTCACCAAGCTGATGGGCGACGCTGAGGTCGGCTCGACCAAGCTGGACAAGGAGGTCTGAGTCATGAAGACCATGAGTCGGATGTTCTGGGCGCTGTTCGTCTTCTTCCTCGTGATGGTCCCGTTCTACGGGATCTGGAATAAGTGGTCCGAGGCGGCCGGGCCGGTGGCCCTGCTCCTCACCGCGCTGATGATGGCTTTGGCGGGTTGGTACATCGGCGTCACCGACAAGAAGTTTGCCAATCAACCGGAAGACAACCCCGACGCTCATGTCGAGGACGCGGCCGGTGAGTATGGCTTCTTCACCCCCTACTCCTGGTGGCCGCTCTGGCTGGGTCTGTCGTGTGCGGGCCTGTTCGCAGGTCTGGCCGTGGGCTGGTGGCTGTTCATGATCTTTGCGGTCATGGGCGCCTGGGCCCTGATCGGGTGGGTGTTCGAGCACTACAAGGGCGAGCACGCCAACTGATCGCCACCGCACGCACAGCGGGGCCTACCGGATACCGGTAGGCCCCGCTTCGTTGCGGCAGCGCTTCTCGACCAGAGTGCGCGCTACCCCCAGCCGAGTTCGTGAAGGCGGTCGTCGTCGATGCCGAAGTGGTGCGCCACCTCGTGCGCCACGGTGATAGCGATCTCGTCGAGGAGTTCTTGGCGCGTTTCGCAGAGCCGCTCAAGTGGCCCCTGGAAGATGAGGATGCGGTCCGGCAGCGACCCGAACCAGGGTTCCTCGCCATCGGTCAACGGCACGCCTTCATAGAGCCCCAGCAGGTCAGGATCCTCACCCTCGGGCGGCTCGGCCTCGACGAAGATCGCGACGTTGCGTAAGTGTGCGAGCAGTTCGGCGGGGATCATCGCCAGCGCCTCCTCCACGGCGAGCTCGAACTCGTGCTCGCTCAACCGCTGAGGAATGCCCTGCGCCATGGCCCCAGCTTGTCATCTTGTCACTCATCCTGTCGGCCCGGTCCGGTGAACCTCGCGCAATCCCCTTTGCGCGCAACGGCATACGGTGGTGAGGTGGGATTGTGACGTCCTCCGCTCACCTGGTTTCCCTGCCACCACCCTGTATGCCGGGGGACCGGGTGGCCGTGGTGTCGCCGTCGTGGGCGGCACCGGCATACTTTCCGGCGTTGCACGAGCAGGCCATGCGCCGAGTCCGCGAGGACCTCGGGCTCGAGCCAGTCGAGTATCCGTCGACCCGTATGCCGTCCACGCCGGCGCGACGTGCAGCCGATCTCATGGCGGCTTTCCTCGATCCGAGTATCACCGCGATCCTGGCCACCATCGGCGGTGACGACCAACTGACGGTCTTGCCGCACCTCGACGCGGCAGTCGTCCAGCGCAACCCGAAGCGCTTCTTGGGCTACAGCGACAACACCAACCTGCTCAACTGGCTCTGGTTCCACGGCATCGGAGCCATTCACGGCGGGTCGACGCAAGTCCACCTAGGCCCAGGGCCACATCCCGACCCGGTCCACCTCTCAAGCCTTCGGGCTGCGCTCTTCGGCGGCTCGAGCGAGCTGCGACCTCTCTCCGCCAGCTGGGATCACGGGATCAGCTGGCAGTTGGATCAGAGCCTGAACGACGTGCCGCCCACGCCCGATGACGACCCTGGCGAGGCTCGATGGACCTGGCACGGGCCCCCGGCGCCGGTGCGGGGTCGCACGTGGGGTGGCAACCTGGAAGTGCTGCAGTGGGTGCTCGGGGTTGGCAGGCACGTCCTGCCTAGCGACGCGTATGCCGGGTGCGTGCTGCTGCTGGAGACGTCCGAAGAACGGCCGTCCGCTTCCGAGGTGACCCGCATGATGCGGGTCCTGGGGGAGCGGGGCCTGCTCGGTGCGGCAGCTGCCGTCGTCGTCGCCCGGCCCCAAGCTGCCGAGGTCGACGACGACCCCGGGCCGAACGCGCGCCGGCACTACCGGGAGGCTCAACGGGAGGCGGCGCTCAACCAACTCCAGCGATACGCACCCGGGATCCCCGGGGTGGTCGGGGTGGAGTTCGGTCACACCAGGCCGCAGTACCTGCTGCCCCATGGCGGCTACGTCACGCTGGACCCCACCAACAACCGGATCGTGGCCGAATTCGGGGCGCCAGGGCCCCTAGGAACGGCGCAGGAGGCACAGGGGTGCGGGTAACCGTCCGGGTCCGGCCGGGAGCCGCACGCGAGCAGGTGGGCGGCCGCTACGGAGATGGTGCCGAGGCCGCACTCGTCGTGGCGGTCACCGCCCGGGCCATTGATGGAGCAGCGACCGAGGCGGTCCTCAAAGCCGTGGCGACAGCTTTTGGGGTCAAGCGCAGGGATGTGACGCTGGTGAGCGGCGCCACCCACCGGACCAAGGTGATCGACATTCAGGCACCCGAGCCGACGGCATCTCGTCGCCTCACCGAACTGATGCAGTAGTTGATGGCCGCAGCTGCGGCTCGCGGGGACTTGCCCGGGGCATAGCAGTGGGGCCCCACCCAGAGGGTGGGGCCCCATCACAAGGTCGGACCGAGGATCAGTCCTGCTTGGCTTGCTTGATCGCCTGAGCGCCAGCGCCCGCGGGCGTCTCGATGGCCTCGTGCTCACCGTGGTGGTGCGCGGTGGCCAGCTCGGCCGGGGTGACCGGCTCGACCCGGGACTTGAAGAAGAAGTTCGACCACTTGGCGCGGCGGATCTCCTTCTTGGCGTCCTTGCTGGCCACCCCATTGGCGTCCTTGCCCGAGGGCAGGGCCAGCGGTGCCGGCGACTCGAAGCCGACCAGCTTCCAGCGGTCGTATTCGTTGAGCTCCTCGTGCACCTCGTAGTACTGGCCTTCCGGCGTCCGCACGAGGGTGCCGCTCTCCCGACCGTGCAGCACCTTGTCACGGTCGTGCCGCTGTAGGGACAGGCAGATCCGGCGGGTCACCCAGAAGGTGAGGATCGGCGCCACGAAGAACAGCACCTGGAAGGCTCGAGTGATGTCGTTGATCGACATCTGCAGGCGGATGGCGATGATGTCGTTGCCGGCCGCGAACATCAGCACGAGGTATGCCGTGATCGCTGCGACTCCGAGCGCAGTCCGGGTTGGGACGTTGCGCGGACGGTCCAGGACGTGGTGCTCACGGTTGTCGCCGGTGATCCACCGCTCCAGGAACGGGTAAGCGCCGGTGATGGTGTACATCAGCGGGATGAGCAGCACGGCCCCGAGGAACACGTTGAGGCTCAGCGTGTAGCCGAAGATCTCGAATTCCAGCCAGCCCGGCAGCAGACGCAGTGCACCGTCGGCGAAGCCCATGTACCAGTCCGGCTGGGAGCCTGCGGTGACGGGGGAGGGGTCATATGGACCATAAGCCCAGATCGGGTTGATCGTCACCAATGCCGAGACCAGCGAGAGCAGACCGAAGACCAGGAAGAAGAAGCCACCGGCCTTGGCGGTGTAGACCGGCATCAGCGGGAAGCCGACGACGTTCTCGTTGGTGCGGCCCGGGCCGGGGTACTGGGTGTGCTTGTGCACCATGACCAAGATGATGTGGGCGGTGAACAGGCCGATGAGCACGGCCGGGAGCAGCAGAACGTGCACGGCATACAGCCGAGGAATGATCGCCTCGCCCGGGAACGCGCCACCGAACATCATGTACGACACGTAGGAGCCGATGACCGGGACGGAGCGGATGAACCCCTCAGCGGCGCGAAGACCGGTGCCCGAGAGCAGGTCGTCCGGGAGCGAGTAGCCGGCAAAGCCCTCGATGAGGGCAAGCATCGATAGCAGGGTGCCGATGACCCAGTTGATCTCGCGCGGCTTGCGGAAGGCACCCGTGAAGAACACGCGGAACATGTGCACCGACAGCGAGACCACGAACATCAGGGCGGCCCAGTGGTGGATCTGCCGGATGAGCAGTCCGCCGCGGACGTCGAACGAGATGGCCAGGGTCGAGGAGTACGCCTCGGACATCGTGATGCCCTTGAGCGGCAGGTAGGAGCCCTCATAAGGGATCTGCCCGGCGCTCGGGATGAACCAGAGGCTGAGGAAGACACCGGTGAGCAGACAGATGATCATCGAGTACATCGCCACTTCACCGAGCATGAAGCTCCAGTGATCGGGGAACACCTTCTTCAGCATGAAGGAGGCGCCCTTGGCGATGCCGGTCCGCTCGTCGACCCACGAGGCAACAGCTCCGGCCTTCTTGGCCGATGCGCTGGCGGGGGCGGACGACTTCGGGTCGCCGGCGCGCAGGTCGGCGGCGCGGGCGCTGGCTGCAGTGCTCACTTCTTGCGCTCCCAGTAGCTCGGGCCGACGGGCTCGGCGAATCCTTGCGGGGCGACCAGGTAGCCCTCGGCGTCGACGGTGATCTTCAGCTGCGGCAGCGGCCGCTTGGCCGGGCCGAAGATGACCTCACAGTCACGGGTGACGTCAAAGGTGGACTGGTGGCACGGGCAGAGCAGGTGGTGGGTCTGCTGCTCGTAAAGCCCGACTGGGCACCCGACGTGGGTGCAGATCTTGGAGTAGGCCACGATGCCTTCGTAACCCCAGGACCGGGCCTTCTTGCCCAGGTCGTCGGCAGCGAAGTCGTTGGGGTGCAGACGCATGAGCAGCACGGCTGCCTTGGCCTTGTCCTCCAACACGTGGTGGGAGTCCTTGATCGTCTCGGGCAGCACGTGGAAAACGGCACCGATGGACACATCGGCTGCCTTGATCGGCGTGCGCTCGACGTCGCGAACGAGGCGGATCGGCTTGCCGTCCTTGACGTCCCAGATCGTCGACTTGAGTTCCTCGAGAGCCTTGGTGGGGTTTCCCAAGGAACCGGCGAGTTGCACGCCCAGCGGAAGGGCGAACAGGCCGAGCGCGGTGCCCGCGGTCGCCTTGAGCAGGGGGCGACGGTTGAGCTGGGCCGATTCAGCGCCAGCCTCCAACAAGCCGACAGCCTTGGCGCGGGTGGCGTCGTCGGACCGGATCGGGTGCCGCTCCTCGACGACCTCCTCGTCGGGCATAAGGGTCTTGGCCCAGTGCACCGCACCGAACCCGATCCCCAGCAGCGCCAGCGCGAGGAAGACCCCGAGCAGGATGTTGAGCAGATTGGTGGCGCCGATAAAGGGGACGAAGACCTCGGTGTCGTTCTTCACCGCAAAATAGCTGACGACGAAGCCGATCGTGCTGAGGATGGACAGCGTGAACAGGCCGGCCACCTGGCGCTCCGCGCGCTTGGCCGCGCGGGGGTCGGTGTCTGCGGCACGGTGCACGTGCGGCGGGAGCCCGGGGTTCTCAAACGTCGCCGGGAGGCGCGGGTCGCTCATGTGCTCAGATCCTGTCGATTGCTGCGGATTCATCGGACCTCACGCTGCCTTCTGGCCGAGCCAGTAGGCGGTGCCGATCATGAGCGCCAGACCGAAGATCCAGATGAACATGCCTTCGGACACCGGACCCATGTTGCCGAGGTTCATGCCACCGACGTTGGCCTGCGTTTCTACCGTCCGCAGGTAAGAGATGATCGAGGCCTTGCCCTTGGCGTCGATGTTCTTGTCGTCGAAGACCGGCATGGACTGCGGTCCGGTGACCATGGCCTCGTAGATGTGCTTGGCCTCGACACCGTAGAGCGCGGGGGCGTACTTGCCGCGGGTGAGCGCACCACCCGAGCCGGCGAAGTTGTGGCACATCGCGCAGTTGACCCGGAACAGTTCGCCACCGAGCGCGACGTCGCCTTCGGTCTCGAGGGTGGCCTGGTCCGGAATTGCCGGGCCAGGAGCCAGGGACGCCACGAAGGCACTCATGGCGTCGATCTGCTCCTGCGAGTACTTGATCTGCTCGATCCGCGGCGCCTGGACGTTCGGGGCGGACAACGGCATACGGCCGGTGCCGACCTGGAAGTCGACCGCAGCCGCACCGACACCGATGAGCGTCGGACCGGACTTGGTGCCCTCGGCGGAGATGCCGTGGCAGGTGGCGCAGTTGGCCTGGAACAGGGCCTTGCCGTCCGCGACCTTGTCAGCCGTGGCGACGGCAGCCTGCGCGGGCTTGGGGGCGAAGAGGGAATACGTCGCGCCGACCAATGCCAGCCCCAGGAAGAGGAGCAGGGCAATGGCAGCGGGGTGACGGCGGCGTGCGGCCAAGGCGTTCACGATGCAGTCCTGTCGTCTGTTCTCACGTGTGGTTGGAGTGGTCGGGTCGTCACTTGAGCAGGTAGATCACCGCGAATAGGGCGATCCACACGACGTCGACGAAGTGCCAGTAGTAGGACGTCACCACAGCGCCCACCGCCTGGGTGTGCGTGTAGCGGCGGGTGGTGAACGTGCGGCCCAGGATGAGCAGGAAGGCCAGCAGACCACCAGTCACGTGCAGACCGTGGAATCCGGTGGCCATGTAGAACACCGAGCCATAGCGGTCCGAGGACAGCGTGATGTTCTCGTGGACGAGCTTGGCGTACTCATACACCTGGCCAGCGATGAAGATGGAGCCGAAGATGTACGTCACGACGTACCACTCCCGCATCCCCCACTTGCCGATCTCGGAGAGCTTGCCGGTGCGCGCGGGCTGTCCGCGCTCGGCCTTGAGGACGCCGAGCTGGCACCACACGGAAGAAATCACGAGGACGAGGGTGTTGGCTACCGCGAACGGGACGTTGAGTTTGGCGGTCTGCTCGGCCCACAGCTCGTGGGACATCGCCCGGAGCTGGAAGTAGACCGCGAACAGTCCCGCGAAGAACATGAGTTCGCTCGAGAGCCAGACCATGGTGCCGACCTGAACCATGTTCGGTCGGGTCGCCGGTCCGTGCCCGGTGCTTACAGGGTGCGCTGGAATCGCCGATGCTGTCGCCACGCGCGCCATTATGGCCTGTCCCGGGTTGCCCTGTGTGACCGACCCCCCGGTTTTTCTGACACTGAGTCGGTTTCCTGCTTACCGAGGCCATGACATCGGTCACGTTGAGGACGGATCGGGCTGTCGCAGAGCCCCACTCGCATCTCACCCCGAGGCCCGGTATGCCGTCCGGGCGCCTCCCGGCCGGGCGTCCGCGCGGCCGGGTGGTATGCCGTGTGGACGGCATACCACGGTGGTGTCGAAGGTCGGGCGCGCATCGTGGACGTCTGAGCACCCCACGGGGCACGGCGGGGAGTTCGGCCTGCGCGACCGTCCGGGTCCGACCTCGCTAGCATGACCCCATGAGTGCTTCCGGCGCCTCCGCGTCCTCGACTGCCGCTCCCGGCACCGCCCCCCACGGGATCTCCGTCCTGTTGTATAGCGACGACGTCACGGTGCGTGACGCCGTGCGTGTCGGGGTGGGCCGTCGCCCGGCGAGGGATGTCGAGGTCACGGCGTGGCGTGAGTGCGCAACGCCGGCCGCGGTCATCGAGGCCGTCGACAACAACAGGTATGACGTCCTGGTCCTCGACGGCGAGGCGACCCCGCTGGGCGGCATGGGGATGTGCCGCCAGTTGAAGAACGAGATCTTCGACTGCCCGCCGGTGCTCGTCCTCACCGGTCGAGTGCAGGACGGCTGGCTGGCCGCCTGGTCGCAGGCCGACGCCGTCGTGCCGCACCCGGCTGACCCGGTGGCCCTGTCCAAGGCCGTCGCCGACCTCGGTCGCGCTCGCGCCGCTGCTGGCGCCTGACCTGTGCCGGGCGATTCCAGCGCCCCCACCTGGCCGGATCTGCTCAGTCGGCTGGTCCAACGGCAAGACCTGAGCCGCGACCAGTGTGAATGGGCCATGGCGACCGTCATGGCGGGAGAAGCCAGCCCCGTGCAGGTGGCGGGCTTCCTCATGGCGCTGCGCACCAAGGGCGAGAGCGTCGACGAGGTGCGCGGCCTGGCCGATCAGATGTTGGCTCACGCGATCCGGATCACGGCTCCCACGCCGAGCCTCGACATCGTCGGAACTGGCGGCGACCGGGCGCACACAGTGAATATCTCCACGATGGCAGCCATGGTGTGCGCTGCAGCCGGTGTGCCGATCGTCAAGCACGGCAATCGCGCCGCGTCCTCGTCGTCGGGGTCGGCCGACGTTCTCGAGGCGCTCGGCATCGACCTGACCCTCCCTGAGGACCGGGTCGAGCAGATCGTCCACGAGGCCGGCATCACGTTCTGCTTCGCGCAACGGTTCCACCCCTCGATGCGCCACGCCGCGCCGGCGCGAGCCGGCCTTGGGGTCGGCACCGTCTTCAACTTCCTCGGCCCACTCACTAACCCGGGACAGCCGACGTATGCCGCGGTCGGCGTTGCCGACTCGCGGATGGCTCCGATCCTGGCCGGAGTGTTCGCGGGACGCGGCCGTGATGCCGCTGTGCTGCGTGGGGACGACGGCCTGGACGAGGCGACCCTGTCCACGACGACCTCGGTGTGGTGGGTGCGACGGGGGCAGATCGTTCTCCATCGGCTCGACCCGGCGCGCTTGGGCCTGGAACCCGCCCCGACCGAGGCCCTGCGCGGTGGCGACGCGGCATACAACGCTCGGGTGGTGACCGACGTCTTCGCCGGTGCCCGTGGTCCGATTCGCGACGCCGTCGTGCTCAATGCCGGCGTTGCTCTGGCCGTGGCGGCCGACGCGGACAGCGAACTGCACGCGGACGTGCGCGCAGGAATGGCCCGCGCGGCTGAGGCGATCGACTCCGGTGCCGCGACCCGCCTGGTGGATCGTTGGATCGCGGCCACGCGTCGCGCCGCTTCTGCGTCCATCTGATCCGACACGCCGGTATGCCGGTATGCCGGTATTCCGGTATGCGGGCATACCGGGTGACTCGGTCAGTCCAGACCGAGGCTGAAGGCCGCCTCCAGGTCGTGCCGCGAGTAGGTGCGAAACGCGATATGGGTCGTCGTGCCGGTCACTCCTGGCACCTTGGAGAGCGCGTCGGCGATGACGTCGGCCAGCCGCTCGTGGGCTCGGACCCGCACCATCGCGACGAGGTCGGCGTCACCGGTGACGGAATAGACCTCGGAGACGCCCTCGATCGCGGCGATCTCGGTCGCGACCTCGGGGATGCGGGAGACGTCACAGGTGACGAGGACGATGGCGGTGATCACGCGCCCAGCCTAGCCAGCCGCAGTTCCTCGCGGACCCTGCCCGCGCCACCCACGGGACAGGTCCATTCGCCGTCGAGATGGACGATGCGCACACCGGGAGATTCCAGCCACCGCAGGACCAGCTCGGTTTCTTCGGGAAGCGCTGCGGCATGATCTGCGGGCTTGGCTGCCGCAGCCACGGCCGCCGGAGCCATGACGACCTCGGCGGTTGCCTGCAGGGTCTCGACGTAGGGGAGTGGGTCGGCGCCTCGCGGGCTGGTCGCTGCGCCTGCCAACCGACCGTAACGGACGCAGGCGAACTCCCACCCGCCCTCGTCACGACGCCGGGCGGCGAGCACCTCCGGTGTCGCGGCCAGCGGAGTCAGTCGCTGGGAGCGAGCTGCTCCCTTGGCCAGCTGCTCCAATCGGTCGCGGACGGTGGCCGCTTCTTCGAAGCGCTCGGCCTCGGACAGCTCGCGCATCCGGTCGGCGATTCGGGTGAAAACGGCATGACCGTTGCCGGTCAGCAGCTCGCGAGCCTCCGCGACGAGCACGGCATACGCGTCGAGGCTCTGTCGTCCCTCGCACGGTGCGCCGCAGCGGCCGAGCTCGGCCAGGACGCACGCGCTGCCGCGCGGTTGTTTGCCCAGCCGCGTGGGGCACTGGCGCAGCGGAATCGCCTCGTGGACAGCGGCCACCGCAGCCTCGGCCGCGGCACGCGACCCGAAGGGACCGACATAAGACGCGTCGGAGGGCACATCGCGGACGATCGAGAGCCTCGGGAAGGGCTCGTCGGTGAGTTTGACCCACACCGCGCGTTCCGGTCGGGTCGACCGCCGGTTATAGGGCGGCTTGTGGGCGCGTAACAGCCGCACCTCCTGGACCTGAGCCTCCAGGACGGTCTGGCACACGATCGGATGGATGGACTCGGCGGCCGCGACCATCTCGGCCATCCGGGTGCGTTGTTCGGAGGCGGTGAAATAGCTTCGGGCGCGTGCCCGGATGTTCTGTGAGGTGCCGACGTAGAGAGTGCGACCTTTGCCGTCACGGAAGACGTAAACACCTGGGGCGCTGGGGAGTTGGTCAGCCAGGAAGCGTTTGCGGCGTTGCGCGGGCGTGACTCGCGAGGTGTAGCTGGCCAGTTCCTCCAAGGTGGTCACCCCGAGGTTGCCGACCCGCCCGAGCAGGGCGTGCAGCACGTCCGTGGTGGCGAGGGCGTCGTGCAGAGCCCGGTGGTCTGGAGTGGTCTCGGCGCCGAACAGCGTTGCGAGAGTGCTGAGTTTGTGATTGCGAGCTTCGTCGTGCGACACGAGGTGTCGGGCCAGGGTGACCGTGTCGATCACGCGGAAGCCGGGCCAGCGGTGTCCGGTCGCCGCGGCCGCAGCCTTGAGGAAGCCGATGTCGAAGCCGGCGTTGTGCGCCACGAGCACCGCACCGCGTGCGAACTCTAGGAAGGCTGGCAGCACGGTGTCGATGCGGGGTGCCCGTGCGACCAATGCGTCGGAGATGCCGGTCAGGACCTGGATGAAGGCGGGGATCGGTGCGCCGGGATTGACCAGCGTCTGGAACCGTCCGAGTTCCTCGCCGCCGCGGACCTTGACGGCGCCGATCTCGGTGATCGCGCTCTCATGCGCGCTGCCCCCGGTCGTCTCCAGGTCGACGACGACGAAGGTGACCTCGCGCAGGGCAGTCCCCAGGTCTTCCAGGGTGGGTTGCACGACTGGCATGGCACCGACCGTAGAGGTGAGCTCTGACAACCCCCCGGTGGCGCGCTGAGGAGGTGTTGACGACTCCGATCGCGCGAGGTGCGAACCAGCTCGCGAGGGGGGTGTCAGACCTGCGTTCTAGCGTCGGTGACATCACAACACGACAGGAGGAGCGCACATGCTGATCGATTGCGAGGGTTGCCCGGTCCGCCATATCGCCTGCGACGACTGCATCGTCACCGCGCTGACGACCCTCTCGGTGGGGGTGCCCTCCGCTGTGCCGGTCACGCCCTCGCCGGACCACGCGACCCGGCTCGACCCAGCGGAGCGACGCGTGGTCGATCTGTTTGTCCGGGCCGGGTTGGTCGGTGCTGAGTATGCCGCGACGCTGCGGGCGGTCCGGACCCCGGCTCGGGTTCACGGCCAGTCGCACAGTCGCGCTGCCGATGCCGCAGTGGCGGCGGGCTGGTGACCGCGGGCGGCTGCGCTGCCATGGGCCTACGATCACGCAGAAGTGACAAGGAGGGCGTTGATGGGCGGGATGCGACGGCTCGTTGCTGCCGCGCTCGTCGGAGTGGTGGCATGGGGCCTGGATGGCTGCTCTTCGTCGCCCTTTTCACCGTCCTCCGCTCGACCGACCGCCGCCGACACTGCCGTTGCGGCACTCCTGCAGCGGCAGGCTCACGCCCTGGCAGCCGGGGATGTCAACGCGTGGAAGGCGGGGATCGCGGATCCGACGACGCCCGAGGGATCCAGGCAGCTCGAGGCATTCGACGCCTTGCGCGCCCTCGGCGTCAGTCACATGTCGTTCACCGCACTTCACGAGCGAAGTGACCCGACCTCGACAGATGGTGTGGAGCAGCACTGGCAGGGCACGGCACAGCTGGCCTACCGAATCCCCGGGGTGGACCGGGTCGATCGGGTGGTGTCGCGCACTCTCCGGGCCGTTGAACGGCAGGGAACGTGGCGGCTGGTCACATGGCTGGGTGCTACCGACCCGCCCGAGGCCTTCGATCTGCCCCGCCTGGCGGTCCGGCGCGGCGATCATGTCGTGGTCGCGGTCTCCGCTGACGTCGTTGACCTGGCCGAGTGCAGCGCAGCAGCCGAGCAAGCGTGGAGCCGAGTTGCGGCCATCCCAGGGCTGGCGGACGGCATACCCGGCACTGTGCTCGTCGTCCCGCCCACCGCCGAGGCGACTGCCGCCATGATCGGCCGGTCGACGACGTCGGGCCTCGATGTCGTCGGGGCCACGACCGTCGGGGCCCGGCTGGTCGGGCGGCCTGCCGGTGCCGACCGGGTCGTCCTCGGGCCGGGCGCTGCCCGTCGACTGACCGCAGAGGGTCGGCTCGTCGTGCTTGCCCACGAGTTCACCCACGTCGCCCTCCGCGCGAGCACCCGATCTGACCTGCCGATGTGGTTGAGCGAAGGGCTGGCCGAGTATGTCGCCTACCGGGCAAGCAGCCTGGAACCCCGCACCATCGCGGCGGCGGCGATCGAGCGCGCCAAGGCTTCCGATTGGCCCACGAAACTGGCCACGTCCAGTGAATTCGACACGGCCGCAGCCGGATTCGACACGGCATACCAGAGTTCGTGGCTGGCCGTCCGCGCCCTGGCGACCGGCATCGGCGAGAGGGGCCTGATGGGATTGATTCATGAGGTGGGCGGGTCGCTCGACGGGTCGGCGCCATCCGGGTCAGCCGGGGCCGTGTCGGCTGCCCTCCAGCAGCAGGGCACGAACGAGAGCGACCTCGCGACGGCGGTGCGCGGCCAACTGTTGAGTTGGGCACGCTGACGCGGGCTTGGGCGAGGGACTGGAGGCTGCGGCTTCGCGATAGCCTGTCGACATGGCCGATCGCACCGAGTCCTCCATCGTCATCGAGGCACCCCCGGGGACCGTTCTGGACGTCATCGCCGATTTCGAGGCATACCCGGAGTGGGCCAACGAGGTCAAGCGCATCACGATCCTCTCGGAGGAAGGCGACGGCTGGGCCGACCGCGTCGAATTCACCTTGGACGCAGGCGTGTTGAAGGACACCTACACGCTCGACTACGAGTGGGACATCGCCGACGACGGCACGGGCGTGGTGTCGTGGGGGTTGGTCAAGGCCAGCGTCCTCAAGGCCATGGACGGGTCCTACACTCTGGCGGCAGATCGAGCGGGCACCCGGGTGACCTACCGGCTGGCCGTCGATCTGACCATCCCGATGCTGGGTCTGCTCAAGCGCAAGGCCGAGAAGGCGATCGTCGACACCGCCCTCAAGGAGCTCAAGAAGCGCGTCGAGGAGTCGTGACGCAACCGGCATACGACCGGCGTGTGGGGTCGGTCGCCGAGGAAGCCGCGCGCCTCATCGGGTTGTTTTCCACGGTCCCCGACAGTCAGGCCGAGGCCGCTGGCGAACGGGCGTCTCGGCCCACTGGCGCCTCGAGCAGTCGCCCGCCGCATGGTGAGCACCCGCCTGTGGGCTCCTCATCGGGTGCCGCTGGAGGTTCGCCGTCGCAGGTCTGCCCCGAGTGCGGGCATGACCCGGCCGCTTCCGAGGCAGCATCGGTATGCCGGTCCTGTCCGGTCTGCATCCTGATCGGGGCCGTGCGCAGCGTGACACCGGACACCATCGACCGACTTGCCGACGTCGTCGACCTCATCGGGGACGGGCTGCGTGGTTTTGCCGCGAGCCGCCGCGAGGCCGCGGCAGCACGGCCCAAGGACGAGAGCCGCCCATGAGCGACGCGCCATTCACCGTGGGAGTCGACATCGGAGGCACGAAGATCGCCGGCGGAGTCGTCGACGACAGTGGCGTGGTCATCGCCCGGGCCCGGGCCGACACTCCGCACCGGTCAACGACCCCTGATGTCGTGGAGAACACCATCGTCTCGGTCGTCGAGGAGTTGTTCACCCAGGTCGGCAAGGATCACGTGGGAGCTGTGGGGATCGGCGCAGCCGGTTTCGTCGCCGCCGATCGCGCCACCGTCGTCTTCGCCCCGCACCTGTCATGGCGGGACGAACCGCTGCAGCTTCGGCTGGTCGGCCGGATCGGGCTGCCCGTCACCATCGATAACGACGCCAATGCCTCGGCCTGGGCGGAGTGGCGCTTCGGCTCGGGGCGAGGCGAGGACCGGCTGGTCATGGTCAACCTCGGCACGGGTATCGGGGGCGCCATCGTCGTGGATGGTCGGGTGGAACGCGGTCGCTTCGGCATCGCCGGCGAATTCGGTCATATGCAAGTGGTCCCCGACGGACTGCGCTGCGAGTGCGGTAACCGCGGGTGTTGGGAGCAGTACGCCAGCGGCAACGCCCTGGTCCGGGAAGCGCGGTCGCTCATCAGCGCCGGATCGCCGATGGCCCAGGACCTCGTCGCCCGGATCGGTGGGGATGCGGGCGCGTTGACCGGCCCGCTCATCACCGCGGCAGCCCAGGACGGCGATCCGACCGCCTGTGAGTTGCTCTCTGATGTCGGTCGCTGGCTGGGTATCGGACTGGCCAATCTCGCGGCCGCGCTGGACCCAGGCATCTTCGTCATCGGCGGGGGAGTCAGCGCGGCCGGCGAGTTGCTGCTGGATTCGGCACGGGAGGCCTATCGGCGGCAACTGCCCGGACGTGGCTATCGACCCGAGGCCCGCATCGTCGCGGCCACCCTCGGCAATGACGCCGGAGTCGTCGGTGCTGCTGACCTGGCCCGCCATCATGATGGTTCCCTCACGGCCACCGCCTTGGATGCGGCAGCGGCACTCGAACCGGCCCTTGCGGTGGACGACGCCCCTGAGATCCTTCCGGAGGGTCCGCTGCGTCGCGCCCGACTGCGGTGGCGCAGACGGCATACCGACTGACGCGCCTGCGCGCACGGCGCGCACGGTAGTCGAGGGTGCTAGACCCGGGACCCGTCGTCATCGGGGTCTCGCTCGGCTGAACCGCGCATCACGATGAGCCCGAAGCCCACGATCGTCGCAGCGATGCCCGTGAGCACCCACCAGCCGGGGTCGGGATTGCCGGAGACGAGGGTCGCCCAGAGGATGAGGAGCGGGCCTGCGATGATGCCGCCGATGGCGAGCCAGAAGGTCGCGTCGTGCGCGGGAGGCAAAGCGGGCTCCGGTGGCTCGAAATGGTCGTCCGCGTCGGGCGGCTCGTAGCTTCGCCACCCCGCCTCGATCGGGTCGGTCGGGTCAGACGTTCCTCCGCCGTCGCGTTCCTGGCCGGCGGGCAGCGGCACGGAGATGAAGGCGGGTATGCCGTGCGGGGGCAGCAAGGGGCTACGAGGACCGTCCGACCTCGCCTCTCCAGCCCCCTCGGACGGGGCGTCAGGCGGGGAATCCGCGGTGCCATCCGAGGTCACTTCGGGAGTCAATCGGTCGGGAGGTTCGAGGGTGGTATCCCAGCCGGCGATGATCTCCCGGAAGCGGGCGTCGATGTCCTCGGGGTCTGGTGCGCTCCCGCGCCCCCGGTCATCGAACGGCTCACTCATCGTCACAGTCTCGCAGACCCTGCGGCCCCGGCCAGGTCGTCGGGGCCGGGGGAGCCGTGAGCACCGGCGGTGCCGTAGAGTGCTCCAGGTCACAGGGAAGGGTTTGACTCGGTGTTCTACTGGTTTCTCAAGACGGTCGTCCTCGGCCCGATCCTCAAGATGCTCTTCCGCCCCTGGGTGGAAGGGGCCGACAACGTGCCCGAGTCCGGTGCGGCGATCCTCGCCAGCAACCATTTGTCCTTCTCCGACTCGATCTTCCTGCCGTTGGCGCTCTCCCGGCGGATCACCTTCCCCGCGAAGATGGAGTACTTCACCGGGTCGGGCATCAAGGGCCGGCTGACCCGGTGGTTCTTCAAGGGGGTCGGCCAGATCCCCATCGACCGCAGTGGCGGCCGGGCCAGCGAGGCGGCCTTGCAGTCCGGCCTGCGGGTGCTGCGCAAGGGGGATCTCTTCGGCATCTATCCCGAAGGCACCCGCTCACCCGACGGTCGGCTCTACAAGGGCAAGACCGGCATCGCGCGGATGGCGCTGGAAGCTGGCTGCCCGGTCATCCCGGTGGCCATGATCGGCACCGACAAAGCGCAGCCAACCGGTCAGAAGGTGCCGAACATCATGCGGATCGGCATCCGCATCGGCAAGCCGTTGGACTTCTCCCGCTACGAGGGCATGGAGAACGACCGCTTCGTGCTGCGGTCCATCACCGACGAGATCATGTACGAACTCATGCTGCTGTCGGGTCAGGAGTACGTCGACGTCTACGCCACGTCGATCAAGAAGAACGTCATCCAGTCGGCGGTGGCCAAGGCGCGGGAGATCCAGGAAGCCGCAGCCAAGAAGACCCCGGCTGCCGCGGCAACGGTCACCGATGAACCGGACGCTGACCAGTCTGCAGAGCTCGCCGGTGTCGACACACCAGACGTGGTTGAGGTTGACGATGCTCAGGGAGCTACCGAGGTCGAGCGCAAGGCCAGCTGAGCCGGCCAGCGCAGGTCAAGGGGGGCAGATGGTGGTGGCGCAGCCCACGCGCCGGGAGGTGCGTGAGGGCGATTCGCTGGTCATCGGTGCGTTATGGGGGGCGTTGCGCGTCTACCGCCTGTTGGCCGTCGTGTATGCCGTGTGGGGCGCCTACGCCCGCCGGGAGGACATGGCCCGCCCTGACCTCGTTGCCATCGTCCTGGGCCTGTTGGCCCTGTGGTCGGTCTACATGTATGTCTCCGCCCGGCGCGATCTGGGCATCCACCTCGTGGAGATGGTCCTCGTCTCCGCAGCAATTCTCTCGACCCGGTGGATCGACACCCCTGCCGCAGCCCTGGAAGGGGTCACCACCGTCCCTGGGGTCTTCCAGAGCGTCCCGGTCATCGGGGCTGCGCTCATCCTCGGGTGGCGTGGGGGCTTGGTCGTCTCGCTCATCATGACCGCCGTCATGATCCTGCAGGTCGGCCGCGTTGATTCCGAACCGGTAAGCAATGCGGGCCTACTCATGATGCTCGGGGTGTGCCTTGGCTACGGTGCGGATGTCGCCCGCAAGGAGCAGACGGCGCTGCGGAGGGCGCTGGCCAAGCAGGCCGAGATCGCCGAGCGGGATCGACTCGCCCGCACCGTCCACGATGGAGTGCTCCAGGCCCTGGCGTTCATCCATCGCCGAGGGCTCGACTTGGGCGGTGAGGCGGCTCGGTTAGGGGAGTTGGCTGCCGAGCAGGAGATGCAGCTGCGGGCACTCGCGAGCGGCGCGTCGCTTCCCGAGCTCGAAGCAACGGTCGACGGCCCGGTCGACCTGCGCCGGTCGTTGCAGGTGCCCGTGACGGGAATGGCTACCCTCGTGGCTCCGCACGAGCCGGTGGATGTCGATCCGCGACGGGCACGCGAGATCGTTGCCGCGGTGGAGGCGGCACTGGACAATGTCCGGCGGCACGCCGGCGAGGGAGCTCGAGCCTGGGTGCTCGTCGACGATCTGGGCGCCGATCTGGTGGTGACCGTCCGGGACAACGGCGTGGGGGTTTCTCAGGAGGAACTCGATGCGGCAGCCGGGCGGGGCCGATTGGGCGTGAGCTCGTCCATCACCTCGCGCGTCGAGGACCTCGGCGGTCGAGCCACCTACGTGTTCGGTCCAGGCGGCGGCACCACGGTGGAGATGTGGCTACCTAAGGAAGGACGCGCGTGATGGCGGAGCCGAGCCCACCGTTCGAGCTGGACGAGGTCGAGGGCACCGACGGGGAGGAACCCCTTCCCGAACCGTTACGTGTGGTCGTGGCCGACGATCACCCGATGTGGCGGGATGCGGTCGCGCGGGACCTTGCCGACGCGGGGTTTGCCGTTGTCGGAACCGCAGCCGACGGGCCGTCCGCCGTGCGTCGGACCCTGAGCGCGGTGCCGCACGTCCTCGTCTTGGATCTCAACCTCCCGGGCCTACGGGGACCGCAGGTATGCGCTGAGCTCGCGGCGGCAGGTTGCCCGACCCGCATCCTCATCTTGTCGGTGAGCGGCGAACACCAGGACGTCCTCGATGCGGTGAAAGCCGGCGCCGCAGGCTATCTGGTCAAGTCGGCCGGCCGCGCCGAGTTCCTGGAGGCGGTACGACGCACTGCCCGTGGTCGGGCAGTCTTCACGCCTGGTCTGGCCGACCTTGTGCTCGCGGAGTTCCGGCGGCTGGCCGAGAGCGGACCTCGAGGTAGAGCGGTTCCCCGAGGCGAGGACACCCTGACCGACCGCGAGACCGAGGTGCTGCGCTTGGTCGCGACCGGGCGGACCTACAAGGAGATCGCCCAGCACTTGTTCATCTCGCACCGGACCGTGCAGAACCACGTCCAGAACACCCTCAACAAGCTGCAAATGCACAACCGCGTCGAACTGGTCCGCTATGCCTTAGAGCGCGGCCTGGACGGACCCTCGCCGCGCTGACGGCCCGACTCAGGCGACGACAGATCGGGTCAGCTCACCGATCACGCTCAGCTCAGCGCGGCAACAGCTGCGTCGTAGTCGGGCTCCTGGGCGATCTCAGGGACCAACTCGGTGTAGACGACCGAGCCGTCGGCGTTCAGGACGACGACCGAGCGGGCCAGCAGACCGCGCAACGGTCCGTCGGCCATTGTCACGCCGTAGTCGCTGCCGAAGCTGCTGCGGAACGTCGAGGCCGTCGTCACATTGTCGATGCCTTCGGCGCCGCAGAACCGACCGAGCGCGAACGGCAAATCCGCCGACACACACACGACCCGAGTGTCGGGCAGCGCGGCGGCGAGTTCGTTGAAACGGCGCACACTGGCAGCGCAGACGCCGGTGTCGATGCTCGGGAAGATGTTGAGCACGACGCGGGAGCCAGAAAGGTCGCCGCGAGCGACGTCAGCCAGATCGGCTCCCGTCAACTGGAAGTCCGGGGCCGTCTCACCGACCTGGGGGAGCTCACCGACGGTGGTGACGGGGGAACCTCGGAATGCGGTAGTGGCCATGCCCGTAGTTCTAACACGGTTCATCGCTTCGGGCCAGAACGCGGGCCGGCCGCCCGGTGGGGAGCGGGTCAGCCACCGGTCGCTGCGCGGAGCGCCGCCAGCACCTTCCCGTCGATCTGGCCGGACAGCAGGCGCATTTCGTAGTTCTCGACGCCCGCCCATTCGGCAAGGGCTTCGTCGACTTCGGTATGCCGGTAGCCCAGGCTCGCGAGCCGGCCGCGCACCTCGTCGGCGAGTGCGCCCTCCAACGGGCTCAGGTCCTCCGGCCCGCCGAAATAGAGGTCGTTGAGATCCAGCAATCGGGCTAGGTCATGGGCCGCCGTCGGCGAGTCGTCGACGCGCAGGTCGACGACGACCCCGCATTCGTCGTATCCCGCCCCGACATCGACGACATAGAGCGCGGCGCCTTGGCGGCCGCGCCGGTCTCCGCCGGCGTCATCGCCGGCTAGGAGCGCCGCGAGCAGGCGGCGCGCCAACGGCATACCCGGGTTGGCCGTCCAGGCATCCTCCATGGCCGCCACGACCTCGGGACCGGTGAGTACATTCCCTTGGATTGCGTAGCGACCCCCGGTGTCGTCTCCGCCGCACACGCCACCAGCCCACGGGAGGCATTCCGCGCCGGTGAAGGTCGACTGCGAGTGGGCGCCGACGATGCCGACCTGCCGGGTCTCGCGTAACGAGTCAGCGGCCGTGAGCCGGGCCAAGGCATCCGGGGCCTCAGCCCCTGCGCGCAGCAAGGCGAGGCTGTCCGCCTTATAGGACACCTTGGCGAAAGACTGCGTCGCCACCGCTCCCACGCCGGGAGTCGCGGCGGGGACAACCGCTCCCACGGCGAGGAACTTGCTTGCCACGGCCACTCCGTATGCCGTGCCCTGCCCTGCGACGATCGAGAAGGTCATGCAGCGGACCCTACGTCAGCCCGTCGACCAGGGGGCCCAAGCGGCGCCAAGCCCGATACCCCTGCTCTCGATATCCGGACCCCGACGATCCCGAGGAGTGGGACGCAACTACCCTGTCCGGGTGAGCACCGACCCCAACGCACAGCTGCACCGGGACCTGGCCCAGGCCGCCGGGTCGCGTATCGCCGCGCAGCAACCGGTCTGGCCAGACCAGGCGGAGCTACAGGCGGCCGTCGCGGAACTCGCCTCCTATCCGCCGCTGGTGTTCGCCGGTGAGTGCGACGTGATGATGACCCGGATGGCAGCGGCCTCCCAGGGCGAGGCGTTTGTCCTCATGGGCGGCGACTGCGCCGAGACCTTTGCCGGCGCGACGGCTAACAACATTCGCGACCGGATCAAGACCGTGCTGCAGATGGCGGCGGTGCTCACCTACGGAGCGTCGGTGCCGGTCGTCAAGGTCGGCCGGATGGCGGGGCAGTACGCCAAGCCCCGCAGCGCCGACCTGGAGACTCGCGCAGGAGTGAGCCTGCCGGCATACCGCGGCGACATGGTCAACGACTTTGCCTTCACGCCCGAGTCCCGCCGCCCCGACCCGAATCGGATGGTCGCGGCATACCACCGCTCGTCGGCGACTCTCAACCTGGTCCGGGCGTTCACGACCGGTGGTTTTGCCGACCTGCGCCATGTGCACGACTGGAACAAGGGGTTCGTCTCCAATGCGGCCAACCAGCGTTACGAGCGGCTGGCCCACGACATCGACAAGGCGATGCGCTTCATGGCCGCCTGTGGCGCGGATTTCGAGGCGATGCGCACGACCGAGTTCTTTGCCGCGCACGAGGCGTTGCTGCTGGACTACGAGCGGCCGCTGACCCGCATCGACTCCCGCAATGGCCTGGCCTACGACACCTCCGCGCACTTCATCTGGGTGGGGGAGCGCACCCGTGCGCAGGACAGTGCGCACGTGGATTTCCTTGCCAGAGTGCACAATCCGATCGGTGTCAAGCTCTCGCCGAAGACCTCTCATGACGACGTCAAGCGGCTGCTGGCCCAGTTGGATCCTGATCGTGAGCCCGGTCGGCTCACCTTCATCACCCGGATGGGCTCGCGGGCGGTGAGTGACGCGCTGCCGGCCCTCATCGAGGTCGTGCGATCCGAGGGCGGCGTGGTGACGTGGGTCTGTGATCCCATGCACGGCAATACTTTTGAGTCCAACGGGGGCTACAAGACGCGCAACTTCGATGACATCGTCGCCGAGGTGGAGGGCTTCTTCCAGGTGCATCGATCCCTGGGCACGGTGCCCGGTGGGCTGCACGTGGAGCTGACCGGCAATGACGTCACCGAGTGCCTCGGCGGCTCGGAGAAGATCCTCGACACCGACCTCGAGAAGCGTTACGAGACGGTGTGCGACCCGCGGCTCAACCACCAACAGAGCCTTGAGTTGGCCTTCCTCGTGGCCGAGATGCTCGCGCAGGACTGACCGAAAGACCCCGGGTATGCCGTCCGCCCCCCTCCCGCCCGCTCCGATCGCCGATCTGCTGTCGGACACCCTGACCAAGCCCACCGGCGCGATGCGCGCCGTCATGGCCGAGGCGGTCGTCGGTGACGACGTCTTCGGGGAGGACCCGACCGTGCGGGAGCTGGAGGAGCAGGTCAGCGCCCTGCTGGGCCACGAGGCGGGCCTGTTCACCCCCACCGGCTCGCTAGCCAACCAACTTGCCTTACGGTTGCATGTCGCGCCCGGCGAGGAACTCATCGCCGACGAGCTCGCCCACGTGGTTCGAGCAGAGCTCGGTGCCGCGGCGGTCTTCTCGGGAATCACCTCCCGGACGTGGTCCAGTGATCGCGGACGGCTCGATCCCGCCGGGCCGCTCGGCTTGCTGGCCACGGGGGTCGGCCCCTACCAGGTATGCACGTCGCTGGTCGTCGTCGAGAACACCCACAACTTCGGCGGCGGCACGATCCAGCCGCTGTCGGCCATCCGTGCGCTGCGGGCCGCGACCCGGCCGCTGGGCGTGCGCATGCACCTGGATGGTGCCCGGCTCTGGAACGCCCACGTCGCCACCGGCATCCCCCTGGCCGATTATGGCCGTGAGTTCGATTCAGTATCGGTGTGTCTCAGCAAGGGTCTGGGCGCCCCCGTGGGGTCGATTCTCGTGGGAGAGCGGGACTTCATCGCCCAGGCACGGATCTGGCGCAAGCGGTACGGCGCGGGGATGCGGCAGGTGGGGATCCTCGCTGCCGCCGGCCGGTATGCCGTCGACCACCACGTGGCTCGGCTCGCGGACGACCACGCCCGGACCGCCCGGGTGGCTCACGCCTGTGCCACGGCGGCACCGGGGAGCGTGGATCCGGCTAGCGTCGAGACGAACATCCTCATGCTCGACGTCGGCAGGTGTGGCTGGCCTCCCGGGGACTTCGTTACCGCAGCGGCGGCGCAGGGGGTGCGGCTGTATGC
Source organism: Actinomycetales bacterium (assembly GCA_016710645.1). Taxonomy (GTDB): domain Bacteria; phylum Actinomycetota; class Actinomycetes; order Actinomycetales; family Dermatophilaceae; genus Phosphoribacter. Next base: position 71,055 of record JADJVI010000043.1, on the reverse strand, counting down.
CGCGGGGCCGCGTTCGGTGCGGGCCGTGTGGCATCTCGATGTCGACGATGCCGCGACCGACCATGCCGAGCGCGTGCTGTCGGAGCTGCTGGCCACTGGCGGACGCCCCACCTAGATGGGGGACATGCCACCTGTCGGGTGAGCGCCGCCCGATCCGGTTCGCACAGCTCGGTCAGGGTTACACCTCGTGGTGCAGGGCGGGCTCGGTGCGGTTGGCGCTCGGCCGATGACCGGACAACTCCACCGTATACATTGCGGCGAGCACCAAGGCCCCGCCGGCGAGCATCCGCAGCGTGAGGCTTTCGCCGCCCAGCGCGACGGCGAATCCAGCCGCGAAAACCGGTTCGAGGGTCATGACGATCGCCGCCCGCGTTGCGGGCATGTGGGCCTGGGCCCAGGTCTGGCTCCACAGGGCAAGCACGCCGGCTGCGGTGGCCATGTAGACGACCGCGCCCCACTGCCCGGACCCTTGCGGCCAGACGATTCCATCGGGCAGCGCGGCGACGACGCTCACCACCGCGATGACGAGCATCTGCACGACCGACATGCCCGCGGCTCGGCTCGGTGTGGACAAGCGGCCCAAGCCGATGATGTGCAGCGCATAGAGAGCGGCGGCGCCGAGGGTGAGGGTCTCACCGAGGCCGACACTGAAGCCTTTGAGCGACAGCAAGGCCAGGCCCGCGGTGGCGAGCGTCACGGCATACCAGGTGCTGGCTGGCACCCGCTCGCGCAACAGGAGCGCGGTGAAGACCGGGGTGAGCACGACATAGGTGCCGGTGACGAAACCCGAGACCGATGCATCCGTGTGGGCCAGGCCGACGGTCTGCAGGATCTGCGCAAAGCCGTAACAGGCGCCCAGCCCGAGTGACACCGTGACCTCCCGGCGGGAGAGGGCGCGTAGCTGTCGCCAGAAGATGGCGACCATGAGTACCGCAGCCATGGTGAACCGCACGGCGAGGAAGTCGGCCGGTGGCACCGTGCGGACCAGGTCGCGGATGAGGAAGAACGTTGAGCCCCACACCGCCGTGAGGGCGATGAGCAGGGCGGTGGCGAGCATGCGGGCTCGCTGAGGGGCAAGGGTCACGGGACCGTCGGCTCGTCAGATGACCGTGAGGGTGATGGTCGTGCCGCGGCGAACCATGGTGCCGCCCGCCGGATCTTGGAAGCGCACGGTCTTGAGTGCCCCGCCGAAGAGCTTGTTGATCGTCACTTTGAACCCGGCGGCAGTCAAGGTCTTCTCGGCGTCGGCCATCTTGCGCAGCGTGACATCCGGGACGGCCACGAGCACCGGGCCCTTGGAGGGCACGAGGGTGACGTTGTCGCCGCGGAAGAGCGTGCCCGAATCTGGGGTCTGACTGACGACCGCACCCGAGGGCACGGTCTCGCTGTTGACTGCATCGGCCACCGTCACCGCGAACCCGGCGGTCTTGAGAATTGAGCTGGCCTCGTCAACGGTCTTGCCGGCAACCTTGGCGACGGGGATCGGCTCGCGACCCTTGCTCACGACGATGGCGACCTTGGTGTCGCGTTTGACAGAGGTGTCTGGTGCCGGATCCTGACGCAACACGATGCCGGCCGCCACGGTTTCGCTGAACTCCTCGGTGACCGTGCCCAGAGCGAGGTGTCGGTCGGTCAAGGCAGCGGCGACGTCGGCCTGTTTGGCGTCCACCAGCTTGGGAACGGCATACCGCTCGGGTCCTTGGCTCACCACGAGGGTGACACTGCTGTGCTTGCGCACCTGGGCCGCGGCCGGCGGCGTGCTGTCCATGACCTGGCCGCGGGGTTCGGTCTCGCTATAGGCCTGGGTCTGGTCGGCACGCAGGTCGACGGCAGCGAGCGCCTTCTCGGCATCGGCCACCGCGAGATGAACCAGCGGAGGCACGACGCGCTGCGAACCCGGGCCCGTGGAGTCATACCACCACCAGCCCCCCGCGCCACCGGCGAGCAGCGCGAACAGCACGAGAACCCACGGCCAGCGGCGGCGTCCTGCAGGAGCGGCAGGGGTACCTGGCGAGGGGCGCTTCTTCTCCTGCGGCTGGGAGGTCGGGGTTGGGTCGGAAGCCGCGGTCGCTGGGGACGAGGATTCGGCGGCCGTGGGTTCACCGACCGGGAGCACGGTCGTCGCAGCGCTGGCCGGGTCCGGCGGAGGGGATACCGGCAGGAGCGAGGTCGCGGCGAGCGACGGCAGCACTGTGGTTGCCATCGGGCCGGCATCGGGTTCGGGCATCGTCGCCGTGCGGGCGCCGGGGGAGGCCGGTCGCTGTGGCTCCATTCCAGCGATATAGACCGGCTCTGCGTCGAGTTCGGTGTCGCTGAGCAGTCGGGTGGCCTCGCGCAGTTCGGTGAGGAACTCACCCGCCGAGCCGGGACGGTCGGCAGGATCGAGGGCCGTGGCGCGCGCGACGAGCCGGTCCATCTCCAGGGGCACCGTGCTGACCCGTTCGGAGGCGAGCGGCACCGAGCCGTTGGCATGCATCGCCGCGACCTGGGCATGGGTTTCGCCCTGCATGGCGCGCCGCCCGGTCAGCAGGTCCACGAGGACCAGCCCCACGGCATACACGTCACTGCGCTCGTCAGCACGTCGGCCGCGCAGTTGCTCGGGAGCCAGGTAGTGGATGGTGCCCAGGACCTGCCCGAAGTCGGTACGGGAGAGCGTGCTGGCCTCGCGCGCCAACCCGAAGTCGGTGACCTTGATCGACCCGTCCTGCCCCAGCAGGACGTTCTCAGGCTTGACGTCGCGGTGAATGAGCCCCTCGCGATGGGCGGCAGCCAGCCCCCGCAACACCCCCGTAAGGATGCGGACCGACTCGCGGACGGTCAGCGCACCGGTGCGGTCCAGGCGGCGACGCAAGGTCTCGCCCTCGACGTATTCCATGACCAGGCACAGCGGGCCGTCGTCCTCGACGAAGTCGTAGACCGCGACGACGTTGGCGTGCGAGAGTCCGGCAGCGAGCTGGGCCTCACGGCGGAACCGGGAGACCAGGTCCGGGTCGTCGGCGGCCGTGGCCGGCAGCACCTTGACCGCAACCCGCCGACTCAACCGCTCGTCGATGGCCAGGTAGACCTGGCCCATGCCCCCTTCGGCGATCCGCCGCACGAGGCGGTAGCGACCGGCGATGAGCCCCTCGGTGGGCACGGTCTGGTCGCTGGACACGCAGGCGAGTGTACGTTCCGCGGGCAGTGGGCTGCGGTATGCCGTGCCGTCACGACTCTGACCGGCATGGCAGGCTGGGGGCTGTGACCGAGGATCTAGCCGCGCCCACCACCTCCGACGACGCTCTCGCCGCCGACGATGTCAGCGACATGGTGCCCGAGTGGGTCTACCTGCCCGATATCGCGCAGCGCTACGACCTGCCGTTGTCCCGGGTGCGTCGTTTCGTCGCCGACCGCGAATTGCTCACCCACCGGGTGGGACCCAACCGGGCGCTGGCGGTGCCGGCTGGCTTCCTTGGCGCCGACGGCCCGCTGCCCGAGCTCAAGGGCACTTTCACGGTGCTGGCCGACGGTGGAATGAACGACGGCGAGATCATCCGCTGGCTGCACATGCCCGACCCCACGTTGCCGGTCGGTGACACTCCGCTCGCCGCGCTGCGGCTGGGGCACAAGACCGAAGTCCGGCGACGGGCCCAAGCGCTCGCCTTCTAGGTGACGCGGTCGGTCGTCACGGCGACGAGGTCGTTCAAGACCTGGTATGCCGTGGGGTCGACTGCCGCCCGCACCGTCCCCAGCGCCTGGTGCGCGGCAGCGGCGAGGTTCGTGATGTCCGCCTCGACTCGGGCGACTGCGCCTGAACCCTCCATGAGGGTCCGGACATCCCCGACCTGGGCCGACGTGAGGGAGGGGTTGCCGAGCGCGCTCTGGAGGATGTCCTGCTCCGGCGGGCTCGCCGCGTCCAGGGTGTAGGCCACCAAGACGGTGCGCTTACCTTCCCGCAGGTCATCGCCTGCGGGTTTGCCAGTGTGCACGGGGTCGCCGAAGACCCCGAGCAGGTCGTCGCGTAGCTGGAAGGCCTCCCCGAGCGCCAGACCGTAGGTCGACAATGCCGCGGCAGCCTCCGGGGCGATGCCACCGGCCAGCGCCCCGATCAACAGGGGGGCCTCGATGGTGTACTTCGCGCTCTTGAACCGGATGACCCGCCGAGCCGAGGTGACCCGCTCGGCCGTGCTCATCCCATCCCACCCACGCGCCGACTCGAGGACATCGAGGAACTGCCCGCCCATGAGCTGGGTGCGCATCCGGTCGAAGGTCTCGCGGCCGCGCTGCAGGTGATCGGTGGGCAGTCCCGAGGTTGCGTAGAGCTCGTCGGTCCACTGCAGGCACAAGTCGCCCGCGAGAATGGCGGTCGCCTCGCCGAAACGATCGCTGTCGCCGGACCAGCCAGCGTCCGCGTGCGTGAACGCGGCGGCGCGGTGGGCGGACGGCATACCTCGTCGGGTGTCACTGCCGTCCATGACGTCGTCGTGCAGCAACGCTGCGGCCTGGAAGAACTCCATCGCGCTCGCCAGGCGCACCAGGTGCGGGCTTCCTGGGCGACCCGCGGCCCGGTAGCCCCAGTAGGCGAAGGCCGCGCGCAACCGCTTGCCGCCGGACAGCAGCCGCTGCACCGGGTCGACGAGCGCGGCCAGGTCGGGTCCGACCTCGTCGAGGATGCGGCGTTGGCGGGCGAGTTCACCCTCGATACACGCCTGGACCTGCGAGCGCAGCTCGTCACGGTCGAGGGGATGGATCACGAGGGCCGTCCAAAGAAGGTCGAGGTATGCCGGGTGGAACCGTCGTGCCGTCCGTCCCGTCTGGCCAGGGGGACCGGCACGCTGTCCCGCCCAGACTACGTGGTGTCAGCACCCGGACCGAGCCGCATCGAGTTCAGAACCGCTCGTACCCTGCTCGCATGCCAGGTCTCACCCGCCCGCTGCACGTCGTGCGCTCGATCCCCGATGCCCTCGCCGACGACCGGCCGGCGATCAGCGTGGAGTTCTTCCCACCCAAGGACGACGCGGGCGAGGCGATGCTCTGGGAGGCCATCCGGCAGTTGGAGAAGGCTCGTCCGACGTTCGTCTCGGTGACCTATGGCGCGGGCGGGAGTTTCCGCGACCGCACCATCCGGCTCACCGACCGGATCGCCCGTGAGACCACGCTCACCCCGATGGCCCACCTCACCTGTGTGGGGCACTCGGTGACCGAGTTGCGCAATATCGTCGGCCACTACGCCAACGGGGGAGTGCGCAACGTCCTGGCGCTGCGCGGTGACCCGCAGGGGGGCCTCGACCAGCCCTGGGTCTCGCACCCGGAGGGCCTGGACCACGCCGAGGACCTCGTGCGGCTCGTCCGTGACCTGGGGCCGTTCACCGTCGGGGTGGCTGCCTTCCCCGACCAGCACCCGGAGAGCCCCAGCCTGGAGCACGACGCCGACGTGTTGGTGCGTAAGGCCGACGCTGGTGCGGCCTTCGCCATCACCCAGTTCTTCTTCACCGTCGAGGCATATGTGCAGTTGCGGGACCGGGTCGCGGCCCGCGGTCGGGATCTGCCGATCGTGCCGGGTCTTATGCCGGTGACGAACGTGCGTCAACTGGCGCGGATGACCGAGTTGTCGGGGCAACCCGTGCCGACGGCGGTGACCGATCGACTGGTCGCAGTTCAGGACGACCCGGAGGCGGTACGCGAGGTAGGGGTGGAGATCGCCACCGAGTTGGCCACGGCGTTGCTCGCCGAGGGCGCGCCGGGGATCCACTTCATCACGATGAACCGGTCGACCTCGACATTGCGGGTCTGGGACAACCTCGGTCTGGAAGCCGCACCCTGAGCGCAGGGACGCGCTCGGGTCGTCGACTCAGTGCTGCGGTCCGCCTGGGAGCCGCTGGGTGTCGCCGCGCCGCGCGGGGGGCTCGGGGGACGGTCCGCCTGAGCGGGGCTGCTGGCGCAGCGACCCTGCCGCGCTCGGTGGCTCTCCGTTGACCAAGCGCTCACCCCAGGCGTCATATCGGGCCTTGAAGCGGCGCACCCGCTTGAGCAGGAAGACCACGACGATCGCGCCGACGACGAGCAGCACCCCGGCGATGACGGCGGCGACCCACGGGTTGGCAAAGGCGGTGGTCATGACCGCGGCGACGGTGACGTCCTCGGCGGTGGAGACGACGATATTGCTGGCCGGTTCGGGCGAGGTGTTGACCGCTGCGCGGGTGCCGGCCTTGATCAGGTGCGAGGCGAGCGCAGCGAAACCGCCGGTGGCAGCCATGAAGGCGGCGTTGAGGTCGGAGTTCTCGTGACCGAAGAGATAGCCGAGGGTGGCTCCGACGGCTGGTCGCACGACGGTGTGGATCGAGTCCCACGTCGAGTCGAGGTAGGGGATCTTGTCGGCGACCATCTCGATGAGGAAGAGCACTCCGGCGCCGATGAGGACGTCGGTGCGGGCCAGGGCATCCGGGATCCCGGTGACGTGGAAGATGCGTTCGGCCAGGCCCATGATGAGCACGACGGCATACGCGTTGATGCCGCTGGCCCAGCCCGACGTGAACACCCAGGGCAGGACTTCTGCACCCATTCGCTGTCCTTCTTCGTGTGAGGCGCTCGGGCCGCGGTGTTAGTCGCGGTCTCGGTTGCGCTCAGGTTCCCCCCGGCAGTATGCCGTCTGGTCACTGAACGTCGGATCGCCCGGTGGTGATTCCGTGGGCGCGCAACGAGCAGGTAACAGTCGGGTCACTGAAGGGGCCGCGGCGGGCCAGGGCGAGTCGCGGCGGTAGGCATGACAAACGCCACGGTGTCGGCCTGGCTTCAGGTCACCCCCTGGCGGATCTGAAACTGCGCCGACGCCGTGGCGAAGTGCTTCAAGCCTCTCATGTCGACGCCTCTGACGGTATCCGTACAAGTACTCATTTCCCCACGTCGAGAGGCTGTGCGCCGGTGATCCGCACCAATTCGGCGAAGGTGGTGGGGAAGACCGTGTGGGGGTGGCCGGCGGCGGCCCAGATGGTGTCGTAAGCGGCCAGGTCGCGGTCGATATAGGTGCGCACCGGCTGCAGATGTCCCACCGGCGCCACCCCGCCGATGACAAAGCCGGTGCGGTCCTTGACGAAGCTGGCGTCGGCTCGCCCCAGGCGTCCCTCGAGGCGGACTTGCACTGCGTCGATGTCGACTCGGTGGGCGCCGGACGTGAGGATGAGTAGCGGCTGAAGTTCAGGTGGAGCACTGGATTCATCCTGGGAGCCGCTGTCCATCAGGAAGGTGAAGACGAGCGAGTTGGCGATCTGACCGATCTCCACCCCGAGGAAGTCGGCGGCCTGGGCGGCGGTCCGGGCGGCGCCGTCGAGGACCCGGATCTGGCCGGCTACGCCCGCTGCCCGGAGGCGCGCACTGACCCTGGCGACGGCGGGATGGGCCAGAATCGCGGCCGCGGAGTCGGCATTTCCCGAGGTTTCTGAGGTTTCTGAGATCCCTGGCATGGCGGACACCGTACCCGGGGCGGGTTCGACGAGGTGGGGTTGACAGGGTGTCCGAGGTGGGGGTTAGAGTAGACCTAGTTCGAACATCTGTTCGCAAGTCTGGTCGCGGGAGTTTTGTCGGATCAGGTGGAGCGGGCAGGGTCCGGGCCAGCCTTCCATTCTGCGGATGGGTCGAGTCCGCGCTGTCTCCTACTCATCCGCCCTGGAGGGGGTCATGTCGTGGTGCGCCGATACGCCCAGCAGCTTCCGGTCCAACTCCCCGCAGTGGGGTTCTCGCCAGAGAGTCTCCTCCCCGGAGAGGGGATGCCGGGGGCCTCGATTGCAGATGGCCCACGCTGCCCGCGCAGCTTCCACTGGCACGGTCGTCGGTATGCCGTGCGCGTCGTGCTCGCGCGCTGGCGGGAGCGCCGTCCGTGGTGGCGGGAGGCTCTGGATCCTGCCCCTGGGCAGCCGCACGGCATCGCCGCCGCGGCCTGCGAGCGTTGGGTCTGGCGGGTCGAGGCCGCTCCAGGATCTGGTGACCCTGACCCGTCGAGAAAAACTCGGGCGGGCGCATCGACGGGGGCAACTGGGGTGTTCGAGATCGCCTGTGAGGTCGGGCTCGACGGCCCCGGCCAATGGCAGTTGGTCCGCGTCCAGGACTGAGCAGCTGGCCCAGGGGTCGACGGTCGAGCGTCCATGGACCGGGCTCAACCACGCCGCATCAGGTGGGGTTTGCGCGGATGGCGTGGGAGACGGCCGGACGGCATACCCGACATACGGAGGTCGGTCATGAGCAGTGTCAGCCCCCACCGTCGCGATGCGTTGTCGGGGCGGGGCTATGTCCCGGCGAGCGTCGTGGAGTTGCTGGACCGGTCCGGGGTCAGCCTCCGTGCGGCCGGTCGAGCACGGGTCGCCGAGGAGCGCTTCGTCGCGGCTCACCTCTGTGCGCTGCGGGCTGCGGCGGCGGTCCTTGCCGCTCGCACCGGGGCGGGCGGGCTGTCGCGGCCGCGCAGCGTGTGGGAGGTGCTCCCGACGCTGGCGCCCGAGCTCACCGAATGGGCCGGGTTCTTCGCTCTCGCGGCGGGGGAGCGGGCCGCCATCGAGCGAGAGGGGCACAGCGTGACCGCGCGGGCCGCCGACGACCTAGTGCGCCAGGCCGAGACCTTCGTCGGCATCGTCCAGGACCTGCTGGGGGTGCCGCCGGTCGTCGCCCTGCCCGAATACCTCACGCCGGTGGCCCCGGCCCGACGGCATACCGATCTGGCGGGATAGCGGGAGTCGAGATGGATCGTTTCGTCCACCTGCATGTGGCCTCGGGGTACTCCATGCAGTACGGCGCCTCCACCCCGGCCGCTCTCGTCGCGCGGGCCGCGGCGTTCGGGCAGCCCGCCCTCGCGCTGACCGATCGCGACGGGCTCTACGGGGCGATCCGGTTCGTCCAGGCGTGCACCGCGGCCGGCATCGACCCGATCCTCGGGGTCGACCTCGCGGTGCGCCCTCACCCGGCGGCCGACACGACATCCAGCAGGTCGTCCCGGACCGCCCCCGAGATGTCGGCCGGTGCGGCAGCCACTGCGGCTGCGGCCGCTGCCGCGCGCAGTCGTCCACGCACTCCGGTGCGCGGCGGGGTGCTCGTCGACCCACGGTTGCCGCGGGTCACCGTGCTGGCCAGGGGAGCCGGCGCGGGGGTGGCTCCGGGGGTGGGCTGGGCCCGGTTGTGCCGGCTGGTCACCGCCACCCATCTGGCGGGGGAGCGCGGCACCCCGGTGACCACCACCGATTTGCTGCGCGCTGCGGCAGCCCCGTCGACACCCGGGGACCCGGCGCCGGTCTGTGTGCTGCTCGGACCCGACTCCGACGTCGGTCGCGCGGTGCTTGCCGGACGTAAGAGGGATGCGTATGCCGCGTTGGCCCGCTGGCGGGCGGTGCTCCCGTCGGATGCCCTCGTCCTGGAGACTGTCTGCCACGGCGGCCCGGAGGGCACCCAAGGGAGCCTGGGTCAAGCCGGTCGGCTGCTCGCGCTGGGCCGCGAGCACGGCATACCCGTCGTCCTCACCGCCGCCGTGCGCCATGCCGACCCGGCCGAAGCGGCCACCGTCGACGTGCTCGACGCAGCCCGCCGGTTGGTGACCCTCGACGTCCGGCACCTCGACCGGGTGACCACGGCCGGCCACCTGGCGCCGACAGCCGCCATGGTCGCGACGGCCCATGACGTCGTGCAGGCGTCCGGCCCGGGTCTTGGAGGTGGGAGCACCCTGGTGCGTGAGGGGGCTGTGGCCCTGCTCGCGAGCACGCTGGCCGTGGCCGCCGAGTGCATCCAGGACCCGGCGGTCGACCTCGGGATCGGCGGGGTCCACCTGCCCGAGCACACCGCGCTGGGGATGGGGTTGCACGAGGATCCCCAACGGGTGCTCGCCGAGCGCTGCCGCGCCGCCCTCAGCACCCGCTATCCCGGGCGGTCGACGGCGGCCGTGCGGTCGATCGGCGATCGGCTCGAGGACGAGCTGGCGGTCATCGCGACCCTGGGATATCCCACCTACTTCCTCACCGTGGCCACCGTGACCGATCTCATCCGCGAGATGGGGGTCCGGGTTGCGGCGCGAGGGTCGGGGGCGGGGTCACTGGTCAACTACCTGCTGGGGATCTCCGGGGTCGACCCGATCCGCTACGACCTGCTCATGGAGCGGTTCTGCTCGCCGCTGCGGGCCCAACTGCCCGATATCGACATCGATGTGGAATCGGCCCGGCGCACCGAGATCTACGAGCGCATCCTCGACCGTTTCGGAGGGCATCGGGTCAGTTGCGTGTCGATGATGGACTCCTACCGGGTCCGGCATGCGATCCGTGACGTCGGGGCGGCGCTCGGGTTGCCGCCCGGCGAGGTCGACGCTATGGCCAAGGCATTCCCGCATATCTCGGCCCGCCATGCCCGTTCAGCCATCGCTGACCTGCCCGAGTTGCGAGTCACTGGACTCGGATCGGCCCGCTATGACCTGCTCTTCGACCTCGTCGAACGGCTCGACGGACTACCCCGGCATATCGCGCTGCACCCGTGCGGGGTGATCCTGTCCAATGCCACCCTGTTGGACCGCACCCCGGTCGAGGCCAGCTGGGCAGGTTTTCCGATGAGCCAGTTCGACAAGGACGACGTCGAGGTGCTGGGGCTGCTCAAACTCGATGTCCTCGGCATCCGGATGCAGTCGGCCATGGCCTATGCCGTGTCCGAAGCCGCTCGGGTCGACGGCGCACAGGTCGACCTCGACGACGACGCCTCGGTGCCCTTGGACGACGAGGCGACCTTCCGGATGATCCGCACCACTCACACCTTGGGGTGTTTCCAGATTGAGAGCCCCGGCCAGCGCGAGCTCATCGGCAAGTTCGGTCCGCAACGCTTCGAGGACCTCGTCATCGACATCTCGTTGTTCCGGCCGGGTCCGGTCAAGTCCGACATGATCGTCCCCTTCCTCAACGCCCGCCACGGCTGGGCGGAGCCGGAATATCTCCATCCGACCCTCGAGCCGGCGTTACGGGAGACCCAGGGGGTGGTGGTCTTCCACGAGCAGGTGCTGCGGATCGTTGCCGAGACGACCGGGGTCAGCCTCGCCGCCGCCGACGAGGCCCGCCGGGCGATGGGGTCCCCGGACGGCCAGGAGCAGGTGCTCGCCTGGTGGCGTCCAGCCGCACTGGCGCGCGGCTATACCCCCGCCGACTGCGACCGGATCTGGGAGGTGCTGCGCGCCTTCGCGTCGTTCGGGTTCTGCAAGGCGCACGCCGCGGCCTTTGCCCTACCCACCTATCAATCGGCCTGGCTCAAGGCCCACCACCCGGCGGCCTTCCTCGCCGGGGTGCTCACTCACGACCCCGGGATGTATCCCAAGCGGCTCATCCTCGACGACGCCCGGTCACTGGGCATCACCGTGCTCGGGTTGGACGTCAACGCCAGCAAAGCCGGGTATGCCGTGGAGCGGCTCGACCCGCTCGAGGTCGAGGCGCTGCCCCCGCCGGGGCATCCAGATCTGCCCGACGGGCGCGGCTATGGCATCCGCATCGCGTTGTCGGAGGTCAAGGGGATCACCGCGGCCGAGGTGGAGCGCATCGTCGCCGGGCAGCCCTTCGCGAGTCTGGCCGACCTGGCTGGCCGGGCCCACGTCAGCCGCCCCGTCCTCGAGCGGCTGGTCCTCGCCGGGGGGCTGGACTCTCTCTACGGTCTGGGCGCAGCCGAACAGACGGGTGGCCGAGCCCGGGTCACTCGGCGAGACCTGCTGCTACACGTGGCCGAACTCGACCGGTGGAGCCGCACCTGGGGTTCGGGTGGTGGCTCGGGGAGCGTCTCGGGGAGCGTCTCGGGCGGCGGCCCGGCCGGTGGTTCGGCCGGAGGGTCCCGTGGGCGCTCAAGTAGCCGTTCCGGCGGGCGACCCGGGGCTCCGGCAAGCCCTGGCACCCGCTGGTCACGCCGCCCGGCGGTACTGTCCACGGCCGGAGCGGGCGGAGTGCTGCCCGGCGCACCGATCACCGATCACCGGGCGCTCGCCGCGGCCTGTGACAGCGGTGCACACCTCACCGACCGCATGGTGCGGATCCCCGACGACGCAGGCCCGGATGGCTCGGGTGCGGGGTTCGGGTCTGAGGTGGCCCAGCTGGCGGCTGCCCAGTCCCAGGCCGCAGCCCCCGTCACCGCGCGGGAACGGCATACCCAACTCGTCCTCGACCTGGGCGACGCACCCTCGCTCACTCAGGGCAGCGGGCTGCCCGAACTCACCGGCCCCGAGCTGGTGCGAGCCGAACTCGAGGTGTTGGGGTTGGATGCCCGGGCCCATGTCGTCCAGTTCTACGACCCCATGCTCGACGCCCTCGGGGTGACCCGGTCTCGCGACCTGCTCTCGGCCCGCAACCGCAGCGAGGTGTGGATCGCCGGGGTGAAGGTCGCGACCCAGACCCCGCCGATCCGTTCCGGCCGCCGGGTCGTCTTCCTCACCCTCGATGATGCGACGGGGCCGGTCGATGCCACCTTCTTCGAAGACGTCCAGGGCCCGTATGCGACGACGGTGTTCCACTCCTGGCTGGTGCTCGTGCGCGGAGTGGTCCGACGCACCGGCCCGCGCGGGGTGTCGGTGCGGGCCACCGGTGCCTGGGAGTTGTCGGCGCTCTGGGAGGCCTGGAGCAGCGGTGGTCAGCCCGCTTTGTTGGCTGCGCTTGCCGACGCTGACGAAAGCGCCATAGACCAGGCTGCCGCTGCAGCCGCGGCCTACGCCCAGCCGTATGCCGTGCCCGTCGGCACCGGGTGGGAGGAGGCCGGGTATGCCGCGTCCCAGGCAGCGGCCGACGGCAGCCCGGTGGGGGACCGAGGTCCGGTCGTGGTGCCAGCCCCGGCAGCCGGCCACCGCGCCGGTGGGATGGGCCCGGCGCGCGGCCGGCCGGTCCTCGTGCACGCATCCGGATTCCGCCAGTCTGTCTATGCCGACGTCAAACCCGCCGGGAGCGGCAGTAGTGGCAGCGGCGGCAGCGCGGCGCAGGCCGCCCTGGCGGCCCGAGCGCTCGGAGGCGAGGTGCCGGGACAGCCCGGGCGCAAGCTCTGGCACGCCAGCCCCGGCAGCAGCGGGCGGTGACCGGCCCGTTCTGCTCGGTCCGGCTGCTCAGTCGGCTCCGACTGCTCGGGTTGCTCACTCCGATCCGCCTGCCCGGGCTGCTCGGTAGGATTCGCCTGCTCCAGCTCAGCTCTCCTGCGGGTAGGTCGCCAAAACCCGCAGCGCGCGCAGCGTCACCCACCGGTTCGGTTGTCCAGCCCGCGGGAGCGGGACATGGGTCGCGCCTGGATAGGACCGGTTGGCGACCCACCGTCCGTCCGCACGCCTCCGGTCGCGCAGCAGCTGAAGTCCCTCGGCCATCCGGTCGTCATAGGGCACATCCGCCTCGGCCAGGGCCTGCAGCCCCCGCAGCACGTCGAAATGCCAGCGGGGTGGATGGTGCAGCCGGGTGAACTCCGGGTTCATTACGGCTCGGGTCCGGTGGCTGCGATAGAGCTGGTGGCTCAGAAAGAAGTCCACGATGCCCGCGGTTGCCGTCACGACCTCGTCCAGCGGGTGCTGGTGACCCGACCCGGCATACGTCGTGAATCCCTCCATCACGCACACGCTGGTGTGCACCGACCCGTGCTTGGCGCCGCTGCGGTGGCGGCGACAGTTGAATCCGCCGTCAGACATCTGCTCACCCAACAGCAGGTCGACAATGCTCGCCAGATCCGTCGTGGGCGCGCCGAAGTAGGCGGCATAGCGCAGCCCCATGCCGTTGACGCAAGCGTCGCTGCGCCGCAGCTCGCGGGTCGGGTCGAGACCGCCGTCAGGCCCCTTGCCAGTGGCGAGGATCAGGGCGACCGACTCGCGCGGCAGCGGATGGCCAGGGTCCAGGCCGAGTTCGGCCAACTCCAGCAGGGTGTAGTGGCTGCTTGTCCATTTCGGTTGGTAGAAGCCCTCGCCCCAGTGCCCGTCTGGCCGCCGCGCGGCGAGCAAGGCCGCGCCAGCGCCCTCGTGGGCGATTCGTGCCTGCAGCGCAGCGGCGGGGTGACCGAGCACGTCGCGGGTCACCTGGAACTGCACGGCCAGGTCCCCGGACTGCAGCCAGTCGAGCACCTCGGGAGCGGGCGGCGTGGGCCTCACACCGGTCAGTATGCCGCTGGCATTAGGGTGAGGACGTGCCCGAGGAGCTACGTCGATCGCGCCGCGCCGGAATCGGATTGCGCACGGCTGCGCTGTGGTCGAGCGTCCACGACCTCGTCCAGACCCAAGCTGCGGCCCTCGATCGACCGCTGCGCATTCTCGACCTCGGCGGCGGCACCGGAGAGCTCGCCGTCCCGCTCGCGGGCCTCGGTCCCCACGTGGTCGAATCGGTCACCGTTGTCGACCCCAGTCCCGATGCCCTGGCCGCCTTGGCACGGCGGGCGGGGGAGTCCGGGATCCCCGACTGCGTGGTGGCCCTGCAAGGCGACGCCGACACCCTGGCCGAGGTGTTGCCCGGTCGGCAGTTCGACCTCGTCTGCTGTCACGGCGTCCTCGAGTTCGTCGACGACCCGCAGGCCAGCCTGCGCTCCCTGGCCGCAGCCCTCGCGCCGGGCGGGGCGCTGTCGCTGCTCGTCGCCAGCCGCCTGGCCGGTGTCGTGCACCGCGCGCTCGCGGGTGACTTCACCGGCGCGACCGCCATCCTCGACACCCCGGATGGCCGCTGGGGCGCGGGTGACCCACTGCCGCGCCGTTTCGACCTCCCGTACCTGCGAGTGCTGGTCACGGCGGCCGGGCTGCACGTTCAGACCTGGCACGGCGTGCGCCTGCTCAGCGAGTTGGTTCCCTCGGCGCACGTCGACACCGAGCAGGCCCAAGCCGCGCTCTTGGGGTTGGAGGAACGGCTCGCCGGCCATCCGGCATACCCGTGGTTGGGAGAACTCGGTGCCGCCCTGCACGTCGTGGCACGCGCCGACTGAACCGACCGACCCGGGCTCGGCGCGCCCGGCCGAGCCGACTCTCCACCGGCCTACGACGATCGGTGCCGCCGGATGAGCCGCCGCCAGTTCCGACCGCCACCGCGCACCAGCGATGCACCCCCCGACGACACCGGATGCACCATCCTGCACGTCGACATGGACGCTTTCTATGCGTCCGCCTCACTGCTGGACCACCCCCACCTGCGGGGGACCCCCGTCATCATCGGTGGCGGCGGACGTTCGGTTGTGTTGTCGGCTACCTATGAGGCGCGAGCTTTCGGAGTGACGTCGGCGATGCCGATGACCCGGGCCAAGCGGCTCTGCCCGCAGGCGACCGTCATCCGCCCCGATCACGACCGGTATGCCGCCATCTCCGCAGCCGTCATGGCCACCTTCCGCTCGGTCACCGATCTCGTCGAACCGCTATCGCTCGACGAGGCATTCCTGGACGTGGCCCCGGCGGTCCGTCGGCTCGGGTCGCCAGCGACGATCGGTCAGTGGGTGCGCGACACCATCGCCGACGAGCAAGGCATCACCTGTTCGGTCGGAGTGGCTGCGACGAAGTTCGTCGCCAAGCTTGCCTCTGGTTTGGCTAAACCGGACGGTCTGCTCGTCGTCCCGCGTGCCGATGTCCTCACCTTCCTGCACCAACTGCCCGTCGGGGCGCTCTGGGGAGTCGGCGATCGCACCGAGGAGGCACTGCATCGGCTGGGGCTCATGACTATCGGCGATATCGCCCACACGCCGGTCGACACCCTGCGCCGGGCTCTCGGTGATGCCAGCGGGACGCATCTGCATACCTTGGCCTGGGGCCGCGATGAACGGCGGGTCCAGCCAGCCGTCACCGAGAAGAGCATCGGGTCTGACGAGACCTTCGCCCACGACATCGACGACCCCGATGCCATCCACCGGGAGCTGCTACGGCTGGCCGATCGCACCGCGGCTCGGGTTCGAGCGGCCGGGATGGTCGGGCGCACCGTCACCGTCAAGGTGCGTTTCGCCGATTTCACGACGATCACCCGCTCGCGCACCCTGCGTGAGGCCACCGATGTCTCCCGGGAGATCTACGCCGCCGCGCGGGCCCTCTACGACTCGCTGGGCCTGCAGCGGGCGCGTATCCGCCTCGTCGGAGTGCGGATGGAGGGGTTGGTCGATGTCGAACGCGCTTCCCGCCAGCCGCGATTGGACGATCCCGAACAGGGGTGGCGCGAGGCCGACCGGGCCGTCGACCGCGCGAGTGCCCGGTTCGGGGCCGGTGCGGTGCGACCGGGGTCGTTGGTTTCCGATCGGCGTCGGCAGAGTCCCCCGCCCGGGTGAGTATCCAGAACCGCCGAAGCGGCTTATTCTGGTGCAAGGGGCCACTGGCTCCTGACCACGCAGGCGAGGAGCGCGTCTCCGGGAGAAAGGGGTGAATCGTGGCACTGTCCGAGCGGGAGCAGAAGCTTCTGGAACAGATGGAACAGGCCCTCTACGCGGAGGACCCCCGGTTCGCCACCCGGATTCGTAGCCAACAGAGCGGTCGGGCCAGCCGCCGCCTGCTCGGCGGCATCCTCGGAATCGTTGTCGGCCTGGGCTTGGTCGTCTTCGGCGTGCTCGGTCAGAGTGTCTGGCTCGGCGCCCTCGGGTTCGCCCTCATGGTGGGAGCGGGGGTCTGGGCCTTCAGCCCGGCCAAACCGAAAGGCCCCACCGGCGTCGTGGGTGGCACGGCCCGCGGGGCACGCACGAAGGCGCCGTCCTCCGGCACTTTCATGCAGCGACTGGAAGAGCGTTGGGAGCGTCGGTCCCGCGACCAGTGGTGACCGCCCGCTGACCGCACACCTCGTGACGGTATGCCGTGCGACGGCATACCCGGCGCTTCTGATGTCCTGTGTGCTGTCAGGCGCCGGTGCCGAGCACGAGCACACCGATCACCCAGGTTGTGGCAATGGCCAGGCCGGCCAGCAGCTCAATTCCCATCGAGTGAGCGACCGCGCGCAACGCGACCTTGGTGGCGGCCCAGGCGGCGGGAGCCTGACGCGCCCGGCCGTACTCCACGAGGAAGATGCCCAAGACGAAGCCCACGATGGCACCGACGACCGGGATGACGAAGAAGCCGACGATCCCCAAGGCCACGGCCAGCAACATGGTGGAGGTCCCGATGCCCTGAGCCCGCATGCGTCGGCCGGGGATGAGGTACTGCGCGATAACCCCCGCGGCGTAGAAGACGACAGCAAGGCCGAACACCCACCAGGCCTGCGGGTTGGGGTGTTCATAGGCCCACAGCAGCGTCGCCAGGACGGTGAGCAGCAGTCCCGGTACGACGGGGACGACGATGCCGACCAGCCCCACCACGATGAGTAGGGCCGTGACGACGGTGAGGGTCACCGCTCGTCGGCGCTGGTCGACGTGGCGGCGGCCGACAGATCAGCCGTGAGTTGGTCGCTCTCGTCGTGGATCTCGCTGGCCTGGCCGACCAGGGACGGCAGGTGCTGACGGCCGTGGTGGGCACAGAAGTAGAGCTCGCCTCCCGAGCGCAGCCGCGCACGGATGTAGGCGCGCGCGCCACAACGATCGCAGCGGTCTGCGGCGCTGAGGCGGTGGGCCAAGGTTGCGTTCACGTCTGCCAGCTCTTCTCTACTCATGGGGTGTCCTCGGACACCCTCCCCCCAGATGGTGATGCAGGACGCCTCCCGGAGTCCGATCCTGCCACGACGCCGGGGAAGGAAGCTCCGGACGTCGCATCAGAGGCAACAGTCAATCACGCCAAGTCCTTCCCGGCCGTCAGCTCGGGTCGATGGCCGACAC
Source organism: Actinomycetales bacterium (assembly GCA_016710645.1). Lineage (GTDB taxonomy): Bacteria > Actinomycetota > Actinomycetes > Actinomycetales > Dermatophilaceae > Phosphoribacter. The sequence goes on along the minus strand of JADJVI010000043.1, from coordinate 53,382 downwards.
GGCCCCGGCTCCGGCAACGGGTGTCGTGGGGTGTCGGTCCGACCCGTTAGCCTGCCGGGGGCAGGAACCTCCTGCCGGATCGACGCGAAGGCGAGGCAGGCAACGGTGGTAGCTCGGACCAGCGCAGCCGGACCCCGCACCCGGGCCGCGACCGCCGCGGGCGGCCAGGGGGCAGGCGCGGGTGAAGGTGGCTACACCGCGCGCCACCTGCAGGTCCTCGAGGGCCTGGAAGCGGTGCGTAAGCGCCCCGGCATGTACATCGGGTCCACCGACCAGCGCGGGCTCATGCACTGCGTGTGGGAGATCATCGACAACGCCGTCGACGAGGCATTGCACGGCGCCTGCGATCGGATCGAGGTCGTGCTGGCCGCAGACGGGTCGGTCCTGGTCCACGACAACGGGCGCGGTATCCCCGTCGACATCGAGCCACGCACCGGTCTGAGCGGCGTCGAGGTCGTCTTCACCAAGCTGCACGCCGGGGGCAAGTTCGGCGGTGGGTCCTATACCGCGTCCGGTGGATTGCACGGCGTCGGCGCGTCGGTCGTCAACGCCCTATCGGCACGCCTCGACGTGGAGGTCGACCGGGGCGGCAAGACCTACGCCATGAGCTTCCGCAGAGGAGAGCCCGGTGTGTATGCCGGTGCCGGCGCCTCGGGCGGGCCAGAGGCGACCTTCACGGCATACGAGACCGGTAGCGAACTGCGGGTGGTTGGGAAGGCCCCGCGTGGCGTGACTGGGTCTCGGGTGCGGTTCTGGCCAGACCGGCAGATCTTCCTCAAGGACGCGGGACTGGATCTGGAGTCGCTGCGCGATCGAGCGCGGCAGACCTCGTTCCTGGTGCCGGGCCTCACCCTGGTCGTGCGGGACGAGCGGCCGGCAACGACTGCCGAGAGTGGCCCGGTCGAGGAAGTCTTCCAGCATCTCGGCGGGATCTCGGAGTTCGTCGAGTTCCTCGCCCCCGATCCAGCTCTCACCGCCGTCTGGCGGTTGCAGGGCTCCGGGCGCTTCACCGAGACGGTGCCGGTGCTCGATGACCGGGGTCACATGACCCCGACTGAGGTCGAACGGGAGTGCGGGGTCGACATCGCCCTGCGCTGGGGCACCGGCTATGACGCCCGGGTGAGTTCGTTCGTCAACATCATTGCCACCCCCAAGGGGGGATCGCATGTGGCGGGGTTCGAGCAGGCCCTGCTCAAGGTGTTCCGACGGCAGTTGGAGGTCAATGCCCGCCGGCTCAAGGTCGGCTCGGACAAGGTCGAGAAGGACGACATCCTCGCCGGGCTCACCGCGGTCGTCACCGTGCGCCTGGCCGAGCCGCAGTTCGAGGGCCAGACCAAGGAGGTGCTCGGCACGGCTGCCGTGCGGGCCATTGTCGCTCGGGTGCTGGAGCAGACCCTCACCGACCGGCTGACCTCGTCCAAGCGCGAGGACAAGGCCCACAGCGCGGTGCTGCTGGAGAAGGTCGTCTCGGAGATGAAGTCGCGCATCAGCGCGCGTGTTCACAAGGAGACCCAGCGCAAAAAGAACCTTCTCGAATCCTCCTCGCTGCCAGCCAAATTGGCCGATTGCCGGACCAGCGACGTGGGCCGTTCCGAGCTGTTCATCGTCGAGGGCGACAGCGCGCTGGGCACAGCCAAACTGGCTCGGTCCTCGGACTATCAGGCCCTGCTGCCGATCCGCGGCAAGATCCTCAACGTCCAGAAGGCGTCGGTTGCCGACATGCTCAAGAACGCCGAGTGTGCCGCGATCATCCAGGTCATCGGTGCTGGCTCGGGGCGCACCTTCGACCTCGACGCGGTGCGCTACGGCAAGGTCATCATCATGAGTGACGCCGATGTTGACGGCGCTCACATCCGCACCCTGCTGCTCACGTTGTTCTTCCGCTACATGCGCCCGCTCATCGCCGACGGTCGGGTGTATGCCGCGATGCCGCCGCTGCATCGCCTGGAGGTGATCGGCGGACCGGGCAAGAAGAACGAGTACATCTACACCTACAACGAGGCACAGATGCGGGCCACCCGGGCGTCCTTGGAGCGGCGCGGCAAGCGGATCAAAGAGCCACCACAGCGCTACAAGGGGCTCGGGGAGATGGACGCCGACCAGTTGGCCGACACCACGATGGACCCACGCCACCGCACCCTGCGGCGGGTCACGCTGGGGGAGGCCGAGGAGGCGGTGCGTCTCGCCGAGGGCACCTTCGACCTGCTCATGGGTAACGATGTGGCGCCCCGCAAGGACTTCATCATCGATTCGGCCGCCACGCTAGACCGCGACCGCATCGACGCCTGACTCAGTCAGGGTCAGATCGGACGATCGGCCGCCGGCGGACAGGTGCTGGTGCGCGGTAGCAGGTGGACGGGGTAGACGCTGCTGCGGGCCAGCGATTCGTCGGCCAGACCGAGCAGGGCCAACATCGCGTGCGCGGCCGCCCGACCCTGTTCGACGACGTCCTGCCGGACCGTCGTGAGCCCGAAGACGCGGGCCAAGTCGTGGTCGTCGATGCCGATGACCGAGAGGTCTTGCGGCACCCGCAGTCCCAGCTCACGCGCCGCCGCCATCACGCCGAGTGCCATCTCGTCCGAACCCGCGAGGATCGCCGTCGGGCGATCGGGGGAGGCCAATAGCTTGAGTGCGCCGGCATAGGCATCGGCGGCACTCCAGTCACACTCGAGGATCCAGTCGTGGCGCAACCGCACGTCCGCCTCGTGCAGCGTGTCGACGAAGCCCTGCAACCGGTCGGGCGGGGTCTTGCCGTGCGGGTTGTGCGGTCGGGCCTTTCCGACGTACCCCAACGCGGTGTGACCGAGGTCAATGAGGTGTTGCGTGCCGAGGGCGGCGCATCCGACATCGTCGATGCCGACCAACGGCGCGCCGTTGAAGGCATTACCTACCGCGACGACGGGCAGGTTGAGGCGCTTGATCACCTCGGCCTCAGACCCTCGAAAGGCGACGTTGACGACGATCAGGCCATCGACGCGCTTGAACATCATGTTCTGCGTCAAGGCCAGGCGCACCTCAGGGGAGCGCTCTTCCAGGTCCATCAGCAGGATGTGGTGTTGGTGGTCTCGGAAGACCTTTTCGATAGCGCTCATCATCTCGGTGAAGAACCACCGCGCCATGAAAGGGGTGATGACGCCGATGAGCCGAGATCGGCCGGACGCCAATCCGGCCGCCTCGGGGCTGGCGATGTAGTCCAGCTGGGCGGCGGCGGCGATGACGCGGTCTCGGGTTTCGGGGTGGACCTTGTCCAGCCCGCGCAAGGCGCGAGAGACCGTCGCCACCGAGACGCCGGCCAACCGCGCGACGTCAGCGATGGTGGGCTGGTTCATCGGCCACACCTCCGTCAGGCATCGGATCGCGAGTTGGTAGGGACGACCGCATCAGCACGCAGGATCGGCGGCAGCGTGCAACGGCGATGCCGGGAGGTGCTCCGCGTCGATCCAGGGCCAATGTACCCGCTTTCACTTCACTCAGGCAGATAGCTCTGACGACCCGTCAAGCCGATATTCGGACGCGGTACGCGCTCCCTCAGGGTTCCACCGCGCTGGCGAGCAGGACGACGAGGTGGTCCGCGTCGAGCAGGGGTGCCTGCAGCCCCACCTCGCCGAGAACGCGGCCGGTCAGTGTCACCCCGTCACGGACCCACCCGGGCACAACAGTGCCGCTTCCGACGCGGTCACCCGACGCTAGGACCTGGACCTGATAGCGGCGGTCCGGATCCAATCCCGGGAGGGTGACCCGTCCGGGCGGCCAGGTGAGGGTGTGGTCGAGGGCTGACAGTCGATACAGGGCTGTGTCGCCGTCGGTGTCGATCACCCCTTCCAACCACAACGCTGGGTTGGAGAGGTCGGCATGCACCACTCGCCCTCGGTGCAGGAGCTCGCGCCAGCGCTTGTGAGCGCTGATCCATGCCCCCAATTCGGTCAGCGCCGTAGCGTCGGCGCCCCGCAGATCCCATTCGACACCCAGGTGCCCCCAGAAGGCCGTGCCCGCCCGGAAACCGAGGTCGTGCATTCGGCGGGTGGAGTGGTCCTCGCCGGACCCGACATGAGTGCCCATGAGTTCGGGCGGCAGCAGCAGCCCGGTCCAGCGCACCATGCGGTGCCGCTCGTGGGCGTCGATGCAGTCCGAGACCCACACCCGGTCGGCATACTCCATAATCCCCAGGTCCAATCGGCCGCCGCCGCCGCAGCAGGACTCGATCTCCAGCCCGGGGTGACGCACCTTGAGTTCGGCCATGAGCCGATAGACCGCCTGGGTCTGTCGGTGCACCCCTGGCGTGCCGTCGGTGCTGTGCCCCGCGTCGACGAGAGCCCGGTTGTGATCCCACTTGAGGTAGGCGATGCGGTATTCGGCGACCAGCGCGCTGATTCGTTCAAGGACATGGTCGAAGGCCGCCTCATGACCGAGGTCGAGCACGTGCTGCTGCCGACTGGCGACGCCGGGGCCATGGACGGTCTGGAAGACCCACTCGGGATGCTCCCGCGCGAGATCCGAATCCAGGTTGACCATCTCCGGCTCGAACCAGAGCCCGAACTCCATCCCGAGCTCGTGGACCCGGTCGACGAGGGGGTGCAGCCCATCGGGCCAGACCCCCTCGTCGACATACCAGTCGCCCAGGCCGGCGTTGTCGCTGCGGCGATGCCGGAACCAGCCGTCGTCGAGGACGAACCGCTCGATCCCCAGCGCCGCAGCCCGCTCGGCCAGATCGAGCAGGGTTTCGAGATCATGGTCGAAGTACACGGCTTCCCAGGTGTTGAGCAACACCGGACGGGGTTTTCGGGGGTGCTGTGGACGGGCCCGGACGTAGTCGTGGACGCGCCCCGAGAACTCATCCAGACCATCGCCCCACGAGGCAACCAGCCACGGCGACGCGTAGCTCTCTCCGGGAGCCAGGCGGCCCTCGCTCGGCAGCAGGAGCTCTCCACCGCGCAGCAACCGCCAGCCTGTGACGGTGTGTTCACCCATGAGCACTTGGTTGCCGCTGTAGGCCACATGGACCCCCCAGACGCGCCCCCGGCGGAAGGCGAAGCCGGGCTCTCCGGCACACAGGACGGTCGCCGAGTCGTGCCCGGGGCGACCGCCCCATGCCTCCCGCGTCCATTGCCCGACGTCGAAGGGTCGCCGCTGCGGGGTGCGCTCTCGGGTATGCCGTCCGGCCATGTCGAGCAGCTCGGTCGCCTCCGGGGGGACCGGCAGCGCCGGGAGCAACCCGGTCACCTCGAAGTCGTCTGTCCCCTCGTTGCAGACGGTGCTGCGCAGTCGCAGGACACCACTCGGATGCAGCTCGATCTCGGTGGACACGGTCAGCCCGTCGGGCTCGTCGCGGCCGACGCTGACGACGCGAACCGCGTCGACTGCACCGTCCGACCACTCGGGCGACCCCGCCTCGTGCACCTCGTGCGTGACGAGCGAGAAGGCCGCTGACCAGGCCCGGCCATTGCGGCTGCCGGTGAGCCCCGGTCGCCCCAACCAGCCCGACGAGTGCAGGGGGAGCACCGCTACCCGGTTCTGCGCACTGATCACCGAATCCACATGGGGCATGGTGAGAGCGCGCTGCACCTCGGTCAGCTCGGCCGCGTCGACCTCCCCTAGGTCAGAACCCCAGTGCAACACGCACGGGAACCGCTGTGGGTCCAGATCCAGCACGACGCTCGTGCCCGATCGACGCAGGTGAATCGTCTGGCCGGTCGCGGGGTCGGGGATCACGGAGCCTCCGAGGTGACGGTGGGTGGACTGGAACGGTCTTCGGTTGCCCAGGTCGGGACGAACCAGGTGGTCGGTTCGGGTGCTCGGCCGCACGACACGGGCAATGCCGGACCGTGCACGACATTGACGGTGACAGCTGCCGGATCGATTGACGGGGCGGTCGTCAGGTCGGTGATGCCCCATTCCTGGCGCAGGAAGGCCTCGATCGCCTGCTCGCGGGGCGTCATGTGCATCGCGCCGCGATCGTGGCGCGGTCCCAATGCCTCTGCGGCCAGGTGCCCGTGCGACGCCGCGACCAGAACGCGATCGGCCAGGAGCGGGTCGAGCCGGGCGAGTATCCGTCCCCAGGGCAGCAGGATCGCTGTTGGTGCGAACCGATGGCCGCCAGTGTGGGTGACCTCCCAGACCCGCCCTGGGTGTGACGCCGCGGCGGCGAGAGCCAGCGGTCGCCCGCGGACCGCGCAGCAGGCATCGCGTCGCCCGTTGGTGCACACCAGCAACTCCGGGGTCGAGGCAACCGACCCGGACAGCATCGCCGCCGTGGGCTCCGCCCCGGCCAGCGCCGCCGCCGTCAGGGACAGCAAGACGGCCGGGTCGCTGAGCTCTGCGGTGACCAGCCACCCCGCCGGACCGGTGCGCGCGACCAGGCATTGGCGTGCACCGTCGACTTGCTCGGCATGGCGTCCCGAGCGGCGAATCAGCAGCAGTCGCCCGCCGAGGTGTCGCACCTGGGCGTCCAGGCGCGTGCCGAGCTCGGGATCCAGGTGAGACTCGGTGACCGCGTCCTTGCCCCAGGGCCCGTTCTGCTCCAAGGCAATGACGACCTCGGCGTGGGTGGCGGTGCCCCAGGCCGGCACCTCGTGGCGATCCCAGTCGATCGAGCAACTCTGCGCTGGCGCTTGTTGCGCTGCGAAACCCACGACCCCCTCCTCACTGGCGTTCGGCCACCGTGCCCTTGCGCACGTCACACTCCACCGTATGCCGTGCGGCACGCCGCGGGGAGAGTGCTTCCGGCACGCGGTCACTCGGTCTGTACATGGCGGGGAGGTGGCGGTCAGCGGCCGCGGATGAGGATCAGCTGCCACGTCTGAAGGGGTGGCAGGTCCGTGGTGGCGTGCGTTCCGCCATCCGCCATCGTGACCGGCTCCAGGTGGCCCAGCCCGTCGGGATCTGCCACGAACACCGATGGAGCACCCCCACCGACCAGACGCAGCCGCAGTACACCCGTCCCCAGGTCGCCGGGTGGCGGCTGCGGGTGGTCCCAGCCATCATCGGTGGTGGCGCTGAGGTTGATCAGATGCACCACGAGCCAGTCTCCGCGTCGGGTGATCCGGCGCCATACGGCGCCCGGTCGCGCGGTCCCGCTTGTCGGCGCGCCGGGGTAGGTCACGTCGAGATCGTCGTTGTACAGCCCGGCATACGAGCCGGTGACGTCGACGATGTCCGGATCGAGAAGCACGTCGTGGTGCTCGACGAGGAAGTCGTACCACCGCGCCAGCCGGTCGAGAGTGGCGGGCTCGGCGAGATGGTTTCGCGCGTAGTAGGGGTCGATGAGGAGCCGACCGCCGTCCCCGGCCAAGAGATGGGTCGCGCCGTGGGAGAAGAGGGTGGCCATGGTCAGGGCGGTCGCCTGGTCGGCCGCCGCGCGGGGGGCGTCGGCATAGCAGTGCTGGTATGCCGCCACGACGACCGGCTTGCTGCCGGCCACAGAACGGGCGCGGGTGACCACGTCGGCCAGGTCGGCGAGCGTCGTGTGGGGTTCCCACACCTCGATGTAGACGGCATCCTGGTCAGCTCTCGCGGTGGCCCAGGTCGGGAAGTCGTTGACATTGTTGAAGACGAGCCGGGCGTGGGGGAGCCGGTGGCGGACCGCCTCGATGAAAGTGACAAAGCGCTCGGCCAGATCGACCCGCTCACCCTGCGGCGTCACGGCCACCTTGGGCCACCCGTATTGGTCGAGATGGAAGCCGTCGAAGCCCACGGCCCTGACCGCCGCCGACAGATCGTCCCCGAAGTGCGTCGTCCAGGCTGGGTCGCCGGGGTCGACCACCCGCAGGAAGTCACCAAGCGCGTAGGGGTTGCCCTCGGCGTCGAGCAAGGCGTGAGAACGCCAACGCGGCCATTCCTGCTGCCCCACGGCATACACCGCGGCGTAGCCGAGCGCGCGGGCCCCGACTGTCCGGCAGGCCCGCACGAGCTCGCGGACCGTGTCCAGGGCGACGACATTCCCGAGCGGGTCGGCGTAGCTCTCGCCACCGCCGAGCAGGTCGGCGTGGCGATAGGCCCAGTCGTAGAACTGCACATCGGTCAGGTGCAGGCGCCTGACGATGTCGGTCAGAGCGCCCGGGTCGCGGTCGGGGTGGTAGTCGACGACGAAGCCGTACCGCTGCACCGCGCTTCGGTCTTCCGGCGCGACCACCTGGACCGCGCTGCGGGCACGCTGTATGCCGTTGCACACCAACGAGATTCCGTAGCTCCCGCGGGGGAGCGGCCCGAGATCTGCCGAGCCTGACGAGGGAGCGACGACGGTGCGCAGGAGGCTGCCGAGGTCGGAGACTTCCAAGACGGCCGGTATGCCGTGCCCCTCGGGATCGGATACCTCGATGACCACCGGCTCGTCGGTGAGGTAGATCCCACGGGTGGGGATCAACTGGGGTGCCGTCATGCGCCCGAGCCTATGAGATGGGTGACCAGACGCAGTCCGGGCCCGGTTCCCTTGCAGGAGAACCGAGCCCGGACATCATGACTGACGATCAGCCCTTGACCGCGCCTGAGGTCATGCCGCGGATGAAGTACCGCTGCAGCGACAAGAACACGAGGATCGGGATGATGATCGTGACGAAACCGGCCGAGGGAATGAGCTCGCGGCCCTGACCGGTCTGACCTTGCATACCCTGCAGCGCCACCGTCGCGATGGTGTTCTCACCGCGGCCGAGGAAGATCAGGGAGATGAGCAGGTCGTTCCACACCCAGAGGAACTGGAAGATGGCGAACGAGGCAAGAGCCGGCGTCGACATCGGCATGATGAGCTTCCAGAACGTGGTGAAGTGGCTCGCCCCGTCGATTTTCGCCGACTCGATGACGGCCTTGGGCAGGCTCGACATGTAGTTGCGCAGGATGTAGACGGCCAACGGCATACCGAAACCGATGTGCGCCAACCACACCGCGGGGAAGGTGCCGCTGATGTGCAACTGGTTGTAGAGCTTGAGCAGCGGCAGCAGCGCGACCTGGTTGGGGACCACGAGCAGGCCGACGATGATGACGAAGACGATGTCGCGGCCCTTCCACTCCATGAAGGTGAAGGCATAGGCCGCGAACGCCGCGATGAGGATCGGGATGACCGTGGCCGGCACCGTGACGATGAAGCTGTTGAGGAACGCCTGGCCCATGTTGACGCCGGACTGGTTGTCACCCATGACCTGGGCATAGTTGTTCATCGTCCACTGGGTGAAGTCCAACGGGTTGGCGATCGCGGACCACCATCCGGAGGCGAACTGTGCGTCGCGGGTCCGGAACGAGCTGATGAGCAGGCCCAACACGGGGACCATCCACAGCAAGCACAGCAGGAGCAAGAAAATCTTGACCAGGGGGCTGGCGCTGCCAGGACCGCCCTTGGCCTTCGGGGCTTTGACCTTGGCCGTGCTTGCGACCTGGGCAGCCGCGGCTTGGGTGCTCATCGGTTGGCCTCCTCACGACGGAACTGACGCACCTGGTACACGAGCACCGGCGTGATGGCAATCATCAGCAGGACGACGATGGCTGCGGCATACCCGCCGTTGCGCACCGTGAACATCTCGTTGTAGAACCGACGCCCCACGACGTCGGTGTTGTAGCCACCGTTGGTGGTGACGTAGACGACGTCGAAGACCTTCATGACGCCGATGAGCACGGTGATGAAGACGGTGATGACCGTCGGCCAGATCTGAGGCACGACGATGCTGAAGAAGATCCGCTTCTCGCCCGCGCCGTCGATGCGCCCTGCCTCGATGGTGTCCTCGGGAACAGCCTTGATGGCGGAGGACAACAGCACCATGGAGTAGCCGACCTGGGTCCAGATGAGGATGACCATGAGCAGCAGGCTGTTGAGCTTGAGGGTCTCGATGGAGTACCAGTAGACCGGGTCACGGCCGAACAGGCCCATGATCGCGTTGAGCAGACCGGTCTGCGGCGCACCCGTCGGCTGGTACTCGTAGATCGAGCGCCAGATCGTCGCCGCACCGACCATGCTGATGGCCATCGGCAGGAAGATGATCGTCTTCGCCGCCTTCTCGCCTCGCGGCTGGAGTCGGTCGGCGAGAACCGCGACACCGAGGCCGAGGATCACGGTGAGCGCCGGGACGATGATGATCCACAGCAGGTTGTTCAGGAGCACATTGCGGAACTCCGCCTCACCGAGCAGGTCGGTGTAGTTGGTCAACCCGACGTACTTGGTGCCCTCCTCGTTGGCGAACGAGAAGTTGATCGTCTGAATGGCGGGGTAGATCAAATAGACCGCGATCGCGAGGATGGCCGGCCCGGCGAACATCCACGGTTTGACCCGGTCCTCCCACCGACCCTTCAGCGACTCGGCGAGCTTGTTGAGGATCCAGAAGATGATCATCGCGCCGCCGATGCCGCCCACGATCGCGAGCACCGCGTTCAGGAGCTTGATTGCCACAGGCCACGTCCTTCCTGCCGAAAGTGGAGCGGCCGGTGGGAGGTGGCCCCTCCCACCGGCCGCTTGCGATGTCAGCTAGCGGACTTCGGCCAGCTTGCGTCGATGTTGCTCAGGGTGGTGTTGAGGTCCTGAGAACCGTTGATCCACTTGATCGGCTCGGTCCAGAAGGTGCCTGCACCAACCTTCGCGGGCATCAGGTCGGAGCCGTCGAAGCGAGCGGCGGTCGACTTGTAGAGGACGTCCTTGGCGATCGTCTGGAGCATCTTGCTCGGGTAGAGCGACGAGTCGAAGGACTTGTGCGGCGAGAAGTAGCCGGCCTTGCCGACCTCGACGCCGTTGTCCTTGCTGGCGATGAAGTTGCGCAGCTTGAGGGTGTTGGCGTCGTTGTTGAACGCCGACGCCAGGTCGCCACCGGTGAGGACCGGGTTGTTGCCGGCCTCCTTGGCCGGGAAGGCAACGACGCCGATCTCGGTGTCAGCCTTGGCCAGGACCGAGTCCGGGAAGCCGCCCTTGCCGGCGATGAAGGTAGCCTGCTTGAACAGGTAGCACCCAGGCGTGGCGTCGAACAGCGCGTTGCCACCGGTCTGGAAGTTGGTGGCAGCGATGGCCTTGGTGCCACCGCGGACGTTGCCCTCGGTGAAGGCGATCGACTGGAAGTACTCGAACGCCGCCTTGATCTCGGGGCTGTTGAACTTCAGCGTGCCGGCGACCCACTTGTCGTAGTTCTCCGGGCCGGCGAAGCGCAGGACGAGGTCCTCGATCCAGTCCGTGATCGGCCAACCGGTGGCCTGACCCGACTCGGCGGCGATGCACCACGGGGTCTTACCGGCGCCCTTGATCTGGGCCGTGAGGGCGTCCAGCTCGGCGAGCGTGGTCGGAGCCTTCCAGCCGTTGGTGGCGAACTGGGGTGCGTCGTACCACAGCAGCGACTTCACGCTGACCGCCGACGGCAGGCCGTAGACCTTGCTGTCCGCGCAGGTGCCCGCGCCGACGAAGCCGGGAACGAGGGTGGACTTGGCGGAGGTGACCGTGGCGTCGTCGTAGGCGAGGATCTTGCCGGACTTGGCCAGGTCACACATGAGGCCCGGCTGCGGGAAGAGGCCCACGTCCGGGGGGTTGCCGCCGGAGACGCGGAGGTTGATCTCCGTGTCCCACGATCCGGCCTTGGTGTACTTGATGGCGAAGCCGTTGGCCGCAGCGAACTTGTCGAGGTCCTTCTTGAAGGCGCCTTCCTGCTCGTTGCCGAAGCCGTACATCACCTCGACCGTCGCCTTGCCGGGGCCCGCCGCGGTGCCGGTCGCAGTGCCGGTGCTCGAGCCCGAGCTGAGGCAGCCAGCCGTCAGCAGGGCAACCGTCCCCGCAGACGCTGCCACCTTGATGAGGGTACTACTGCGCATACTCCACTCCCTTTGTGTTTCTGTAAATCGGGAGGTGCCTTGCCCCGAGGGCAAGCCCCGCGGCGACAGACCCCGCTGATCGATCCGGGATGAGCGATCTCCGACGCTTGAACCATCCCGTGGCGCACAGTCGGCGTCAAGAGCCGACGCGAGGTCTTCTTGACCGTCGTGCGGGAGCGTTGCCAGATTGTTATGCAAGCGCTTCCATGAGCACGATTCTCGGGCTTGAAACGCTTACACACTCGGGTCGGCGAACCGCCTCATCGCGCCACGTGAGAGCTCCTCAGAGCAGCCCCGCGGGACCCGCGATCGCCGCGATGACAGTCAGCGCGGGGGAGCCCGAACCATCCCGACGACCCGGGGTTTCCGGCAGGTCCAGCGGCACCCCGCCCGACCCTGCGGCGCGCGCCGGCGCGGCGCCGGCCCAGCCGAGGATGAGGGTGTCCTCGCCCTTGAGGAACCGGTGGCAGCGCACCCCGCCGGTGCCGCGTCCCTTGGCGGGGTACTCGGCATACGGGGTCACCTTGATGGCCCCAGCCTGGGTGCCCGGCAGTGCGTCGGACGTGCCACTGGCGGTGACGACGACGCCGTCCAAGGCGGGATCGACGACGCCGAAGGAGACGACGGATGCCCCGGGAGCGAGCTTGATGCCGGCCATCCCCCCGGCCGCCCGACCCTGCGGCCGGACCTGCCCGGCAGCGAAGCGCAGTAGCTGCGCGTCGGACGTGATGAAGACCAGATCGAGGTCCTCCCGGGGGGTCGGCGCGGCACCGACCACGGAGTCCCCGTCGCGCAGCGCGATGAGTTCCCAGCTGGCCTTGGCCGGGCTGTCCGGGACCACCCGCTTGACGACCCCGGCTGCGGTGCCGAGGGCCAGCGGGGGCGCCCCTGGCGCCAGTGAGGCGACGGTGAGGGCGGTCTCGTCGCGCTCGAGTTCGAGGTATGCCGTGAGCGGCGCCCCTCCGGCGAGGGCCGGCGCGTCCGCGGTCGGCGGGAGCGTCGGGAGTTCCAGCGCCGACAGCCGCAGCATGCGGCCGTGGCTCGTGACGATCCCGAACTCGCCGCGAGCGGTGGTGCGCACCGCGCCGATGATCGCGTCGTGCCGACCTCGAGCACCGGAGGTGGGCAGGGGATCGGCGCCGACGGTGCGGGCCAGCAGCCCGGTCGAGGACAGCAGCACCCAGCACGGGTCGTCGGTGACCTCGAGAACGACCGCCGACCGGGCCGCCGCAGAACGGGAGGCCGCGGACGTCACGGGAGCACCCGGCATACCGGCCGCGGGAGCTTCCAACAACACCGTGCGCCGGGGCGTACCGTGACTGGCGGCAACTGCGGCCAACTCGTCAGAAACGGTGCGGCGCAACAGGATCGGGTCGGCGAGGATGGCCCGCAAAGCCTCAATCTCGCGGGTGAGCTCGTCGCGCTGCTTTTCGAGTTCGAGGCGCGAGAACTTGGTCAGGCGGCGCAACTGCAGGTCGAGGATGTAGCCCGCTTGCAACTCGGACAGGTCGAAGACACTCATCAACCGAGACTTGGCGGTGGCGGCGTCGTCGGAGGTGCGGATGAGCTGGATGACCTCATCGATGTCGAGGATCGCGATGAGCAGGCCCTCGACGAGGTGCAGTTGGTCCTCGCGTTTGCCCAGCCGGTATGCCGTGCGGCGGCGCACGACCTCGATGCGGAAGTCGACGAAGACCTGCAGGAGCTCCTTGAGGCCGAGCGTGCGGGGCTGGCCCTCGACGAGCGCGACATTGTTGATCCCGAAGGAGTCCTCCATCGGGGTGAGCCGGTAGAGCTCCTCCAGGACCGCCTCGGGCACGAAGCCGGACTTGATCTCGATGACCAACTGCAGGCCGTGCTTGCGGTCGGTGAGGTCCTTGACGTCGCTGATGCCCTGCAGCCGTTTGGACTGGACCAGGTCCTTGATCTTCTCGATGACCTTCTCGGGGCCGACGAGATAGGGCAACTCGGTGACGACGATGCCCTTGCGCCGTGGGGTGATGCTCTCGACCCGGGCTGCCGCACGGGTCTTGAAGGTGCCCCGCCCGGTGGCATAGGCATCGCGCACCCCTTCCAGGCCGACAATCCGCCCACCTCCGGGCAGATCGGGCCCGGGCACATAACGCATCAGGTCTTCCAGCGAGGCCTGCGGGTGGTCGATGAGGTGGCGTGCCGCGCCGATGACCTCGACGAGGTTGTGCGGGGCCATGTTGGTGGCCATGCCGACCGCGATGCCGCTGGCGCCGTTGACCAGGAGGTTGGGGAAGGCCGCCGGCAACACTCCGGGCTGCTGGTGGGTGTCGTCGTAGTTGGGCACGAAGTCGACGGTGTCCTCGTCGAGGCCGGCCACCATGAGCATCGCACCGGGAGCCATCCGGGCCTCGGTGTAGCGCGAGGCGGCCGGGCCGTCGTCGAGCGAGCCGAAGTTGCCGTGCCCGTCGACCAGTGGCAGCCGCATCGAGAACGGCTGGGCCAGCCGCACCAGGGTGTCGTAGATCGCGCTGTCGCCGTGCGGGTGGTACTTGCCCATGACCTCGCCGACGATGCGGCTGGACTTCACGTGCGGCCGATCGGGGCGTAGCCCCAACTCGCTCATCCCGAAGAGGATTCGGCGCTGCACCGGCTTGAGCCCGTCGCGGGCATCCGGCAGCGCGCGGGCATAGATGACGCTGTAGGAGTACTCCAGGAAGGCGTCTTTCATCTCCTGGGCAACGTCGATATCGACGACTCGCTCGATCACCGGGTCCGCGGGCGGCGGGGGTGTGCTGCGACGGGCCATGCGTGGGGTACTCCTGAGGGTCAGCCGGGGGATCGCGGGGATCGATCGGCGGGCGCCGGATCGTGCGCCCCGCGAGCGCCCCCATCCTCTCCCACGCTGGGTGCGGCAAGCGGCCCCGGCTCGCCGAAGCGCCCCCAGTGGGTCACCTCGGTGAGGGGTCGCCGACCACGGCGGAGGCTGGGACTGCGCTGGTGCGGCACGGCATACCCGAGACTCACCACCCCGACGAAGCGGCGGTTCTCGGGGATGCCGAGCGCGGCACGGACCGCTGTATGCCGGTCCGGTGGCACCCCGAAGAAGCACGCACCCAACCCGTCCTCGACGGCGGTGAGCAGCAGGAGCATGGCGGCCATGCCGGTATCGACGTCCCAGTAGGGGACCGGCCAGCGGGTGGGGTCACGGTCGGTCCAGCCCTTGTCGACCTCGGCATAGCGCTCCAGATAGTGATCCGGGTCGGAGAGGCAGAGGACGAGCGTGGGGGCGGTCATCAGGCCCTGCAACCAGGAGTCCGGTTGCCCGCCCGCAGCCGCGTCGGTCGTCGCGTCCCAGAAGGCCGTCCGTTCGGCCGCCGAGCGCAGGACGAGGAAGTCCGAGCCCTGGCTGAATCCCGCGCTGGGGGCGCGGGTCGCCCGCTCCAGAGCCGCGATGACGACCTCCTCCGAGACCCGCCGCTGCGGGTCGTATCGACGCACCATCCTGCGGCGACGGATCGCCTCACCGAGTTCCATGACCCCATCGTGCCGCGGCGGTCGCCACCCGGCATACCGGTCGTGGGACGATTGAGGTATGCCGTCTACGCCGCTTCCCGAAACCGGCAGCCTGGTGTTGTTGCCCCCCGGATACCCCGTGGAATGGGAGGCCGACGTGGTCCTGCGGGACGGGTCGGTGGCCTATGTGCGGCCGATCACCCCGGCCGACGCTGCACTGGTGCGCGAGTTCCACGCCGGACAGTCGGAGGAGTCCATCTACCTGCGCTTCTTCGCGCCGTTGCGGGAGCTGTCCGACCGCGATGTCACCCGCTTCACCGTCGTCGATTACGACGAGCGGGTCGCGCTCGTCGCGTTGCTACGCGGCAAGATCATCGGGATCGGGCGCTACGACCGGGTCGGCGACGCCACCGCCGAAGTCGCGTTCAACATCTCGGATCACTTCCACGGCAAGGGAATTGGCTCGATCCTGCTGGAACACCTGGCCGCGATCGGGTTCGAGGCAGGCGTGACGAAGTTCGTCGCCGAGGTGCTGCCGCAGAACCGCAAGATGATCAACGTCTTCAAAGAAGCCGGGTATGCCGTCAAGCACCGGCTCGAAGACGGGGTCATCTCGCTGTCCTTCGACATCACCCCCACGGCGGCCTCGACCGAGGTGCGCTTCGCCCGCGAGCACCGGGCCGAGTCCTCCAGCGTTCGGGGGATCCTCAGCCCGCGATCGGTCGCGGTCATCGGCGCCAGCCGGCATCCCGACTCCATCGGCCACACCTTCCTGCGCAATATCCTCCAGGGCCACTACACCGGCACGGTGTATGCCGTGAACCCGGCGGCCAAGAAGGTGCTGGGCCTCAAGGCGTACCCGTCGGTCGCCGACATTCCGGGCGAGGTCCACCTGGCGATCATCGCCGTCGCGGCCGAGCAAGTCCTCGGCATCGTCGACGAGTGCGCGGCCAAGGGTGTCCGGGCGCTGGTGATTCCGGCTGCGAACTTCGGTGAGACGGGGGAGCGGGGCCGCAAGCTGCAGGCCCGACTACGCAAGCGGGCGCGTCGAGCCGGGATGCGGGTGGTTGGGCCCAACTCGTTCGGGTTCATCAACAACTCGCCGGACCTTTCGCTGAACGCTTCTCTCGCACCGCAATTGCCGCCTAGTGGGCACCTCGGCCTGTTCGCCCAGAGCGGCGCCCTGGGCATCGCCGTCCTCGCGTCGGCGGCCCGCCGCGGGCTGGGGGTGTCGGTCTTCGCCTCGGCCGGCAACCGGGTCGACGTCTCCAGCAACGACCTCCTGCAGTACTGGATCGACGACGCCGAGACTCACGCCGTCGGGCTCTACGTCGAGACCATGGGTAACCCGCGCAAGTTCACCCGGATCGCGCGGCATCTAGCCTCGTCCAAGCCGGTCATCGTCGTGAAGTCGGGGACGGCCATGGTCGGCCCTGCCTCGGGCTATCTCACCCGCCCCACGGCGGTGCGCCAGGAGGCCTTCGACGCCATGCTGCGGCAGGCCGGTGTGATCCGTGCGGAGAACATCCACCAGCTGTTCGACATCGCCCAACTCGTGGTCCACCAGCCGTTGCCCGCCGGAGACCGGGTCGCCGTCGTCACCAACTCAGACGCACTGTCCCGCCTCATCGCCCAGGCGGCGGCCAGTTGGAACCTCGAGGTGACCCACGGTCCGATGTCGCTGAGCTCGGAGGCGTCCGCGCCGGAGTTCGCCAAGGCCCTGCGAGCCGCCTTCGAAGACCCCAAGGTCGACAGCGTCCTCACCGCCTTCATCCCGCCCATCTATACCGACGACGAACTGGTCGCCGAGGCGGTTCGCGATGAAGCTGCACGGAGTGAAAAGCCTTGTGCTGCAACGTTCCTGGGGATGCGCGGGGTGACCGAGGCGCTCGCCGTGAGCTCCGGGGAAGGGCCCAAGCGCGTGGTCCCGGCATACCCCTTGCCTGAAGACGCGGTGCGCGCCCTTGCTGCGGCGACCCGCTACGGCCAGTGGCGGGCTCGCGACCACGGCCAGGTGGTGGCTCCGGACGGGGTCGACCGCGACCGGGCCGCCGAGATCATCGACGCGGTCCTGGCCGAACACCCCGATGGGCGGTCGCTGACCTTCGAGGAGTCCCGACGCCTGCTCGCGACCTACGGCATCCGGCTGTGGCCCCGGCGCATCGTGCGGACGGCGACCGAGGCGGTGGCAGCCGCTCGGGAGTTGGGCTACCCCGTCATTCTCAAGACCGTATCGCCCGCCATGCGTCACCAGGTCGGCGTGAGTGGGGTGCGGCCCGATCTCGCCAGTGCGGACGCCGTGTCGGCTGCCCATGCCTCGCTCACCAGCCGCCTTGGCGACTTCGCCGAGGACCAGTTCGCCGTGCAGCGGATGTCCCCGCCGGGGGTGGCCTGCGTACTGTCCACGAATGAGGACCCGCTTTTCGGTCCGGTGGTGGCCTTCTCGGTGGCCGGGCCCCCGACCGACCTGCTGGGCGACATCGGGTACCGCATCCCGCCGTTGACCGATGTCGATGTCCGCGACCTCATCGGTTCGGTCAAGGCTGCACCCCTGTTGACCGGATATCGCGGCCGATCTCCGGTCGACATGGCGGCACTGGAGGATCTCGTGGCGCGGCTCTCGACGCTCGCCGACCACCATTCGGCGCTCGCGGCGGTGTCCCTGCAGCCGGTCAACTGCTGGAGCGGTGGGGTGGACGTCCTGGGCGCGGAGATCTCGGTGCGCCCCGCGTTGACCCGCAAGGACGCGATGCGCAGGGTGATGACCTGATGCCGGTGCGAGAATGACCGGCATGCGCAAGACACCTCGTGACGTGCCCGGCTTCGTGCTGCCGGCCGAATTGCGGTCCGACATCCAACGGGCGGGCTATTACCCCGCGCTCGTCGCGGACGTCGTGGGGTCTGCCCTCGCCGACGATGAGGTGACGGCATACCTGGTCCATCAGGAGACCACCTTCGACCAGGACGCGGTGCGTCGCCACATCACCGTCTTGGTGACCACCCCACGCAAGCTCGTGGTCGTCCATGCCGACGACCATGACGACCACCACGAACGCGCCGTGGCGACCGCGACGAGCGAGAGCATCCCGCTGGCCGCCGTGCGCGGGGTCATGCTCACCCACGTCGTGTCCGCTCCGGATGCCTACATCCCGGGGTCGCTCGGTCGCGAGATCACCCTGACCCTCGGGTGGGGAGCGGTGAGTCGCCTCGATGTCATGTCGGCGACCTGTGGCGACCCGCAGTGCGATGCCGACCACGGCTTCGAGGGCACCATCGCCTCTGACGACATCTCGTTGCGCATCAGTGCCGACGCCGACGGTGACGCCGCCTTGGCGCGGGCTTTGCACTTCGCTCGCACGCTGTCGGCCGTCATCGGGTCGTGATGTGGTCGTGACCGGGTGACGGCGGCCTCGCCCGCCCAGGTGCCACCCGCGATGACAGCCCATCTTTGGGATGTCCTCCCGGCTGCGCTGTCCGCCCTCGGAGGTGCTGGCGGAGTGGATGCCATCGGTCCTTCGGTGCTGGATCTGCCCCCCGCGCGGCGCACGGTCGTGGTCCTCGTCGACGGAATGGGGGAGCAACTCGTCCGCCGCCGCGCCGGCCACGCCCCCTTTCTGCGCTCCGGGCTCGGCACGGCATACCGGCTCGAGTGTGGGTACCCCTCGACGACGGCCACCTCGATGGGGTCCTTCGGGACGGGTCTGCCGCCCGGCGCCCACGGCCTCGTGGGCTACGAGATGTTGGTGCCGGGTGAGGACCGCATCTTCAACGCCCTGTCGTGGCAGGACGGGCCGGACGCTCGGCGCTGGCAGCCGGGGGACACCGCCTTCGAGCTGGCCGAACGCGAGGGCATCGCCGTCACCCGGATCGGGCCGGGCTATTTCGACGGCTCCGGGCTCACGACGGCAGCCCTCCGTGGAGGCAGTTTCGTTGCAGCCCAGGCTCTTTCAGCGCGAGTCGATGCGGCCGTCACGGCCCTGCGCCGCTCTCCGCGCGCCCTGATCTACCTCTACTGGGGTGACCTCGACAAGGTCGGTCACGTGCATGGGGTCGACTCGTGGGAATGGACCGCCGAGCTGGAGCGCGTCGATGCCGCACTGGCCGAGTTGGTTTCTCGGGTGCCAGCCGACACCTCGGTCCTGGTCACCGCCGACCACGGGATGGTCGACGTGCCGTTCGAGCGGCGTGTCGACCTGGCGGCCGAGCCTGATCTGCTCGTCGGAGTCCGGCACGTCGGTGGGGAACCGCGCGCGGTGCAGCTCTACACCCAGCCTGGCGCCGCGGCTGACGTCGCAGCCGCGTGGTGGGCGCGGCTCGGGTCCGACGCCCGCGTGGTATGCCGTGCCGACCTCATTGCCGAGGGGATGTTCGGCCCGGTCCGAGAGGAAGTTCTACCCCGGATCGGTGACGTCCTGGTCAACGCTGTGGCCGAGGTCGCCGTCGTCGATTCGGCGCGGATGCGGCCCGAACTATTGCGGCTGGTGGGGTTGCACGGGTCGGTGACGCCCGCGGAGACCTCGATCCCGCTGTTCGTGTGGCCCGCTCGGATCGCCTAGGGTTGCCGGTCGTGGCCGAACTGCTCTACTTCTGCGGGACGATGGACTCCGGAAAGTCCACGCTCGCCTTGCAGATCGAGCACAACCACTCCGCGCGCGGCAAACGCGGCCTCATTTTCACCAAGCACGACCGCGCCGGCGAGGCCATGCTGTCCTCCCGACTGGGCCTGTCCCACACGGCTGTGGAGGTGGGCGACGAATTGGACCTCTGGGACGCGGTCGTCGCGATGAGCACGGAGGGTCAGCGGATCGACTTCCTGGTCTGTGACGAGGCGCAGTTCTATCGTCCCGAACAGATCGAGCAACTCGCGCGCATCGTCGACGAGATGGGCATCGACGTCTTCGCGTTCGGGATCCTCGCCGACTTCCGGACCCGGCTCTTCCCGGGGTCTGCGCGCCTGGTCGAACTCGCGGACCGGGTCCAGACCCTGCAGGTCGAGGCATTGTGCTGGTGTGGCGCGCGAGCCACGCACAACGCCCGAGTGCTCGACGGTGTCATGGTGACCGAGGGTGACCAGGTCGTCGTCGGGGACACCACCAGCGGTGGGGCGGGTGTCGTGGAGTACGAAGTGTTGTGCCGCCGGCATCACTCCCGCCGGATGACCTCGCACGCTACCCAGGCGGCTGCGATCTCCCCGGACGTGTTGCCCTTCGACCTGTCCGAGCGCGCAGGCGAGTAGGGCACTTCGGGGGCGGGTGGCTCCGGCCATCTACCGCAGAGGGTCGACGGGGGGCTGGCGCTATTCGGCGGAGGAATCAGGTGCCTCTGGACGGGTGGTGCTGCCGCGCGCCGGGCCGAACAGGAACGAGTCCCAGGTCGACTTGAGGCGCTCCTGAGCCAGGGCTGATCGACGTTCGGCGGCGGTGAGCTTGGCGGGCGCGCTCTGCGATGGGTCTGGGGTCGGCTCCTCGGTCTGGTCCGCAGCGGACGCTTCGCCAGTGCCCTCGGCGCCGACCTCAGCCTCGACCTCGACCTCAACGTCAGCCTGAGACTCCTCGGCCGGAAGGTCGGCGTCTGACCCTGACTGTGCGCCAGTGTCGGTGTCCGGGTCTTCACGAGCCTCCGTCGGCTCGCTCACCTCAGCTGGTTCATCGGCAGCGACAGGCACCGGCGCGTCCGGTCGGCCCCGGCCGGCCTCGCGGCGGCTGTCCAGTTGCACGACGGTCGCCTGCGGCTCATTGTCTCCGTCCGACCCACCGTGGGCCGCGGGACCAGCCGAGCCGTGGTCGGTCGCGCCCGGGTCGCCCGTCGACTCGTCCTCCATGGGCAGCGCCATGGGTTCGGTGCCCCGGCGGCGAACCGGAGCGCGCCGCTGCTTGGCGCCAGACGCCTGCCGCATCGCGGCGGTGAGGTCATGGGGTGAGCTTTCCCGGCGCCGTGGTGGGGCCTCCAGACCCCCTTCGGCCTCGACGTCATAGACCGGGACATCGGCGTGTGCCTGTCCGGGTTCGTCCTCACTGAGCCAACGGGCCTCGTCGTCACGGGCGGCCAGTCCGCGGGATCGGGCGTCATAGGTCCACGAGGCCGAGCGCTCGCGTCCACCGGCAGCGAACGCCAAGACGACCACCCACTCGGAGCCTTCCCGCCGCCAGGAGTCCCACGTTGCAGTGGACGCGTCGACCCCGCGGGCGGTGAGCCGCTCCTCGACTCGGGTCACGAGTGTCGCGCCCGAGGTGCCCCGGGGCGAACGCAGCCGCACAGCCCGGGCGACGGACGCGATGTGTTCGCGCTCAGCGAGGATCGGGCCGGCATACTTGCCGACCTTGTCGACCGTCCAGCCGGCGCGCTCGGCGGTTTCCTCGACGCTGGCTCCCGCACGCAGCAGAGCTTGCACGTCGCGGGGCCGCAGTCCGCCGTCGATCTCGATCTGCAACTGGCCAAGCCGGGGTCGGTCCCGTCGCGCCGCAGCGCGCAGGGCATCGTCCAAGACGAGTCGATGCCGGATGCCATCGGGGTCGGCCAGGACGAGGTGGGTGCCGTCCTCGTGGACGCCGATCAAGCGCAGGTCGGCCATGATCTCTCCTTGATCGGCAACGGTGGGTCGGCGCGAGGGCGCCGCATCCACGCCCGACTCTCTCATCCCGATCGCTCGCACCCAAGCCTCCACGCCGCGCCGCGGCTGGTTGAGACGGCGTCAGGAGGTGCCGGACCGCGTCGATAGGTTGGCCCGGTGACCTACGCACCTGACCGGCTTCCCGACCACGTCACGCTCACCGAGCTGCGCGACCTGGCCCTGAGGGTTGCCTCAACGGCCGCAACCATGGTCCGCGACGACCGTCCGACGCGCCTGGACACCTCGACGAAGTCCACCGATACCGACGTCGTCACCGTGATGGACACCCGCTCGGAGGCATTGCTGCGCGAGGCACTGCGGATCGCCCGGCCCGAGGACGGTTTCGTCGGCGAGGAGGGCGCGGACCTGCAAGGCAGCACCGGAATCACCTGGGTGGTCGACCCCATCGACGGCACGGTCAACTACCTCTACGACCTGCCCCTGTATGCCGTCTCCGTCGCCGCCGTCGTCGGCTCACCTCGCGCCCCGGGCTGGCGCCCGGTGGCCGGCGCTGTCGTCAGCCCTGTCCTGGGTACCGCGTGGACGGCGGCCCTCGGCCTGGGCGCGGTGCGTCACGACCTGACGACGGGAGACACCGCCGTGGTGTCCATCGGCACCGAGGCCCAGCTCAGTCACGCCCTCGTCGGCACCGGCTTCGCCTACCGCTCCGACACGCGCCTTGCCCAAGCATGCACGCTCGTGGACGTGCTGCCGCGGGTGCGCGACATCCGCCGGCTGGGCAGCGCGGCGACGGATCTGTGCCTGGTGGCCGACGGCCGACTGGACGCCTACTTCGAGTCGGGCCTCAATCCCTGGGATCTGGCCGCTGGCTGGCTGGTGCTCACCGAAGCCGGGGGAGTCGTCGTGGGGCCGGGTGCAAGCGAGCCCAACACCCTGATGGTCGTCGCCGGAAACCGCACCCTAGTTGAGCAGCTGCGCACCCTCGTGACCTCTTGAGTGGGGTCTGGGCCACCGAGGGACCGGGTCGGACGGCATACCGGTCGGCGGTCGAGGTCCCCGCATTCCGGACTCAAGGTGACGGGAGGCCGCTCGATGAGGCACAATCCGCCGCGCAGGGTCTTGTCATCGGGGACACCTGTGGGATTCTCGGTCGCGATCCGGCATAGACCTGGGGATCGCGGTGTTGGAGACGGCAGCGCTGACGGCACTGGAGGAGAACAAAGGCACATGGCGACCGACTACGACGCGCCACGCAAGACCGACGACGACCTGTCCGAGGACTCAATCGAGGAACTCAAGGCGCGCCGCGTCGACAAGACCTCCGCAAGCGTGGATGTCGATGAAGCCGAGCAGGCTGAGGGCTTCGAGCTGCCCGGCGCAGACCTGTCCGGTGAGGAACTCTCGGTTCGCGTCCTTCCGCGCCAAGCCGACGAGTTCACCTGCTCACGATGCTTTCTGGTGCGCCACCGCAGCCAGGTCGCCAAAGAGGTCAACGGCCAGGCCATCTGCCGCGACTGCGTCGCTTGACCGAGCCTTTCCAGCTCCCGGTTGGCCTGCGTCGTCTCGACCCTGCCCTGCCGATTCCGCACTACGCCCACGCCGGTGACGCGGGCTTGGACCTCTACGCGCGCGTCGACACCCTCCTTGGCCCCGGGGAGCGTTTTCTCATGCCGACCGGGATCGCCATCGCGCTTCCCATCGGGTATGCCGCCTTCACCCACCCTCGCTCGGGGCTGGCGGCTCGCCATGGCATCAGCATCGTCAATGCGCCGGGCACCGTGGATGCCGGCTACCGCGGCGAGATCATGGTCAACCTGATCAACCTCGACCCCGGTGAGCCCTTCCAGGTGCGCCGGGGTGACCGCGTGGCCCAGCTCGTCGTGCAACGGGTGGAGCGGGTCGCCTTCTCGGTCCTCGATTCGCTCCCGGACAGTAGTCGGGGGGAGACTGGGCACGGCGCCAGCGGCGGCTTCGGGCCGTTGCCTCCCTCGGCCGACTAAGGTCGATCCGCCCGGCCAGCTTTGCCCGATCGTGAGAGCAGTGAGGAACCGACGTGGGACTCTTCGGACGCCGACGGAACACCGACCTTGAGTCAGGGGCCGCCACCGACGAGGTGACGGAGGTTGACGACCTGCCCACGGCGGCATCCCAGGCAGCCGTGCCGGACCGCGATCTAGGGTCGGACGCCGCAGACGGTTACGAACCCACAACCCCCTTCAGTCGGCTTCGCGGGCCTTTCGACCGCAGTGAGGTCGAGGGCCTCGGCGACTACCTTGACCTGGGAGCGATCTGGTTGCCACGTCTGGAGGGAGTCCAGCTGCAACTCGAGGTCGACCAGCAAACCCAGACGATCTACGGTGCCCAAATCGTCCAGGGCCGCTCAACCGTGCAGCTGCAGGCCTTCGCCGCGCCCAGGACGACCGGGCTGTGGGCCGAGTTGCGCGGCGAGATCGCCGAGGGCGTGACCAGCCAAGGCGGGACGGCCGAGGTGGTTGAGGGCACCCTCGGTAAGGAACTTCGGGTCGTTGCACCCGGCGGCCAGGCTCTGCGGTTCTTCGGCGTCGACGGACCGCGGTGGTTCTTGCGGGCCGTGCTCAACGGCCGGGCCGCCACCGACGACGCAGCCGCTGCCAGCCTGGTCGACATCGTGCGACGCGTCGTGGTTGTCCGCGGTTCAGAGGCGATGCCCCCACGCGAGGCGTTGGCGTTGCGCCTTCCCGAGCAGCCGACGGTCGAGCCGCCTGACTCGCCTAGCGACGCTTCCGAGCAGCGGGCGCGGCCCCGGAACGACGACCTGCGGCCGTTCGAGCGGGGTCCTGAAATCACCGAGGTTCACTGACCATGGCTGCCGGCGCTCCCGGCGAGCCCACCCTGGGGGCTGAGTCCGGTCGGGGCTCTTCTGGGTGGGCTTTCGTCCGGCGGGTCATGGCGCGTTGGACGCGCTCGGCGGCCGAGATCGACTCTGAGGAACTCTTGGACACGGCGACCCGGCTCGGCGCGACGCCGATCGGACACCTCGAACAGCGACAGCCCGCAGTGGCATTCGGAGAGGTCCGTTCGGTCGCCCTGCGGCCCCAGGTGCAGGTCCCCGCGCTTGTCGTGGAGGTCTCGGACGGCACCGGCACGCTCGAAGTGGTGTGGCTGGGCCGACGCCAGATCGTGGGAATCGAACCAGGCGTCAGCGTGCGGGTCCACGGCCGCACCACTCACCGCCGCGGCAGACCGGTGATGTTCAACCCGGCATACGAGATCATCCCGACCCGTGGCTGAGCATCCCGGTGATTCCACGGTGGGCCGCCCTTCCCATGTGACGGTCGAGGAACTGCTGCGGGAGCGGCTCTCGGCTGCCTTGGGAGGTTGGCGTGGGGCCATGGAGTCCGCCTTGCCTACCGTCGGTTTCGTGGTGGCGTGGAACGCCACCCAGGACGTCACTCGCGCTGCCCTCATCGCTGTGGTCGTCGCGGGGGTGGTCGCTGGGCTGCGACTCGTGCAAGGTCAAACCCTTCGGTATGCCGGGTACTCCCTCGCCGCTGTCATTCTCACCGCGGCCCTGGCCACCCGCACCGGTCGGGCCCAGGACGCCTTCCTGCCCGGCATCCTCATGTCGGTCGGGAATGCCATCCTCTTCGGGGGAGCCAATCTCGTGCGCTGGCCGCTCTTCGGTTTCCTCATCGCGGCTGGAGACCCCGATTTGGCCCGCACCGCCGCCGCTGTCCGGTCCTCAGGCAGCCGGGCGACGCGGGCCGAACGAGCCGCGCTGTCCGAGGACGAGCGAAACGCTCTTGAGGCGGCCGATGAGGCCGCCGCCAGCGAACTCAACCAGGCCTTCGTGCGGTGGCGCCGTCATGCGGGAATCGTCAAGGTGGCCAGTCGACTGGGGTGGATCCTCGTCGGGCTGGCGCTGGTGCGCCTCTCGATCCAGGTGCCGCTCTATCTGCAAGGCTCGGTGGAGGCATTGGGGATCGCCAAGATCGTGCTGGGCTGGCCGGCATACCTCGTTGCCGTCGGCATCGCGGCCCTCATGCTGCTGCGCGGCCACACTCCGCTTGACGACCCGGAAGGCCCTGAGGACCCCGACGGCCGTGATTCACCGGACGTGTCGACCAACCCGACGAGGGCCTAGCGCGTCCGGCCGCCGGATCAGTCCTCGTTGTCACCCAAGCGGGGTTTGTGCCCGGGAGAGAGCAGGTTCTCCAGCTCGTCACTGACCTCGTCCGGGGCGATGAAGAGCAACTCGTCGTGCGCTTCGAGGCAGTCATCGGCGGAGGGCGCGATCGGCCGCTCGTCTCGGACGATGCCGACCAGGACAGTGCCGGAAGGCCAGGTGACCTCGCCGACCCGGTGACCGGCATACGGGCTCTGGGGAGGCAGGGTCATCTCGACGAGGGAGGTCTTGGCGCGACGGAACTGGAAGATGCGCACCAGGTCACCGACGGTGACCGCCTCCTCGACGAGGGCGGTCATGAGACGGGGCGTCGAGACCGCGACGTCGACCCCCCATGACTCGTCGAACATCCACTCGTTGCGTGGGTTGTTGACCCGGGCGACGGTCCGCGGAACGCCGAACTCGGTCTTGGCCAGCAGCGACACGACCAGGTTGGCCTTGTCGTCCCCGGTGGCGGCGACGACGACATCGCACTGGTCCAGTTGCGCCTCCTCCAAGGCGGAGATCTCGCATGCGTCCGCGAGCAGCCACGCGGCATCGGGGACGCGAACGGTCATCTTCTCCTCGATCGCGCGGTCGACGAGGAGGACATCGTGCCCGTTGTGGGTGAGTTCGCGGGCGATGGATCGCCCGACGCTGCCGGCTCCGGCGATGACGACGCGCATGACGGCCTTCCTGAAATCGTGGGGAGGGCGGGTTGGTGACTGGCCGACTACTCGTGCGGCCGCGGAGAGGACAGGACTCGCTCCACTCGGGGGAGGTCCTCGCGCTGGTGCGCGATGTGCAGCAGGTCGCCGTCCTGGATCACCGTGTCGGGACCGGGGATCAAGGCATCGCCGAGTCGGGTGAGGAAGACCACCCGAGTCTGGGCCAGGGCCTCAAGCGTGGCGACCGGTGTCGCGACCCAGGACACGGCATACGGGACCTCGGCCATGACGACCTTGCCGCTCGGGTCGGTGAACTCCGGAACCGCGCCATGCGGCACCAGCCGCGAGATGATCTGGTCGGCCGTCCACCGCACAGTAGCCACCGTGGGGATGCCCAGGCGTTGGTAGACCATGGCTCGGCGCGGGTCGTAGATCCGGGCAGCCACCCGCTCCACGCCGAAGGTCTCCCGGGCCACCCGGGCCGCGAGGATGTTGGAGTTGTCGCCACTGGACACCGCCGCGAAGGCATACGCCTGCTTGATGCCAGCGGTGGTGAGGACCGCGCGGTCGAAGCCGACCCCCGTGACCGTCTTGCCCTCGAAGTCGCTGCCGAGGCGGCGGAAAGACTTGGCGTCCATGTCGATGACGGCGACGTCCTGGCCGTTAGAGGCGAGGGTGCGCGCCAACGTGGCGCCGACCCGGCCGCAACCCATGATCACGAAGAGCACGGTCCGACGCTACACCGCATGCCCGATCGGGGTCGGCCCGGCGGCGGCCCACGGCCCACCGGCTGGACGAGAGATCAGTCCCAGCGGTCGAGTTGGTCGGGCGCGAGGCAACCACGCGGCATACCATGCAGGGCGTGCCTGCATCCGGCCAGATCGTCAAGCGGCTGCTCGTCGGCCGCGCCATGCGAAGCGACCGTCTCGGGGAGACCCTGCTTCCGAAGCGCCTCGCGCTACCCATCTTTGCCAGTGACGCCTTGTCGTCAGTGGCCTATGCGCCCGACGAAATCCTGCTCATGCTCGGTGTCGCGGGCGGCACTTTCGCCAGTTTCCACTCCTGGCAAATCACCCTGGCCGTCGTCTTCGTCATGGTCGTCGTCGTCGCCTCGTATCGGCAGAACGTGCACGCCTACCCGTCGGGAGGCGGTGACTATGAGGTCGCGACCGAAAACCTCGGCCACAAGGCCGGGCTTACCGTCGCGTCGGCACTGCTCGTCGACTATGTCCTCACCGTCGCGGTGTCGATCTCATCGGGCGTCCAGAATGCCGCAGCAGCCCTCCCGCAACTGCGCGGCCAAGAGGTCACCGTCGCCCTCGCGCTGGTGTTCCTGCTGGCGGCGATGAACCTGCGGGGGGTGCGCGAGTCGGGTCGGGCCTTCGCCGTGCCGGTCTACGCCTTCATGGCGGCGATCATCGGGATGGGGTTGTATGGCGTGTTCCGCGAGATCACCGGCACCCTGGGCCAGGCACCGAGTGCGGGCCTGGAGTTGGTCCCAGCCGACGGGCAGGCCCTCACCGGCATCGCTGCGACCTTCATCCTGCTGCGGGCCTTCTCCTCGGGGTGTGCGGCGCTGACCGGCGTCGAAGCCATCTCCAACGGGGTTCCGGCTTTCCGCAAGCCCAAGAGCGCCAATGCCGCTACGACCCTGCTGCTCATGGGCACCATCTCGGTGTGCATGCTCGGGTCGATCATCATGCTGAGCCGCTGGACCGGCGTCCAGATGGGTGGCGAGGGCTACGGCCAGCTACTCAAGGACGGCGTGCCAGTCGGGGACGGCTACGTCCAGGACACCGTCATCGGGCAGTTGGCCAAGACGGTCTTCTCGGACTTCCCGATCGGCATCTACGTCGTGGCGACGGTCACGGGCATCATCCTCATCCTCGCCGCCAACACGGCGTTCAACGGCTTCCCGGTGCTCGGCTCGATCCTCGCCAAGGACGGCTACCTGCCGCGCCAGTTGCACACCCGCGGTGACCGGTTGGCCTTCTCCAACGGCATCCTTATCCTCGCGGTCGCCGCTGCCGCCTTGATCGTGGCCTACCACGCCGAGGTCACCCAGCTCATCCAGCTTTACATCGTCGGGGTGTTCGTCTCGTTCTCCATGAGCCAGACCGGCATGATCCGGCACTGGAACCGGCTGCTGCGCGACCCCAGCGTCCAGGGGGCCGAGCGCTCTCGCATGCAGCGCTCTCGGGTGGTCAACTTCATCGGCGCTGCCATGTCGATGACCGTGCTGCTGGTCGTGCTCATCACCAAGTTCCAGGCCGGCGCGAAATACGCGATCCTCGCGATGGCCGTGCTCTTCGCCATGATGCTCGGGATCAACCGGCACTACCGCAAGGTCAGCGAAGAGCTCTCGCTCGCTCCCGACAGCGTGGCGGTGCTGCCCAGCCGGGTGCACGCCATCGTCTTGGTGTCCAAGCTGCATAAGCCGGCCCTGCGCGCGGTGGCCTACGCCCGCGCGACCCGGCCGTCCACGCTGGAGGCGCTGACCGTCGAGGTCGACCCCGCCGACACCCACGCGCTGCGCCGCGACTGGATTCAGCACGAGGTGCCGATCCCGCTCAAGATCATCGCCTCGCCGTATCGCGAGATCACCCGACCGGTCATCGACTACGTCAAGTCGTTGCGCGCGGAACACCCCCGCACGGTCATCATCGTCTACGTCCCCGAGTACGTCGTCGGCCACTGGTACGAGCAGGTGTTGCACAACCAAAGTGCGCTGCGCTTGCGGGTGCGGCTGCACTTCATCCCCGGCGTCATGGTGGCGAGCGTGCCCTGGCAGCTGCGGTCGTCCGAAGGCGCCGAGGAGGAGTGGTACGACGCTCCGGCGATCACCACTCGAGCCGGCAATATCGCTCCGTGACGCCGTCCGCAGAGGGGTCGCAGTCGCGTCGCCGAGGAAGACCCGCACGACCTGGGTATGCCGGGCCGCGCAGTTCCCGGCCGCGCGGTGAGTCCTGGGTGGGTCGGGAGCTGGATCTCGACATCGGGCCGGTCGCCCACGGTGGCTTCTCCGTGGCCCGGCACGAGGGCCGGGTGGTCTTCGTCCGGCATACCCTCCCCGGCGAGCGGGTGCGCGCCCGGGTGACCGAAGGCGGGTCGCAGGACCGGTTCTTGCGTGCCGACGCCGTCGAGATCCTCACGCCTTCGGCTGACCGGGTCGAGCCGGTATGCCGTCATGCCGGCCCGCCCACCGCCGACCTGACCTGGGGTGGTTGCGGAGGGTGCGACTGGCAACACGTGAACCTGACGGCGCAACGCGAGCTCAAGGGTCAGGTGGTCGCTGAGCAGTTCGCCCGTCTCGCGGGGCTCACGGTCAGCGTGCCGGTGCTCGCGGTGCCTGGCGACGACGCGGGTCTGCACTGGCGCACTCGGGTGGAATTCGCGGTCGACGCAGCGGGACGCGCGGGCTTGCGCCCGTCGCGATCGCGGACCGTCTTGCCGATCAGCGAGTGCCCCATCGCCGTCCCGGGCATCCTGGAATCCGGTGTCCTGCACCGTGATTGGACGGGCTACCGGGCTGTCGACATCGCCGTGGCCGGCGAAGCACCGGCCGTGATCGTCCCAGTCGCGAGCCGCGAAGGGCCGGCCCCCACCCTCACTGAAACGGTCGCCACGCCTGGCTGGTCGGGCCGGTATGCCGTGTCCGCGCGCGGCTTCTGGCAGGTTCACCCCGGCGCGGCGGCGACCTTCCTCGGCCAGGTGCTGCAGGCCCTCGCGCCACAGCCGGGGGAGCAAGTGCTCGACCTGTATGCCGGTGTCGGACTCTTCGCAGTGCCACTGGCCGATGCCGTTGGACCGAAGGGTTCGGTGCTGGCGGTCGAGGGAGACGCGCTGGCCTGCGAGCATGCCCGGGCCAATGCGGGCGATCGCTCGCAGGTGCAGGTGCTGACCGGTCGAGTTGAGGACCGGCTGGGGGAGATCACTGCCCACGGGGCCGACGTCGTCGTCCTCGATCCTCCCCGCACCGGGGCGGGTCGAGTCGTCATGGAGGCGGTCTTGGGCTTGCAGCCGCGGGCCATCGCCTACGTCGCGTGCGATCCGGCAGCGTTGGCGCGGGACACGGCATACGCGCTGGCGGGTGGCTACCACCTCGGGAGCCTCACGGCATACGACGCCTTCCCGCAGACCCACCACGTGGAGTGCATCGCGGTCCTGCTTCCCGGGTAGGGAGAAAGCGCGGGTCGCGAGGTGGTCCCCACCCGGGTGATGTCACCGACTTCACGCCCTCCCCAGCACGCCAAGGCGGCGGGCCCCCTGACGCGTTTGGTCGGATGCTGGCAGGATCGTCGTGGCACGTGGTAATTTATCTTGACGTCAAGATATCTTCAGGAAGGAGCCGACGTGGCCAGCGTCGACACATCGGTGAACAGCTTCGGAGCCAAGGATGAGCTGAAGGTCGGTGACGCTTCCTACACGATCTATCGGCTCGACTCGGTCGACGGCAGCGCCACGCTGCCCTACAGCCTCAAGGTGCTCCTGGAAAACCTGCTGCGCACGGAAGACGGTGCCAATATCACCGCCGACCACATCCGTGCGCTGGGTTCGTGGGACGAGACGGCCGAGCCGGACACCGAGATCCAGTTCACCCCCGCGCGCGTGGTGATGCAGGACTTCACCGGCGTGCCGTGTGTGGTCGACCTCGCCACCATGCGCGAGGCCGTCGTCGCCCTCGGCGGTGACCCCAGCAAGATCAACCCGCTCGCCCCGGCCGAACTCGTCATCGACCACTCGGTGCAGATCGACGTCTTCGGCAACGCCCAGGCGTTCGAACGCAACGTCGAGTTGGAGTACGAGCGCAACCGCGAGCGCTACCAGTTCCTGCGCTGGGGCCAGACCGCGTTCGAGGACTTCAAGGTCGTGCCCCCGGGCACCGGCATCGTCCACCAGGTCAACATCGAGCGTCTCGCCCGCACCGTGATGACCCGGCCGGCCGGCGACACCGTGCTGGCTTACCCCGACACCTGCGTCGGCACCGACTCGCACACGACGATGGTCAACGGCCTCGGGGTGCTGGGCTGGGGCGTCGGCGGCATCGAGGCCGAGGCGGCCATGCTCGGCCAGCCGGTGTCGATGCTCATCCCGCGGGTCGTCGGATTCAAGCTGACCGGCGCCGCGAAGCCGGGCGTGACCGCGACCGACGTCGTGCTGACGATCACTGACATGCTGCGTAAGCACGGCGTGGTCGGCAAGTTCGTCGAGTTCTACGGTGAGGGCGTCGCGTCCGTGCCGCTGGCCAACCGGGCCACGATCGCCAACATGAGCCCGGAGTTCGGGTCCACCTGTGCGATCTTCCCGATCGACGCCAAGACCATTGACTACCTTCGCCTGACCGGGCGTGACGACGCCGCGGTGGCGCTGGTCGAGACCTATGCCAAGGAGCAGGGCCTGTGGCTGGACCCGGCCGCCGAGCCGCGCTTCTCCGAGAAGCTCGAGCTCGACCTGTCGACGGTCGTGCCGTCGATTGCCGGTCCGAAGCGTCCGCAGGACCGCATCGAGCTGTCTCAGTCCAAGCCGGCCTTCGCCAAGGCGCTGCCGACCTACACCAGTGACCCGACCAAGAGCGTGCCGGTGGCGATGGCCGATGGCCGCGAGTTCGACCTCACCCACGGTGCCGTGTCGATCGCGTCCATCACCTCGTGCACCAACACCTCCAACCCGTCGGTGATGATCGCCGCCGGTCTCGTGGCCCGCAAGGCCGCAGCCAAGGGCCTGACCCGCAAGCCGTGGGTCAAGACCTCGATGGCGCCCGGCTCCAAGGTCGTCACCGGCTACTACGAGGCGGCCGGACTCTGGCCTGACCTGGAGGCCGTCGGCTTCTACCTGGTCGGCTATGGCTGCGCCACGTGCATCGGCAACTCCGGCCCGCTGGAGCCGGAGATCTCCGAGGCAATCAACGCCAACGACCTCGCAGTCACCGCGGTGTTGTCGGGTAACCGCAACTTCGAGGGCCGGATCAGCCCCGACGTGAAGATGAACTACCTCGCCAGCCCGCCGCTGGTCATCGCCTATGCCCTAGCCGGGTCGATGGACTTCGACTTCGAGACCGATGCGCTTGGCACCGACCAGGACGGCAACCCGGTCTACCTGCGCGACATCTGGCCGACCCCCGAAGAGGTCCAGGCGCTGATGGACTCCTCGATCAAGAAGGAGCTCTTCACCAAGGAATACGCCGACGTCTTCGCCGGTGACGAGCGCTGGCGCTCGCTGCCGACCCCCGAGGGCGACACCTTCGAGTGGGACGCCGACTCGACCTATGTGCGCAAGCCCCCGTACTTCGAGGGCATGGGGCGCCACCCGGAGGCGGTCGCCGACATCTCCGGAGCCCGCGTACTGGCCATGCTCGGGGACTCGGTCACGACCGACCACATCAGCCCCGCTGGGTCGATCAAGGCCGACAGCCCGGCCGGCAAGTACCTCGCCGACCATGGCGTTGCACGCAAGGACTTCAACTCCTACGGCTCGCGCCGGGGCAACCACGAGGTGATGATCCGGGGCACCTTCGCCAACATCCGCCTCAAGAACCTCCTCCTCGACGGCGTCGAGGGCGGGTTCACCCGGTGCTTCATCGACTGCGGCGACACCTGCGCGGCCGGTGAGCAGACGACGATCTACGACGCCTCCGCTGCCTACCAGGCCGCTGGCATCCCACTCGTCGTCCTGGCCGGCAAGGAGTACGGCTCGGGCTCCTCGCGTGACTGGGCCGCTAAGGGCACTCGACTGCTCGGGGTGAAGGCGGTCATCGCCGAGTCCTATGAGCGCATCCACCGCTCCAACCTCATCGGGATGGGCGTGCTGCCGCTGCAGTTCCCTGCCGGGGAGAACGCCGCGAGCCTGGGCCTGGACGGCACCGAGGTCTTCGAGATCACTGGGGTCACCGAGCTCAACGAGGGCCGCACGCCCAAGACCCTGCGGGTGACGGCGACCAAGGGTGACGGCAGTGTCGTGGCCTTTGACGCGCCGCTGCGCATCGACACCCCCGGTGAGCGCGACTACTACCGCAACGACGGCATCCTCCAGTACGTCCTGCGCAGCCTGGTCAGCTGACCTGCTGAGCGCGAGACCGACGGGCCGTTCCCTCGAGGGGAGCGGCCCGTCGGTCGTGTGATGGGTTGGCCTCGCCGTCGTCGAGAACCCGTGTCGGACCGGCACGGCATACTCACCTGACGTGAACACGCACGTCCCGCCCGGGTGGCCACCAGGAGTTCCGCCGGCCCGGATGTTGGGTTGGGAGGACCGCGCGATCGGCTGGCTCCTGGACCACTGCCCGCCCGATTACCGCCGGTATGCCGGGTGGCGCAAGAACCCTGTTGCCCTCGCGTGGCTGGCGCAACGCCACCTGGCCGGTCAGGTCGCCGTCATGCGACAGGCCTACCGGGAAGCCCGCGTCGAACTCGGCGATGTGGTCAGCCCGGAAGCCTTGGCCGAGATCCTCACCGCCCTGGAAGCCGAGGGGCTACGGCTGGTCGCCGCGCAGCGGTCAGCGGCTCTCGTCCACGAGGCGATGCGCGGACGAGAGTTCATCCCCCGACTCTGAACGACGGAGCCAACGATGCTGCGAAAGACTCCCGAATGACAATCACGTCGAGATGATCGGAGTTTCCTTGAGTTAACCCGGTAGCATCACCCCCGGCGGTCGGGGACACCGCCTACACCAGTCCGGCTGTGGGAGCCGGCTCACGAGGGGTGAGTGGTTTCGTCATGGGACGACACGAGACAGATGGCCAACCGACGGTGGGTCGCCCGCGATGGGTGGCCCCGGTGGCGGCCTTGGTGGTCGTAGGCGCAGGCCTGGGCGGCTATGCCTGGTCACAGCGGCTGGCCGAGCAGTCCGGCTCCGGGAGTGCCGCGCGGACCAGCGCGTCGACGAGCGCTGGCGGTGCTGCCGCCAGCGCCGCGAGCGGACCGGCCACGCCCAGTTGCGCCAACCCGGTGGCGGTGCCCGTTTCGGTGGCACCTGGGCTGAAAGCTGTGGTCACCGCTGCGGCTGACCGCGCGGTGCGAGGCGGCGCCTGCGCGACGTATGCCGTGACCGCCCAGACTGCCGCCGAGACGTTGGCTGCGATGGCGTCAGGGTCGATCCCGGCGACCTGGGTGCCCGAATCCAGCACCTGGGTCGATGACCTCAAGCAGGCAATGCCGACGGCTCCGGTGTCGGTCGGGGCCTCGGTGGCGACGACGCCCCTGGTCTTGGCCATGCCCCCGGCGGTCGCGGCCAAGGCCAGCGCCGCCCCCGCGTGGACCGATCTCATGGGTGGGCAGGTGCCCCTGCGGATCAGCGACCCGACCAAGAACGCATCGAGTCGGCTCGCGCTGACCACGGCACTGTCCGCGCTGGGTGGCACTCCGCAAGCGATGACGACCTTGGGTGGCACGGTCATTGCATTGAGCAAGACCGCGACCGCGACCGAGGCCGAACTGTTCACCAAGGCCGCTGCCCCAGGGGCTGCGGAGGTGTTCCCGACCACGGAGGCCGCTGTCGCGGCATACAACGCTGCGCACGC
Source organism: Actinomycetales bacterium (assembly GCA_016710645.1). GTDB lineage: Bacteria > Actinomycetota > Actinomycetes > Actinomycetales > Dermatophilaceae > Phosphoribacter. Next base: position 18,237 of record JADJVI010000043.1, on the reverse strand, counting down.
CAGCTCGCCACTGGTCGCGGCCATCCCCGTCGGGGGCACCGGAATGCTCGACCACCCCTTCGTGACGATGACCGGCGCTCCCGATCCGGTCGCGGCGGCGACGACTGCCCTGCTGACCCAACTCACGTCGACCGAGGGCAAGAGCGCACTTCGTGCGGCGGGCTACCGCTCCTCAGCGACCGACCCCGCCGCGACGGTCACCGGGATCCCGGACGGAGTGCCCAGCTACCTGCCGGCACCGCCCGCCGAGGCGACCGCTGGCCTGTTGTCGGAATGGGGCAACGTCAAGAAGGCCATGAAGATGCTGGCCGTCGTCGATGTCTCGGGCTCGATGAAGACCAAGGTCGGCACCAGCACCCGGATGGAGCTGGCCTACCAGGCCGGCCTCACGGCACTGGCCGCCTTCCCGCCGGACACTCAGCTCGGCCTGTGGCAGTTTGGGTATCGCCTCGGCGGTCCCAACCAGGACTGGCTTGAGGTGGTGCCGATCCGCACCGTGACCGAGAAGGTCGGCGGGGTCCCGCAGGGCGAGTTGCTGCGCCAGGGGTTCCAGCAGATCGCCGCGCGGCCGGCGGGCGGCACGGGGCTCTACGACACTGTCTACGACGCCTACAAGACTCTGCTGGCCCAGCACGACAAGACCAGGGTGAACGCCCTGGTCCTGCTCACCGACGGTAAGAACGAGGATCCCTACAGCCGGACGCTGCCAGAACTACTGTCTCAACTGCGCCAGCTCAAGGACCCCGCCAAGCCGATGCCGGTCATCCTCGTCGGAGTCGGTCCAGAGGCCGACATGACCTCTTTGCAGGCGATCGCCGAGGCATCCGGGGGACATGCCTACCAGGCGATCACCCCGGACGAGATCATCGCGGTGTTCGTTCAGGCCATGCTCACTCCCGACGCCTGATCGGGGCAGAACAGCTCGGCGAAGCGCCGAGGGCGTTCGGCGCGCGGGCGGCTCGAGTCGGTGCCGGTTACCGGCGGGTGAACTAGACTCGGGACGAATCCGAATAGGCGTGGAGGGAAGCTTCAGCGTGGCACTGCTTGAGTCGATCCACGGCCCCTCCGATGTGCAGCGGCTCGATCCCGCGCAATTGGCTGACCTCGCTGCGGAGGTCCGGGAGTTCCTCATCACGTCGGTGTCGCGCACCGGCGGACACCTCGGACCCAACCTGGGCGTCGTCGAGCTCACCATTGCGTTGCATCGGGTGTTCACCTCCCCGCACGACACGATCGTCCTGGACACTGGGCATCAGTCCTATGTGCACAAACTCCTCACCGGGCGGCACGACTTTTCCTCCCTGCGCGGTGCTGGCGGCTTGTCGGGTTACCCGAGCCGGGCAGAGTCTGAACACGACGTCGTCGAGAACTCCCATGCCTCGACAGCCCTGTCCTGGGCCGACGGGATCGCCAAGGGCCGGGTCGTGCGCGGCGAGCTGGACCGGCATACGGTCGCGGTGATCGGCGACGGCGCGCTGACGGGCGGGATGGCCTGGGAAGCGATGAATAACATCGCCATCGAGAAGGACCTGCCGCTGGTCATCGTCGTCAACGACAATGCCCGGTCCTATGCCCCCACCAAGGGCGCTCTCGCCGATCAACTCGAGACGCTGCGGACCACCCGCGGCTACGAGAACGTCCTGGACTGGGGGCGCCTGGCGCTCTCGCGAACCCCGGTCATCGGCGGCGCCGTCTACGGGGCAGTTCACGGGATGAAGAAGGGCCTCAAAGACATGGTGGCCCCCCAGGGCCTCTTCGAGGACCTGGGGCTGAAGTACGTCGGTCCGGTCGACGGACATGACATCGGAGCCGTCGAGTCGGCCCTGCGGAAGGCGCGGTCCTTCGGCGGGCCAGTCATCGTCCACGTCATCACTCAGAAGGGCAAGGGCTATCACCACGCCCGCGCCAACGAAGCCGACCGCTTCCACGCCGTCGACCGAATCAACCCGGAAACCGGCCTGCCCCTGCAGGTCAAGGGGCGGATCTGGACCGACGAGTTCGCCGACGCCATCGTCGGGGTGGCACGGCGCCGTCCTGACGTCGTAGCGGTCACCGCCGCCATGCTCATCCCGGTGGGGCTGGAGCCGTTCGCTCGCGAGTTTCCCGACCGAGTCTTCGACGTGGGGATCGCTGAGCAGCACGCGCTCACGATGGCGGCCGGACTCGCGTATGCCGGCTTGCACCCCGTCGTGTGCGTCTATGCCACCTTCCTCAACCGCGCGTTCGACCAGCTGCTCATGGACTGCGCCCTGCACCGGGCCGGAGTCACCGTGGTGCTCGACCGGGCAGGGGTGACCGGCACCGACGGGGCATCCCACAACGGGATGTGGGACTTGGTGATCTCCGGGATCATGCCAGGGGTGCGGGTGAGTGCCCCGCGTGACGCCGATGAGCTCGTCCGGTTGCTCGACGAGGCGGTCGACGTCGATGACGCCCCGACGGTCATCCGGTTCTCCAAGCAGAACCCACCCGCAGCGATCCCGGCCTTGCGACGACAGGGCACCGTCGACGTCGTCGCCGAACCCGCTGACGGCGACGTCCCGGTACTCGTCGTCGGCGTGGGCGAGATGGTCGCGACCGCGGTCGAGGTCGCATCGGCCCTGGAAGAGGCCGGCTTCCCGGCCCGCGTGGTCGATCCCCGGTGGGCGCTGCCGGTCAGCTCCGACATCATCGACCTCGCGCGGCAGGCGCAGACGGTCCTGGTCATCGAAGATGGCCTGGCTGTCGGCGGCGTCGGCACTCAGATCGCCCGCGCCGTGGAGCGCGCCGACCTGCCCGCACGGGTGCACTGCTACGGCATACCGCAGCGTTTTCTCGCGCACGCTTCCCGAACCCAGATCCTCGAGGAGATCGGGCTGACCCCCGCGGCGATCGCCGATGACGCGATCGGCAGAATGCGCGCATGAGCTTCCACGTCCACGACCTCACCATCGGCCCCGCCGGTCCGCAGACCCCCACGGTCATCGCCGTCCACGGCATCACGGGGAACGGGCTGAACTGGACTCTGCTGGCCGAGCTCCTCGGAGAGCGCTTCGGGCCCGGCGGCGTGCGGCTGCTGGCCCCGGACTTGCGCGGCCGCGGGGACAGCAGCATCGGTCCGGGACCGCTGGGTCTTGCCGTGCACGTCCAGGATCTCTACACCCTGGCGACCTCGCTGCCGCAGCCGCCGCTCATGCTCGGTCACTCGATGGGCGCTGCGGTGTGCGCGCTGCTGGCGGCCAAGCACCCGGAGGCAATCCGCGGTCTCGTCCTCGTTGATGGTGGAGTCAACTTCCCGGTGCCCTCAGGGATGGGCGATGGCGACATCGACCAGACGCTGCGGGTCGTGCTCGGGCCGGCCATGAAGCGCCTGGAGCGCACCTTCGACAGCCCCACGGCATACCTGGACTTTGTGGGGGAGCACCAGGCGGTCGGGCCGCTGCTGCGCGGTCCGGATGGCGACCAGGTGCGCCGCTATCTCGATCACGACGTGCGTCCCTGCGCGGCCGACCCGACGAAGTACGCGAGTTCCTGCGTGCTGGCCGCGATTCGGGCCGACGGCAAGGACGTGCTCTTCCACCCAGCCCTGGCCGGGGCTGTGCGCCAGGCCGTCGAGCAGGACGTGCCCATCGACTTCCTTTGGGCTCCGCGCGGATTGTTCGACGAGCCGCAGGGGCTCTACGACACCGAGCGGCTCAAGCTGCTGCAGGTGCCGGACGAGGTGCGGGTCACCAAGGTGCCCGACACCAACCACTACTCGATCGTCCTGAGTCGGGCCGGGCTCGCGCCGGTCATCGATGCGGTGGCTCGGCACCTCGACCTGTGAGTCTCGGTCGCTGACCCGACTCCGCTAGCGACCAGGTCAGATTGCGGGCGCCGGTCAGATGTCGCGGAAGACGTCGATCGTCGCGCCGAGCTTGTTGAGGCGTTCGGCGAGGTCCTCGTAGCCCCGGTTGATGACGTAGACATTGCGCAACACTGACGTCCCCGGAGCCGCCAGCATCGCCAACAGCACGACGACGCCCGGGCGCAACGCCGGTGGGCATTGCATCTCGGCCGCCCGCCACCGGGTCGGACCCTCGATGAGCACCCGGTGGGGATCGAGCAACTGCACCTTGGCACCCACCCGGTTGAGCTCGGTGAGGTAGATGGCCCGGTTGTCGTAGACCCAGTCGTGGATCATCGTCGTGCCCTGGGCGGTCGCGGCGATGAGCGCGAAGAAGGGCAGGTTGTCGATATTGAGGCCCGGGAACGGCATGGGGTGGATCTTGTCCAACGCCGCGTGCAACGGACCCGGGATCGTCGTCAGGTCGACCAGGCGGGTCTTGCCGTTGGCCGAGGGGTATTCCGGGGAGATCTCCAAACGCATGCCCATGGTCTCCAGCGTGGCGATCTCGATCTCCATGAACTCGATCGGCACCCGGCGGATGGTGATGCGCGATCCTGTGACCACGGCGGCCGCGAGCAGGCTCATTGCCTCGATGGGGTCCTCGCTCGGCGCGAACTCGACGTCGACGTCGATTTCCGGCACGCCGGTGACTCGCAGGGTCGTCGTGCCGATCCCGTCGATCTGCACCCCGAGGGTCTGCAGGAAGAAGCACAGGTCCTGGACCATGTAGTTGGGGCTGGCGTTGCGAATCTCAGTGGTGCCAGGAATCCGGGCCGCCGCCATGAGGACGTTTTCGGTCACCGTGTCGCCACGCTCGGTGAGCACGATCCGCTGGGTCGACACCTGAGGCTGGCTGGTGGCGGCATAGAACCCGTGGGTCGCCTCCACGGTGAGACCCAGGTGTTGCAGGGCAGACATGTGCGGCTCGATGGTGCGGGTGCCGAGGTCGCACCCACCGGCATACGGCAGGCGGAAGCTGGCGTGGTCGTGCAGCAGCGGTCCGAGGAACATGATGACCGTGCGGGTGCGGCGCGCGGCCTCGACGTCGATGCTCGCGAGGTCGAGCACGGCCGGCGGGACGATCTCCAAGTCGTTGCTGTCTGGCAGCCAGCGGGTCTTGACGCCGATCGAGGTGAGGACCTCGAGGATCCGGTTGACCTCCTCGATCCGGGCCAGCCCGCGGATCGTCGTGCGTCCCCGGTTGAGCAGGCTCGCGCAGAGCAAGGCCACGCCGGCATTCTTGGAGCTCTTGACGGCGATCTCGCCGGACAGCTCCTGGCCGCCGACGATCCGCAGGTGCTGCGGGCCGGAGTGGCCGACGCTGACGAACTCGGAGTCCAAAGCCTCACCGATCCGCGCCAGGGTCTCCAGGGAGAGGTTCTGCTGGCCCTGCTCGATGCGCGCGACGGCACTCTGGCTGGTCGCCAGCAACTTGGCCAGCTCGGCTTGGGTCAGCCCCTTGTGGCGGCGGGCATCGCGGATGAGGGCGCCGATGCGCACGCGGTAGTCCTCAGACATGGGTTCCACTGTATATCGGTCGTGAGATAGCACGCTGCGTCGCAACAGCCCAGAGGGGGTATGCCGTGGGCCGGAGCGCGCACGGCATACCCCCTCGTGGGTTGTGGACGATCAGGCGGCCGGCACGCTCGCTGCGCCCGGGGGCAGGAACCTCGACCCGGTGACGCGTTCGGCGATCCCGGTGCGGTCCAGTAGCGGAGTGATGCCGCCGTTCCAGAAGGCAAAGCCGGTGCCCGTGATCATCGCCAGGTCGAGATCCATGGGGGACTGGGCCACGCCCTCGTCGAGCATCCGCTTGGCCTCGTCGGCGAGGGCCTCGAGGACCTGCTCGCGGACCTGCTCGGCGGTGAGCACGACCGGGTTTTCGGGCTTGGGTAGCAGCGCCTCGACCTCGGGGTCGACCTGCGGCACGCCCCCGGGCCAGATGTAGTAGGCCTGCTTGCCGGCCGCGACCATGGCTTCCAGACCCTTCGAGCTGTAGAACCGGTCGGGGAAGGCTTTCACGAGGGTTTGCCCGTTGTGCATGGCGATGGCCGGACCCACCAGACCGAGCAGCACGAAGGGCGGCATCGGGGTGAGTCCCGCGAAGCCCTTGTCGGCTACCGGCACCGGGGTGCCCTCGTCGACGATCCGCCCGACCTCGCCCATGAACCGCCCGAGCATCCGGTTGACGATGAAGGACGGGGAGTCCTTGACCAGGATGCAGGTCTTCTTGAGGGCCTTGCCGACGGCGAACCCGGTCGCCAGCGCTGCGGCGTCGGTCTGGCCGCCAGGGATGATCTCCAACAGCGGCATGACCGCGACCGGGTTGAAGAAGTGGAACCCAACGACCCGCTCCGGGTGGGCCAGCTTCGAGGCCATCTCGGTGATCGACAGGCTGGAGGTGTTAGTGGCCAAGATGCAGGTGTCGGACACGACCGCCTCGACCTCGGCGAAGACCTGCTGCTTGACCCCCATCTCCTCGAAGACCGCCTCGATGACGAAGTCGGCGTCGGCGAAGCCGGCCTTGCTCGTCGAGCCGGAGATGAGGCCCTTGTAGCGGCTGAGCCGGTCGCCGTTAAGGCGACCCTTCTTGGCCAGTCCGTCGAGCTGGGCGTGCACATAGGCGACGCCCTTGTCGACGCGCGCTTGGTCGAGGTCGGTGAGGATGACCGGCACCTCCAGGCGCTGGATGAACAGCAGCGCAAGCTGGCTGGCCATCAGCCCGGCGCCCACGACGCCGACCTTGGTCACGGGGCGGGCCAGGGCCCGGTCAGGAGCACCGGCCGGCCGCTTGGCCCGCCGCTGCACGAGGTCGAAGGCGTAGAGCCCGGCGCGCAGCTCGTCGCTCATGACGAGGTCACCGAGCACGGCGTCCTCGGCGGCGAAGCCCTCCTCGCGGGTGGCGGTGCGGGCCTTGGAGATGAGCTCAAGCGCACGATAGGGAGCCGGGGCGAATCCGCCGGTCTTGGCGTCCACGAGCATCTTCGACGCGGCGATGGCGGCCTCCCAGGAGGCTTCGTCGCGGTCGATCTCCGGCCGCGTGACGGTGATCTCGCCGGAGATGACCTTGGCCGCCCACCCGATCGACTCCTCAAGGAAGTCGGCCGGCTCCAGCAGCACGTCGGCCATGCCCAGCTCGTAGGCCTGCGGACCCTTGAGCATCTTGTTGTTGTTCATCGGGTTCTCGATGATCATCGTCAGGGCATTGCGCACCCCGATGAGGTTGGGCAGTGTGTAGCACCCACCCCAACCAGGCACCAGCCCGAGGAAGCACTCCGGCAAGGCAATCGCTGGCACGCCCGCCGACATGGTGCGGTAGTCGCAGGCGAGGGCTAGCTCCACGCCGCCGCCCATCGCCGCGCCGTTGACGAACGCAAAGGTCGGGACCGGCAGGTCCATGAGGGTCGCGTATGCCGTGTGGCCGGCTCGCGCGATCGCCTCGCCCTCCTCCCGGCGGGTGAGCTTGCCGACGCCGGTGAGGTCAGCCCCGACCGCGAAGATGAACGGCTTGCCGGTGATGCCGACGGCCTGGACCTCACCCTTGGCGACCCGTTCGGCGAGCGTGTCGAAAGCCGCCTGGAAGCCGAGCATCGTCGCCGGGCCGAAGGTGTTGGGCTTGGTGTGGTCGAAACCGTTGTCGAGGGTGACCAGGGCCATGACCCCGGTCTTGCCCGGCAGGCGGACGTCCTGGACGAGAGCCTTGGTGACGACCTCGTCCGGCAGGGCCGCAACGAGGTCAGCGGTGGTGACGGTGGTGGTCATCGGTCAGGCCTTCCGTGCGGAGGGGACGTAGTCGGCGTGGTGCGGGTTCTCCCAGATGACGGTGCCGCCCATCCCGATGCCGATGCACATCGAGGTCAGGCCGTAGCGCACCTGCGGGTTCTCCTCGAACTGGCGGGCCAGTTGGGTCATCAGGCGCACCCCGGAGGAGGCCAGCGGGTGACCGGTCGCGATGGCGCCGCCGTACTGGTTGACCCGGGGGTCGTCGTCAGCGATGTCGAAGTGGTCGAGGAAGGCCAGCACCTGCACGGCAAAGGCCTCGTTGAGTTCGAAAAGGCCGATGTCCTCGATGCTCAGCCCGGCCTTGGCCAGCGCCTTCTCGGTAGCCGGCACCGGACCGATGCCCATGACCTCAGGCTCGACGCCTACGAAGGCGAAGGACACCAACCGCATCTTGACCGGCATACCGAGCTCGGTAGCGGCGTCCTCGGAGGCGAGCAAGCACGCGGTGGCGCCGTCGTTGAGACCGGCGCTGTTGCCGGCTGTGACATTGCCGTGCGACCGGAACGGGGTCTTGAGCGCTTCGAGGTCAGCCATCGTCGTGCTGGGGCGCGGCGGCTCGTCGGCGGTCGCGAGGCCGAACCCGGCCTGCGCGTTGCGGGTGGCGACGGTCACCAGGTCGGGCTGAATCTTCCCGGATTCGTATGCCGCCGCCAGCTTGCGCTGTGATCCCAGGGCGTAGGCGTCCGAACGGGCTTTGGTCAGCTGGGGGAAGCGATCGTGCAGGTTCTCGGCGGTCTTGCCCATGACGAGGGCAGACTGGTCGACGATGCGCTCGGAGACGATGCGCGGGTTGGGGTCGATGCCTTGGCCCATCGGGTGGCGGCCCATGTGCTCGACGCCACCGGCAATGGCGATGTCGATGGCGCCGACGCCGATCGACGATGCCACGGTCGTCACGGCGGTCATCGCACCGGCGCACATCCGGTCGATGGAGTAGCCGGGGGTGGTCTGGGGGAGACCGGAGAGCAGCGCAGCCAGCCGCCCGAGGGTCAGGCCCTGGTCGCCGATCTGGGTGGTCGCCGCGATGGCAACCTCCTCGACCCGCTCCTTGGGCAGTTCGGGGTGACGGCGCAACAGTTCCCGGATGCAGCGGATCACCAGGTCGTCGGCGCGCGTCTGGGCGTAGATGCCCTTGTCGCCCGCCTTTCCGAACGGGGTGCGCACTCCGTCGACGAACACGACCTCACGCAATGATCGGGGCATACGGTTGCCTCCTCGGGCAGGACGGTTCCGGGCCGCGACAGCGGTCCTCGATCCGAATGCTACTTGTCAGTAACCACTGTCACTGACCTGCGTCGGGTGACCCGTCTCACGCCGTCGCACGGCATACCGTCGCCAGCACCGGGGCGACGATCTCGACCTGCCACGCGCGTGCTCCCAGACCGCTGAGGGTCTCGGCGAAGGCCGCCTCCGAGAGTGCCTTGGGAGGCGTCCACAAAGCCCGGCGCAAGGTATCAGGGCTGAGCAGGTTCTCGACCGGGAGGGTGTGGTCAGCAGCAAAGGCTCCGAGCGCTTCGCGCGCGTCGGCGAGCCGGTTGGCTGCGACGGGATCGCGATCCGGCCACAGGCGCGGTGGCGGCGGGCCGTTGCTCGGCAGGGTGAGCGGTGGCAGGGCCTCCTCCGGCACGGCCATGGCCCGCTGGATTGCCTCGATCCATGCCTTGCCGTGCCGTGCCGCGGATCGGGATTGTGGGGAGGACCCGATGGCTGCGGCGTCCTTGGGCGGGTCGAGGGCCAGCGCCATCAGCGCAGCGTCGGCCAGCACGCGCCCCGGGGAGATGTCGCGACGTTGCGCGATCCGGTCCCGAGCCAGCCACAGTTCACGCACGATCGCAACGGTCCGCCGCCTGCGAACCTTGTGCATGCCTGACGTGCGGCGCCACGGGTCGACGCGCACCGGCGGTCCGGCGAAATCGACCAGCGCTGCGAACTCCTGGCGCGCCCACTCGCCCTTGCCCTGGGCATGGAGGTCGGCGTCGAGACGGTCGCGCAGTTCGACGAGAACCTCGACATCGAGCGCCGCATAGCGCAGCCATGGGTCGGGCAGCGGCCGCTTGGACCAATCGACGGCCGAGTGTTCCTTGGCCAGCGACAGCCCTAGGTAGTGCTCGACGGATGCCCCCAGCCCGACCCGAGGGAGGCCCGCCAGTCGCGCGCCGAGTTCGGTGTCGAACAGTGCGGTGGGGTGCAGGCCGACCTCGCGCAAACAGGGCAGGTCCTGGGTCGCCGCGTGCAAGACCCACTCGACGCCGGAGATGGCCTCGGCAATGGGGCCGAGGTCGGGGCAGGCCACCGGGTCGACCAGCCAGGTGCCGGCCCCGTCCCGGCGCAATTGGACGAGGTAGGCGTGCTGTCCGTAGCGGTGTCCCGAGGCACGTTCGGCGTCGATCGCGACCGGGCCGGTGCCTGCGGCAAGAGCGCGCGCGGCGGCGACCAGGGTGCGTTCATCGGTGACGACATCTGGTATGCCGTCCGCCGGGGTCAGCAGCGGGGTCGCCGCCGGCCGTGCGTGCTCGCCGTCGGGGCCGCTGGCTGGCTCTGCGACCGCTCCCGTGACCTGCTCGGTAACCGGCTCGGTGACCGGCTCGGTGACCGGCTCGGGGGAGTCAGCCGCGTCAGGCGAGGGTGCGGCGTCGGGCCCGACGTCAGTCGGGCGAGGGTCGCTGGTCGGAGGGGTCACCGCCGCGGACCCGGAAGTGCCACGACGCCCTCGGGCAGCGGTGGGAGCCCAGCCACCTGGCAGAGCAAGTCAGACCAGGCCAAGAGGTGATCGCCCAGCCGGGAGTCCAGCGGGGTCCACGAGGCGCGGACTTCCAGCTCGACGGTGGTCACGCGGTCGGCCAGCCCGCCGAAGCGCTCGGACACCACCTGGGTGACGGTGCCCGCCTCGGCGCAGAAGTCGACGCCCCGATCCTCGAGTGAGTCGATCAGCCACGACCACCCGACGCCACCGAGGGCCGGGTCGCCCGCGACCTCGGGTTCGAGTTCGGCCCGCGCGAAGGTGACGGCGCGCCACGCGCCCTCCCAGGGCTCCGGGCAGGAGGGGTCGTGCAGCAAGACGAACCGCCCGGAGGACAACTCTTCGTCGCCCCCCGGGCCGACGACCTCGGCAGTGAGGGCCACGGCATACGGGGCAATGCGTTGCGGGGCTGGCACTTCGGTGATCCGCACCTCGGGACGCAACCGGGCTGCGTGCAAGTCCGCGAGGGCGCGCGCAAAATCAGCGGCCGCATCCCCAGGCATCGTTCGTCCTCGCACCCTCCGAGGGTAAGCGGGGCTAGGCCCCACACCGGGATGGACGCGCCGTGAGCCCAACGCGTGGTTGCCCGGCGGGTGGGCGCCAGGGCGAGAGCTAGCCTGTCCGGCATGTCCGCGGTCCTCGCTCTGCTCTCCTCCTTGGTGTGGGGCAGCAGCGACTTCGTGGCTGGCCTGGTGTCGCGGCGACTCCCGGCCCTTGTTGTCATCGCGTGGTCGCAGACCATCGGTCTGGTCGCGCTCACCCCGGTGCTGCTATGGCGCGGGCCGGTCGGGGTCGGTCTGGGGTGGCTGCCCTGGGCGGTGTCTGCGGGAGTCACCGGTGCCACCGGGCTGTGGGCCTTCTACGCCGCACTCGCGAGCGGCACCATGGGGGTCGTCGCGCCGATCGCTGCAACCGGGGCAGCGGTGCCAGTCATCTTGGGAGTCCTCACCGGCGACCAGCCCAGCGGCTGGGCCTGGGTCGGTATGGCCCTCGCGGGTGCAGGCGTCATCGCCGCGAGTGGTCCGGAACTGGGCGGAGGCGCCAAAGGTCGCTCGGTGGCCTTGGCCGCGGTAGCGGCGCTGGCGTTCGGGCTCACCCTGTTCGCCCTCGACCGAGGGTCGCGAGTGTCCGTGTTGCACACCTTGTGGGGCATGCGGGCCACGAGCGTCACCGGGTATGCCGTGCTGGCGCTAGTTACCCGATCGCTCGGTGGGGTGACGCGGGCCGTTGTGCCCGTCCTGGCGGTGGTGGGCGTGGCCGACCTGGTGGCCAATGCCTTGTTTGCGGTGGCCTCGTCGACCGGGTTGGTGAGCATCGCCTCGGTGCTGGGCTCGCTGTACCCGGTGGTGACGACGGTGCTCGCGTGGATCGTGCTGCACGAACGCCTGGCCCGGGTGCAGTACCTCGGCGTTGTGATCACCCTGGTCGGCACCGTCGTCATCGCGTCAGCCGGCCACGCCTGAGGCCTTCTCCGGATCCGCGGAGTCGGGCGCCGAGGCCGGGTATGCCGGGTGGCTCGCCGCAGTGGGAGGGGTCGACGGGGTCGACGCCGTTGACTGGCGGGCGCGCACCCAGCGCCGCCACCGGAGGAAGCCCCAAGCGAGGGCCGCTGCGAGGACGAGGAAGGGCAGCGTCATTCCCAGCAGGGTAAGAACGGCCTTGGCGCTGGTGAGGAAGGCTTTCCACCCAGCGGCCAGCCCAGCGAGGAAGCCGTCCTCCGGCTCGGTTGCCACCGCCGCGGCGGGTGAGATCGTCAGCGAGACCGTCGACATGGCGACCTGGTCCGAGAGCGCCTTGAGGGTGCGCTGCAGCGCCTCGAGATCGGCTTCGCGAGCGGTGAGCGCGGCCTCCAGGTCGACGATTTGGGTGATGTTCTGGGTCTGGCTCATCAACGCGCGGACCCTCTCGATGCTGGCCTTGGCGGTGGCGATCCGGCCCTCGGTGTCAGCCAGGGTCGCTGTGACGTCCTCACTGGAGGACGAGCGATTGCGGACCTCGCCCAGCGCCGAAATCCCGTCGAGCGCAGCATCCAGCGACGCAGCCGGGACCGCGAAGGTCAGTTCCGCACCGGCATATCGGGGGATGGATAGGTTGGTCGACGGGGAGGCAGCAGTGGGGTCCTGGTGGATGACCTCCGACACGACCCGACCACCCAGGCCCTGCACCAACGAGCGCGCCTTGGCTGCCGTCGCATCCACGGTGTCTGACACGAGTTGCAGCGAGGCCTTGCGGACCAAGGCTTGTCCCGTAGCGGGCAGCGCAGCACCCCCAGGTTTGGAGGCGAGGGCTGCGTCCTTAGCGGCTACCTCAGCGCCGGCCGCGGGAGCTGCGATGCCGGCGGCGTTGGCCGGGCCCGCCGGGGCGCTCGTGGCGGAACCGGTCGTGCTTCCGGAACAGGCCGCCAGGAGCGCGAGAAGGGCCACCGCGACGAGGGAATGCACCCCGCGGGACCGCAGTGAAGTGTGGGCAAACCTGCTGGGCCTGGAGCCGAACATGGGCGTCTCCCTGGTCACGGGCCCGGACGGACCCTCTTGCTTGACCAGAGTGGCGAGGCGGCCTCACGGGTTGCTACCAGTGAGGTTGCGATCCGGACACGAGGATGGCGATCAGGTCACGGGAGGTCGGTGAGCGCCCTTGCCACCTGACCGGCGAGAGCCAGGGAGGATCAGTCGGCGCTCGTCGGGCGCAATGTCAGGCACACCGAGTTGATGCAGTAGCGCTGGTCGGTGGGGGTGCCGTAGCCCTCGCCTTCGAAGACGTGGCCGAGGTGAGACCCGCAGCTGGCACACCGGACTTCGACCCGGGGGCGACCCGGAATGCTCTCGTCGGCGAGGTACTCCACGCGGTCACCAGCAAGAGGTGCATAGAACGACGGCCAGCCGCAATGGGATTCGAATTTTGTCGTGCTGGTGAAAAGCTCCGCCCCGCACGCCCGGCACGAGTAGACACCCTCGGTGGTCGTGTCGGTGAACTCGCCCGTGAAGGGTCGTTCCGTGCCCGACTCGCGCAGCACGTGGTACTCCAGGTCGGACAGCCGCTGTCGCCATTCCGCGGCGGTGCGGGAGACGGCATACCGGCTGGTGTCGGTCGTGGCGGGAGTGTCCATACCGGCGACAACCCCGCGACTCAGGTGTGGATTCCCGAGCTCGACGCCACTGGTCGCCCCGCGGGCGATGCCTAGAGTGAAGCCATGGCGGATGCATACGTGGAATGCCCGGTGCCAGGCGGCGGCTCGCGGTCGGTGCGGATCTCGAGCCCCGACCGGGTGCTGTGGCCGGCCGAGGGCATCACCAAGCTCGAGCTGGCCACCTATGTCCGCGACGTCGGAGCCGCTCTGCTGGAACGGATCGGCGGTCGTCCGGTCACCCTGCAGCGGTTCCCCACGGGGATCGACGGCGAGGAGTTCTACTCCAAGAACCCGCCGCGAGGGGTACCGGAATATGTGCGCACCGTCGTCATGACCTATCCCTCCGGGCGCAAGCATCCGCAGTTGGTCATCGACGAGGTCGCGACGGCGGTGTGGGCGGTGCAGATGAACACCATCACGCTGCACCCCTGGCCGGTCACTGTCGGCGAGGACCCCGGCCTGGTCGACCGGCCCGACGAGGTGCGCCTGGACCTCGACCCGCAACCGGGGCGTGATTTCGCCGACGTGCGGGTGGCTGCGCACGCGTTGCGGGAGGTGATGGCCGAGGCCGGGCTGACCGGGTTCGTCAAGACCTCGGGCAACCGGGGAGTGCACGTCTTCGCGCCGGTGGAGCCGGAATTCGAGTTCCTCGACGTCCGCCATGGGGTGATTGCCATCGCTCGCGAGCTCGAGCGTCGGCTGCCCGATCTGGTGACGACGGCCTGGTGGAAGGAGGAGCGCGGCGAGCGGATCTTCTTGGATTACAACCAGGCATGTCGTGACCGCACCATGGCCTCGGCTTACAGTCCGCGGCCGTTGCCGGGCGCGCCGGTCTCGATGCCGCTGCGCTGGGAGGACCTGGACGGCTTCGATACTCGCGATGCGACCGTGCGGACGGTGCCGGGGCTGCTTGCCGCCCAGCCTGACCCATGGGCGGGGTATGCCGTGGCGCGCGCCTCCCTCACGACGGCGCTGCAGTGGTGGGAGCGGGATGTGGCAGACGGACTGCCCGAACTCGCCTTCCCGCCGGACTATCCGAAGATGCCGGGGGAGCCGCCTCGGGTGCAGCCGTCCAAGAAGCGTTACGAGGACGAGGAGTACATCCCCGGTGGGACCGGGTATCTGCGCGAGCACCCGAAGCGCCCGCCGCGCACTTGACCGAAGGTCGGCGGCACCTCAGTCGGTGAAGACTTTCGCGAGGTCGTATGCCGTCGCGCGGTCCACCTGGTCGAGCAGGCAGGAGGTCGGCTCGCGATCTGGGCGCCAGCGCAGGAACGTGACGGCGTGCCGGAACCGGTGCCCTTCCATCTGGTCGAAGGCCACTTCCACCACGCGCTCCGGTCGGACGGGCACGAAGGACGTGTCCTTGTTGGCGGAGAAACGTGAACGATCGGTGGCGGCATCGGGCACCCGGCCTTCGTCGTCGCGCACCACGAGGGGGGCGAATTCGTCGATGAGGGCGCGCCGGGTCGCCATCGGGAAAGCGGCAATCCCGCCGACCGGGATGAGCCTGCCCTGCCCGTCATAGAGACCGAGCAGCAGCGACCCCACGCCCTGACCCGACGTGTGCACCCGGTAACCGAAGACCACGGCGTCGGCGGTGCGCTTGTGTTTCACCTTGAGCATGGTGCGCTTGCCGGGCGTGTATGCCGTGTCTCGCCCCTTGGCGATGACGCCGTCCAGGCCCGCGCCCTCGAATCGGTCGAACCACTCCTGCGCTTCGGCTGGGCTGGACGTGACGCGCGTGAGGTGGACCGGGTCACCGTGCGAGAGGTGACCCAGCGCCTGCTCGAGGCGGGCGCGGCGGTGACCGAACGGCATACCGGTGAGGTCGTCGTCGCCCAAGGCGAGCAGGTCGAAGGCGACGAACTCCGCGGGCGTCTGCACCGACAACAGCCGCACCCGTGAGTCGGCCGGGTGGATGCGCTGGGAGAGCGCCTCCCAGTTGAGCCGTTCCTGGCCGGGTTGACCGGTCCGCACGACGATCTCGCCGTCGATGGCGCAGCGCTCGGGAACGAGACTGCGCAGCGCCTCGACGAGTTCGGGGAAGTATCGGGTGAGCGGTTTGGATCCCCGGCTCGCCAACTCGATCTCGTCGCCGTCGCGCAGCACGATGCAGCGGAAGCCGTCCCACTTGGGCTCGTAACTCCATCGTCCGTCGTCGGAGACGGGCACGGTCGGCACCGACTTCGCGAGCATGGGGGTGATCGGCAGCTCGAAAGGCAGACGCATGGACGGCATTCTCACCCGGCGCCGGTGGAACGCAGCCATCGACCCATCAGGGTGCCGTCCTGTTCGAGCAGCATCCGGGGAGTGAAATCGACATCGACAGCCGCACCATGGGTGATGCGCGAATGCTCGCCAGCTACGACCTTGGGAGAGATCGTCAACGCGATTTCGTCGACGAGCTCGCAGTCGAGAAGGTCAGCCAACAGACTCGGTCCGCCCTCGGCGGCGATGCGTCGTAGCGATCGGCTGGCGAGTTGGTGCAGCGCCTCGACGAGATCGACGGCGGTGTCGCCGGCGACGATGACATTGGCCGCGCCGAGGCGGTCCTGCAACAGCGTTCGCGCGTCGCTGGTGGCGGGGATGACGACAACGACTGGAGCGTCGGGTCGAGCGGCGTCCAAGACCTCGGGGGGGATGTTGCCGGAGTTGCTCACGACGACGAACGTGAGAGCCGTCGGGCGACCGTCGGCGCGTCGCAGCGCAGCCGCCTCCTCATCGAGGGTCAGCGCCGAATACCCCTCTGCCCGAACGGTTCCCGCGCCGACAAGCACCGCGTCCGCGAGGACTCGGCAGGCCGTGAAGACGACGTGATCCGCCTCGGTGTTGATCGAGCCCGAGAGCCCATCGGCTCCCGTCGCCGCTCCGTCTACGGTGGCGACCATCACCGCCCTGACCCACGAATCGCGTTGTGGCGGAACGGCATACCGCTGTGCGGCGAGTGCCAGTGGGCTCATGCCCGGGGCGTGAGAGTGGCCAGGGGAGGGGACGGTAGAGCCGGTGACGTCGTCGAAAAGGACTCGCATTCGGCAAGTATCGGGCTCTCGATCCACCTCCGCAGGCCGTGCGTGGTGCAGGATGTGCGCCATGGCAAAGACCAAGGGCAAGGGCGCCAAGAAGGCTGCCAAGGACAAGAAGAAGAAGGCCGATTCCCAGCGCGCCAAGGACGCCGTGCTCCTGGTGAAACAGCCGCAGGAAGGCGACCCAACTCTGGACCGTGACGAGGCGCACGCGATCGCCAAGGGCGAAGTCGAGACCAAGGGTAAGAAGTCCAAGAAGGGCAAGAAGAACGGCAAGAAGGGGAAGGGCCACGCACCTTCCGGTGAGGTCGTGCAGGCCCGGGTCGACCCGGCCGCCAACGCTGCCGTGCAGCATGCCGCCCCAGAGGTCTATGACACCCCTGTCGACGTCGAACCGGTCGCCAAGAAGCTGCGCCCGGACCAGCCCATCAGCGAAGTGCTGCGCGTGCGGCGCGGATTCGTCCTGGCCGACTTCGACCCCGCGTCGACGCCGGGTTTTGACGAGGGGCGCAAGAAGGGCGAGGAGGCCCTCGCGGCATACGCGCCGGAGATCGGAGAGTGGCAGGAGCGCCTCTTCGCCGAGACGAAGGGTGGCGGCACCCGGAGCCTGTTGCTCGTGCTGCAGGGCCTGGACAGCGCGGGCAAGGGTGGCATCGTCCGGCACGTCATGAGCAACGCCGACCCGGCCGGCATCAAGGCGACCTCGTTCAAGGCACCGACCGAGGAAGAGCGTGCCCACGACTTCCTCTGGCGCATCCGCAAGGCACTGCCGGCCCCCGGCCAGATCGGTGTCTTCGACCGGTCGCACTACGAAGACGTCCTCATCACCAAGGTCCGCAAGCTCGTCCCGGCCACCGAGGTGACCAAGCGTTATGCCATCATCAACGCCTTCGAGCGCGAGGTCATCGAAAGCGGGACGCAGATCGTCAAAGTCTTCCTCTACATCTCCAAGGACGAGCAGCGCGCGCGGCTCATGGAGCGGCTGGAGCGTCCGGACAAGCGATACAAGTACACCCCGGGTGACACCGACAACCGGGCGTACTGGGATGACTACATGCGGGCCTTCCAGATGATGTTCAACCGCACCTCGACGCAGCTGTCGCCGTGGTTCATCATCCCCGCGAACAACAAGTGGTTCGCCCGGTATGCCGTGCAGCAGCTCCTGCTGGAGAAGCTGCGCCAGATGAGTCCCGACTGGCCGGTGCCGGATTACGACATCGAGGCCGAGAAGGAACGCTTGGCCAACTCGTGAGATGAGCGGGTCGCTGTGCGCCGCAGACCTGTTGCCGGGCCTGTCCGACAGCCCTGGCAACGGTGACCCTGCGACGACACGCCGTGAGACGGGTCGGGGCCAGTTTGGACAGGCTCCGGCCCGTCCGCTAATGTCTGATCTCGCACCAGCCGGGGTTACCGCCCCGGACAGTGCACCTGCGGACGTAGCTCAGTTGGTAGAGCGCAACCTTGCCAAGGTTGAGGTCGCGAGTTCGAGCCTCGTCGTCCGCTCGGAGGTAGACCGCCTTCACGGTGGAGTGGCCGAGAGGCGAGGCAGCGGCCTGCAAAGCCGCGTACACGGGTTCAAATCCCGTCTCCACCTCGGTCCCACGAGTGGGACGGCACCACCCAAGGGCGATTAGCGCAGTGGTAGCGCGCTTCCTTGACACGGAAGAGGTCACTGGTTCAAACCCAGTATCGC